>NZ_JBIWLX010000022.1:0-203786 GCF_044766405.1 Streptomyces sp. NPDC102270 | reverse complement strand
TTGTGTAGCGCGTGGGGTTCGGTGGGTGGGTCGGTGCCGGGGTGGGGGGTGTCCGTCCTCGGTCCGGCGGCTCGGCTGCTTGAGCAGGGCTCGGTAACGGACGCCGGCCGCTGCGGGCGGACACCCCCCACCCCGTCCCCTCGCCGCCGTACGCGGCCAGCGGCCCGTGGTGGCGCGCGGTCCGGCGTAGTGCGGGAGGTGGCGAACGGTTCCGTCGTGGCGCGGTGGCTGCAACCCCCTAGGGGCGCGGGGAACTGCGCGACCAGCCCCCCCGGGCCCGCACCCGCCCGACAACCTGACCGGCACCCCCTCAGGCGCCCCGCTCAAGCCCAGCGCAGCGGCACCGCGGGGAACTGCGCGAGCAGCCCCCACGGGCCCGCACCCGCCCGACAACCTGACCCGGCGCGCCCCCTCAGGCCCCGTCCCGCCCCACCGACGCCTCCGTCACCCGCGAACCGCTCTCCGCTGGCGTCGGGGCCTCGCGGCGGGTCGTCAGTCGCGTCGCCAGGGGCTCTGTGTAGCGGGCCGTGAGGGGGCCGAGGATGACCAGGATGAGGACGTAGGCCGTGGCCAGGGGCCCGAGGCTGGGTTCTATGCCGGCCGAGACCGCCAGGCCCGCTATGACGATCGAGAACTCGCCGCGGGCCACCAGCGCGCCGCCCGTGCGCCAGCGGCCCTTGGGGGAGATTCCGGCTCGGCGGGCCGCCCAGTAGCCGGTGGCGATCTTCGTGGCTGCCGTGACCAGGGCCAGGGCCAGGGCGGGGAGCAGGACCGGGGGGATGCTCGCCGGGTCCGTGTGGAGGCCGAAGAAGACGAAGAAGACTGCGGCGAAGAGGTCGCGCAGGGGGCTCAGGAGAGTGTGGGCGCCCTCCGCCACCTCGCCCGAGAGGGCTATGCCGACGAGGAACGCGCCCACCGCTGCAGACACCTGGAGTTGCTGGGCCACGCCTGCCACCAGGATCGTCAGGCCCAGGACCACCAGGAGGAGCTTCTCCGGGTCGTCGCTCGAGACGAAGCGGGAGATCAGGCGGCCGTAGCGGACCGCCACGAAGAGGACCAGGCCGGCCGCCCCGAGGGCGATCGCCAGCGTCAGGCTTCCGGCCAGCAGCCCCGCGCCGGCCACGAGGGCGGTGACGATGGGCAGGTAGACCGCCATCGCCAGGTCCTCCAGGACCAGGACGCTGAGGATGACCGGGGTTTCCCTGTTGCCGACTCGGCCGAGGTCGCCCAGGACCTTGGCTATGACGCCCGAGGAGGAGATCCAGGTGACGCCTGCCAGGACCACCGCCGCCACCGGACCCCAGCCGAGGAGGAGTGCGGCCGCCGCTCCCGGGAGGGCGTTGAGGGCGCCGTCGACCAGGCCCGAGGGGTAGTGGGCCTTGAGGTTGGTGACCAGGTCGCCGGCCGTGTACTCCAGGCCGAGCATCAGGAGCAGGAGGATGACGCCTATTTCGGCGCCTATGGAGACGAACTCCTCGCTCGCGCCGAGGGGGAGCAGGCCGCCCTCGCCGAAGGCCAGGCCGGCCAGGAGGTAGAGGGGGATGGGGGAGAGGCGGAAACGGGCGGCGAAACGGCCGAGGAGACCCAGGCCGAGGATGATCGAGCCGAACTCGATCAGGAGGACCGCGGAGTGCACGCGTTCACTCCCGCCCGAGGATCGCCGCGGCGGCGTCCACGCCCTCGCGGGTGCCCACGACGATGAGGATGTCGCCGCCCGCCAGGCGGAAGTCCGGTGCGGGCGACGGGATCGCCTCGGCCCGGCGCAGGGCCGCCACGACGGACGCGCCGGTGTCCGTGCGCATCTTCGTGTCGCCCAGGATCCGGCCGTTCCAACGGGAACCGGCCGCCACCTCGATGCGCTCCGCCACCAGGCCGAGGTCGGAGGTGTAGAGGAGGCTGGCGCTGTGGTGGGAGGGCTTCAGCGCGTCGATCAGGGCGCCCGCCTCGGAACCCGTCAGGCGCAGCGACTGGGCGCAGGAGTCGGGGTCGTCGGCCCGGTACACGCTCACCGTGCGGGCACCATCGCGGTGCGCCACCACGGAAAGATGGCGGTCCTCGCGGGTCATGAGGTCGTACTGGACCCCGATTCCCGGCAGCGGCGTCGCCCTCAGGCGTGGAGCAGACACGTTTCTTCCCCTTGCAGTTCGTGTGATCACGGGTGCCGGGTTCGCATGCTGCCAGGCCCCCGTACGGTGGCGATATGGGTGACGTGACGGATATACGCGAGCGGCGGGGACCGGCGAGGCTCGGGCCTCGGGCGTCGGACGGGAGAGGCGAGGGCAGGGCCGTGTCGCTGTTCTGGCGGATCTTCTCGCTCAACGCCGCGGGCCTCGTCGTCGCCGCCGCGCTGCTGCTGGGGCCGGTCACCGTGTCGACGCCCGTACGGCAGGGGGAGGCCGTGATCGTCCTCGGAGGGCTCGCCCTGCTGCTGGTCGCCAACGCCCTCGTGCTGCGGGTCGGGCTCGTCCCGCTGCAGCGGCTGGGGCGGGCCATGGCAGCCGCCGATCTGCTGCGCCCCGGGGTGCGTGCCCCCGTCTCCGGTCCTTCCGAGACGGCCGCGCTGATCACGACGTACAACACCATGCTCGACCGGCTGGAGGCCGAGCGGGCGACCGGTGCGGCCCACGCGCTGTCCGCGCAGGAGCGGGAGCGGCATCGCATCGCGCGCGAGCTCCACGACGAGGTGGGGCAGACGCTGACCGCCGTTCTGCTCCAGCTGAAGCGGGTCGCCGACCGCGCGCCGGCGGAGCTGCGGGAGGAAGTGGGGCAGGCGCAGGAGGCGACCCGGGCCGGGCTGGACGAGATCCGCCGGATCGCGCGCCGGCTGCGGCCCGGTGTGCTGGAGGAACTCGGGCTGCCGAGCGCCTTGCGGTCGCTCGCGGCCGAGTTCACCACGCACGGGCTGACCGTGCGCCACCACGTCGGCGGCGAGCTGCCCCGGCTGACCGAGGAGTCGGAGCTGGTCGTCTACCGGGTGGCCCAGGAGGGGCTCACTAACACCGCGCGGCACTCTGCCGCCGACCGTGCCGAGGTGCGGCTCCAGCCGGTCTCGGGGGGAGTCGAACTCCTCGTGCGCGACAACGGCAAGGGGCTGGACGGAGCGCCCGAAGGGGCCGGGATCCAGGGGATGCGGGAGCGGGCGCTGCTGGTCGGGGCGGTGTTCTCGGTGCGGGCCGGTCCCGGGCGGGGGACGGACGTGCGGTTGCGGATACCGGTCGCCGCGGGGGCGCGCTGATGCGGGAGCCGACGCGTGTGCTGCTCGCCGACGACCACACCCTCGTACGACGAGGGGTCCGGCTGATCCTGGAGGGGGAGCCGGACCTCACGGTCGTGGCCGAGGCGGGGGACGGCGCGGAGGCGGTCGAGCTGGCACGCGCGCGTGAGATCGATCTGGCCGTACTGGACATCGCCATGCCGCGGATGACCGGGCTCCAGGCGGCTCGCGAGCTGTCCCGGCGGCTGCCGGACCTGCGGATCCTGATCCTGACGATGTACGACAACGAGCAGTACTTCTTCGAGGCGCTCAAGGCCGGGGCCAGCGGATATGTGCTCAAGTCCGTCGCCGACCGCGATCTCGTCGAGGCGTGCCGGGCCGCCGTACGCGACGAATCCTTCGTCTACCCCGGTGCCGAACGGGCCCTCGTCCGCTCCTACCTGGACCGGCTGCACCGCGGTGACGACCTGCCCAGGCGGGCCGTCACCGAACGCGAGGAGGAGATCCTGAAGCTGGTCGCCGAGGGGCACACCACGAAGGAGATCGGCGAGCTGCTGTTCATCAGTGCGAAGACGGTCGAGCGGCACCGCGCGAACCTGCTGCACAAGCTGGGGATGCGGGACCGCCTGGAGCTGACCCGGTACGCGATAAGGGCAGGGCTCATCGATCCTTGAGGCGGGCCTGCGGCTGGGTGGCCCGGCGTCGGCGCACCACATACGCGCCCGCGAGCCCGGCTCCGCCGAGCGCCAGCGCCACGCCGATCGCCCGTTCGAAACCGGCCGGGCCCACACTGCCTCCGGAACCGCCCTGGACACCGAGAGTCGGAAGCGGCGTGGCCGCACTCACGGCGGCGGTGCCCCGGTGCGGCAGCACCTCACAGGCGATGCCGTCGTCCCGGCCCTGGTCCTCGTCGAGCCGGTTGGGGTCTGTGCGGTCGAGGTCGAGCACCGCCTGCGCGTCCTCCTGGAAGCGGAAGTCGGCGCAGTCCAGGTCGCCTTGGGCGTGTGCGACGCCGGTCAGTGGTCCGGCGGTGGCCAGGACGGCCAGCGCGGCGCCGGTGAGCGTGATGCGTATTCCCATGGGTCGTGCCTTTCGGGTGGGGCCGGAACAGCCGTCACCACGACGCTAGGGACGCGCCCCGCATCCGGCCCGTCGAGCTGGGCCGAACGGGCACACGTCGTCACAGGAGCGCGTCCCAGTCCTCGTCGAAGTCCGCGGGGTTCAGGAACACCACGTCCGTCGGCTCGGCCGGGCCCCGCAGAGACTGTTCCGTCCAGATGCACTTGCCCGTGGGGGTGTAGCGGGCGCCCCAGCGGGTGGAGAGCGCCGAGATCAGCTGGAGGCCCCGGCCGCCCTCGTCGGTCTCCGCGGCATGGCGGATCCGGGGCATGGTCTGGCTGCCGTCGTAGACCTCGCAGATCAGCTCGGTGGTCTGCAGCAGGCGCAGCCGGACCGGGCCGCGGGCGTGCCGGACGACATTGCCCACCAGTTCGCTCACCAGGAGTTCCGTGGTGGCGGACAGGTCGTCCAGGTCCCAGGCCGCGAGCTGTTCGCGGACGTGGCCACGGGCCTGGCTCGCCGCCTTCGGGTCCTCGGGCAGGGACCAGGCGGCCATCCGGTCGGCCGGCAGCGCGTGCAGCCGGGCCACCAGGAACGCCGCGTCGTCGGCCGCCGGCTGGTCCGCCGGCAGCAGACCGGCCGTCAGCCTGTCGCACAGCCGTTCAAGGTCTACGGCGGTCCCGTCGGCGTGGGCGGCGCCGAGCAGCCGCGCCAGCTCGGCCATGCCCTCGTCGATCTCCCGCTTCGCCGACTCCACCAGCCCATCGGTGTAGAGCACCAGCAGACTCTCCTCGGGCACCTCCAACTCGGCCGTCTCGAACGGTGGCTTGGCCGCGCCCAGCGGGGGATCGGCGTCCGGCTCGGGGAAGTGCACGGTTCCGTCGGGCCGTACCAGAGCGGGCGGCGGATGGCCGGCCCGGGCGATGGAGCAGACCCGGGTCGTCGGGTCGTAGAGCGCGTACAGACAGGTGGCGTACGACGCCTCGCTCATACCGCCGACGATGTCGTTGAGGTGGCCGAGGATCTCGTCGGGCGGCAGCTCCAGGTCGGCCAGGGTGTGCACCGCGGTGCGCAGCCGGCCCATGGTGGCCGCCTCGGGCAGGCCGTGGCCCATCACGTCGCCGACGACCAGTGCGACCCGTCCGCCGGACAGCGGGATGATGTCGTACCAGTCGCCGCCCACGTCCGCGCCCTGCCCGGCCGGCAGATAGCGCGCGGCCGCCGTGCACGCGGGCAGGTCGGGCAGGGCCTGGGGGAGCAGACTGCGCTGGAGTTCCCGGGACCGGGTGTGCTCGGCGTCGTAGAGGCGGGCCCGCTCCAGGGACTGGGCGACCAGGGCGGTGATCGTGGTGAGCAGCGCGCGTTCCTCGTCGTCGAGGACCCGGGGCCGGTCGAAGGAGACCGCGCAGACGCCGAAGGTGTGCCCGGACGCCGTCAGCGGCAGGAACGCCCAGGACTTCTTGTCGCCGCGGGTGGGGAAGTCGGCGAGTTCGGGATAGAGGGTGGCGTACTCGCGCGCCGAGGAGATGAACAGCGGGAGGCCGGACGCGATGGTGTCCCAGGCGGGGTCGCCGGTCGTCGACCGGCGGCGGCTGTCGAGGAGGGCCACGAAGTCCCGCGGGTAGCCGACCGCGCCGACGTGGTGGAGCCGGTCGCCCTCGCTGACCTGGACCATCAGCCCGGAGGCGGCGAACGGCGGCAGCACCCGGCGGGCGACCGCGTCCACCACGTCCCGCGAGGTCGTAGCCTTGGCGAGCTCCGTGGTCAGCTCGGCGATCCGCACCGCCCGCTCGGCCGCGGCCCGCTCCGCCGCCTGCCGTTCCTGCGCCAGCCGGCGCTTCTCCGTGACGTCCTGGAAGTAGAGGGTGCGGCCGTCGGGTCCCGGCACCAGCCGTACGTGCAGTCGCCGCCGGCACTCCGCGATGTACACGTCGAACCCGGCGGACCTCTCGTCGGCCGCGGCCTGCAGACAGCCCTCCTTCAGACCCGGGACCTGCCGGGTGGCGGGCAGGTCCCACAGCAGGCGTCCGAAGAGCTCCTCCTCGGAGAAGCCGAGGAAGCGTTCCGCCTCCAGGTTGGCGAAGGTGATCCGCCACTCGTCGTCCACCGCGAGGAAGCCGTCGCTCATGTGTCTCAGAGCTCTGCTGAGGGCGCCGCGCGCGGTGGGCGACTCGTTGCTCTCCCAGCCCACCCCGATCATCCGGAGGGGCTCGCCCCGCTCGTCGTAGGTGGCCCGGCCGCGGGCCTGCGTCCAGCCCCAGGTGCCGTCCAGGCGCCGTACGCGGTACTCGGCCTCGTAGACGCTGTGGTCGAGGATGGCCCGTTGCGCCGCTGCCAGCGTGGGCGCCAGGTCGTCGGGATGGACGATCCGCATCCAGTTGTCGATCCGGCCGGTGAAGTCGGCCGGGCGGGTGCCGTACAGCGCCAGGGCGGCCTCGTCCCAGATCAGGTCGCCATTGCGGATGTCCCAGTCCCAGGAGCCGACCTGAACCTCCTTCAGGGCCTGCCGGAGCCGTTCGCCGCCCAGTTCCGCCTGGGAGGGGCCGGACGGCGGCGGGGCCTGGGCCATGCGGTCCTCGGCCCAGGCGACGACGTCCCGCAGGAAGCCCCAGTGCTCCGGAGTGGGTTCGCCCCGCTCGCCGGCCAGGACCGTCAGCGCGCCGATGCTGCGCCGGCCGCTGAAGACGGGCAGGGCGGCGAGGCCGGTACCGGGCCAGGGAGCCTTCTGCTGAGCGTCCTCGGACAGCGGTACCCAGACGCCCTTGCCCTGTTGAAGTGCGCGGGCCGGGGCCACGGGGCCCTCCTGGTCGACGATCTCCCAGGAGCGGGTGAGGGCGGGCGGCAGGCCGACGGACGACACCAGGCGCAGCGCGGACATCGGGCCGCGCAGGTGGACGGTCCCGCCGAGCGCGCTCAGCTCGCCGACCGCATGCCCGAGCGCCAGCCGGAAGACCTCGCTCTCCGTCGCACCAGGGGTGACCGTGCCGAGGAGAGCGAGCCGCGCGTTCATGGAGGGAACTTATCGTTCCTGTTTCCGTCCGAAACCTGCTTCACCGTTTCCGACGAGCTGTTCCCCACCGCTCCTTTACCTCAACTACCCATGCTTCACAGGAAGTTGCCGAAATCCCGGCCGTGTACCGTGCCGTCGCACCGGGCAGTCTCCGATCATGAGGAGCGGCATGGACATCGGTGTCTTCATCCCCATCGGCAACAACGGCTGGCTCATCTCGAAGAGTTCCCCGCAGTACATGCCGAGCTTCGAGCTCAACAAGGCGGTCGTGCAGAAGGCCGAGGAGCACGGGTTCGACTTCGCCCTCTCGATGATCAAGCTCAGGGGCTTCGGCGGCGAGACCGAGTTCTGGGACCACTGCCTGGAGTCGTTCACGCTGATGGCGGGCCTGGCCGCGGTCACCGAGCGGATCAGGCTGTACGCCTCCACGCCCATTCTCGCCCTGCCGCCGGCCATCGTCGCCCGCATGGCGGTCACCGTCGACTCCATCGCCCCCGGGCGGTTCGGCGTCAACATCGTCACCGGCTGGGCGCCCGGCGAGTACACGCAGATGGGCGTCTGGCCCGGCGACGAACACTTCGGCAACCGGTACGCGCGCGCCGAGGAGTACGTGACGGTGATGAAGGAGCTGTGGAGTGAGGGCGTCAGCAACTTCAAGGGTGAGTTCTACGAGATGGACGACTGCGTGCTCTCACCGCGGCCGGCGAACGGGCACATCGACATCGTGGCCGCCGGACAGAGCGGCACGGGCATGCGGTTCGCCGCCGGGCACGCCGACTACAACTTCATCCTGGGCAGCGGTGTGAACACCCCGCTCGCCTTCGCGGACAGCGCGGCCACGCTCGTGGAGGCGGCACGGGAGACCGGCCGGGACGTCGGCGCGCTGTCCCTGTTCATGGTCGTCGCCGACGAGAGCGACGAGGCCGCCCGCGCGAAGTGGCAGGACTACCACGACGGCGCCGACCGCGCGGCGCTGGCCTACATGGCGGGGGAGTCGGCCACGGACACCACCGCCGACGACTCCTCCACGGCCCGCACCATCGTGCTGCCCGAGGGCGCCGTGAACTTCAACATGGGGACGCTCGTCGGGTCGTACGAGAGTGTCGCGCGCATGCTCGACGAGATCGCCGGGGTCGAGGGGACGAAGGGGATCATGCTCGTCTTCGACGACTTCCTCGACGGGATCGAGAAGTTCGGGACGCGGATCCAGCCGTTGATGCGGTCGCGGGAGGGGCGGGCATGAGAAGAGGCCGGCGCTGTCTCGCACCGGTCCCTTCCGCACAGGTGACTCAGTCCGTGCCGAACTCCATCGCCGCCCGGTCCAGCAGGGCCTCGTCCTCCGAGACCTCGCCGCGGGAGGCGATCGCCTCGGCGCCGCCCTCGGGCAGTTCCGGCATGGTGCCGATCAGGCCCGTCGCGGCGGCCTGGGAGGCGCCGATCGTGGGGCTGCCGGTGCCGATCAGACCGAGACCCGCGTACTGCTCCAGCTTGGCGCGGGAGTCGGCGATGTCGAGGTTGCGCATGGTCAGCTGGCCGATCCGGTCCACCGGGCCGAAGGCCGAGTCCTCGGTGCGCTCCATCGACAGCTTGTCCGGGTGGTACGAGAACGCCGGGCCCGTGGTGTCGAGGATCGAGTAGTCCTCGCCGCGCCGCAGACGCAGGGTGACCTCGCCGGTGATCGCCGCGCCGACCCAGCGCTGGAGCGACTCGCGGATCATCAGGGCCTGCGGGTCCAGCCAGCGGCCCTCGTACATGAGACGGCCCAGGCGCCGGCCCTCGTTGTGGTACTGGGCGACGGTGTCCTCGTTGTGGATCGCGTTGACGAGACGCTCGTAGGCCGCGTGGAGCAGGGCCATGCCGGGGGCCTCGTAGATGCCGCGGCTCTTCGCCTCGATGATCCGGTTCTCGATCTGGTCGGACATGCCCAGGCCGTGCCGGCCGCCGATCGCGTTGGCCTCCATGACCAGGTCGACGGCGGAGCCGAACTCCTTGCCGTTGATGGTCACCGGGCGGCCCTGGTCGAAGCCGATCGTCACGTCCTCGGGCGCGATCTCGACCGACGGGTCCCAGAACTTGACGCCCATGATCGGCTCGACGGTCTCGATGCCGGTGTTGAGGTGCTCCAGGGTCTTGGCCTCGTGCGTGGCGCCCCAGATGTTGGCGTCGGTGGAGTACGCCTTCTCGGTCGAGTCCCGGTACGGCAGCTGGTGCGCGACCAGCCACTCGGACATCTCCTTGCGGCCGCCGAGCTCGGTCACGAAGTCCGCGTCCAGCCAGGGCTTGTAGATCCGCAGGTTCGGGTTGGCGAGCAGGCCGTAGCGGTAGAACCGCTCGATGTCGTTGCCCTTGAAGGTCGAACCGTCGCCCCAGATCTGGACGTTGTCCTCCATCATCGCCCGCACCAGCAGCGTGCCGGTGACGGCCCGGCCCAGGGGCGTGGTGTTGAAGTACGCCCGCCCGCCCGAGCGGATGTGGAACGCGCCGCAGGTGAGCGCGGCAAGGCCCTCCTCGACCAGCGCGGCCCGGCAGTCGACCAGGCGCGCGATCTCGGCACCGTAGGCCTGTGCGCGGCCGGGCACCGAGTCGATGTCGGGCTCGTCGTACTGCCCGATGTGCGCGGTGTAGGTGCAGGGGATGGCGCCCTTGTCGCGCATCCACGCGACCGCGACGGAGGTGTCGAGACCGCCGGAGAAGGCGATGCCGACGCGTTCGCCGGCGGGGAGGGACGTGAGGACCTTGGACATAGGAAGATTATGCATCACCGCGTATGGTCATGCAAAGCCCCCGTGGTCGCCCCGTACGTGATTCACGTCATCGTGGGGCGTACCGCTCCGTGCAGGCCGTGGGCGACCGGGCCGTGCCGCTCCGGCAAGCGCCTACCCTTGACCCATGACCATCAGCAGCGACCGGAGCCCGGCAGTGGACGTTTCATCTCCGAAAACGTATGAAGTGCGCACGTACGGGTGCCAGATGAACGTCCACGACTCCGAGCGATTGTCCGGCCTGCTGGAGGAGGCGGGGTACGTGCCCGCCCCCGAGGGTTCCGACGGGGACGCGGACGTCGTCGTCTTCAACACCTGCGCGGTGCGGGAGAACGCCGACAACCGGCTTTACGGCAACCTCGGCCGGCTCGCGCCGCGAAAGGCCTCGCGGCCCGGTATGCAGATCGCGGTCGGCGGCTGTCTCGCCCAGAAGGACCGGGACACCATCGTGCGCAAGGCGCCCTGGGTGGACGTCGTCTTCGGCACCCACAACATCGGCAAGCTGCCCGTCCTGCTGGAACGCGCGCGCGTGCAGGAGGAGGCGCAGGTCGAGATCGCCGAGTCCCTCGAAGCGTTCCCGTCCACGCTGCCGACCCGGCGCGAGAGCGCCTACGCGGCCTGGGTGTCGATCTCCGTCGGCTGCAACAACACCTGCACCTTCTGCATCGTCCCGGCGCTGCGCGGCAAGGAGAAGGACCGCCGCACCGGCGACATCCTCGCCGAGATCGAGGCGCTGGTCGGCGAGGGCGTCTCCGAGATCACGCTGCTCGGCCAGAACGTCAACGCCTACGGCTCCGACATCGGCGACCGCGAGGCGTTCAGCAAGCTGCTGCGCGCGTGCGGCGCGATCGAGGGACTGGAGCGCGTCCGCTTCACGTCCCCGCACCCGCGCGACTTCACCGACGACGTGATCGCGGCGATGGCCGAGACGCCGAACGTCATGCCGCAGCTCCACATGCCCCTGCAGTCCGGCTCCGACCCGGTCCTGAAGGCGATGCGCCGCTCGTACCGCCAGGAGCGCTACCTGGGGATCATCGAGAAGGTGCGCGCCGCCATCCCGCACGCGGCGATCACCACCGACATCATCGTGGGCTTCCCCGGCGAGACCGAGGAGGACTTCGAGCAGACCATGCACGTCGTCCGCGAGGCCCGCTTCGCGCAGGCCTTCACCTTCCAGTACTCCAAGCGGCCCGGGACACCGGCGGCCACCATGGAGAACCAGATCCCCAAGGAGGTCGTCCAGGCGCGCTACGAGCGTCTCGTCGCCCTCCAGGAGGAGATCTCCTGGGAGGAGAACAAGAAGCAGGTCGGCCGCACCCTGGAGCTCATGGTCGCCGAGGGCGAGGGCCGCAAGGACGGCGCCACCCACCGCCTCTCCGGCCGCGCCCCCGACAACCGCCTGGTCCACTTCACCAAGCCCGACCAGGAGGTCCGCCCCGGCGACGTGGTCACGGTCGAGATCACCTACGCCGCCCCCCACCACCTCCTCGCCGAGGGCGCCGTCCTCGACGTGCGCCGCACGCGCGCGGGAGACGCGTGGGAGAAGCGGAACGTGGCCGAGGCCGCCAAGCCCGCGGGTGTCCTGCTGGGCCTGCCGAAGATCGGGGTTCCCGAGCCGTTGCCGGCGGCCACGAGCGGCTGCGTGGCGCACTGAGCGGGGACCGGGCCACGGCGCGCTGGGTGGTCGTCGTGCAGGCCGGTACCGAGGGCGGGATCGACGACGGCTCCGAAGAGGTGGCCCGCTTCGAGGGCACCCGGGAACAGGCCCGCGCCCGCCTCTACGAGATCGCCTGCACGCATCGCCCGCGCTCCGGGCTGCGCCAGAAGCGCCGGGAGGTCTACCGGATCGGGGACGGGGATGCCTACTACGCGTACATCAAGGGCATGGTGTCCACCTTCGGCGTGACCTACCAGCTGGCCGAGCTGGTGTGGAGCTCGGAACCCGGGCCGAAGCAACCCTGACGATAGGCTCCCGATCATGCTTGTCGCCGCCGCAGTCTGCCCCTGCCCGCCTCTTCTCGTCCCCGAGGTCGCCGCGGGCGCCGCGCCCGAGCTGGACGCCGCACGAGCCGCCTGCACGGACGCGCTCGGCGTGCTCGCCGCCGCTCGGCCCTCACTGCTCGTGGTCGTCGGACCCGCGGAGCGGAGCGGGCGCGGTGTGCTCCCCGAGGGCAGCCGCGGCTCTTTCCGTGGCTTCGGCGTGGATCTCGACGTGCGGCTCGGCAGGGACGCGGAGAGGGACACGGAGTCCGAGCGTGAGCTCCCGGCCTCCCTCGCCGTCGCCGCCTGGCTCCTGGAGCGCACCGGCTGGTCCGACGCCCCGATCGAGGGACTCGGGGTGGGGGAACCTCTGGAGCCCGAGCGGTGTATCAGGACCGGAAGGGACATCGCCGCCCGGGCCGAGCGGGTGGCGCTGCTGGTGATGGGCGACGCCAGCGCCTGCCGCACGCTCAAGGCACCCGGCTACCTCGACGAGCGCGCGGCTCCCTTCGACGCAGAGGTCGCGCGTGCGCTGGGTACGGCCGACGTGGCGGCGCTGCGAGCGCTGGACGCCGAGCTGGCGTACGAACTGAAGGCCTCCGGCCGGGCCTGCTGGCAGGTCCTCGCGGGTGCGGCGGAGGGTGCCGGCCTCGGCGGCTCGCTGTTGTACGAGGACGCTCCGTACGGTGTGGGGTACCTGGTCGCGACCTGGTCCTGACGGCCGTCGCAGAGCCGCCAGACCACGAGGCACGCGGGGGCCGTCGGGAGTCCTGGGCGCGGGGGCCTGGCATACGGCGGACGGCCCGAGGCGTCCTGCCTCGGGCCGTCCGCCGGTGTGCCGTGCTGCCGTTCAGGAAGCCGGCGGCGGTGAGGTCGGGGGCGCGCTGCCGCCCCCCGGTCCCTCTGTTCCGTCGTTGCGCGCGAGTCGGTCCATGGCGTCCTTGGCCTTGCCCGTGCCGGTCTGGATCCTGTCGCTGTACTTGCCCTTGGTCTTCTCGTCCACGACCTTCGCGGCCTTGTCGAGACCGTGCTGGATCTTGCCCCCGTGCTGCTGCGCGAGGCCGGAGACCTTGCCCTTGGCCGGGCCGAGCTTGGCCTTGAAGTTGTCCAGGAGACCCATCGCTTGCCTTCCCACGCGGGACAGTTACGTGCGGGCGCCTTCGCCGGCCTCATGATCGGCTGCCTCGGCCGCGGACTGCTGCTTGGGGATCTCGACGCTCTCGGCGCCCGCGTCCTCGACGGCCTCCGTCGCCGTCGATCCGTCCGTGTCCTTTGCCGCGCCGGTCTCCCCGACCTCGGCCTGCGGCTCGACCTGCGTCCCGCCCTCGGTCTCGGTCCGAGTGCCGGCCTCGGCCTTGGCGTCGGTCGATCCCTTCGCTTCTGCCGCCTCCTCCGCCGCGGGCTCGGCCGTCGGGATGTCGGCCTGCGTCTCGGCGGTTGACGCCTCCTCCGTAGCCTTCGACCTGCGGAGAAGTCGTGCGAAAACGCCCATATTCACTCCATACGTTACGCGTGCGGGGGAAATCCCGCGTCGTCCGGTGCGCCCGTTTGCGCCATCCGGATCGCCGCCTCCTTGACCAGGGCGGCGGAAACCACGCAACTGGCAACGACCCCGGGCCCGGGCTGTCACGTAACTCGTTCGAGGTGGTGCCCCGAGGTTTGCGAGACTGGGGCGGTGAGCAGCGCACCCCCCGCCCCCCGCGTCATCGCCGTCGTCGGACCCACCGCGGCCGGAAAGTCCGATCTGGGCGTTTTCCTCGCCCAACGACTGGGGGGCGAGGTCGTCAACGCAGACTCCATGCAGCTCTACCGAGGGATGGACATCGGCACCGCCAAGCTGACGCCCGCGGAACGTGACGGCGTCCCGCACCACCTCCTGGACATCTGGGACGTCACGGTCACCGCGTCCGTCGCCGAGTACCAGCGGCTGGCGCGCGCGAGGATCGACGCACTGCTCGCCGAGGGCCGCTGGCCGATCCTCGTCGGCGGTTCCGGCCTGTATGTCCGCGGGGCCGTCGACAACCTGGAGTTCCCCGGCACCGACCCCGACGTCAGGGCCCGGCTGGAGGAGGAGCTCGTCCTGCGCGGCTCCGGCGCGCTGCACGCCCGCCTCTCCGCCGCCGACCCCGAGGCCGGGCGGGCGATCCTGCCCAGCAACGGCCGCCGTATCGTCCGGGCTCTCGAAGTGATCGAGATCACCGGCAAACCCTTCACCGCCAACCTCCCCGGTCACGACTCCGTCTATGACACCGTCCAGATCGGCGTCGACGTCGCCCGGCCCGAGCTCGACGAGCGCATCGCGCGCCGGGTGGACCGCATGTGGGAGGCGGGCCTCGTGGACGAGGTGCGGGAGCTGGAGGCGCGAGGGTTGCGCGAGGGGCGCACGGCCTCGCGCGCGCTCGGGTACCAGCAGGTCCTCGCGGCACTCTCGGGGGAGTGCACGATGGAAGACGCGCGGGCCGAGACCGTCCGTGCCACGAAACGCTTCGCGCGCCGTCAGGATTCATGGTTCAGGCGCGATCCGCGGGTGCACTGGTTGAGTGGGGCTGCGGCGCACCTCACAGAACTTCCGCAGCTCGCACTGGCATTGGTCGAACGACCGGTTACAGCCTGATCACGTCCTGGCATCGGGACGCTCCGGCCGCCATCCCGGCCTCCGGCGGCGTGCCATCATCGAGCTTCGATCGACCAAGTGGAGTCCGAGTTGGGAGGGCGCGTGGCGATGGAGGCCGGCCCTCGCGACACCGCACAAGGCACCGAGCCCCTCACCGTCGAGAGCGGTGAACCGGAGCAGGACGCGGAGCGTCTGAGCCCCGACGGGCCCGACGACACCCTGGGCGGTGTGACCGCCGACGGCCCCGAGCCCGAGGAGATGTTCCTGGGCGGGGAAGAGGTCGAGGTCGAGCTGCGCCCACAGCGCCGTCTGCGGATCTGGCAGCTCGCCCCCATCATCTCGCTGGCCGCGGTCGGCTCCCTGATGTTCGCCTTCCCGCTGGCCTTCGACTTCGGTGACAGCGGAGCGGTGATCGCGATGCTGGGCCTGCTGATCTGCTCCTGCGCGGCCGGCTGGGGCATGATGGCCGCGCGCCGCGTTGGTTACACGTGGCCGGGCCTGCCGCGGCGCGGCGAGGACCGCAGGGCCGACTGGCGGGTCGTGACGGCATACGTCCTGCTGGTGGCGCTGGTGATCGTGCTGGCGGTATGGCGAGTGGCAAGGCTGCGCTAGAGGCTTTTCGCTTCCGAGGGCGTGGAGAATCGCGCGACGAGCCTTCACCGGCCCGCACCGTACGATCGAGACATGAGCACCCGGATCGCCTTCCTCAAGGGCCACGGCACCGAGAACGACTTCGTGATCGTCCCGGACCCCGAGAACGCCCTCGACCTGCCTCCCGCCGCCGTCGCCGCCCTGTGCGACCGCCGGGCCGGCATCGGCGGTGACGGCCTGCTCCATGTCGTACGGTCCGCCGAGCACCCCGAGGCCACGCATATGGCCGGGGAGGCCGAGTGGTTCATGGACTACCGCAACGGCGACGGCTCCGTCGCGGAGATGTGCGGCAACGGCGTACGCGTCTTCGCCCGCTACCTCCAGCGCGCCGGTCATGTCACCGAGGGCGACCTCGCGGTGGCCACGCGCGGGGGCGTGAAGAGCGTGCACATCGCGAAGAACGGCGACGTCACCGTCGGCATGGGCAAGGCGCTGCTCCCCGCCGGGGACGTCACGGTGAGCGTCGGTGACCGCAGCTGGCCCGCCCGGAACGTGAACATGGGCAACCCGCACGCAGTGGCCTTCGTGGACGACCTCGCGCACGCCGGCAACCTGTACTCCCCGCCGCCCTTCAGCCCGGCCACCGCCTACCCGAGCGGGGTCAACGTCGAGTTCGTGGTCGACCGCGGCCCCCGCCACGTCGCCATGCGCGTGCACGAGCGCGGATCGGGCGAGACCCGGTCCTGCGGCACGGGCGCGTGTGCCGTCGCTGTGGCCACGGCCCGCAGGGACGGCGTCGACCCGACGGCCACCGGCAGCCCGGCGACGTACACCGTCGACGTGCCCGGCGGCACCCTGGTGATCACCGAGCGGACCGACGGCGAGATCGAGATGACCGGCCCCGCGGTGATCGTCGCCGAGGGCGAGATCGACGCCGACTGGCTTGAAAACGCGGTTCGTTGACCATATGAATCGTATAGATCAGAGCGCCGGAGGCATGGATCCCCAGCCCTCGACCCCTCGTGCGATGCGGATTCACGGTCAGTCGCAGGTCAGGTGGCGCGGAATCGTAAACCTGGAAGCCATCGCTCGAATGGGTGATCCGTTTCACGCTCGCCGAGAGGCGGTCAGGTGGGCGTGATGGGCTCGGTAGCATCAAGCACCGGCCCGGACGGGGGACAGATGCCATCCCCTGAGCCGTGTCCGCCATGGGGCACCCCGTCCGCCGGTCCACGCAGCCGGAGGTGCCCATGAGTGCGGAGGCGACGAACCCCGCGACCCCAGGTCCGGTAGCAGGCCCGGCCGCCCGTTGGCGGGCGCGGATCGACCTGCGCCGCCTGGGCCGCGCCGCGCTGCTCGGCCCTGCCGCCCGCGACCGGCTGCCCGACGCCATCGGCCACGTCGCCGAGGCCCACCGCGCCCACTACCCCGACGCCGACCTCGAGCCCCTGCGCCGCGCGTGGGTCCTGGCCGAGTCCTCGCACCGCGGCCAGATGCGCAAGAGCGGTGAGCCGTACATCACACACCCGCTCGCCGTGACCCTCATCCTCGCCGAACTCGGCGCCGAGACCACCACCTTGACGGCCTCCCTCCTCCACGACACCGTCGAGGACACCGAGGTCACGCTCGACCAGGTCGGCGAGGAGTTCGGCGCGGAGGTCCGCTTCCTCGTCGACGGCGTCACCAAGCTGGAGAAGGTCGACTACGGCGCCGCCGCCGAGCCCGAGACCTTCCGCAAGATGCTCGTCGCCACCGGCAACGACGTCCGAGTGATGTCGATCAAACTCGCCGACCGGCTGCACAACATGCGCACCCTCGGCGTGATGCGCCCCGAGAAACAGGCCCGTATCGCCAAGGTCACCCGTGACGTCCTCATCCCGCTCGCCGAACGCCTCGGTGTCCAGGCCCTGAAGACCGAGCTGGAAGACCTGGTCTTCGCGATCCTCCACCCCGAGGAGTACGAGCACACGCGCGAGCTGATCGTCGACAACGCCTCCCGCGCGGACGACCCGCTCGCCGAGATCGCCGACGAGGTGCGGGGGGTGCTGCGCGAGGCCGGGATCCCGGCCGAAGTCGTCATCCGGCCACGCCACTTCGTCTCCGTGCACCGCACGGCCCGCAAGCGCGGCAGGCTGCGCGGCGCGGACTTCGGCCGTCTGCTGGTCCTGGTCGGCGAGGACGCGGACTGCTACGCCGTCCTGGGCGAACTGCACACCTGTATGACGCCGGTCGTCTCGGAGTTCAAGGACTTCATCGCCGTACCGAAGTTCAACCTGTACCAGTCGCTGCACACCGCTGTGGCCCGCGGCGACGGCCAGGTCGTCGAGGTCCTCATCCGCACCCACCAGATGCACAAGGTCGCCGAGGCCGGAGTGGTCGCGCTCGGCAATCCGTACGCCTCCCCCTCGGACGCCTCGGAGGAGCAGAGCGCGGGCGCCGACGAGGAGCGGGTGGACCCCACCAGGCCCGGCTGGCTCTCCCGGCTCCTCGACTGGCAGGCGGCCGCGCCCGACGCCGACACCTTCTGGTCCACCCTGCGCGAGGACCTCGCCCAGGACCGCGAGATCACCGTCTTCCGGCCCGACGGCGGCACCCTGGGCCTGCCCGAGGGCGCGACCTGTGTGGACGCCGCGTACGCGCAGTACGGTGAGGACGCGCACGCGTGCCTGGGCGCTCGCGTCAACGGCCGTCTGGCGACCCTGAGCACCGTCCTGAGGGACGGCGACACCGTCCAGCTCCTCATGGGGCAGGACCCGGCCGCCGAGCCCTCCAAGGAGTGGCTGGAGCACGCGCACACGCCCGCCGCCCGGATCGCCATCCAGCGGTGGATCGCCACACACCCCTCGCACGAGGCGTCGGAGGAGGCCGGGGAGCGGAGCGGAACGACCGGCGCCACGGCTGAGGACGCGCAGGCCGCACAGGCCGCGCGGGGAGCCGCCAACTCCTTCCGGCCCTCCGCGGCGGAGCTGTCGGCCGCGGACACGCCCGACAGCGTGGGCGGGAACATCGGCGACCCGCAGAGCCCCGACGACCAGACCGCCGTCGCCGTCGTCGACCAGCCCGGCGCGACCGTACGGCTGGCGGGCTGCTGCACGCCCGTACCGCCCGACGAGATCACCGGGTTCGCCGTGCGCGGGGGAGTGGTCACCGTGCACCGCGTCGAGTGCGCCGCGGTGACCCGCATGAAGGACGTGGGGCGCAAGGAGGTCGGCGTGCGCTGGGGCGACACCGCCGAGTGCCGGGTCACGCTGTTCGCGGAGTCCTTCGGGCGCCCGCACCTCCTCGCCGACCTCACCGAGGCCATGGCCGGCGAGGGCGCCGAGATCGTCTCCGCGACCGTCGAACCTCCCAGCCAGCAGCGTGTGCGCCACACATACACGGTCCAGCTCCCGGACGCGGCCCAGCTGCCCGCCCTGATGAGAGCGATGCGGAACGTGGCGGGCGTCTATGACGTGAGCAGGGCGCAGACGCCGGGGGTGTGAGGGACGGCGCGGGCGCTGCGTCTGGCATGTGCTGGCGTCTTGGGGCACGTCTTGGATGTGCTGACGTTCTGGATGGGCCTGCCTTCGTCCGGGACGGTGTCGCCGTCTTGGGGGGCGCGTCGGATCAGGGCCACGCCTTAGAGGGCTGCCTCCGGTCCGGATCGGCGTCTCGGGAGGCGCCCGACCGGGAGCGACGCCGAGGGGGCTCGCTGACCGGGATGGGCGCCTCAGGGGGCTGGCCTGGCTGGGACGGGCTGATGTCATGGAGGGGCGTGTCTGGGATCGTGCCGGTATCTCACGGGGGCCGCGCCCGATCGGGATCGGTGTCTCGGGGAGGCCCCGACCGAGATCGGCGCCCAGGGGGCTCGCTCACCCGCCTCAGGGGTTGGCCCGGTTCGGATGGAGCCGAGGCCCTTGGATGCGCGGCCGGGGCGGTGTCGGCGCGTCTTGAGGAGCGCGTCAGGTTGGGCCGACGCCTTGGATGGGCTCGCCCCACCTGGATCGGATTGAGGCCTCGGAGGGCTCGCCGCCGGGGAGGGGACCGACGCCCCTCGCCGACAGGGGAGAGACCGACGCCCCGGAGGGCCGTGTCCGGGTGGTGCCGGCGTCTTGGGGGCCGCGTCGGCCCGGGGTCGACGCTTGGGGTGGCTCGCTCGTCGGGATCGACACCTCAGGAACCCGCTCGGCAGGACGGGGCCGATGCCCTGGACGGCCCTTCCGGGACGGTGCCGGCGCCTCCGGGGGCATGCCCGACCGGGCCGAGCTGGTCGCCGAGGCCCTGCGCGCGCAGTCCGAAGGGCTCCTGCGCGTCACCGGCCTCTGGTCGCACTTCGCCTGGGCCGGCCAGCCGGGCCATCCCTCCATCGCCGCTCAGCTCGGGTGACGCCCGTGGCCCTTATCGCGCGCGTGCGGGATCGGTCGGTCCGGTCCGCAGGCCTTCGCGTGCGTGTGGATCGCTCGGCACGTCCTCACGCGCGCGTGGCTGGGCCACGGGACCACAGGCGTCTCCTCAATGGAGCCTGAGCACCCCGTTCGAGTGGGCCGGTCGCGCGTCGCCGCCGTGGCGCACGCGTGCGCTGGTAGCGGTGGTGCATGCCGCTCACCCCCCATGTGCACCCCACCCACGCCGGTCGACCTGCTCCCGACGCCCTCCGTCGCCGTACCGGAAACGCCCGACGGCGCAAGGCGGCCGCGCTGCTCGCCTCCGCCGCCTGCGTCTGTCTGCTCGCCGCGAGCGCCCCGGCAGAGCCGCTCGGCGTCGGTGACCGCCTCTTCCCGCACCTCGGCAACCCCGGCTACGACGTGGCGTCGTACGATCTCTCCTTCACCTATTCCGGCAGCAACAGCAAGCCGCTCACGGCCGTCACCACGATCGACGCCTGGACGACGACCGAGCTCGACCGCATCAACCTCGACTTCGCGCACGGCGAGGTCCGGTCGGTCGTGGTCGACGGACGGCCCGCGGCCTTCACCGGCGCAGGCGAGGACCTCGTCGTCACCCCCGACGAGCCGCTGCCCGGCGGCAGCTGGATGCGGATCACCGTCCGGCACACGAGTGACCCCGTCTCCGCCGCGGACCGGGACGGCGGCTGGGTACGCACCACGGACGGCCTCGCCATGGCCAACCAGGCCGACGTCGCCCACCTGGTGTTCCCCTGCAACGACCACCCCTCCGACAAGGCGATGTTCACCATCCGGGTCACCGCACCCGACGGTTACACGGCCGTCGCGAACGGGCTGCCGACGGACGTGGACCGCGTGGGCCGGTCCACCACCTGGACGTACCGCACCCGGCACCCCATGGCCACCGAGCTCGCGCAGGTGTCCATCGGCCGCTCCACCGTGCTGCACCGCGAGGGACCGCACGGACTGCCCGTCCGGGACGTCGTGCCCGCGAAGGACCGTGCCGCGCTCGAACCCTGGCTCAAGAAGACCCCGGGCCAGCTCGCCTGGATGGAGGACAAGGTCGGGCCGTACCCCTTCGAGACGTACGGCATCCTCATGGCCGCAGCGGACACCGGCTTCGAGTTGGAAACCCAAACCCTCTCCCTCTTCGAGAAGGATCTCTTCACCGAACCCGCCTACCCCAAGTGGTACGTCGAGTCGATCATGGTCCACGAGCTCTCCCACCAGTGGTTCGGCGACAGCGTCAGCCCCCGCACTTGGTCCGACCTGTGGCTCAACGAAGGACACGCCACCTGGTACGAGGCCCTGTACGCGGAGGCCAAGGCGGGCCGCACCCTTGATGCCCGTATGAAGGCCGCGTACGGCGCCTCCGACCGCTGGCGTGCCGCCGGCGGACCACCCGCCGCGCCCAAGCCGCCCAACCCCGGCCAGAAGATCGGCATCTTCCGGCCGAACGTCTACGACGGCGCCGCCCTGGTCCTGTACGCCCTGCGCCAGGAGATCGGCCGCGAGTCCTTCGAGAGCCTGGAACGGGCCTGGGTGCAGGAACACCGGGACGGCACGGCGTCGACCGCCGACTTCGTGCACCTCGCCTCCGAGATCTCCGGACGGGACCTCGGCGGCTTCCTCCACGACTGGCTCTACGGCGAGAAGACCCCGCCGATGCCCGGCCACCCGGACTGGAAGGCCGTGGCACCCGCCGTGGCACCCGCCGCCGCACCGGTGAAATAAGCCGGTGACGAGACGCCCCGTGCCGTGCGACCATCTTCAGGTCGGCGCGGCACGGGACGCGGGAATCTCCCGGGGTACCCGTGCGTTGTCCCAAGTGACCGCCGAATCGGCATCCTCATCGACGTAAGGATCAAATGACCTCCTCTTCATCCTCTTCCCAGGACACGCAGTTCCTCGCGCACACCTACGCCGAAGGTCTTCGGGCCGATGCCCTGATGGAAGAGGACGTCGCCTGGAGTCACGAGATCGATGGAGAGCGGGACGGCGAGCAGCTCGACCGCTCCGAGCGCGCGGCCCTGCGCCGCGTCGCCGGCCTCTCCACCGAGCTCGAGGACGTCACCGAGGTCGAGTACCGCCAGCTCCGTCTGGAGAGGGTCGTGCTCGTCGGCGTCTGGACCACGGGGACCGCGCAGGACGCCGACAACTCCCTCGCGGAGCTCGCCGCCCTCGCGGAGACCGCGGGCGCGCTCGTGCTCGACGGCGTGATCCAGCGCCGCGACAAGCCCGACGCGGCCACCTTCATCGGTTCCGGCAAGGCGCTGGAGCTGCGCGACATCGTCGTCGAGTCCGGCGCGGACACCGTCATCTGCGACGGCGAGCTCAGCCCCGGCCAGCTCATCGCCCTCGAAGACGTCGTCAAGGTCAAGGTCATCGACCGTACGGCCCTGATCCTCGACATCTTCGCCCAGCACGCCAAGTCCCGAGAGGGCAAGGCGCAGGTCGCGCTCGCGCAGATGCAGTACATGCTGCCGAGGCTGCGCGGCTGGGGCCAGTCGCTGTCCCGTCAGATGGGCGGCGGCAAGGGCGGCGGCCTCGCCACCCGTGGTCCCGGTGAGACCAAGATCGAGACGGACCGGCGTCGGATCCGCGAGAAGATGGCGAAGATGCGCCGGGAGATCGCGGACATGAAGACCGGCCGGGAGATCAAGCGCCAGGAACGCAAGCGCCACAAGGTGCCCTCGGTCGCCATCGCGGGCTACACCAACGCCGGCAAGTCCTCCCTGCTCAACCGCCTCACGGGCGCGGGAGTCCTGGTCGAGAACGCCCTGTTCGCGACCCTGGACCCCACCGTCCGCCGGGCGGAGACCCCGAGCGGCCGTCTGTACACGCTGGCCGACACGGTCGGGTTTGTACGGCACCTGCCGCACCACCTGGTCGAGGCGTTCCGCTCCACCATGGAGGAGGTCGGTGAGTCCGACCTGATCCTGCACGTGGTGGACGGCTCGCACCCGGACCCGGAGGAGCAGTTGGCCGCCGTACGCGAGGTGATCAGGGATGTCGGCGCCACCGGCGTGCCGGAGATCGTCGTGATCAACAAGGCCGACGCGGCCGACCCGCTGACGCTCCAGCGGCTGATGCGGATCGAGAAGCGCTCCATCGCGGTCTCGGCCCGTACCGGCCAGGGCATCACCGAGCTGCTGGCCCTGATCGACAACGAACTGCCCAGGCCGTCCGTCGAGATCGAGGCGCTCGTGCCGTACACCCACGGCAGGCTGGTCGCCCGCGCCCATGACGAGGGCGAGGTGATCTCCGAGGAGCACACCGCGGAGGGCACCCTGCTCAAGGTGCGGGTGCACGAGGAACTGGCCGCGGACCTGGCGCCGTATGTGCCGGTGCCGGTTGTGGCCTGAGTGCCGTAGCTCTCCTGAGAGGCCCGCCCCTTCGAGAAGGGGCGGGCCTCTCAGCGTGTTCGGGTCACCGGGGTTTGTGATCGTCCGGGTGCCGGAAGTCGTGGTCGTCGGGGTGCCGGAAGTCGCCGGGGGCCTTCACTGCCCCGCGAACTTCCGACTGACCGTGTCGTACACCCCCTCGGCCGCCTCACCCAGCCGGGGCCCGGCCAGCCAGCCCGCGTTCACCGGGCCGATCGAGGTGTTGGACACCAGCGCCGGCTCCCCGTCCGCGCCGGTCGAGACCCAGCCGCCGCCGGACGCACCACCGGTCATGGTGCAGCCGATCCGGTACATCGTCGGATCCGAGGCGTTGATCGACAGCCGTCCCGGCCTGTCCTGGCACTGGTACAGCGTCTCCCCGTCGAACGGCGCCGCCGCGGGATACCCGTCCACCGTGATGCTCTCCACCCGCGGCACCGCCGGTGCGGCGAAGTTCACCGGCAGGGCCGAACCGACCGTCTCCTCCAACGACTTCCCGCTGCCGCCCTCCTCCGGCGTCACATGGATGACGGCGAAGTCGTACGGGGCGCCCTCCCCACCGGTCGGACCGCCCTGTGCGATCCACTGGTCCGAGGTTCCCGCCCAGTCGGCCCACCAGACGCCGTAGGGCGCGAGTTCACCCTCGGTCGCGCCGGCCAACTCTCCTGCCGCGAGGGCCTGGTCGTTGTACGAGGGCACGAACGCGATGTTGCGGTACCAGCCGCCACTCCTGCCCGCGTGCACACAATGCCCCGCCGTCCACACCAGGTTGGACTTGCCCGGGTGGGCCGGGTCCACCACGACCGTCGCCGAACAGACCATCGTGCCTTCGGGGGAGTCGAAGAACACCTTGCCCGCCTCGGGAACGTTGTCGTGGTACGTAGGCGGGACGGCCTTCGCGTCCACCGGCGCCGGCTCCGGGTCGGTCACGCCCTGGTCACCCGAGAGGTCGCTCTCCTGGACACCGCGGCCGGGATCTTCGGCCTTGCGCATCCGCTCCGGGTCCCACAGGCCCTCGATGATCGGGTTGACGTAGTCCCGGGCCTCGCGCAGCCAGTCGTCCCTGTCCCAGTCCTTCCAGGCGCCGTTCTTCCACTTGTCCACATCGATCCCGTGCTCCTTGAGCCTGTCCCTGATGTCGTCCGGAATCGTGATCTTGCCGTCTCCCTCGGACGTGGCGGAGGCGGAGGCCTGCGCGTTCGCGTCCGGACCGCCGGAGCCGCAGCCGGTGGCGGTCAGTGTCAGCACCGAGGCGAGGGCCATGGTCGCCAGCACGGGGGAGGTTCTGCGGCGCGCGCCCCTTACGCGTTCGCCGCGAGTCGTCAACGACAGCGGTTCGGATCGCATGCTCCGCCTCCCCCTGGTGTGGACGAACCCGGCACCGGAACCGGGTACTTCCCGCAGCCCCCCCCGGGCTCCGCGAATTCGCCCTCCGGCACCGCGCCTTGGAACGGCATCACACACTATGCGCCCGCTATGGGCGAGTTTCGACGGAACCGTAATAGTCCCGTCACGTGAAAGATCTCCAGACCACCCGTAACCCGGTGGGGGGTCCGGGGTTGGTAGCGGTGGGGGCTTGCTGCCAGCGGACGGTTCGGCCCCCCACGCCCCAATCCCCGGAGCCTTCCCGACAGTCGGGGCATCGATGTGCCGAGACGTCGAGCAAACGGTCCCGAGGCTCCGTATGTCGGGGCGGATGAGTCCGTGAGGGAACCGCTTGCCCCTGCACAGCGCGACGACGGGAGAACCATGGCCGTGACCGACACCGCACCCGGCGAGGCCACAGCGGGACCCGCCGCCGCGAGAGCGTCGCAGGGCCGCTCCGCGCACGAGGGGATCCTGCGGCGCCAGTCCGCCCGCGAGTCGGCGGCGCGCACCTACGCCCGCGCCCTCCCGATCGTCCCCGTCCGCGCACGCGGCCTGACCATCGAGGGCGCCGACGGCAGCCGCTACCTCGACTGCCTCTCGGGCGCCGGCACCCTGGCCCTCGGACACAACCACCCCGTCGTCCTGGAAGCCATCCGCAAGGTCCTCGACTCGGGCGCGCCCCTCCATGTCCTCGACCTCGCGACCCCCGTCAAGGACGCCTTCATCACCGAACTGTTCCGCACCCTGCCTCCCGGGCTCGCCGACCACGCACGCGTGCAGTTCTGTGGCCCGGCCGGCACCGACGCGGTGGAGGCCGCCTTCAAGCTCGTACGCGCCGCGACCGGGCGCACCGGCCTGCTCGCCTTCACGGGCGCCTACCACGGCATGACCTCCGGCGCGCTCGAAGCGTCCGGCGACGCCCTCGACGTACGGGTCGCCCGGCTGCCCTATCCGCAGGACTACCGCTGCCCCTTCGGGGTCGGTGGTCCGCTCGGTGCCGAACTCGCCGCGCGCTGGACGCAGTCCGTCCTCGACGACCCCAAATCGGGGGTGCCGCTGCCCGCCGGGATGATCCTCGAACCCGTCCAGGGCGAGGGCGGGGTCCTACCGGCCCCGGACGAGTGGATGCGGCGCATGCGCCGGATCACGGCCGCCCGCTCGATCCCCCTCATCGCCGACGAGGTCCAGACGGGAGTGGGCCGCACCGGCGCCTTCTGGGCCGTGGAGCACAGCGGCATCACCCCGGACGTGATGGTCCTCTCCAAGGCCATCGGCGGCAGCCTGCCTCTCGCCGTCGTCGTCTACCGCGACGACCTCGACGTCTGGGAACCCGGCGCCCACGCGGGCACCTTCCGCGGCAACCAACTCGCCATGGCCGCGGGCACCGCCACGATGGCCTACGTCCGCGCGAACGACCTCACAGCGCGCGCGGCAACGCTGGGGGCGCGGATGCTGGATCAACTCCGGTCGCTGGCTCGGGAGTTTCCTGTGATCGGTGATGTGCGGGGGCGGGGGTTGATGATCGGGGTCGAGATGGTTGAGGCGGATGGTGAGAGCGAGCGTGAGGGCGACGGGTGGGGGCTCGGTGAGGTTGGTGGGTCCGTCGGGCTGTTGGACCTGGTCGGGCCGGGTGGCGCCGGTGGTGCGGACGCCGCGGTGATGCCCGGTGTCATTTCCTCTCCTCGCCCTGCCTCTCCGGAGCTTGCCGCCGCCGTCCAGCGGGAGTGCCTCCGGCGGGGCCTGATCGTCGAGCTCGGTGGTCGTCACGCGAGCGTCGTCCGCCTGCTTCCGCCGCTGACGATCACCGACGAACAGGCGACCGCCGTCCTCGACCGCCTCGCCGACGCCGTGGCAGCGGTGGCTCGCGGTCACGGGCTCGGTGGCGATGGACAACGGCAGCATTGACGGCGCAGCCAGGGCGAGGGGAGCAGGTAGTTGCCGGGGTGGCGACGTGGGCCGGAGGAGCGGCGGAAGGTGGCGTGGTGGCAGGAGGGGGCCTGGGGACTGGGGTCGCAGCCACGCCCTCAGCGGGGCTGACTGCTTCTCCCGGAGCGGGCGTGACAGCGACACCTGTGGCTGTGGCTGTGGCTGTGGCTGGGGCCGGAGCTGGGCCGGAGTGGGACTCGCAGGCCGGGCTCGGGGGCGGGGGCCGGCTGAGGTCGGAGCTGGAGTTGAGGCCCGGGTCGGACTCCCGGCGAGGCCAGAAGCCGGACTCCAGCCCCGCAGCAGCCACCACCCCTCGCGCCACATGCCGGGCCGCGCACCACTCAGGGGCACCCCGCAACCTCGACCGCTCATCCCTCACCAAGCCCCAGCGAGCCGTCCTGACCGCAGCTTCACCTTTGGCCCCGGTCTCGGCCCCGGCACAACAACTCGACGCACGACCCACCGGACAGCGGACCCTCCGAGCCAGAACCACCCCGAGGAACACCGAACTTGAATACCACCCCCACGCACCCGAGCAACTACTCCGACGCAGCCCCCTCCTCACAGCGCAGTCCCCGCCCCGCCCACACGCCGTCCCAGGGCGGGCCACCCGAACGGGAAACCCTGCGCGGCGCCACTCCGGGTCCTCTGAACCGCCCCGACCCCCTGAACCACCCCGACCCGCACACGGTGGCCGAAGCCGCGACCGTGGAGAATCTGCTGCGCTGCTGGGTCCGCGAGACCGGCCTGTCCGCCCCTGCGAGCGGCACCCTTCATATCCCCCTCCCCGCCAGCGGCACAGCCCTCCTCGTCCCCGTCCACTACTGGTCCCCGACGGGCTGGCACCGCTTCGGCCGTCCCCGTCTCGCCAACGCCCCCGAACAAGCCCCGTCGGCCGACGCAGTCACCGTCGCAGTACTGCTCACCCGTGAGTCGCTGACAGCGCCCCTCGGAGAGACCCCGGCAGAGATCCTCGAAGAGACCCCCGCCTCCGCAGGCGGTGCCGAACTCGTGGCCCGCGTGGCCGACTCCGTCCGCCGCACCGCCACCTTCGTCGAGGAGCGCCGCAAAGCCCCCGACGACGGCCCCGACCTCTTCCTCACCGCCGAACAGTCGCTCGTCCTCGGCCACCCTCTGCACCCGGCCCCGAAGAGCCGCGAAGGTCTCTCCGAAGCCGAAGCAGCCTTGTACTCGCCGGAAGTGCGCGGCTCCTTCCGCCTGCACTGGCTAGCTGTCGCCCCCTCCCTCCTCGCCACCGACTCGGCCTGGACCGAACGCGGCCGCCCCGTCACCGCCGCCCACCTCACCCAGCGCCTGGCCGGCCCCGACCTGGCGCTGCCGGACGGGCGTACGGCCCTTCCGCTGCACCCCTGGCAACTCCGCGAGGTCCGGCACCGCCCCGAGACGGCCCCTCTCTTCGATACCGGGCTGCTCCAGGACCTGGGCGCCCACGGCTCCCCTTGGTGCCCCACCTCCTCCGTACGCACCGTCCATCGCTCCGGCGCCCCCGCCATGCTCAAGCTCTCGCTGGGCCTGCGCATCACCAACTCCCGCCGCGAGAACCTCCGCAAGGAACTCCACCGCGGTGTCGAGGTGCACCGGCTCCTGCGCAGCGGCCTGTCCAAGGAGTGGCAGGCGGCCCACCCGGCGTTCGACATCGTCCGCGACCCGGCCTGGATCGCCGTCGACGGACTCGACGGCAGCCCCGTCCCCGGCATCGACGTCGTGATCCGGCACAACCCCTTCAGCCCCTCGCACGACGTCTCCTGCATCGCCGGACTCGTCTCACCACGCCCCCACGCCCGAGCCGGCGTCACCGGGGACCGCCCGGACACGGACGGGCCGGTCTGGCGGTCCCGGCTGACCGAGGTCGTCACCGGCCTCGCCGCCCGCACCGGCCGCCCCCGAGGAGCCGTCGCCGCCGAGTGGTTCCTGCGCTACCTGGAACACGTCGTCCGCCCGGTGCTGTGGCTCGACGGAGAGGCGGGGATCGCGCTGGAGGCACACCAGCAGAACACCTTGGTCCTGCTGGACGGCGACGGCTGGCCCGTCGGTGGTCGTTACCGCGACAACCAGGGCTACTACTTCCGCGAGTCCTGGCAGCCGGAACTCGACGCCCGGCTGCCCGGCATCGGCGCACACAGCGACACCTTCGTCTCCGACGAGGTCACCGACGAGCGTTTCGCCTATTACCTCGCCATCAACAACGTCCTCGGCCTCATCGGTGCGTTCGGCTCCCAGCGTCTGGCCGACGAACGGCTGCTGCTCGCTGCCCTCCGCCGCTTCCTCACCGCCGCGGCCTCCGGACCCACCCGACTGCGCACCACGCTTCCCGGCCGCCTGCTCGACTCACCCGTCCTGCGCTGCAAGGCCAATCTGCTGACCCGAGTGCACGGACTGGACGAACTCGTCGGCCCGGTCGACACCCAGTCCGTCTACGTCACCATCGCCAACCCCCTGCACTCCTGAGGAACATGACCCGCCCCGCCGCCTGAGAGGAGCGCCGCGTGTCTCCCACCGACGCGAGTGCCGACGCCGTTTCCGCCCCCTCGCCGGACGTCGGCAGCGACCACGAAGACACACTGGACCTCCGTCTGCCGGACGAACTGCTCGCACTCTTCGAGACGGGACGGTCCGGCGCAGGCACAGGCGACACCGATGCCGGAGCGGACGACGGGAAACAGAGCCCGGGCGACAGCACCGCGTCGCCCGACTCACTCACCCCGCCCGGCTACAACCTGCTCGACGGCGTCGCCAAGTGGGGTCCGATCACGACCCCGGCGGGCGTGTTCCACCTCGTGCCCGTACGCGTCGAGCGGGACCTTCCCCTCGTCTGCCGTTGGATGAACGACCCCGCCGTGGCCGCGTTCTGGGAGCTGGCCGGTCCCCAGAACGTGACGGAGGACCACCTGCGGTCCCAGTTGGCCGGCGACGGACGCAGCGTTCCCTGCCTCGGGGTGTTGGAGGGCACCCCGATGAGCTACTGGGAGATCTACCGGGCAGACCTCGATCCGCTGGCCCGCCACTGTCCGGCCAGACCTCACGACACCGGTATCCATCTCCTCATCGGCGCCGTCACCGATCGGGGGCGCGGTCTCGGCAGCACGCTTCTCAGAGCCGTCGCCGATCTCGTACTCGACAGGCGGCCCTTCTGCGCCCGCGTCATCGCGGAACCCGACCTTCGCAACATCCCGTCCGTCACCGCCTTCCTGAGCGCAGGATTCCGCTTCTCCGCCGAGGTGGAGCTGCCCGGCAAGCGGGCAGCCCTCATGGTCCGAGAACGGTCCCTGCGCGGTCTGCTGTAGCGACGCGTCATCACGCGATCACTTTTGGTACACCGCTCACGCCGAGTCGGTTCCCACCCGCGGCGAGACTTTTTTCCGACGCCCCGGACCACACGGCTTCCGCCCCACCCTCCACCGCCCCACGGCGCCTCGATCAATTCCGGACGCCGTCGGATCGGACTCGGTCCTGACCCAACCGGACCCGGCCGAAGCCGGGCGGGAGCGAACCGATCCGACCCCCATCCGACCCCCATCCGCTACCTTTCCGAGGAGCTTCCGGTCTTGATCCCAACCCCTCGTCGCCGACGTGATCACCCCTTTGTCAGTGCCGAGTCGTAGGGTGGTCGCGCTATGACGAAGCCCTCACTCCCCGAACTCCTGCATGCTGCCATCACTGCCGTCGGCGGTATGGAGCGCCCCGGCCAGGTGACCATGGCCGAATCCGTCGCGGACGCGATCGACGACGGTTCCCACCTGCTGGTACAGGCCGGCACCGGTACCGGAAAGTCGCTGGGCTATCTCGTGCCCGCGCTCGCCCATGGGGAGCGGGTCGTCGTCGCGACGGCCACCCTGGCCCTGCAGAGACAACTGGTCGAGCGCGACCTGCCGCGCACGGTCGAGGCGTTGCACCCGCTGCTGCGCCGCCGCCCGGAGTTCGCGATGCTCAAGGGCCGGTCGAACTATCTGTGTCTGCACCGCCTCCACGAAGGCGTCCCGCAGGATGAGGAAGAAGGCCTCTTCGACCAGTTCGAGGCCGCCGCGCCCACCAGCAAACTGGGCCAGGATCTGCTGCGGCTGCGGGACTGGTCGCAGGACACCGAGACCGGAGACCGCGACGACCTCACGCCGGGTGTGTCCGACCGTGCCTGGGCGCAGATCTCGGTGTCCTCCCGCGAATGCCTGGGAGCGACGAAGTGCGCCTACGGCGCCGAGTGCTTCGCCGAGATGGCCCGTGAGCGGGCCAAGCTCGCCGAGGTCGTCGTCACCAACCACGCGCTGCTCGCGATCGACGCCATCGAAGGCGCCCCCGTCCTTCCCCAGCACGAAGTACTGATCGTCGACGAGGCGCATGAGCTGGTCTCCCGGGTCACCGGCGTCGCCACCGGCGAGCTCACCCCTGGCCAGGTCAACCGCGCGGTGCGCCGCGCCGCGAAACTCGTCAACGAAAAGGCGGCCGACCAGCTCCAGACCGCGACCGAGGGCTTCGAGCGGCTGATGGAGCTCGCCCTGCCCGGCCGACTGGAAGAGATCCCCGAGGACCTCGGCTACGCGCTCATGGCTCTGCGCGACGCCGCCCGTACGGTCATCTCCGGGATCGGAGCGACGCGCGACAAGTCGGTCCAGGACGAGGACGCGGTCCGCAAACAGGCGCTGGCCTCCGTGGAGGCGGTGCACGACGTGGCGGAGCGGATCACCAACGGTTCGGAGTGGGACGTCGTCTGGTACGAGCGTCACGACCGCTTCGGCGCCTCCCTGCGTGTGGCCCCCATGTCGGTGTCGGGCCTGCTGAGGGAGAAGCTGTTCGCGGACCGCTCCGTGGTCCTGACCTCGGCGACCCTGAAGCTCGGCGGAGACTTCAACGGCGTAGGAGCGTCCCTGGGGCTCGCTCCGGAAGGGACCGAGGGCGACGACCTGCCGAAGTGGAAGGGCCTCGACGTCGGTTCGCCCTTCGACTACCCGAGGCAGGGCATCCTCTACGTCGCCAAGCACCTCTCGCGTCCCGCCCGCGACGGCGATCGCGGGGACATGCTCGACGAACTGACCGAGCTCATCCAGTCGGCCGGCGGCCGCACCCTGGGGCTCTTCTCCTCCATGCGAGCGGCCCAACTGGCCGCCGAGGAACTGCGCTCCCGTGTCCCGGAGTTCCCCATCCTCCTCCAGGGCGAGGAGACCCTCGGCGAACTGATCAAGAACTTCGCAGCCGACCCGAAGACCTGTCTCTTCGGCACGCTGTCACTCTGGCAGGGCGTCGACGTCCCCGGCCCCAGCTGCCAGCTGGTCGTCATGGACAAGATCCCGTTCCCCCGCCCCGACGACCCGCTGATGAGCGCCCGCCAGAAGGCCGTGGAGGAAGCGGGTGGCAACGGCTTCATGGCGGTCGCCGCCACGCACGCCGCCCTGCTCATGGCCCAGGGCGCCGGCCGCCTCGTACGGGCCTCGGGTGACCGGGGTGTGGTCGCCGTACTGGATCAGCGGCTGGCGACGGCGCGGTACGGCAGCTATCTGAAGGCGTCACTGCCCGACTTCTGGTACACCACGGACCGTAATCAGGTGCGGAAGTCTCTGACGGCGATCGACGCGGCGGCGAAGGCCATGGAAGCGGCGGAGCTCGCCGCCGAAGCCGAGAAAGCCCAGGCGGAGCTCGGGTGAACGACTGTTGGCCTGACCCGCGCCGGGTCAGGCCAACAGAGGTGCGCGGCGATCCGTCACCGGGACAGGACAGCGCAGGGCCCCGGAACCGGCGCAGGGGTTCCGGGGCCCGGTCGGGTCGGCGAGGTGTGCAGCGGGGCTCAGACGCGCCGCAGAACCGCAACTACCTTGCCGAGGATGGTCGCGTCGTCGCCGGGGATCGGCTCGTACGCGGAGTTGTGAGGGAGGAGCCAGACATGGCCGTCCTCGCGCTTGAAGCGCTTGACGGTGGCCTCGCCGTCGAGCATCGCGGCCACGATGTCGCCGTTCTCGGCGACGGGCTGGCGGCGCACGGTGACCCAGTCGCCGTCGCAGATCGCGGCCTCGATCATCGAGTCACCGACGACCTTCAGCACGAACAGCTCACCGTCACCGACGAGCTGGCGGGGAAGGGGGAACACGTCCTCGACGGATTCCTCGGCGAGGATCGGCCCACCGGCGGCGATCCGGCCCACCAGCGGGACGTATGACGCGGCCGGCTTGCCCGCGGTGTCCGTGGGCTGCACCGAGGCGCCCTGGTCCGAGCCGCGTACCTCGTACGCGCGCGGCCGGTGCGGGTCGCGGCGCAGGAAGCCCTTGCGCTCCAGCGCCATCAACTGATGGGCGACGGACGAGGTGCTGGACAGCCCCACCGCCTGGCCGATCTCCCGCATGGACGGCGGGTAGCCGCGCCGCTGGACGGAGTCCCTGATGACCTCGATCACCCGGCGCTGCCGGTCGGTGAGCCCCGAGCTGTCCGCACGGATGCCCGGAGGTCGGCCCGGCAGGGAGCGCTTGTGCCCCTCGGGATTCACGGCTTCGTTCATCGCATGCACCGGCTCGAGTCGGCCCTGGGAACGGTCCTGGGCAGTGATGGTGGCACTGTCTGCGGTCGTGGTCACGTCGGCCCCTCTCGATGGTCTCCCTGCTGGACAACGGTAGTTGCTTTCGAAAGGTTGCGCCAAACACACGTTCGAGTGAAAAATCGCGAATCGCCTTTCGCGATGATGTGTCTGGGTGTATGGCTAACGCGCCGCCGCCGAACAAAAGGGCCCATTGCTGTACTCTTCACCGCCGGATGGCGACCTCGCGGGTTGTTGCCCCAGTCTGCCACCTGGTGCGCTGTGGGCCGGGTAGCGGCTCCCATCTGTGCGGGAATCCCACGTCCCCTCCTTGTGGTGCCCACGGTATCTCCGCATGCGTCGCAGCGATACGGCTGTGCGCCGGGCGCCGGGACGGTCGTATGGCACATGCCAATACCGGCGCGACACATGTGTACGGCGTGTATGCCGTGCCAATCCCTACATGTAGTGCTTGGATTGCTACAGCAGCCCAGAAGTTGTGGTCCCCCGGGTCTCCGCGCCCGCTGCGATCGCCTATGCTGAGGGCTGGTTCGAGGGGCCCATGGGGCTCAGCGAGGCTATTGAGTCTGCTGTGAGGGAGGTTGGGAGTTCATGCACTGCCCCTTCTGCAGGCACCCCGACAGCCGTGTCGTCGACAGTCGTACGACCGACGACGGCACGTCGATCCGCAGGCGCCGCCAGTGTCCGGACTGCTCCCGTCGTTTCACGACCGTGGAGACGTGCTCGCTGATGGTGGTCAAGCGGTCGGGGGTCACCGAGCCTTTCAGTCGTACCAAGGTCATCAACGGTGTGCGCAAGGCATGCCAGGGGCGGCCTGTCACCGAGGACGCGCTCGCCCAACTCGGCCAACGGGTCGAGGAGGCGGTGCGGGCCACCGGAAGCGCCGAGCTGACCACCCACGACGTCGGGCTGGCCATACTCGGCCCGTTGCAGGAGCTCGATCTCGTCGCGTATCTGCGATTCGCCTCCGTGTACCGGGCCTTCGACTCGCTCGATGACTTCGAGGCCGCGATCGCGGAACTGAGGGAAGACACGGGACCCCCCGCCGCGGACGACGAGGACCGCGGTGCGGCTGTGGACGGCGACGAGGCCGTCGTGGAGAGCCGGGAAGACGATCGCGGGCCTGGAGGGACTGCTCAAGTCCCGGAGCCCGCCCGCGCCGCCGACTGATCGGCGGGCCGGGCCGGGACCCCGGGCCGGCCGGACGGCGGCGAACCAAGACCTGTTGCGGGCGGTAGTGAGTGGGTGCCCGCAATACCAGACAGAACACCGTGCCACGGGAACAACGGGGCACTTCAGGGCGTTTTCGCCCGTACAGGGAGGCGGCATGACAGAGACGGCGAGCGGTCCGGCACGGAGTTCCCGCGCCAAGGGCACCAAGGCGGCTGCTAACAAGGGCCTGCGCATCGAGCGCATCCACACCACCCCCGGCGTGCACCCGTACGACGAGGTGGAATGGGCGCATCGTGACGTCGTCATGACCAACTGGCGCGACGGCTCGGTCAACTTCGAGCAGCGTGGCGTCGAGTTCCCCGACTTCTGGTCGGTGAATGCGGTCAACATCGTCACCAGCAAGTACTTCCGCGGTGCCGTCGGCACCCCCCAGCGCGAGGTGAGCCTCAAGCAGCTCATCGACCGCATCGTGAAGACGTACCGGAAGGCCGGCGAGGACTATAAGTACTTCGCCTCGCCCGCCGACGCGGAGATCTTCGAGCACGAGCTTGCGTACGCCCTCCTGCACCAGATCTTCAGCTTCAACAGCCCTGTCTGGTTCAACGTCGGCACGCCCCAGCCGCAGCAGGTCTCGGCCTGCTTCATCCTATCCGTCGACGACTCCATGGAGTCGATCCTCGACTGGTACAAGGAAGAGGGCATGATCTTCAAGGGCGGCTCCGGAGCCGGCCTGAACCTCTCCCGCATCCGCTCCTCCAAGGAACTGCTGTCCTCGGGCGGCAACGCCTCGGGTCCCGTCTCCTTCATGCGCGGTGCCGACGCCTCCGCAGGAACGATCAAGTCGGGTGGCGCCACGCGCCGCGCCGCCAAGATGGTCATCCTCGACGTCGACCACCCCGACATCGAGGACTTCATCGAGACCAAGGTGAAGGAGGAGGAGAAGATCCGCGCCCTGCGCGACGCGGGCTTCGACATGGACCTGGGCGGCGACGACATCACGTCCGTCCAGTACCAGAACGCCAACAACTCGGTCCGCGTGAACGACACCTTCATGAAGGCCGTCGAGCAGGGCGGCAAGTTCGGCCTGACGTCCCGCATGACCGGCGAGGTCATCGAGGAGGTCGAGGCCAAGGCGCTGTTCCGCAAGATGGCCGAGGCCGCCTGGGCCTGTGCCGACCCGGGCATCCAGTACGACGACACCATCAACCGCTGGCACACCTGCCCGGAGTCCGGCCGTATCAACGGCTCGAACCCCTGCAGCGAGTACATGCACCTGGACAACACGTCCTGCAACCTCGCCTCGCTGAACCTCATGAAGTTCCTCAAGGACGACAGCAAGGGCAACCAGTCCTTCGAGGTCGAGCGCTTCGCCAAGGTCGTCGAGCTGGTCATCACCGCGATGGACATCTCCATCTGCTTCGCGGACTTCCCGACGCAGAAGATCGGTGAGAACACGCGCGCGTTCCGCCAGCTCGGCATCGGCTACGCCAACCTCGGCGCCCTGCTGATGGCGACCGGCCACGCGTACGACTCCGACGGCGGCCGCGCTCTCGCCGGGTCCATCACCTCCCTGATGACCGGCACGTCGTACAAGCGGTCCGCCGAACTCGCCGCGGTCGTCGGCCCGTACGACGGCTACGCCCGCAACGCGCAGCCGCACCTGCGGGTCATGAAGCAGCACTCCGACGAGAACACCAAGGCCGTCCGCATGGACGACCTGGACACGCCGATCTGGGCCGCCGCCACGGAGGCCTGGCAGGACGTGCTGCGTCTCGGTGAGAAGAACGGTTTCCGTAACGCCCAGGCGTCCGTCATCGCTCCGACCGGCACCATCGGTCTCGCGATGTCCTGCGACACCACCGGTCTTGAGCCCGACCTCGCGCTGGTCAAGTTCAAGAAGCTGGTCGGCGGCGGCTCGATGCAGATCGTCAACGGCACCGTCCCGCAGGCCCTGCGCCGCCTGGGCTACCAGGAGGAGCAGATCGAGGCGATCGTCGCCCACATCGCCGAGAACGGCAATGTGATCGACGCCCCCGGCCTCAAGCACGAGCACTACGAGGTCTTCGACTGCGCCATGGGCGAGCGTTCCATCTCCGCGATGGGCCACGTCCGCATGATGGCGGCGATCCAGCCCTGGATCTCCGGCGCGCTCTCCAAGACGGTCAACCTGCCGGAGACGGCGACCGTCGAGGACGTCGAAGAGGTCTACTTCGAGGCCTGGAAGATGGGCGTCAAGGCGCTCGCCATCTACCGCGACAACTGCAAGGTCGGCCAGCCCCTCTCCGCGAAGACCAAGGAGAAGGAGAAGGTCGAGGTCACGGAGAAGGCCGAGGCGACCATCCGCGAGACGGTCGAGAAGGTCATCGAGTACCGCCCGGTCCGCAAGCGCCTCCCCAAGGGCCGTCCCGGCATCACGACGTCCTTCACGGTCGGCGGTGCCGAGGGGTACATGACCGCCAACTCCTACCCGGACGACGGTCTCGGCGAGGTCTTCCTGAAGATGTCCAAGCAGGGCTCGACTCTCGCGGGCATGATGGACGCCTTCTCGATCGCGGTCTCCGTCGGTCTCCAGTACGGCGTGCCGCTGGAGACGTACGTCTCGAAGTTCACCAACATGCGCTTCGAGCCGGCCGGCATGACGGACGACCCGGACGTGCGGATGGCGCAGTCGATCGTCGACTACATCTTCCGCCGCCTGGCGCTCGACTTCCTGCCCTTCGAGACCCGCTCCGCGCTCGGTATCCACTCCGCCGAGGAGCGTCAGCGCCACCTCGAGACCGGCTCCTACGAGCCGACCGAGGAGGAGGTCGACGTCGAGGGGCTCGCCCAGTCGGCGCCGCGCGCCCAGGAGTTGAAGGCGGTCGTCACGCCGAAGGCCGAGGTCGTGGCGGCCAAGCCCGCCCCGCAGCAGGCGCACACCAGCGCCGAGCTGGTGGAGATGCAGCTGGGCATCCAGGCCGACGCTCCGCTGTGCTTCTCCTGCGGTACGAAGATGCAGCGGGCCGGTTCCTGCTACATCTGCGAGGGCTGCGGCTCGACCAGCGGTTGCAGCTGATCTGAGTTAGCCGTCCAGGGCGGTGCGGTCGGACATCGACCGCACCGCCTTCGGTTTTTTCCCGTTTCTCCACGGGACGATCACCCGTTAGGCTCCCCCAGCGCACGACCGGCGCGACGGCAGGATGGGGGACACGGGGAACATGGCTGAGCAGCAGATTGCCGCTGTCGCGGGGGGCGTGAGGCAGCCCGAGAAGGGCTCGAACGGGTGGGGCCAGGCCATAGCGGCACTGGTGGTGGTCGGGGGGCTCGCCGCTCTTTTGTTGTCAGGGACCTTTCAGCAGGAGTCCGGCGACCCCGAGCCGGCCGTGTGTCACGCGTCGGAGGACGCCCGGCCGTCGAAGCCCGTCTCAGGGGTGCAGTTGTGCACGGCCCTGAACCGTGCGGACCTGCCCACACTGCTCGGCACGCCGACCGAGTACGCGATGAACGCCAGCGGCAACGAGAGCGTCGGCGACTGGGCCGACGGCACCAAGACCGTCACACCCGAGGCGGAGGTCCAGCTCTCCAGCTACTCCGTGAGGCTGTCGACGTCCGACGACGACATTCCAGTGGCCGAGATGGCGCGCTTCCTGGGAAGTACCGCGGAGAGCAGGACGATAGGCGGACATCCGGCGGTCCTCTACTCGGACCGGACCATCGCCCTCAAGTTCGATCTCGGTGGCGGCAAGGTCGACTCCGGTCCCGGCGGTATCGCCCGGAGTCTGCTGGTCGCCAAGGACACCAAGGACGGCGGCGGCTACTACGAGGTCTCCATCTGGCGTCAGGACGACGTCGTACCCGATGACCTCGCGTTGTTCCGCGTCGCCGAGACGGTGCTGCCGACGGTCCCGGGCTGGACCGCCGGCTGACGCGTCACGCCCGGCCCATGCTCCGGGTGAACGTCGCGGGGTCGTCCTCGAAGCCCTTGATTCCGGGATGGAAGTCCCAGGTACCGGATTCCTGGCGGACGAACTCCCCGACTCTCGCGGCCGTAGCGCCGAGGACACTGCCGAAGTCGTCCTCGGCCAGGACCGTGTAACCCTCACGTATACGCAGACCCGGGTTGAGCACGCCGACGAAGGTGCGGTGCGCGGAGCGCTGCTGGATGACGGCGCCGACGACCACGCGCGTGTACCGGGCGTCCAGCCGGTCGAGTTCGAGGGTCATGACCTCGTCCCAGCCGAAGCCCTTGCCGTCCTTGCTGTCCCGGTTGAGATAGATGGTGCCGTCGGGGGAGCGGCTGTCGAAGTGCACCACATAGGCCGGATCGCCGTACGGGTCGGCCTCCACATAGGTCGCCGCGACGATGTCCAGGTCGGTGGGCGGTTGCCCCGCCGGACTCGGATCCCACTTGAGCGCGACCTCGACCTTGCGGATCCCCTTGTTGATGCCGCTCACCGGAATTCCCCTTCCCCCTGTGTCCACGGCCCGAACTGCCGGTCGGGCAAGACGTGTTGTCCATCCTGCCACGTGGGTCGGACACTTGGGGGCCTGCTCTGCCGCCGAGAGTGACCGGCGCCACGCTCCGTGGCCTTACCATGGCGCGGTGCTGGTCAAGTGGATTCGCTGCACCGTGGTGGACCGCCGCGGGTTCGAGCGGGGGCAGCGAAAGTGGGCGGGGCTTCTGGGAGAGCCGGGGTTTCGGGGACAGGGCGGAGGCTGGAGCCGGGGGCGGCAGGGTGTGGCGCACATCTTCTCCTTCTGGGAGAGCCGTTCCTTCTACGACTCCTTCATGGCGCGTTCCCACGACCGGCTCGCGGCGGCCCAGTCAGGCACGTTCAAGGACATACAGGTCAAGCTGTTCGACTACCGCTTCGACGTGAAGACGGGCTTCGAGCCCCGCTTCACCGACGCCGATCTGGTGCGGTTCGCCCATTGCCGCGTCCACGAGGAGCGCGCGGAGCACTTCTCCCTCATGCAGGAGAAGGTCTGGAATCCGGCGATGGCGGGTTCGCCGGGGATGATCCGCGGCCTGTTCGGCGAGGCCCCCGGCCACGAGTTCCTCGTGCTCTCGATGTGGCGATCGGCCGCCGAGCACGGCAAGTACCGCACCGAACGCGTGGAACGGCTCGCCCTGAGGGCCCAGACCGAGACCGACGTCGCCGCGCTCACGGGCGACATCCTGGATCTCGAACCTGCCTGGACGGTGTGAAACTCCGCAGGCACCCCTTGGGCCACACCACCAGGAGGAATCAGTGTCGTACCCGCGTCTGCTCACCCCCGAGGAAAAGCTCGCCGACGCGAAGAAGCTGTTGAACCTGCCGCGTATCGTCGTGATCTGCGGCTCCACCCGCTTCATGGCCGAGATGACCGAGGCCGACCTGCGGGAAACCGAAGCCGGAAAGATCGTCGTCAAACCCGGCTGTGACATGAAGTCGCCGCACGAACTCTGGTCCGATCCTGTCGAGGCCGAGGCGCTGAAGGGTCGACTCGACGATCTGCACCGGGCGAAGATCCGGCTCGCTGATGAGATGCTCGTGGTCGGCGACTACATCGGAGACAGCACCCGAGACGAAATCGCCTACGCCCGGTCGCTGGGCAAGCCCGTGCGGTTCACGCACCCCGAGGTCGACCCTGACGCCTGACCGCCCGCTGCCACCGCGTCTTGATCATCTAGGTGGGCGGCCGATGGGGCGGGAAATGTGTGACCTACGCCGTATGGAGCCCGTACGAGTCCTCGATACGCCCTCACCCGATCTAGGGTCTTGGCATGGCACGACCGCGGCGAATCATCCTTGTCCGGCACGGGGAGTCAACGGGCAATGTTGATGACACCGTGTATGAACGCGAGCCCGACCATGCACTGGCCCTGACCGAACGGGGCTGGCAGCAGGCGGAGGAGACCGGAAAACGGGTGCGAGAGGTACTGGGCCGCGAACAGGTCAGTGTGTACGTCTCCCCGTACCGTCGTACGCACGAGACCCTGCGCGCCTTCCACCTGGACTCCGAGCTCATACGGGTGCGCGAGGAACCCCGGCTCCGGGAGCAGGACTGGGGAAACTGGCAGGACCGCGACGACGTACGTCTCCAGAAGGCGTACCGCGACGCCTACGGGCACTTCTTCTACCGGTTCGCCCAGGGCGAATCCGGGGCCGACGTGTACGACCGTGTCGGCGGCTTCCTGGAGAGCCTGTTCCGCAGCTTCGAGGCGCCCGACCACCCGCCGAACGTCCTGATCGTGACGCACGGCCTGGCCATGCGGCTGTTCTGCATGCGCTGGTTCCACTGGACGGTCGCCGAATTCGAGTCGCTGTCGAATCCGGGGAACGCGGAGATGCGGATGCTCGTTCTCGGAGACGACGGCAAGTACGCCCTCGACCGGCCCTTCGGACGCTGGCGCGAGCCGCAGCCGTACGGGATCACCGATTAGAGTGGCAGACCGATGACCCCTGACTCCTCACCCGAAGCGCGTCTGCACCGCGCCCTGGCCAGCCTGCGTGGCCTGGCCGTGGGAGACGCGCTGGGCTCGCAGTTCTTCGTACCGGTGAACTACCCCCTGCTGAAGAACCGCGAGCTGCCGCCCGGCCACTGGCAGTGGACGGACGACACCGAGATGGCCTGCTCGGTCGTGGCCGTCCTGGCCGCCCACCATCGCATCGACCAGGACGCCCTGGCTCACTCCTTCGCCGAACACCACGACTTCGACCGGGGCTATGGCCCCGCCGTCAACCGACTGCTGCGGCTGGTCCGCGAGGGTGGTGACTGGCGTGAACTCGCCGCGGCCCTCTTCAACGGCCAGGGTTCCTGGGGCAACGGCGCGGCGATGCGCATCCCGCCCCTCGGGGCCTTCTACGCCGACGATCCTGAACAGGCCACCCACCAGGCGGAGATCTCGGCGTACCCCACGCATCAGCACCGCGAGGCCGTCGTCGGCGCCATGGCCGTTGCTGCGGCCGCCGCGCTGGCCGCAGCTCCCAGCGGTCCGCCCAGTCCAGACGCGCTTCTCGACGGTGTCATCGCGCTCGTCCCGAAGAGCGCCGTCGGGGCCGGGCTGCGGCGGGCCCGCGACATGCTCGACTACGCCGACGCCTCCACCGTGGCGGCCGTGCTGGGCTGCGGGCGCCGTACGACGGCCCACGACACGGTGCCGTTCGCGATCTGGTCCGCCGCCCGGTCCCTGGACGACTACGAAGAGGCGTTCTGGACGACCGCGCAGGTCGGCGGTGACGTGGACACGACCTGCGCCATCGTGGGGGGTGTGATCGCCGGGGGCAAGGCAGGGACGCCGCCCGTCGAGTGGGTGCACCGGACCGAGGCCTTTCCCGACTGGTTGCAGGTGCCGGCCTAGGCGCTCGTGCCGGGCCGGCACAACACCGTCGAAACTCTCCGTGCATGCCGGGAACTCTGCGTAACCAGATGCTCGTTGTCGTGACAGTTGCCGTGCGGCGGATGGGCCGGTGCACGCACAAGGCATGTGAGAGGGGCGGGTGTGGTCATGGAGTGGTTGCCGCTGCTCGCCCTGCTGTGCGCGGTTCTTCTGATGCGGATGGCCGGACCGCAGTACTTGCCGTCGATCCCCCGGACCCGGTCCGGCCATCCGCGGCTCATCGAGAGCCCGGCTCCATCAGCCGAGCCCCGGACCGGCCGTGCCGGCGAGTGCCTCCAGGTCGCTCTTGCGGACCTTGATGACCAACGAGGCGCTGACCAGGGCGAGTACGGCCATCGAGGCGGCCGCCACGAACCCCGACGAGATGCCTTGGGCGAGCACTTCGTGTCCCCACGGGGCGGGCAGCTGGTGCGTCTTGGCGAACTCCGCCTTCTGCTCCGCCGAACCGTCGGCCATGAAATGCGGCAGCTGCTTCTCCGCCTCGTCCCTGCTGGCCGATCCGAAGACCGTCGTCAGGATGGACAGACCGAGCGAACCGCCCACTTGCTGCGTGGCGTTGAGGAGCCCGGAGGCCGCGCCGGCCTCGTGCTGGGCCACACCGGAGACCGCGGTGATCGTCAGCGTCACGAAGTTCAGGCCCATGCCGAAGCCGAAGATCAGCATGGGCCCGAGAACTCCACCGGCGTAGGAGCTGTCGGAGCTGATGAGGGCCTGCCAGGCGAGCCCGGTCAACGCGAGCGCCGAACCCGTGAGCATGAACGGCTTGGGGCCGAGCACCGGCAGGAAGCGCTGCGACAGACCCGCCCCCAGCGCAATGACGACGGTCACGGGCAGGAAGGCGAGACCGGCCTCGATCGGGCTGTAGTCCAGGACGTTCTGGACGAAGAGCACGATGTAGAAGAACATGCCGAACATCGCGGCAGCGAGACTCAGCATGATCACGTACGTGCCCGAGCGGTTGCGGTCGGCGAACATCCGCAGGGGGGTGATCGGTTCCTTGGCGCGCGACTCGATGAACGCGAAGGCGAGCAGGAGCACCACGGCGATGCCGAAGGACCCAATGGTCAGGTTGTCCCGCCACCCCTCGTCGGCGGCGCGGATGAAGCCGTAGACCAGCAGGGCCATGCCACCCGTGGAGGTCAGGGCGCCCGCGACATCGAAGCGGCCGCTGTGCTTCTCGGACTCGCTGATGTAGAGCGGAGTGAGTACGGCGATCAGCACGCCGATCGGCACGTTGACGAAGAGCACCCATCGCCAGTCGAGCCACTCGGTGAGCATGCCTCCCGCCAGCAGGCCTATGGCACCGCCGCCGGCGGAGACGGCGGCGAAGACGCCGAAGGCCCGGTTCCGCTCGGGACCTTCGGGGAAAGTGGTGGTGATCAGCGCCAGCGAGGTCGGCGACGCGATCGCGCCACCCACGCCCTGCAGGACACGGGCGGCCAGCAGCTGCCAGGGCTCCTGGGCGAGACCGCCGAGCAGGGAGGCGAAGGTGAACAGCAGGATGCCGGTCATGAAGACCCGGCGGCGCCCGAGGATGTCACCCGCGCGGCCGCCCAGAAGGAGCAGGCCGCCGAAGGTGAGCGTGTAGGCGCTGACGACCCATGTGAGGTCGGTGGTGCTGAACTTGAGAGCGTCTTGAATGTGCGGCAGCGCGATGTTCACAATCGTCGCGTCGAGTACCACCATGAGTTGACAGGCGGCGATGACGGCGAGCGCGATGCCGGGTCGCCCCTCCCGGCGGGCCGCACCTGGTTTCTGATCCTTGATCAATTGAGAGGTAGTCACTATGGGTCCCCCACAAGCGCTTTAGTGAACGGTAGCGTTCACTGTTGCGCCAACGGTAGTGAGTCCCCAGTAGTGAACGCAAGCGTTCACTTAAGTTTGTTGGCGTGCGGCGTGTCCCCCTGTGTCGCCGTGCGGTGCTGCGTCCCTCCCCGGAATCCCCGCTTCCCTGTTCGCTGGAGACATTCAGATGGTTACCTCGCGCTGGACGGCCGCCCCCGCTCAGACGGCCTCCCTGCGTCGGCGCGGCGTCGTGCTGGAGCGCGCGATCCTCGACGCCGCACTGGAACAGCTCAGCACCGTCGGCTGGAACGGCCTCACGATGGAAGGCGTCGCCGCCGGAGCCCAGACGGGCAAGGCCGCGGTCTATCGCCGCTGGCCCTCCAAGGAGGATCTCGTCGCGGACGCCCTTCGAGCCGGACTGCCGCGTTTCGAGGAGACCCCCGACCTCGGCGGTGTGCGCGAGGACCTGCTCGAACTGTGCCGCCAGGCTCGCGAGGCGATGTTCTCCCGCCCCGGCTTCGCCCTGCGTGCAGTCATTCACGAATGCGACCAGACCCAGGCGGAACGTTTTCATGCCGTGATCTTCAACGGAGTCGTGGAGCCGAGCGTCAGACTCCTTCGTGAGATCATCATCCGTGGGATAGAGCGGGGTGAGGTGCGCCCTGACGCGGCCAACGACTATGTCTTCGATGCCATTCCGGCCATGATGATGTACCGCTCCAAGATGCGCGGAAGCGAATGGAGTGACGAGGACGTCGAGGAGATGATCGACCAGTTCGTACTGCCGCTGCTGCGGCCGGGTCGACCGTGAGTGGCCTTCGTGTATGTCTCGACGCCGCCGAGGGAACCGGGGTGTCGCAGGGTGATCCGATCGGCGTAGGCTAAGGGCGCCATGCCGTACGAACCGCCTACTCACACCGTCGAGCGCTCCCTCCGCGCCACGACCGGAGCGAAGATCATTGCCGGTGTCGACGAGGTGGGGCGAGGTGCCTGGGCCGGCCCCGTCACCGTCTGCGCTGCCGTCACCGGACTGCGCCGACCGCCCCAAGGCCTCACGGACTCCAAGCTGCTCAGCGTCAAACGCCGTACCGAACTCGCAGAGGAACTGCGGACGTGGGTGACGTCGTACGCGCTGGGGCACGCGAGTCACGAAGAGATCGACAACCTCGGTATGACGGCCGCCCTGCGGATCGCCGCCGTGCGCGCCCTGGAGGCACTCCCGGTCCGACCGGACGCGGTGATCCTCGACGGCAAGCACGACTATCTCGGAACGCCCTGGAAGGTCCGGACCGTGATCAAGGGCGACCAGTCCTGTGTGGCGGTCGCTGCGGCCTCGGTGATCGCCAAGGTTCAGCGCGACAAAATGATGGCCGAACTGGGTACCGAACATGCAGACTTCGGTTTCGCGGCCAACGCCGGGTATCCCTCGCCCGTGCACAAGGCCGCGCTGGAGGTTCGGGGCCCCACCCCGTACCACCGGTTGTCGTGGGCGTATCTTGATGCGCTGCCTCAGTGGCGGCACCTCAAGAAGGCCCGCAGCTGGGCGGACGGAAGCGTTCCGAAGATCGAGGGCCAGCTCGGCTTCGATTTCTGACGGTTCCGCTCACACTGATGTGCCACCCGTTGGCGCGAGCCGCACCAACGTTTGATAAAAATCAGCCCATGCCTCTCATTCCCGAGGAGCCTCAGATTCACGAGAGTGCCCAGGGTCCCCGCGCCACTCCGGCCAGTGGCCGCACCGCGCCGACCCCCCGCCCCGTACCCGGTCCACGCCCTGTGGCTCCGCCGCGCCCCGGTCGTCCCGGCCCGCTGAGGCCCGCGCCGCCGGTGCAGCGGACGCCGCACGACGTGGCCGTGGCCAAGCCCGCAGTGCCGGGCCCCGCCGCCCCTGCCACCTCCGCCCCGACTCCGGTCCCGGCGTCGGTTTCGGCGGCCCCGCAGATCCAGCTCATCCCGGCCTCGGCCGCCGGTGCGCTCGACGCTGCCGAGGAAGCCGTAGACCTCCTGCTGGATTCGGGCCGTGCCCCCGGTGAAGTGCTGGTGATCACCACCGGCGAACAGCATCCGTGGGCCACCCATGAGCTGTCCTTCGGTGAAGCCGCCTACTGGGCCCAGCACGACGCCGGTGACGACGTGTTCTACGCGGACGCCACCGCGGCCTCGCGGGCCGCGGCCCGTCCGGTGGTCGTGGTCGCCGTCAATGGTGGTTCCGCCGCTGCTGTCGCCGAGGGCCTGCCTCTGGCCCACACCCGGGCCGGTGCCCTGCTGATCGTCTGCGGCGACCCGCAGCAGATCAACTCGGTACTGGGCGCCGGCGTCTGAGCCGGTCTCGGTGGGGCCGGAAGGACACCGGGGGGTGAGGAAAGGGTGCCGCCTGGGCGGCACCTGTACGGCGAGCCCTTCGGCATGCCCGCGTCTGAGTGGACGGCGGGCTCGGGCCAGAAGCTCTGCCGGTTCCAGGACACGTGCGCTCGGTGGCACGACGTCAAGGGCCGTACGTCATGGACGTACGGCCGAAGAACGGTGACCGGGGCTGACTCGGCTTCAGCGAGCCGCCGCGCGGCGCAGGACCTCCGAGGCGGCGCCGCCGGTGCGCGGCAGCAGAGGCGGTGACTCGGACGTGGCGAAGGGCTCCGGCGCGGAGTCCGCGTTCGGCCGGCGTCCGCCGCGTCCCTCGCCGAGCACCTGCCATCCGTCGCGCGTCAGCGTGATGTACGCCCCGCAGCGCAGCCCGTGCAGGGTGCATGCGTCACGCAGACCCCACATCCACGCGCCGTCCTCCTCCGTCCAACGCGCGTCGCCCTCACGGCAGTAGAGCAGCACGGCGGTGCGCACGGGGGTACGGCGCCGCAGGTCGTGCGGGATCACCCGGCGCAGCTGGGCCAGGAGCGTGTTCCGGAACATCCAGCCGTCGGCCGGAGCCGGGCGGCGCGTGAACGAGGCGCTCGCCCGCAGCCGTTCGTCCGGGTCGAGGACCGCCACGATCGCGGTCGCCGGTTTGGGACGGTGCCGCGAGTGCAGCCCGCTGACGACCTCGCGCGGGTTGCGCAGCAACGGGATGCCGGCCTCGGCCCACTCGGCGGGTTCGAGCAGACGGGCCAGAGGGTTGGCGGATGCGGCGGACAGGTCGGTTGACGACGTGGACGCCGCGGAGGACGGAGCGAATCCGAAGGTCACGGTCCTCCCTTCGGCTACGCGCCCATACGGCGGGCGGGGTCGGATTCGGGGGAGCGCGCACCGCAGGAGAGCCCTACCGGTCAACGGGCGAGGCCGTGCGGGGAGCGGACCTCAATTCTTCCTGTCGAACTTGGTTGCGGCAACGAGCAATTGGGCCCGCCGACCCGAATCGGACTGTTCGTGGCTTATATCCCTACCCAGTGTTTTGCCGGGCGACGCCTGGGGCCTCCGAGCCCGGCAACTCCAGGCCCGCATCGGTGCACGCGTGTGGGGCGCCGTCGCCTTCGGTGCTTGCTCAGCCACGTACGGCCAGCACCAGAGGCAACACCCCTTGGGCACCCGACCGCGACAACAGTCGGGCGGCGACTGCGACGGTCCAGCCCGTCTCCATCATGTCGTCGACGAGCAGTACCGGGCCTGCGGCTGCCTGCAGCGCCTCCCGCAGGGGCTGAGGCACGACGAGTGCCCCGTGCAGGGCCCGCAGACGCTGGGCGCTGTTGGAACGGGGCAGGGAGAGGTCGTCGGAGTGGTCCGTGTACGTGAGGGACCCCAGCAACGGGAGGCGGCCGACAGCGGAGATCCGACTCCCCAGCGACTGCACCAACTGGGGCCGGCTGCGCGAGGGAAGGGTGACGACCCCGACAGGGCGGCCCGGTGCGTCCGGAGCGCCGGACGCCCAGCCGTCGGGCGACTTGGCCCAGTCGGCCAACACGGTCACGACGGCGTTCGCCACGTCGTCGGGGACCGGAGCGTCCGGAGTCTGGGGTGCGAGCAGTGGCCGCAGACGGTTGCCCCAGCCGATGTCCGACAGTCGCCCGAGAGCCCGGCCGGGCAAAGCCTGTTCGCCGGGCGGGATGCGGCCCTTCAGGTCGACGCCGATGGCAGGGAGGCCCGTGGGCCACATCCGGCGGGGCTCCACCACGACACCGGCACGGGAGAGCGAGCCGCCTGCCGTGTCCAGGGCGGCAGGGGAGATGTCGGCGGTGAAACGGGGGCCGGCGCAGTTGTCGCAGCGGCCGCAGGGAGCGGCCTGCTCGTCGTCCAACTGCCGCCTCAGGAACTCCATACGGCAGCCCGAGGTGGTGGCATAGTCGCGCATGGCCTGCTGTTCGGTGGTGCGCTGCTTGGCGACCCAGGCGTAGCGCTCGCTGTCGTACGACCACGGCGCTCCGGTGGCGATCCAGCCGCCCTTGACCCGGTGGACCGCGCCGTCCACGTCCAGCACCTTGAGCATGATCTCCAAGCGGGTGCGGTTGAGCTCCACCAGCGGTTCGAGCGCGGGCAGCGACAGGGGCCGGTCCGCCTGGGCGAGGGTGTCCAGAGTGCGTCGTACGGCTTCTTCGGGCGGGAACGCGACGGAGGCGAAGTAGGACCAGATCGCCTCGTCCTCGCGGCCTGGCAGGAGCAGCACCTCGGCGTGCTCGACGCCTCGTCCGGCGCGGCCGACCTGCTGGTAGTAGGCGATGGGGGATGAGGGCGAGCCGACATGGACGACGAAGCCGAGGTCGGGCTTGTCGAACCCCATGCCGAGCGCGGAGGTGGCCACCAGCGCCTTGACCTTGTTCGCGAGGAGGGCTTCCTCGGCCTGCTGGCGTTCGGCGTTTTCCGTCTTGCCCGTGTAGGAGGCGACGGTGTGCCCGCACTGTCGCAGGAAGGCGGTGATCTCCTCGGCGGCGGCGACCGTCAGCGTGTAGATGATGCCGGAGCCCGGCAGGGCGTCCAGGTGATCGGCGAGCCAGGCCAGCCGGTGGGCGGCGTCGGGCAGTTGGAGCACGCCGAGGCTCAGGCTCTCGCGGTCGAGCGGGCCGCGCAGGACCAGTGCGTCCGAACTCATACCGGTGCCCAGCTGCTCGGCCACGTCAGCGGTGACCCGCGCATTGGCGGTGGCGGTGGTCGCCAGTACCGGCACGCCGGGCGGGAGGTCGGTGAGCATGGTGCGCAGCCGGCGGTAGTCGGGGCGGAAGTCGTGGCCCCAGTCGGAGATGCAGTGCGCCTCGTCGACGACGAGGAGGCCGGTGGCGGCGGACAGCTCGGGCAGGACGTTGTCGCGGAAGTCAGGGTTGTTGAGCCGCTCTGGGCTCACGAGCAGCACGTCCACGGTGCCCGCGGCGACCTCGGCGCGGATGGTCTCCCACTCCTCCGGGTTCGAGGAGTTGATGGTCCGGGCGTGGATGCCGGCTCGGGCGGCGGCCTCGACCTGGTTGCGCATGAGCGCGAGCAGCGGAGAGACGATCACGGTCGGCCCGGCACCGCGCTCGCGCAGCAGGGCGGTCGCCACGAAATACACCGCGGACTTGCCCCATCCCGTGCGCTGCACGACCAGGGCCCGGCGCTTGTCGGCGACCAGCGCCTCGATCGCCCGCCACTGGTCCTCGCGCAGCCGCGCCGATCCGGTGCTGTCCCCGACGAGCCGGACGAGGATCTTGTCGGCAGCCTCGCGCAACTCCGTCTTGCTCGTGTGCGTCATGCCCCCATACAACAGGACGCCTCCGACAGCCGGGCATCGCGGCGGTCCGGCTGTGGACGACGAGACGGGGCTTGTCGTGGCCCTGATCGGACTTATCCACAGGCCCAAACGGAACATCGAGATCCGCGAGATCGTCTGCTCATGACGAATCACAGCGAAACGACGGGACCCGCCGCAAACGGCAACAACCGCGGACGGAACGGCGACGGACGGAACGGCGGACGGCACAGCGGCGGACGAAACGGCGGCGGGCCGGATCACGACGGCTCGGGCATCGGGGACCGGGTCGGATTCGACGCACCTGGCGCCGAACACCAGGTCACCCTGCGCACGCCGGGCGAACTGGCCGATGCCCTGCCCTACCTGCTCGGGTACCGGCCCGAGGACAGCATCGTTCTGGTCGCCCTGCACGACCGGGGTGGCCGCGGCCGATTCGGAGGGCGGGCCCGGCTCGGCATTCCCGCGAACAAGGACGACTGGCCGGCGGTGGCCCGGCAGCTGGCCCACGGACTGATCACCGGCAGCGAGCGCAGGGGCGCCCGGCCGGAACAGATGGTCGCCTACCTGTGCCAGGAACCGGGGGCCGGTGAGACGGGAAGGCAGATCACGGAGCGGCTCGCCCCGCTCGCCGGGCTGCTGCGCACGGAGTGCGGCCGGCTCGACGTTCCCGTGATCGAGGCGTTGTGCATCTCTGACGGCCGTTACTGGTCGTACTGCTGTCCGAGCCAGGAATGCTGCCCTGTGGAGGGCCTCCCTATGGGTCTGCCTGGCACATCGGTGCTCGCCGCCGCGGCCACGTACGCCGGACTGCAGGTGCGCGGCACACTGCGCGAGCTGCGGGCCAGGCTGCAACCCTGGGAGACCGCGGCCGCGCTGGAGCAGGAGGTCGCCCTGGACACCGCCGGCATGGCACTGGTCCCCAAGATGCTCGACCAGGCGGGCCGGACGGACGTGGCCGAGGAGACGCTGCGGCTGGCCAGGCGCACCATGACCCGTTTCGCTGAGGCAGTGCCCGTGTCGGGCCCGCTCCAGGCCGACCTGCGTGACGACGAGCTGCTGGGACACGAAGACGCGGCGCAACTCATTCTCGGTCTGCAGGACCGGACGACCCGGGACCGTGCGGCCGAGTGGATGGAGGCAGAGGAGGCCGGGCCGGCCCTGCGCCTGTGGCGCGCGTTGGCTCGCCGGTGTGTTGGACCCTACGGCGAGCACGCGGCGGCGCCGCTCACCCTCGCCGGATGGGTCGCCTGGTCCGAGGGCGACGAGATCGAGGCCAGGGAGGCGCTGGCCATGGCCCTGGGCGCAGATCCCAGCTATCTCTTCGCCCGGCTCCTGCACCAGGCATGCAACGAAGGACTCGACCCGGAGTCCATCCGCCGCTGCCTGCGCGCGGAACGCGAGGGGCGCGACGCACGCGCGCGGCCGGAGGCCGCTCAGTCCGACGACGGAAAGACGACCGAGGACAGGACGCGGCCGAACATGCCTGGTCCGGACGTGGGTCAGGCATCATCCCGGCCAGGTTCCGCCGGAATGGCGGAGCTGCCCGACACCTCGGAGGACGCCCTGCCTGCGTGTCCGTCCGGTGCTGAAGGTGCGTTGCCGCCGGGTCCGTCCGACGTCGAAGGCGCGCTCCCACGGTGCACGTCCGGCGTCGAAGGCGCGTTGCCATGGCGCACCTCCGCTGGCGGCGACGCGCTGTCGTCGTGCCCGTCCGATGCCGACCCGACTCTGTCGACCCCGGCGTCCACGGCCTCCCGTCGACGCCGGCGGGTGCGTTCCGGCGCTCGTGCCGATGCTCGTCCCCATTCCGCGGAGGCGGAGAAGCGACACCTCGGTGTCGAGGAATCCCGCCCGCGCTCCCGTTCGGCCCGCGGTACGCGTCCCGGTGCCGTCCGCCGCACCACCGGCAAGGACGACGCACGGCGACCCGAGGGCACACGGCCCGGGGGCGGTGCCACCGAGGAGGAGGGATGAGCGACCGCTGGAAGCATGTCGCGCGCGGGTGGTCACACCTGTGCCGCCGGGTGGTGGCTCCTGTCCGCCGCCATTCGGTCGGCTTCCCGGCCCGTGGGCGTGACCCCGAACAGGTCCGTCCCGTTCACCTGAGTGGCGGAATCCCCTACCGGACCGTACCGCCGCATCGCCCATGCCCTTCAGGAGCCCCGCACCGGGCGCCGAACCCGCCCGAGCCGCGCAGAGCGCAGAGGAAGCGCACCTTGCACCAGCCGACTCCACCCTCCACCGGCGAAGGCCGCCCCGCCCTCGGCGCCCGGACGACAGGGTGGAAGGGAAGCGCCGGTCCACCGCCGCGGGCCACGAACACGGGCATGCCTGAGTCGAGGTTCCCCAGCGGCACCGAGCACACCTCGGTGGCGGCGGAACACCGCCCGGACCCGACCGCGGAACAGGATCGGAAGGACACCGCTCCCTCCCTGTCATGGGACCGCGAGCCGTCTCCGTCGGAGGGGGCCGTACGACGCCCGGCGACACCGGCGAGGCCGAGCCCGACTCCCACGCCGACAGCGAGCCGCCCTCCCCGCACACCTTCACCCGTCCCGTCCGGACCGCCGCCTCAGAGCCCCTTCTCGGGCACCCGAGCCCCAGCTGACCTTCCCCCGGCACACTCGGTCATCATCTGCGTGGCGCTTCCCGGCCTCGCCATCTCCACGGATCAAGGGCAGCTGACCGGTCAGGGACTGGAAGGCTTCTACCGCGCAGGTCGACGGGTGCTCTCCCGGTGTCAGCTCCGTGTCGCCGGCCGTGAGCCACTCGCGGTCAAGGCACAGACGACCGCGGCGGATCGCGCACGCTTCGTGGCCACCGCGCGTGTCTCCCAGGGCGGCGGCCCGGATCCCGACGTGGTCGTAGAGCGCATCCGCCACGCGGACGGGACGGAACGCATCATGCTGCACAGCTCCGCCGCCCGCCCACTGCGCCTGCCGGTGGAGGTGGCACTCGGTACGGACCTGGCGGACCTGGGCGCGATCGCCTCGGGCCGAGCGGGACCCGAGCTGCCCGCGATCGTCCACGACTCCGGCCTGCGCTGGTCCTGCGCGGCAGGCGGGGCATCGGTCACGGCCGACCCACCACCCGCCGACGCGCTCGCGTCGGCAGGCCTGCTGCGCTGGGAGCTCGACCTGCCCCCCGCAGGCACGGTCGCTCTGGAGCTGCGCGTCCGGCTGGAGGGCACGGGCCCTGTCCGAGCTGTGGGGCGCGTGGCGACCAGCCCCCTGGCTTCCGCCCGCGCGTCGGGAGACCACTCCGCGGTCCAGCCGCTCCTGCACACGAGCATCGACGACCTTCAGTCCCTGCTGCTGCGCGACCCGGCACACCCCACCGACACCCACCTCGCGGCCGGAGTCCCCTGGCGCTGCGGCCTGGCCCCCGCCGACGCGCTCATCGCGGCCCGTATGACCCTGCCACTCGGCACCCGGCTCGCCGCAGGGACGCTTCGCACCCTCGCGCGCACCCAAATCCGCGGGCAGACAGCGCAGTCCGGCATGATTCCCGGGCCACGCCGGGACGCGGGCGTCCACCTTCCAGCCGGCTGTACGGGCACCGAGGCCACCCTGCTCTTCCCCGCCCTCCTCGCAGAGGCGTTCCGATGGGGGCTCTCGCCACAGGAGACGGAAGAGCTGCTCCCGACAGCCGAGCGGTGTCTGAGTTGGCTGCGGACGGCCGCGGGGGAGGGACCATATCTGTGCGACCCACAGCCGGGCGGCCCCGTCCGCTGCGAGACGCAAGCACATGCGCACCGCGCGGCCGTCCTCGGTGCCGACCTGCTCGACGCGTTCGACAGACCCGGCGGGGTGGCGCTGCGGCAGTGGGCCCGCGAACTACGCGTGGCCTTCCGCGAGGACTTCTGGGTCGAGGACCGCAGCGGTGGCCGACCGGCGGTTGCGCGGGCCCCCGACGGCCGCCTCCTGCCGCACCTCGGCGCCTCGGCTGTCCATCTCCTGGACACCGGACTGCTGGGCGGGGGCGAACAGGCACCCGGCCTGCTCGACAGGGTCCAGACCGAGCAGCTCGCCCGGCTGCTCGGAAGCCCGGCCATGGACTCGGGCTGGGGACTGCGCGGACTGGGCACGAACGAGGCGGGCTACAACCCGTTCGGCCATCGCACCGGTGCCGTGAGAGTCCACGAGACGGCGATCGCCGTAGCGGGCCTGGCCGCCGCAGGGTACGAGAAGGAGGCCGGCTCGCTCGTGCGGGGTCTGCTGGCCGCGGCTGAGGCCTTCGGCCACCGCCTCCCCGAGATGTACGCCGGTGAACAACGCACCGAAAGGAGCTCTCCTCTTCCCCACCCGGCGGCCTGTCGCCCGGCGGCCACTGCGGCGGCCGCCGCAGTCCATCTGCTCAGCACCCTCGCGGGAATCCGCCCCGACGTCCCGGCGGGGACGGTCACGCTGTGCCCCGTGCGCAGCGCGCCTCTCGGAGAGATCGGTCTGACCGGACTGAGGATCAAGGGAGCGCCGTTCTCGGTACGGGTCAGCAGGCTCGGGCTCGCCATGGTCGAGGAGGCCGCCGAAGGGCTGCAACTCAGGGCGTGACCTCGAGCGACACCTGGTCCGCCGGAGGCGCACAGAGGGAGAAGGGACCTGTTCAGGTGGCAGTGGATCAACTGCCGATGCGACCGGCGAAGGGAGTGTTTATCGTCAGGCAGACGACTATGATCGCCGCATGCCCTACGACCCGTCAGCCTTTCCGCCCTTCGCCGTCACCGTGGATCTGGTCGTACTGACCGTGCGTCGTCACGCCCTGTGCGCGCTCGCGGTACGCAGGGGCGAGCCGCCCTTCCAGGGACGCTGGGCGCTTCCCGGCGGTTTCGTGCGGGCCGATGAGGATCTGGCGCAGGCCGCTGCCCGCGAGCTGGCCGAGGAGACGGGACTGCGCGCCCATGACCCGGCTGTCCCCGTCCAGGACAACGGAGCGCACCTGGAGCAGCTCGCGACCTACGGTGACCCCAAGCGTGACCCCCGGATGCGTGTGGTGAGCGTCGCCCACCTCGCCCTCGCCCCCGACCTGCCCGCCCCCCGGGCAGGCGGTGACGCCAGCAACGCACGCTGGGCACCCGTCGAAGAGCTGTTGCAGCAGGGGGGTTACGGTCGAGACGGCGAGCCGGTCGCGCCACTCGCCTTCGACCATGCGCAGATCCTGTCCGACGGGGTGGAGCGCGCCCGCTCGAAGATCGAGTACTCGTCGCTGGCCACGGCGTTCTGCCCGCCCGAGTTCACCGTCGGCGAGCTGCGCCGGGTCTACGAAGCGGTGTGGGGCGTGGCACTGGACCCGCGCAACTTCCACCGCAAGGTGACGGGCACACCGGGCTTCCTGGTCCCCACCGGCGGCACCACCACGCGACAGGGCGGCCGCCCCGCCCAGCTCTTCCACGCCGGCGGCGCCACTCTTCTCAACCCCCCGATGTTGCGCCCCGAAGTGTGACGGACCCAAAAACGGGACATAACGCGCTATCTTGCTACGGGTGATCCAGGCGTTCGGACTGACCAGCCATTCCCACAAGGACCTCCCGCCCGCGGTCGATGACGTGTCCTTCGAGGCCCGTGCGGGCCACGTCACCGCGCTTCTCGGAGCGACGGGCGCGGGCAAGACGACAGCGCTCAGACTGATGCTCGAACTCCAACAGGGCCGCGGTCTCACCTACTTCAGGGGCCGCCCCCTGCACCGCCTCGCGCACCCCTCGCGCGAGGTCGGCGTACTCCTGGGCGAGGTGCCCGGCCATCCCGCACGCACGGTCCGCGGCCACCTGCGCATGCTCAGCGCCGCGGTCGGCGTCCCGGCCCGGCGCGCCGACGAAGTACTCGAAGTGGTGGGCCTGGTCAGCCTGCGCGACGAGCGGCTCGGCACGCTGTCGCGTGGCATGGACCGCCGCCTGGGCCTGGCCTGCGCCCTGTTGTCGGACCCGCACACACTCGTGCTGGACGATCCCGCCGACGGGCTCTCCACCCGTGAGAGCCACTGGCTGCACGGCATGCTGCGAGCGCACGCCACCCAGGGCGGCACAGTCCTGTTCACCACGTCCGAGCCCAAAGAGGCCGCGCGCGCCGCAGACCACGTCATCACGCTCGAGCAAGGCCGACTCGTCGCAGACCAGGTTGCCGCGGAGTTCGCCCGCACCCGACTCCGCCCCCGTGTCGCCGTCCGTACCCCCCATGCCGTCCGGCTCGCCGCCCTGCTCGCCAAGGAGGCCCGTACGGCTCAACGCTCCGTCGAAGTCGTCCGGGAAGGCGGCAACCGCCTGTCCGTGTACGGCAGTACCTGTGCCGACGTCGGCGAGACGGCCTTTCGTCACGGCATCCTGGTCCATCAACTCGCCGACGAGATGGGGGACATGGGGCCCGGTGCCGGGCCGTTTCCCGGCGAGACCGCGGAAGCGGCCCGGGACGCGAGGGAGGGCGGGACGGAACCCGAGTCCAGTGAGCTCCTTGGTCATCGGGCCGTGGGGTTGGCCGGGACAGCGCCGCGGGGCGGCCGAGCGCAGGACAAGCCCGCGTCGCAGGCCGGCTCGCACAGGCCCGGTGACCGGGTCGTGCCCGCCGACCGGAGAGCGCGCGGCGACCAAGCGGCACACGGCAGTCCCGACACCGGCAGCGGCCCGGCTGAGGGACGCGGTGATACTCCTCCGAGCCCCGCTACCGTCTCCAGGGCACCCGCCCCCCTGCCCCCTCTCCCACCCCCCATCTCCGCCAGGTCCGCCCCCAGCCCCTTGCGCCCCCTGCGCTACGAACTGCGTCGCGCGACAGGAATCGGCACCGGGTTCCTGACCGCGGCCGCCGTGCTCGTCACGTCCGCCCTCACCGCCGTACTCCTGGCGCGAGTCGGCCACACCCCGCAGGCACGTCTGCTGGCCGCGTGGCCGAGGGAGTTGCCGCTGCCCCCGGCTGCACTCGGAGCCGGCCTGCTCGGCGCACTCGCGTTCGGCGACGAGTTCCGCCACCCCGCCCTGGCTGCGGACCGCGGCAGCGTTCCCCGCCGACTGGGACTGCTCACCGCGAAACTCGTCGTCGCCGCCGTCACCGCGCTGGCGCTGGCTTTTCTCGCGGTGGGTTGCGACGCCGAAGTGCTCTATCTCGTCTACGGACGGGAACTCGCGGAAGTTCCCGCGGATTGGCTGGTGCTGAGCGCGAGTTGGTTCGGGCTCGTGGTCGGGTGTGCCTGGGCCGGTGTCCTGGCCGCCGGTGTCTTCCGGTCCACCGCGGCCGGGCTCGCCGCGGTGGTCGCCGTACCCGTTGTCGTCGTACCCCTTGTACAGAAAGCGCTGGAGGGTGCGTCCCTGCGAGCGGCGGCCGGTCTTCCCGCGCGGCTGCGCGAGGTCTTCCTGCTGCAATGGCCCTTCGGCGGCGAGCGCTACCTCGTCGGAGCGGTGCGTGTCATCGCCCAACCGGTGGGCGGGGCACTGACGTTGTCGCTGACCGCCCTGCTGTGTGCGTATCTGCTCACGACCCTGCGTAGCAGGGCCCGATGACGACCGACCGCGCGCTTCCGGTCCCGACCTGCGCACAACTTCCCGACGAAAGCGCATTTCTTTCCGATAAGGCGTCAATTGCGACGGGGTGAGCGATCACCCTTTCGTGTGCTTTTCACCAAAGACCTCAAGGGAGTTGGAGACGGCGCCGACAAAGGATCCGTGAGTACCCTTGCGCACACCATGATGACCGCCGCCCGCTCCGCCGACTCCGGTCTGGCCGGCCCGGGCGATCTCGACCGCTACCCCTACGCCGAGGCCCCGGCCGCAGGCCGCGTCGGCGCCTCCGTCTGGGACGGCTCGGACCCGGAGCTGGGCCGCGTGGGCCGACGGGCCGCGGGCAGCCGCGGGCGCGGACTGCACGGCCAACTCGTCCAGCAGCTCGGCCAGATGATCGTCTCCGGTGACCTGGGAGCCGACCGGCCGCTGGTCCCCGAGGAAATCGGCCAGCGTTTCGAGGTCTCCCGTACCGTCGTCCGTGAGTCGCTCCGCGTCCTGGAGGCCAAGGGCCTGGTCAGCGCCCGCCCGAACGTCGGCACGCGCGTGCGTCCCGTCAGCGACTGGAACCTCCTCGACCCGGACATCATCGAATGGCGGGCTTTCGGACCGCAGCGCGACAACCAGCGCCGTGAGCTGAGCGAGCTGCGCTGGACGATCGAGCCGCTCGCCGCGCGCCTGGCCGCGGGACACGGCAGGGAGGACGTCCAGCAGCGCCTCGGTGACATGGTAGAGATCATGGGGCACGCCATGAGCCAGGGTGACGCGCTCACCTTCTCCCGTGCCGACGCCGAGTTCCACTCCTTGCTGATCCAGCTCGCGGGCAACCGCATGCTGGAGCATCTCTCCGGGATCGTCTCCTCCGCCCTCCAGGTTTCCGGCGGCCCGGTCGCCGGCTGTGACCGGCCGAACGAGTCGTCCCTGGCGCACCACGGCCGGATCGCCGACGCCCTCGCCACCGGCGATGCGGCAGCGGCCGAGGCGGCCATGCGGCAACTGCTCACCGTCCATCCCGAGGTGGAGCGCGTGGTGCCGGCCCCGCGTGAGCACTGACCGCGCACCGCAAGCGTCGCGGCCGAGGATGTCCTCCACCTCCTTCGGCGTCGTCCGGCTGCCGAACCGCCTCCGTCGGACCCCGCAGGGTCTCCAGGGACCCTGCGGGGTCCGACGGTCCGGGGCGGTGACGTCACCCCGGACTGTGCCGACCCGTGCTGTGCCGACCCGGCCTCTGTCGACCTGGCCTCTGTCGACCTGGCCTCTGCTGGTCCGGGCAGGCGAGTGACCTTGTCTGTCCATGTCTGACTATTTTTGTCTGCCTACGGGGTGTGACTCGGGCCACGCAGATTGGGCGTAACGCTGGCGGGAGCAGCGCGATGACCTAAGAGGTGACAGCCGCGGAGGGAATACGGACGCCGTTTCAGGCGCTGTGCATCTTCCCGGCCCCCCGCCCGCGCCGTCGGCCACTCCCAGGCCGGTGGTCGGCCCCTGTCCGCTGTGGACGGGGCCGGAAGCCGTTTTCCAACGTTCCGAGAGGTTGTTCGTGTCGGCCAGCACATCCCGTACGCTCCCGCCGGAGATCGCCGAGTCCGTCTCTGTCATGGCTCTCATTGAGCGGGGAAAGGCTGAGGGGCAGATCGCCGGCGATGACGTGCGTCGGGCCTTCGAAGCTGACCAGATTCCGGCCACTCAGTGGAAGAACGTACTGCGCAGCCTCAACCAGATCCTCGAGGAAGAGGGTGTGACGCTGATGGTCAGTGCCGCGGAGCCCAAGCGCACCCGAAAGAGCGTCGCAGCGAAGAGTCCGGCCAAGCGCACCGCCACCAAGACGGTCGCGGCGAAGACGGTGACCACGAAGAAGGCCACCGCCACCGCCACCCCGGCGGCCCCCGCCGCCGAGCCCGCAGTCGAGGGCGAAGAGCTCACGAAGCCCGCCGCGAAGAAGGCGGTCGCCACCAAGAAGGCGGCCGCGAAGAAGACCGTCGCCACCAAGAAGACGGCGGCGGCCAAGAAGACGACCGCCAAGAAGGACGACGCCGAGGTCGTCGAGGAAGAGGTCCTCGAGGACGCTCCCAAGACCGGCGACGAGCCCGAGGGTGCCGAGAGCGCCGGCTTCGTGCTGTCCGACGAGGACGAGGACGACGCGCCCGCGCAGCAGGTCGCGGCCGCCGGCGCCACCGCCGACCCGGTCAAGGACTACCTCAAGCAGATCGGCAAGGTCCCCCTGCTCAACGCCGAGCAGGAGGTCGAGCTCGCCAAGCGCATCGAGGCCGGTCTGTTCGCCGAGGACAAGCTGGCCAACGCCGACAAGCTCGCCCCGAAGCTCAAGCGCGAGCTGGAGATCATCGCCGAGGACGGCCGCCGCGCCAAGAACCACCTCCTGGAGGCCAACCTCCGTCTGGTGGTCTCCCTGGCCAAGCGTTACACCGGCCGCGGCATGCTCTTCCTGGACCTCATCCAGGAGGGCAACCTCGGTCTGATCCGCGCGGTCGAGAAGTTCGACTACACCAAGGGCTACAAGTTCTCCACGTACGCCACCTGGTGGATCCGTCAGGCCATCACCCGCGCGATGGCCGACCAGGCCCGCACCATCCGTATCCCGGTGCACATGGTCGAGGTCATCAACAAGCTCGCGCGCGTGCAGCGCCAGATGCTTCAGGACCTGGGCCGCGAGCCCACCCCGGAGGAACTGGCCAAGGAACTCGACATGACCCCGGAGAAGGTCATCGAGGTCCAGAAGTACGGCCGCGAGCCGATCTCGCTGCACACTCCTCTGGGCGAGGACGGCGACAGCGAGTTCGGTGACCTCATCGAGGACTCCGAGGCCGTCGTCCCGGCCGACGCAGTGAGCTTCACGCTCCTGCAGGAGCAGCTGCACTCCGTCCTCGACACCCTGTCGGAGCGCGAGGCGGGCGTGGTCTCGATGCGCTTCGGCCTCACCGACGGTCAGCCGAAGACCCTCGACGAGATCGGCAAGGTCTACGGCGTCACGCGCGAGCGCATCCGCCAGATCGAGTCGAAGACCATGTCGAAGCTGCGTCACCCGTCGCGTTCGCAGGTGCTGCGCGACTACCTCGACTAAGCCGTAGTCGTACGACACCGAAGGCCCGGCCCCTCTTTGGGGACCGGGCCTTCGTGCTGCGCGCACAGGCGCCCTGCATGACTCTGGGTTTCCGATCATCACCCCCGAGTGAGGAGCATGCATGCGTCACCCCATTGCCCGGGCGCTGGTCCGGCCGCTGGTACTGGCGGCCCTGACGGCGGCCATACCGCTGGCGTCGGCCGCCCCCGTGGCTGCCGACAGCATCGTCGTCGGGGGCTTCCCGGTCGATGTGTCCAAGGCGCCCTGGACGGTTGCCCTGTCCAGCCGTGACCGGTTCGGAGGTACGCGCGCCGGGCAGTTCTGCGGCGGTGTCGCCGTCGGCCGCACCACGGTGCTCACCGCGGCCCACTGCATGGGCGAGGACGTCCTCGGGGCACCACCCGAGCAGGTGAGCGACTTCCGCGTCATCACGGGCCGGACGGATCTGCTCTCGGATCAGGGGAAGGAGATCGCCATACGTGAAGCCTGGGTGAATCCCGGCTACGACCCGCAGAGCAACGCCGGGGACTTCGCCGTCCTCACCCTCGCCGAGCCGCTGCCGCAGAACGCGGTCATCGCCATGGCGGACGCCGGCGACACCGCGTACCAGCCGGGAACCGGTGCCACGGTGTACGGCTGGGGTGACGTCACGGGCGGCGGCGACTACGCGCGCAGCCTCCGGGCGGCACAAGTACACGTGCTGGCCGACGCGGGCTGCACGGAGGCTTATCCGGGCGGCGCCGACGGCACCTACCGCGCCGACAGCATGCTGTGCGCCGGGGAGGACTGGGGCGGTCGTGACGCCTGCCAGGGGGACAGCGGTGGGCCGCTGGTCGCCCAGGGGAAGCTGATCGGGCTGGTGTCCTGGGGGAGCGGCTGTGGACGAGCGGGCAGCCCTGGTGTGTACGCCCGTGTGTCCGACGTCCTGCGGACGCTGGGACCGGCCGGTCGCAACCGGGCCGACGGACGCCATGGAACCGCGTGACAGTGCCTTGGGGGCGTTGAGCGTCCCCGCAGAGCCATGAGGTCCTCGCAGAGCCATGAGTAAGGGCGGCTGCCCCTGGGAGCAGGGACAGCCGCCCTCATGCCGGCCTGTGCCGGAGCTGGCTCGTCGTGGACGCGAAGTGTCAGCGTTCTTCTTCTGAGACCGATGCGGGAACGGCCGTGAGCCGCTCCGTCTCGTCCTGTATCTCAGCGGCGATCTTCTTGAGTTCCGGCTCGAACTTGCGACCGTGGTGGGCGCAGAAGAGCAGCTCTCCACCGCTGAGCAGCACGACGCGCACGTACGCCTGGGCGCCGCAGCGGTCGCAGCGGTCAGCGGCCGTCAGCGGGCTCGCGGGGGTCAGAACAGTAGTCACGTCGCCTCTTCTCTAGCTCGACGAGCTGTCGTACCAGGGTCAACATCCAACCAGCCCCAAAACGTTCCCGCTCGGGGCTTCTCCCAGAGAGAAATTTTCCGGGCGGCTGGCTGCTGCCGGTTTGGCGGCGAATGTGCCGTATTGCGTGTCTGTGTGTCTTACGGTTTCGCGCTGTCGGTCAAGGTCGGTCCTCCCGGCTGGGTTGCCGGTTGTTCATGAGGACGTGCCCGGAGCCTAAATGGTTCATGCCTGTAAGGGAACGTGATATGTACTTCACCCCATCGAGGGATCGAACAGGTATGCGACCCTGGACTACTCTGTGTTTCCGCACGAGGGTGGCGTTACAACGGCTCTACCAGGCCTCGGTACCCTCATGGCGGCGACCGAAGCCGCGCCCTTACCCACAAGGGCCCCACCTGAAATTCAGCGAGGAGCGAACCGCGTGACCGCCGAGACGTCCGTGCCGTCCACAGCTCTGCTGGCAGGAGCAGACCGGGACGGTTCCAACTACACCGCGCGGCACCTGCTCGTCCTCGAAGGGCTTGAGGCCGTACGCAAGCGCCCGGGTATGTACATCGGATCTACCGACAGCCGTGGCCTGATGCACTGTCTGTGGGAGATCATCGACAACTCCGTCGACGAGGCCCTGGGCGGGCACTGCGACCACATCGAGGTGATCCTCCACGACGACGCCTCGGTGGAGGTCCGGGACAACGGCCGGGGCATCCCGGTCGACATCGAGCCCAAGACGGGCCTGTCCGGCGTCGAGGTCGTCATGACCAAGCTGCACGCCGGCGGCAAGTTCGGCGGCGGCTCGTACGCCGCCTCCGGCGGACTGCACGGCGTGGGCGCCTCCGTGGTGAACGCCCTGTCCGCGCGGTTGGACGTCGAGGTGGACCGCGCCGGCAACACCCACGCGATCAGCTTCCGGCGCGGCGTGCCCGGTGCCTTCGCGGGGAACGGCCCCGAGGCCAAGTTCGAGGCCGCGAGCGGTCTGCGCAAGGCCAAGAGGATCCCCAAGACCCGCACCGGCACGCGCGTGCGGTACTGGGCCGACCGGCAGATCTTCCTCAAGGACGCCAAGCTCTCCCTGGAGAACCTCCACGGGCGCGCTCGCCAGACCGCGTTCCTGGTGCCCGGCCTGACCATCGTCGTCCGCGACGAGTACGGCCTGGGCGAGGGCGGCAGCAAGGGCGAGGAGTCGTTCCGGTTCGACGGCGGCATCAGCGAGTTCTGCGAGTACCTGGCCACCGACAAGCCGGTCAACGACGTTCTCCGCTTTTCCGGCCAGGGCACCTTCAAGGAAACCGTCCCGGTTCTGGACGAGCACGGCCAGATGACGCCCACCGAGGTCACCCGCGAACTCGGCGTGGATGTCGCGATGCGCTGGGGCACCGGCTACGACACGACTCTGAGGTCGTTCGTCAACATCATCGCCACGCCCAAGGGCGGCACCCATGTCGCCGGCTTCGAGCAGGCCGTCGCCAAGACGATGAACGAGGTGCTGCGCGCGAAGAAGATGCTGCGTGTCGCCGAGGACGACATCGTCAAGGACGACGCCCTCGAGGGCCTGACCGCGGTCGTCACCGTGCGCCTCGCCGAGCCCCAGTTCGAGGGACAGACCAAGGAGGTTCTCGGCACCTCGGCGGCCCGCCGCATCGTGAACACCGTGATCTCCAAGGAGCTCAAGGCGTTCCTGACGTCCACGAGGCGCGACGCCGCGGCCCAGGCGCGGGTCGTCATGGAGAAGGCGGTCGCCGCCGCGCGCACGCGTATCGCGGCCCGCCAGCACAAGGACGCGCAGCGCCGCAAGACGGCTCTGGAATCGTCCTCGCTGCCCGCCAAGCTCGCCGACTGCCGAAGCGACGACGTCGACCGCAGCGAACTGTTCATCGTCGAGGGCGACTCCGCGCTCGGTACCGCGAAGCTCGCCCGGAACTCCGAGTTCCAGGCGCTGCTGCCCATCCGCGGCAAGATCCTCAACGTCCAGAAGTCGTCCGTCACCGACATGCTCAAGAACGTCGAGTGCGGTGCGATCATCCAGGTCATAGGAGCGGGGTCCGGCCGGACCTTCGACATCGACGCGGCCCGCTACGGCAAGATCATCATGATGACCGACGCCGATGTCGACGGCTCTCACATCCGGTGCCTGCTGCTGACGCTGTTCCAGCGCTACATGCGGCCCATGGTCGAGGCGGGCCGGGTGTTCGCCGCGGTGCCGCCGCTGCACCGCATCGAGCTCGTCCAGCCGAAGAAGGGGCAGGACAAGTACGTCTACACGTACTCGGACCGTGAGCTGCGCGAAAAGCTGCTGGAGTTCCAGAGCAAGGGGGTCCGGTACAAGGACTCCATCCAGCGGTACAAGGGTCTCGGCGAGATGGACGCCGACCAGCTGGCCGAGACGACGATGGACCCGCGGTACCGGACTCTGCGGCGGATCAACCTCGCCGATCTGGAGGCCGCGGAGCAGGTCTTCGATTTGTTGATGGGCAACGACGTGGCGCCGCGGAAGGAGTTCATCTCGGGCTCGGCGGCGACGCTGGACCGGTCGCGTATCGACGCGTAGCCCTGGGCAGGGGCCGGTACTCCGACCGGCCCCTGCGTCATGTTCGGACGGGTTGGTCCGCACCCGCGGCACAGCCCTGCGGCCTTCGCGGTCGACCGAGGCGGGCGGGCGAGCACGGTCGACACCGCCACCCGGCGCTCGCGATGTCGCCGGCGGTGCTGGGACCGACTGGCTTCGGCGAGGCGGTTGTCCACCCGTGGGTGGAGAGCCCGGCTGCCCGGGAATCCACCCGTGATCCACCCCAGCTCCGATCCCCCGACCTGCGGATTTCCGTAGCTTCGAAGGTGTCGGCGGCGTCCGCTGCCGAAAGACCCTTCCTCGCTCACAGAGGCTGTGATGTCCGGGCTCGTCGATGCGTTGCTGATCGTGGTTGCGGTGGTCGTCGTGATCGCCCGGCAGTTCCGGGCGAGCCGGATCGACACCGGCCGGCGCTGGTGGCTCCTGCCCGCCGTCCTGGCGGTCGTGGCATTGCGCGAGCCGGGGCTGGTGGACGCTCATCACCGCACGGCATCCGTCACCCTGCTCATCGTCGAACTGTTCACCGGCCTCGCCATCGGGGCCGGCTGGGCCTGGACGAGCCGGATATGGACGGAGCCGGACGGCGAGGTGTGGAGCCGGAGCACCAAGGCAAGCGGGGCTGTCTGGGCCGTCGGCATCGCCCTGCGCGTAGGCCTCTTCGCGCTGGATGCGGCGATCGGTGTCCACCAGGACTCCTCCGCGCTGCTGCTCGCCTTGGCGGCCACCCTGCTCGTGCGTTCCGGGATCCTCGTCCGGCGAGCGCACTCCCTGCGCCCTGCCGCCGCACCCGCCCCGGCGGCGTACGGTGAGCCCATGGTCCGGTCCACGGGGAAGGAACGCGTGTGACGGACAAGGCCTGGACCCGCTGGCCCTCCCGGGAGGCGCTCGGGCGTGAGGCGACCACACGTCCTCGGCGTCTGCTCGGCTGGGTCACGCGGTCGCTGGTGCTCGTCATGCTCCTGTGGGGCGCTTTCCACAGCAGCCGTGTGCAGGGCTGGGGCGTGCTCGGAGCAGTGACGGGAATCCTCCTGTCCGCCGTCGTCGCCTGGGCCCTCTTCCGCACCACCCTGGCGCACCGGCTCTGGCCCTCCCTGGCGCTCTACGGCGTCCTCCTGACGATCGCGGTCGCCGCCCAGGCCGCCCACTTCGGGGTCGTCGCCCTCGTACTGTGGTGCGGCTGCGCCATCACCGCTCTGGAACGGCTGCCCGTCGCCGCCGCCCTGCCCGTGACCGTGGTCGCCCTCGCCCTGTACGCCGCCTTCAACGACGACGTGTGGCTGACCACCCTGGCCACGACCGCGGGGCTCGCCCTGGCCGGCTACGTCCTGCGGTTGGACGCCGAAGCCCGTGGCAACGCCCAGCGGCTGCTCAAACAGGAGCGGGCCGCGCGGGCGGCCGAGGCGGAGTCGGCGGCACTCGCGGAGCGGGCCCGGATCGCTCGGGAGATCCACGACGTGCTGGCCCACAGTCTCTCGGCCCAGCTCGTGCACCTGGAGGCGGCCCGGTTGCTGATCGAGCGGGGTGCGGACCGGGAACAGATACTCGAACGGGTGGTGGCGGCCCGGGGCATGGCCCGCGACGGTCTCGCGGAGACGCGGCAGGCGCTGTCGGCTCTGCGTGGGGACATGACTCCGCTGGAGGAGTTCCTGAGCCAGCTCGTCGGGACGGCGGACGGCGCCGAGACCACCATTTCAGGTGAGCGCAGACCGCTGCCGGCAGAGGCGTCGCAGGCCGTGCGCAGGGTCGCGCAGGAGGCCCTGACCAACGTCCGCAAGCATGCGCCCGGAGCCAAGGTCCGGATGCGGCTGGAGTACGGAGAGGAGCAGGTGACGTTGGTCGTACGGGACTCGGGTGGTTCGGCGGGCGACCTCGCCACCACCGGAGGCGGGTACGGTCTGCTGGGGATGCGGGAGCGCGCCGAACTGCTGGGCGGTTCGCTGGACGCCGGGCCGGACGACGGAGGGTTTGTGGTGACGTTGAAGGTGCCGGTATGACGGTGGGGGCGGAGACGAAGCCCGCGCGCGTGGTGGTCGCGGACGACCAGACCGTGGTGCGCGAAGGCATCGTCATGCTGCTCGGTCTGCTGCCCGGTGTCGAGGTCGTGGGCGCGGCCGGGGACGGGGAGGAGGCGGTGGCGCTCGTCGCCGAACTCGCCCCGGACGTGGTGCTGATGGACCTGCGCATGCCCCGCTGTGACGGGGTGGAGGCGACCCGCAGAATCCGGGCCGAGTACCCGGGGACTCAAGTCGTAGTGCTGACGACGTTCGCGGACGACGAGTCGCTGTTTCCCGCGCTCAAGGCGGGGGCGCGCGGCTATCTCACCAAGGACGCGGGAGGTGACGAGATCGTGCGGGCCGTGCACAGCGTGCTCTCCGGGGACGCCGGACTGTCGCCGAGCATCCAGCGGCGGCTGCTGGAGCGGCTGTCGGACCCCGAGCCGCCGCAGCCGGCGCCCGGGGAGGTGCCCGACGGGCTCACCGCCCGTGAGGTCGAGGTACTGGCGCTGATCGCCGAAGGGCTGACCAATCAGGAGATCGCCCGCGAACTGCATGTCTCCACAGCCACGGTGAAGACCCACATCAACAACCTCTTCGCCAAGACGGGCATCAAGGACCGCGCGCAGGCGGTGCGTTACGCGTACGCGAACGGGCTTGTACGGCCACCGATGGGAGGAGTCACCTGATGGGGTGAAGAGCACCGGGAAGAAGAGTCGGGGATCTTCCCGTTCTGTCCATCCTTGGGCATGCAGTCAAGCAACGCTCGTCCCCGCGGAAGCGAGGGTGATGCCGAGAGTCCGGCCGAGAACCACGACGGCCACGATGTGGCCCGTGCCGAAGCGTCCGCCGGGGTGCGGTACGACGATCCCTGGTACGACGAGCTCGCCTCCGGCTGGGGCGAGACGGGCGGTGACGGCACATCCGCGGCACCGGTCGTGACGGCACGCGCGGAGCACGAGGACCGGGCCGCCGCGGCGGCCGACGTCTACCTCGAGGTGCAGCGCAGCGCGGCCTTCCGGGAGGTGCGCAGCAGGTACCGCAGGTTCGTGGTGCCGGCGGGTATCGGGTTCTTCGCCTGGTACGTGGCCTACGTCGTGACGGCGACGAGCGCGCCGGGACTGATGGCGCGACCGGTGGCGGGCGCGGTGAACGTGGCGATGCTCGCGGGACTCGGGCAGTTCCTCACCACCTTCGTCCTCACCTGGGCCTACGCCCGGCACGCGCGGCTGCGCCGGGACCGGGCCGCCCTCGAACTGCGGTGGGACACACAGGAACTGACGCGTACGGCCCGGGGCGGTGCGTCGTCATGACGGTGGACCACCAGACTCTGGCGCTGTTGCTGTTCAGTGCGTTCGTCGCGGTAACGCTGGGGATCACGACGTGGGTGAGCCGCCACCGGCACGGTTCGGCGGAGGAGTTCTATGCGGGCGGGCGGTTGTTCTCGCCGATGGAGAATGGTTTTGCCATCGCGGGTGACTACATGTCGGCCGCGTCCTTCCTCGGTATCTCCGGGCTCATCGCGCTCTTCGGGTACGACGGCATGCTCTACTCGGTGGGCTTCCTCGTGGCCTGGCTGGTGGTGCTGTTCCTCGTCGCCGAACTGGTGCGCAACTGCGGGCGGTTCACGCTGGCCGACGTGGTCGCCGCGCGGATGAGCGAGCGGCCGGTGCGGATCGCGGCGGGAACTTCCTCGGTCACCGTGTCCGTTCTGTATCTGGTGGCCCAGATGGTGGGCGCGGGCAGCCTCGTCGCGTTGCTGCTCGGAGGCACCAGTGAGGCGGCCCAGTTCTGGACCGTCATCGCCGTCGGGGCGCTCATGGTGATCTACGTGTCCCTGGGCGGGATGCGCGCGACGACCTGGATCCAGATCGTCAAGGCGGTCCTGCTGCTGGGTGGGACCGTCGCGTTGACCGTGCTCGTGCTGGTGCGGTTCCACGGCGACGTCGACCAGTTGCTGCTCACGGCCGCGGAGCGCAGCGGCCACGGCCGGTCGTTCCTGGCGCCGGGTCTGAAGTACGGCGGGGACTGGACCGCCCGCCTCGACTTCATCAGCCTGGGACTCGCCCTCGTACTCGGCACGGCGGGGCTTCCGCACATCCTGTCCCGCTTCTACACCGTGCCCACGGCACGCGCCGCACGGCGTTCGGTGGTCTGGTCGATCGGGCTCATCGGCGGCTTCTACCTCATGACGATCGTCCTCGGGTTCGGCGCCGCGGCGATCGTGGGGCCCGAGACGGTCCGGGGATCGAACGCCGCGGGGAACACCGCCGTCCCCCTCCTGGCCCTCGACCTGGGCGGCGGCGCCGACTCCACGGGAGGAACGGTTCTGTTCGCGATCGTCGCCGCCGTAGCCTTCGCCACGATCCTCGCAGTGGTCGCCGGCATCACCCTCGCCTCCTCGGCCTCCGTCGCCCATGACCTGTACGCCTCACTACGACGCCGACGGGCCAGGCCGCGCAGTGAGGTGGCCGTGGCCAGGACAGCCGCCGTCGGGATCGGCGTGATCGCGATCGCCCTCGGCCTGCTGGCCCGCGATCTCAACGTCGCCTTCCTGGTGGGCCTCGCCTTCGCCGTCGCCGCGTCCGCGAATCTGCCGGTGCTGCTCTACTCGCTGTTCTGGCGCGGGTTCACCACCCGGGGCGCCGTCTGGTCCGTGTACGGCGGACTGATCCCCGCCCTGGCCCTGGTGCTGCTGTCGCCCGTGGTGTCCGGCAGCCCGGAGTCCCTCTTCCCGGGCGTCGACTTCCAGTACTTCCCGCTGCAGAACCCCGGTCTGGTCTCCATCCCGCTGGGCTTCGTCGCGGGCTGGCTCGGCACGGTCACCTCGGCGGAGGTCGCCGACCAGGCCAAGCACGCGGAGACCGAGGTGCGGTCACTCACGGGGGCGGGGGCCGTGTAGGGGCGGCGCCTGTGCCGGACGGTGCCCTCGTCGTCGTACCGCATCCGTTTTCGTCGTACGGCATCCGAAAGCAGGCCGTCCCGGGGCGTACGGCTATGGCGCCACCCATGCGTACCGGTGCTCCGGGCGCCCCGTGTCGCCGTATCTGAGGGACAGGCGGAGGCGGCCGGCCTGTTCGAGGTGGCGGAGGTAGCGCTGGGCGGTGGAGCGGCTCAGGCCCGTCTCGGCGGCGACCTCGTGGGCCGACAGTGGGTGGCCGGCGTGGTGCAGGACGCGGCAGATGAGGTCCGTGGTCGGCTCCGAGTGGCCGCTGGGCAGGCCGGGGGAGGCGGGAGCCGAGGTGGTGCGCAGGGCGCTGAAGATGCGGTCGACCTGCTCCTGACCGGCGATGCCGTGGCCGCCGACCCGGTCGACGGTGCGGCGCAGGGCGGCATAGGAGTCGAGGCGGGTGCGCAGCGCCGCGAAGGTGAAGGGCTTGACCAGGTAGTGGAGGGCGCCCAGGCGCATCGCCGTCTGGACGGTCGTCACGTCCCCGGCTGCCGTGATCATGATGACGTCCGTGCCGTGGCCCTGTTCCCGCATGCGGTGCACGAGTTCGAGGCCCGTCTGGTCGGGCAGGTAGTGGTCGAGCAGGACCAGGTCGATGGTCCCGCGCTGCACGCTGGCCAGCGCCTGGGCGGCGCTGTGGGCGCGGGCGGCCACCCGGAAGCCGGGAACCTTGCCCACGTACTTCGCGTTGATCTCGGCGACACGGAAGTCGTCGTCCACGACCAGGACGTCAATCATCGGGCCTCTTTCCCTCAAGGCCTGGCGGGCGTCACGCCCGTGTTTCGGCTCCGCTGTTGTAGCGCGCGCAAAACGAGCACGACAGGCCGTTGCAAGCAAAAGAACGGCATGTGCCCAGAAGACTGATGCCGTGGCACAGGCCACATCTACCGTCCCCGGCCATGAGCGCAGACACCAGCCCCGCCATCGAACTGCGAGGCGCGAGCAAGACATTCCGGACCCCGTCGGGGGGTCTGCACACGGCCGTCAGCGGACTTGATCTCGCGGTGGGCCGTGGCGAGTTCGTGGCGGTCGTCGGACCCACGGGCTGCGGCAAGTCGACCACGTTGACCCTGGTCAGCGGGTTGGAGGAGCCCTCCGAGGGCGAGGTTCTGGTCGTCGGGGAGCCGGTCCAGGGGGTCGGGGACAAGGTGGGTTTCGTCTTCCAGCAGGACGCCACCTTCCCCTGGCGCACGGTCCTGTCCAATGTCATGGCCGGCCCTCGCTTCCGGGGCGTGCCCAAGGCGGAGGCCAGGCAGAAGGCGCGGGAATGGCTGGCCCGGGTCGGGCTCGCGGCCTTCGAGGACCGCTACCCCCATCAGCTCTCCGGAGGCCAGCGCAAGCGGGTCGCGCTCGCCGCGACCTTCGTCAACGACCCCGAGATCCTGCTGATGGACGAGCCGTTCTCCGCGCTCGACGTGCAGACCCGGGCCCTGATGTCCGACGAGCTCCTCGAACTGTGGGAGGGCACGGGCGCCTCCGTCGTCTTCGTCACCCACGATCTGGAGGAGTCCATCGCGCTGGCCGACAAGGTCGTCGTGATGACGGCCGGACCCGCCACCGTCAAGCAGATCTTCGATATCGACCTGCCACGGCCGCGCAAGGTCGAGTCGGTGCGCCTGGAGCCGCGGTTCATCGAGATCTACCGCGAGATCTGGCAGTCCCTCGGCGAAGAGGTCCGCATCACCCGGCAGAGGGGCGCAGCCCATGTCGCCTGAGGTTCTCAGCACACCGGTCGTGGACACGGCCACGCCTCCGCCGGACCGCGCGCACTCGCGCGCGCGTGCCGCCCGCAGACGCCGTATCGTCGTCGCCGCGTCCCGCGTGCTGCTCCTGGTGGCCGTCCTCGGTCTGTGGGAAGTGCTCTCGCGGGCCGAGGTCATCGATCCCTTCAACTTCTCCATGCCCTCGAAGATCTGGGACCAGATCTGGACGTGGGTGACGCACGGGACCGCACTCGGTTCGCTGGGCGAGCAGGTCTGGTACACGCTGTACGAGGCGCTGCTGGGCTGGGTCGTCGGCGTGGTGGCCGGTGTGGTCTTCGGTATTGCGTTGGGGCGGATCACCTTGCTGGCCGACGTCCTTGGTCCATACATCAAGGTGCTCAACTCGATACCGAGGATTGTCCTTGCACCCATCTTCGTGATCTGGTTCGGACTCGGACCGGCCTCCAAGGTGGCCTCGGCCGTCGTCCTGGTCTTCTTCCCGGTCTTCTTCAACGCCTTCCAGGGCGCCCGCGAGGTGGACCGCAATCTCGTGGCCAATGCCCGCATCCTGGGCGCGAGCGATCGCAGGGTGACGCTTCAGGTCGTCATCCCGTCCGCGACCTCGTGGATCTTCACCAGCCTGCACGTCAGCTTCGGCTTCGCCCTCATCGGCGCGATCGTCGGCGAGTACATCGGCGCGACCAAGGGCATCGGCCTGCTCGTCGCGCAGTCGCAGGGCACCTTCAACGCGGCCGGTGTGTACGCCGCGATGGTCATCCTCGCCGTCGTCGCCCTTCTCGCCGAAGGTCTGCTCACCTTCGCCGAGCGCCGCATCTTCCGCTGGAAGCCGACGAGTTCGGACAGCTGAGGCTGTCCACGGCAACCGCCGCCTCCTCACTCCAGCAGCCTCTCCGCACCGCCCCTCACAAGGACGTGAACTCCATGCGCATGACCGCCAGATACACCTCCCTGGCCGCCGCCGGCCTGCTCGCCCTCACCTCGCTCACCGCCTGTGCCAACGACGCCGCCAGTACGGCCTCAGCCGACTCCGGCAGCAAGGGTGACGGCAAGGGGACCAAGGTCAAGATCATGGTCGGTGGCCTCGACAAGGTCATCTACCTGCCCGCGATGCTGACCCAGCGGCTCGGCTACTTCGACGCCGAGGGACTCGACGTGGAGCTGCTGAGCGAGCCCGCCGGCGTCCAGGCCGAGACCGCGCTCGTCTCCGGCCAGGTCCAGGGGGCCGTCGGCTTCTACGACCACACCCTCGACCTGCAGGTGAAGGGCAAGGACGTGGAGTCGGTCGTGCAGTTCTCGCACGCGCCCGGCGAGGTGGAGATCGTCTCCAACAAGGCGGCGGGCGACATCACCTCGCCCAAGGACTTCAAGGGCAGGAAGCTCGGCGTCACGGGCCTCGGCTCCTCGACGGACTTCCTCACCAAGTACCTCGCGGTCAAGAACGGCGTGAAGGTCAGCGACTTCACCCCGGTCGCCGTCGGTGCGGGACCGACGTTCATCTCGGCGCTCCAGCAGGGCTCGATCGACGGTGGCATGACGACCGACCCGACCGTCGCGACGATCCTGGACAAGAAGGCCGGCAAGGTCCTCCTGGACATGCGCACGCCCCAGGGCTCGGACGAGGCACTCGGCGGGCCGTATCCGTCGTCAAGCCTGTACATGCAGACGGACTGGGTCAACGGTCACAAGGACACCGTCCAGAAGTTGGCCAATGCATTCGTCAAGACGCTCAAGTGGATGTCCACCCACAGCGCCACCCAGATCGCCGACAAGATGCCCGCCGACTACTCGCAGGGCAACAAGCTGCTGCACGCGGTGGCCATCAAGAACACATTGCCGATGTTCACCAACGACGGCGTGATGCCCAAGGACGGTCCCGAGACCGTCGAGAAGGTCCTCAAGGCGTTCAACCCCAACATCCAGAACGCCGACGTCGACCTCGACAAGACGTACACGACGGAGTTCGTCGACAAGGCCGCGCAGAACGCCGGCTGAGCCTCCTCACGCGCGGGTCGCCCACACGTAACGGTGTTCCGGGCGGCCCGCGTCGCCGTACTTGAGGGTGAGTCTGGCCCGCCCCGTGCGCTCCAGGAGCTTCAGATAGCGCTGGGCGGTCTGCCGGCTCACCCCTGTCCGGTCGGCGATCTCCTGCGCCGACAAAGGCCCTTCGGCGTTCATCAGTGACCTTCGGACGAGCTCCACCGTGGTCGGGGAGTGCCCCTTGGGCAGATCGGGCTCAGCCGGCGAGGAGAGGGCACCGAAGATGCGGTCGACCTCCGCCTGTTCCGCCTCGCCGCCGCCGTCCAGGGTGCGCCGCAGCTCGGCGTACGCCTCCAGTCTGGCCCTGAGGCCCGCGAAGGCGAACGGCTTGACCAGGTACTGCAGCGCGCCATGGCGCATCGCCGCCTGCACGGTCGTCACGTCCCGCGCCGCCGTCACCATGATCACGTCGGTCTGGTGGCCGCGTCGGCGCATCTCCTGGACGACCGCCAGACCCGTCTCGTCGGGCAGGTAGTGGTCCATGAGGACCAGGTCGACGTGGGAGAGGCTCTCCAGCTGGCGCAGCGCGTCCGCGGCGCTGTGCGCCTCGCCGGCCACGTGGAAGCCGGGGACCTTCTCGACGTAGGCGGCGTTGACGCGCGCCACGCGGGTGTCGTCGTCCACGACCAGGACCTCGATCATCGCGACTCCTCCTCGACGGCGGTCTGCCGGGTGGGCGGCGCGGTGAGCGCCGGTTGCGGCTCGGCTAGTGCGTCCGGCAGGACGACGGTGAACTCCGCGCCTCCGCCGCCGGCCTCGCCGACGGTGGCGCTGCCGCCCTGACGTTCGGCTAGCTTGCGTACGAGGGAGAGCCCGAGACCGCGTCCCCGGTGCGCGGGCGGCTCCTTGGTCGACCAGCCCTCCGTGAAGACCAGCTCCCGCTGCTCCGCCGGAATGCCGGGCCCGGTGTCCCGCACCCTGAGGACGGCGGTACGGCGCTCCGTGCGCAGCTCGACCTCCACGCGCGCGTGCGGTGCGCCGGCGACGGCGTCCAGGGCGTTGTCCACGAGGTTGCCGACGATCGTGACCAGTCCGCTCGGATCGACCAGCCGGTCCGGCAGCCGGGTCCCGTCGGAGACCCACAGGGCGACCCCGCGCTCGGCGGCGACGGTCGCCTTGCCCACCAGCAGCGCGGCGAGCAGCGGATCCTCGATCTTCTCGGTGACCTGCTCCGCGGTGGCCCGGTGGTCGCCGACGACCTCTCCGACGAACTCCACGGCGTCGTCGTACATCTCCAGCTCCAGAAACCCCAGGAGCGTGTGCATCCGGTTGGCGTGCTCGTGGTCCTGGGCGCGCAGGGCGTCGATGAGGCCGTGGGTCGAGTCGAGCTCCCGGCCGAGCTGCTCCAGCTCGGTGCGGTCGCGCAGGGTGGCGACCGCACCGCCGTCGTCGGTGGGCATGCGGTTGGCGACCAGCACCCGCTGGCCGCGTACGGTGACCAGATCCGTGCCCGTCACGCGTCCGGCCAGGACGTCGGCCGTACGACCGTCACCGAGCGCCTCGTCGGGGGAGAGCCCGACGGCCTCGTCGCCGATGCCCAGCAGGCGCCTGGCCTCGTCGTTGAGCAGGCGGATGCGTCCGGCGCGGTCCAGGGCGACGACGCCTTCCCGGATGCCGTGCAGCATCGCCTCGCGCTCCGCGAGGAGCGCGGAGATGTCGGAGAAGGCCAGGTCGCGGGTCTGTCGCTGGACTCTGCGGGAGATGAGCCAGGCCGCCAGCGCGCCCACGGCGAGGGCCCCGCCGGCGTAGGCGAACAGTCCCGGGATCGCGTGGATCAGCCGGGCGCGCACGCTGTCGTAGGCGATGCCCACGGAGACGGCCCCGACGATGTGGTGCCCCCTGTCGTAGAGCGGCACCTTGCCGCGGGCGGTACGGCCCAGGGTGCCGCTGTCGATCTGCATGATCTCCTTGCCGGCCAGGGCCTGGCCCGGGTCGGTCGAGACGATCCTGCCCACCTCGCTGCGGGTGGGGTGCGACCAGCGGACACCTCGCCAGTCCATGACCACGACGTACTCGGCCCCGGTCGCCTTGCGGACCCGCTCGGCCTCCCGCTGGACGGGACCGTCGGGCAGCGGGGGCGTGTCCTTGACCTGCTCGGAGATCTGCGACTCCGCGGCGATGGTCTGGGCGATGGCCAGCGCCCGGCGCATCGCCTGGTCGTCCAACTGGTTGCTCAACGGCGCGAGGAACAGACCGGTCGCGAGCACCGCTACTCCCGCGGCGATCGCCAACTGCATGAGGAGAACCTGCGAGAACACCCGGCGGGGCAGGCCGAGGCGCAGGCGGCGGGCAGGGGGAGTGCGGCTCATACCCCTGACGGTACGGGGAGGCACCGGATCCACCGAAGGGGGTGTGGCATGGATCTCTTGATCAATACGTTGACGGGCCCGCAGGCCCGGTCAGCACGCCAGTGCTGTCGATGTCCTCACCTCACGCACCGCCACCACGTCCATCCGCGCGGGTGAGCCGAGCACCGACGCCCCGCAGCTCTCCGGACGGGGCGGCAGGGAGGCGCTCTGGGCCACGACGACCCGCCAATGGCGGCCGTCGGCGTGCGCGACGGTCACCTCCCAGTGCGGGGCCGCGCCGTCCGTGCGTACGACTGTCAGGGCCTCGGCGGCGTATTCACGCACCGCCGTGCGGACGGCCAGCTCGGCCGCCTGGCCGGGACGCTCCCAGGCGGAGTTGCCTCGACACCCCTCGACCACGATCCGGCCCTCCTGGACGCTCTGGAGGACTTCCCTGACGGCATGGGCCTCGGCACGGCCGTAGGCGTAGCCGTACGGCAGGACGAGCAGCGTCGGGGAGAAGCGGTGACCACCCAGATGGGTGACCTCCCAGGCGCCGTCGACGCCCGAGGCGGCCAGGTCCGCGGCGAGCGGACGGCCGAGGAGCGCGCAGCAGCGGTCCCGCTTGCCGTTGGTGCAGACGAGTGCGAGCGGATCGCCGGTGTGGGGGCGGCCTCCGAGCGTCGCGTCGAAGCTGCCGTGGTCGCCCCTGCCGAGTGCGGCGAGGTCCAGGCCGAGCAGGTCCCACGGATCGCGGGTCGTCGCACCGTGCAGCCACACGTTGCCCGGAACGGTGTGGGCGGCGTACACCTGCCGGATGGTGGCTACTCCGCTGTCGGCGTGCCGTCCCGGGCGGCGGATGAGCGCGATGCGCACGCCCGTGCCCTTCGCCGCGGCCTCAAGGGCGCGGCCCAGTGCGGGGTCCAGGTGGCTCGACGTGAGCGCCTTGGCACCCCAGGGACCCGACTGCTCCAGCAGCAGCCAGGTCCGCGCGGTGGCCGCGGTTCCGGAAACGGGCTCGTCGAGGTCGTGCGAGACCGTTGAGCAGGTACTCACAGAGGTGAGCCTAACCTGACTTGACGCACGGTGACTTCCGGCCGGGCCTGTGTCAGGGCTCCGGCAGCGGCTGGGGTGGCTTGGGGCCCACATAGGTGCCGCTCGGGCGCATCCGCAGCGGGCGCTCCCCGTACTCCTCCAGCGCGTGAGCGATCCAGCCCGCCGTACGGGCGACGGCGAAGACCGTCTCGCCGGCCGTGGCCGGCATCCCGGCGGAGGCGGTGAGCACGGCCAGGGCCAGGTCCACATTGGCGTGCAGGGGGGCGTGGCGGGCGGTGGTGGCCACGATGTCGCGGGCCGCGAGGAGGGCGGGCTCGGCGCGCGGGATCTCCTCCAGGAGGGTGAACAGGGCACGCGCGCGTGGGTCCTCGCCCGGATAGAGCCGGTGACCGAGGCCCGGGATGCGACGGCCGGCCCGCAGTTCCTCCGAGATCACGGGGGCCGCGTCGCCGCGGTCGAGCACGTCGAGCAGCAGCCTGTGGGCGAGCCCGCTGGCCGCGCCGTGCAAGGGGCCCTCCAGGACGCCGAGTCCGGCGGACACGGCCGCGTACGCGTGCGCGCGAGCCGATGCGGCGACGCGTACCGCGAGGGTCGAGGCGGCGAGGTCGTGGTCGACGAGAAGGCCCAGCGCGGTGTCCAGGGCGCGCAGGGACGCCTCGTCGGGCTTGCGTCCGCTGAGCCGCGTCCACAGCCGGGAGGCCAGCCGGCCGTCGTCACGGCGGCGGTCGTGGACCACGGGTGGCAGCGCGGCGACGAGGGTGGGGATGAGGGTCCGTGCGCTACCGAGCACGGCCTCCTCGGACAGGTCGAAGCGCAGTGGGTCGGCCGCCGCGGCGGCGATCGCGGCGACGCGCAACCGGTCGGTGGGGCCGGTGTGTTCGGGCAGCGCGTCCACCGCGCGGCGGGCCGTGTCGACCGTGGCGTCGGGCGCGGTGAAGGTGACGCCGGGCTGCATGCGTCCCGTCCAGAGCCACTCCGCGATCTCTTCGTAGGAGTGGCGCGCGGCGAGTTCCGTCGCGTCGACGCCCCGGAAGTAGTAGCGGTCCCGGTCGATGAACGTGATGCGGGTCCGTACGGACAGTTCACCGCCGGAGCCCGGACTCCCGCCGCTCTCCCTGCGGTTGCGCCGGGCGAGGGCCTCCACCTCCTTGGCGTCGAAGGTGCTGCCCCGGCCGCCGGGAACACGCCGGCTGCTGAGCTGGCCGCGGCTCACGTAGGCGTAGACGGTCTCGGGCTTCACGCCCAGCAGTTCGGCGGCCTCCTTGGTGCTGAGCCGGTGGTCGGCGGGGCCGGGGAGGGGGGCTTGATCGCGCATAAGAGGTCACCGTATCCGCAGCCGGGTAGGTTGATTAGGGTGTATTGATTCAATCAACATTGACAGAAAATGAGTCAACCATGGACAGTCGAATCAAGTCCAGGGAGGAATCATGTCGGTCAACAGGTCCGCAACCACACTCGTCGACGTACCGCGAGGACTCGCCGGAGTCGTCGTCACCGACACCGAGGTCGGGGACGTCCGGGGGCGCGAGGGGTTCTATCACTACCGCCAGTACTCGGCCGTCGAGCTCGCGCAGACCCGCTGCTTCGAGGACGTCTGGCATCTCCTGGTCCACGGCGAACTGCCGGACGCCGGACAGGCCGTGGCGTTCCGCGCCGAGACCGCCGCGCTGCGGCGACTGCCGGACGAGGTGCGGGCGGCGCTGCCCGCGGTCGCGGCGGCGAGCGGACGGTCGGGGCCCCTCGCCGGTATGCGCACGGCCTTGTCGCTGCTCGGCGCGGCGAAGGGGTTCCGGCCGGTGTACGACATCGGCCCGGACGAGCGACGGCGGGACACGCTGGCGGCGACCGCCGCGGTGCCTACGCTGCTCACCGCGTTGCACCGGCTGGGCGAGGGGCTCGAGCCGGTGGAGCCACGTGAGGATCTCTCGTACGCGGCGAACTACCTCCACATGTTGACGGGCGCGGAGCCGGAGCCGCAGCGGGTCCGTGCGGTCGAGCAGTACTTGATCTCGACCATTGATCACGGCTTCAACGCATCAACCTTTACGGCACGGGTCATCGCGTCGACGGGGGCGGACGTGGTGGCGTGTCTGGTGGGGGCCGTCGGAGCCTTGTCCGGGCCGCTGCACGGGGGAGCGCCGAGCCGGGCCCTGGACACCCTGGACGCGATCGGCACGCCCGACCGTATCGACCGCTGGATCCGTGAGCGTGTGCTCGCCGGCGAACGGATCATGGGCTTCGGTCACGCGATCTACCGCACGGAGGACCCGCGTTCCCGGATGCTCCGGGAGGTCGCCCAACGGTTCGGCGGGCCCCGAGTGGACTTCGCCGTCGAGGTGGAACGCCATGTCGAGGCGATCCTGGCCGAACTGAAGCCGGGGCGGGAACTGCACGCCAACGTGGAATTCTACGCGGGCGTGGTCATGGAGCTGTGCGGGCTGCCCCGCGAGATGTTCACGCCTACGTTCGCGGCGGCGCGAGTGGTGGGGTGGAGCGCCAACATCCTGGAGCAGGCGGCGGACTCGAAGATCATTCGACCGGTGGCGCGGTATGTGGGGGTGGAGGCGCCGGTTCCGGTATCGACAGGCTGAACCACGCATTCACCTCAGATGGCTCTTATCATCGTTTCTTCCGTTCTTACTGTCACTCTTGCGGATGTTTTCTCAGGCCTTGGGCGCCTCACTCCGTCGAGTGGTACAAATGGCCGCCAAGCGTTGCGACCATTGGCTTGTGAGTCGCTTGAATGCTTGTGTGGCCGGCGGTGGTCATGGCACACATGGGGCAACAGTGCGATCTTGCAGTCGCGCGGCAGCGGGCGCGGGCCCGCGTGTGCCATGAGAACAGAAGGATTCAACAGTGAGTCAGATCATCCGCCGGCTTGGGGTTGCTCCACGTTATCGAGGGAGTACGAATGGCGGCACATGTCCCGACATCTTCGAACTGGCGGACGGGAATTTTGCCATCATCGGCACGGATGTGACGGACGCGCTGGATGGTGAGCTTCCTGCTGATGCCGCACGGGCGAACTACGAGCGCATCGTCGTGATCACTCGCGAGACTCTCATCAGAGCAAAAGCCGATATTCCGGACGCCTAGTTGTGTCGGCGGTTGGGAGTGGTTGCCTCGCTGCTCCCGACCGTCTTTGTCAGTCTTCGGTGGGGGGTTCGCCGACGACCCACCATTCCTCGGTGTCTGCCTCCTCCAGTTGCCGTAGCAGGTCGTCGACCAGTAGCCCGAGTTCCGCCTCTTCTGTGTCCGCGATGCTCGCGCGCTGCTGCTGCGTGGCGTACCAGTACTCTCGGACGATCGGGTTCTGAAAAGTACCCCGGACGCGTTTGAAGAACTCATCCTTGCTCAGGTTCCCGATGCGGTAGTAGAAGAGCAAGTTCGTGTAGAGGGCATTGGCGTAGAGGTACTGCCGCCGCTTCGCGGGGGAAGCGGGTACCTCGAAGATGTCCAGAACCTCGGCGAGTTCTGGATCGTCTATCGCCTTGCTCAGCAGTTCCCAGTGCTGGCTCTGTTGACTGGCCAGGTTGGCGTGGTGCTGGGTGTGCGCTTGCTGTTCCAGGTGTTCCAGGCGCGCGCGCAGCGATTCGAGCATGCTGCGCTGCGCCGCCATCGTGGCGACGATGCCTGCTGCCATGCCCAGGCCGGCAACCACGGCGGCGCTCAGTCCCCTTGCCCCAAAGCTCAGTGTGGCCATGTCAACCCCCGGTTCAAACGGCCGTCCGCCGGTCGTCGGGGTGCGGGTCGACTGATGGGGACCGGCGAGCGGTGGGCGGCGCTTGCCGTCTCCCAGGGTGCCGAGCGGCTCTGATCGGCGGGGGAGGCGGAGAGGAGGCGCACGGAGGGAAGTGAGGGTCGCACGAACCGGCGCCTTGCCCAACGTCTGCCCCGCAAGTGTTGCTAACAATCGTTCACTTCGCAGTGATTATTCCGGCTCGTATCCTGGTCCGGCATTCAAAGCTCGTACGTGCGCCGGGACCGCGATCCGGTGCACGCAACAGCGCGAAAGAGGTCGTACGTTGAGTCAGCCGAGCGTGAGCCCCCGGCAGATCCCGGTCGTCGTGCTCGCCGGATTCCTGGGTTCCGGCAAGACCACGCTCCTCAATCACCTCCTGCACCGCAGCGGCGGCAGCCGTATCGGAGCGATCGTCAACGACTTCGGTGCCATCGAGATCGACGCCATGGCCGTCGCCGGCGCGCTCGGCGACTCCACCGTCTCCCTCGGGAACGGCTGCCTGTGCTGTGCCGTCGACGTCGGTGAACTCGACCAGTACCTCTCCCGGCTCGCCCACCCCGACACCGGAATCGACGTCATCGTCATCGAGGCCAGCGGTCTCGCCGAGCCGCAGGAACTCGTCCGCATGGTGCTCGCCAGCGAGGAGACGGACATCGTCTACGGCGGTCTCGTCGAGGTCGTCGACGCCGCCGAGTTCGACGACACCCGCGCCCGGCACCCCGAGCTCGACCGGCATCTCGCACTCGCCGACCTCGTCGTGGTCAACAAGCTCGACCGGGCGGACCCCCAGGACGCCGAGCGGGTTCTGGCGGTCGTCCGGTCCCTCGTCGACCGAGCCGCCGTCGTCCCGGCCACCTACGGCCGCATCGACCCCGAGTTCCTCTTCGACTGCCGGCCCAGCGAGGAGCGCATCGGACAGCTCTCCTTCGACGATCTGCACGACCACGACGACGACCATGACAGCGACCAGGACAACCACGACCACGCGGGGCATCTGCACTCCGCCTACGACAGCCTGTCCTTCACCTCGGACACGCCCCTGGACCCACGCCGGCTCATGGGCTTCCTCGACAGCCGTCCCGAAGGCCTCTACCGGATCAAGGGATACGTCGACTTCGGGCCGTACGACGTCCGCAACCGTTACGCCGTCCATGCCGTGGGGCGGTTTCTGCGGTTCTACCCGGAGGCCTGGCCGCCCGGCGACCCCCGCCTCACCCAGCTCGTCCTCATCGGCTCCGGCATCGACGTACCCGCCCTCGGCAAGGATCTGGAGGCGTGCAGGGCGCACACGACAGACGCCCCGCACGCCGACGAGGCCGGCATGTGGGGCGTCCTGCGTTACGTACAGGGCACCGAGGAGGACCCCGAGGAACCGGCCTAGACCGGCCCCGCCACCACCGACACCGTCTTCGCCAGCGACACGCCCGAGCCGTCACGGCGCGGGTCCATCTCCGGCAGGTCGGCCGGCGTCCCGTTCTTCTGCGCGGCGCGGGCCGGAACGGCGCCCGCCCAGGCCAGGGACAGGCAGTCCTCGCCCTTCAGGAACCGCTGGCAGCGGACACCGCCGGTGGCGCGGCCCTTGCGCGGGTACTGGTCGAACGGCGTCAGCTTGGCCGTCGTCTGGACCGAGTCGTCGAGCGTGCCGCGCGAGCCCGCGACCGTGAAGACGACCGCGTCCACCGCCGGGTCCACCGCGGTGAAGGAGATGACCTTGGCGCCCTCCGTGAGCTTGATGCCCGTCATACCGCCCGCCGGACGGCCCTGCGGACGGACCTGCGAAGCCTGGTAACGCAGGAGCTGGGCGTCGTCGGTGATGAAGACGAGGTCCTCGTCGCCGGTGCGCAGTTCCACCGCGCCGACGATCCGGTCACCCTCCTTGAGCGTGATGACCTCCAACTCGTCCTTGTTGGACGGGTAGTCGGGGACCACGCGCTTGACGACGCCCTGTTCGGTGCCGAGCGCCAGACCGGGCGAGGACTCGTCCAGCGTGGTGAGGCAGATCAGCGTCTCGCCGTCCTCCAGGGAGAGGAACTCCGACAGCGGGGCCCCGCCCGAGAGGTTCGCGGCCGACTCCGGCAGCTGCGGCAGGTCGATGACGTTCAGGCGCAGAAGACGTCCGGACGACGTCACCGCGCCGATCTCACCCCGCGCGGTGGCCGGCACCGCCGAGATGATCACGTCGTGCTTGGCGCGCTTTCCGCCGGCCTCCTCCGGGAACGGCTCGCCGTTCGCCGTGCGGGCCAGCAGCCCCGTCGAGGACAGCAGCACCCGGCACGGGTCGTCCGCCACCTGGAGCGGTACGGCGGCCACGGGGGCCGTGGCTCCGGCCTCCAGCAGGACCGTGCGCCGCTCGGTGCCGTACTTCTTGGCGACCGCGGCCAGCTCGGCGGAGACCAGCTTGCGCAGCTCGGCGTCCGACTCCAGGATCCGGGTCAGCTCCGCGATCTCCGCGTTCAGCCGGTCCTTCTCCGACTCCAGCTCGATGCGGTCGAACCTGGTCAGGCGCCGCAGGGGCGTGTCCAGGATGTACTGCGTCTGGATCTCGCTCAGCGAGAAGCGCTCGATCAGCCGCTCCTTCGCCTGCGCGGAGTTGTCGCTGGAGCGGATGATGCGGATGACCTCGTCGATGTCGACCAGGGCGGTGAGCAGGCCCTCGACCAGGTGCAGCCGGTCGCGCCGCTTGGTGCGCCGGAACTCGCTGCGGCGGCGAACCACTTCGAAGCGGTGGTCGAGATAGACCTCGAGGAGTTCCTTGAGGCCCAGGGTGAGGGGCTGACCGTCCACCAGCGCGACGTTGTTGACGCCGAAGGACTCCTCCATCGGCGTCAGCTTGTAGAGCTGCTCCAGGACCGCCTCCGGCACGAAGCCGTTCTTGATCTCGATGACCAGACGCAGGCCGTGCGCGCGGTCGGTGAGGTCCTTGACGTCGGCGATGCCCTGCAGCTTCTTCGAGCCGACCAGGTCCTTGATCTTGGCGATCACCTTCTCCGGGCCGACCGTGAAGGGCAGCTCGGTGACGACCAGGCCCTTGCGGCGGGCCGTCACCGTCTCCACCGACACCGTCGCGCGGATCTTGAAGGTGCCGCGGCCCGTCTCGTAGGCGTCCCGGATGCCGGAGAGACCGACGATCCGGCCGCCGGTGGGCAGGTCGGGACCCGGGATGTGCTTCATCAGGGCGTCCAGATCCGCGTTCGGGTAGCGGATCAGGTGGCGGGCGGCCGCGATGACCTCGGTGAGGTTGTGCGGCGCCATGTTGGTGGCCATGCCGACCGCGATGCCCGAGGCGCCGTTCACCAGAAGGTTGGGGAAGGCGGCGGGCAGCGCGCCCGGCTCCTGCTCCTGGCCGTCGTAGTTCGGCGCGAAGTCGACCGTGTCCTCGTCGATGGACTCCGTCATCAGGCTCGCGGCCTCGGCGGCGCGGCACTCGGTGTACCGCATGGCGGCCGGCGGGTCGTCGTTGCCCAGCGAGCCGAAGTTTCCGTGGCCGTCGATCAGCGGCACGCTCATCGAGAAGGGCTGGGCCATGCGCACGAGGGCGTCGTAGATCGACGCGTCGCCGTGCGGGTGCAACTTGCCCATGACCTCGCCGACCACGCGGGCGCACTTCACATAGCCGCGGTCGGGGCGCAGGCCCATCTCGTTCATCTGGTAGACGATGCGCCGGTGCACCGGCTTGAGGCCGTCGCGGGCGTCGGGGAGCGCGCGGGAGTAGATGACCGAGTACGCGTACTCGAGGTACGAGCCCTTCATCTCGTCCACGACGTCGATGTCGAGGATCCGCTCCTCGTACGAGTCGTCGGGCGGCGGGGTCTTCGTGCTGCGGCGGGCCATCGCTGCCGGCTCCTCTTTTCTGGTCGCTCGCCTACGGGTCGCTCACGTCGGCCCTTTGGCTCACTCTTGCTGAAGCGTGAACGGGTCTGCGCGGACCATTGTGGACCGCGGCACTGACAGTCCGGGCCAGGGCCCGGCCGGGCCGCCCGGCCCGGCAACGGCACAGCGCCTCCGTCACGGTTGCCCGCAGGCTACGCGATCCGCTGTGGGCGTACGCGCTCCGGGAACTTCGCCGAGGGTCCGCACGCTTGCATACAGTGGCAGGACCGGCAGGAAAACCGCGGTTTCCACGACCGCGAACGCGATCGAAGGGACGTACATGCCCATGGGTCACACGGCCACAGACCAGGCAGGCACCGGGGGCCTGACAGCGACCGAGCACCGCCTGGCCAACGGCCTGCGCGTGGTGCTCTCCGAGGACCACCTGACCCCGGTCGCGGCGGTGTGCCTCTGGTACGACGTCGGTTCGCGCCACGAGGTCAAGGGACGTACCGGCCTGGCTCACCTTTTCGAGCACTTGATGTTCCAGGGCTCCGGACAGGTCAAGGGCAACGGGCACTTCGAGCTCGTCCAGGGCGCGGGCGGCTCGCTCAACGGCACCACCAGCTTCGAGCGCACCAACTACTTCGAGACCATGCCGACCCATCAGCTGGAGCTCGCCCTCTGGCTGGAGGCCGACCGCATGGGCTCCCTGCTGGCCGCCCTCGACGACGAGTCGATGGAGAACCAGCGCGACGTCGTCAAGAACGAGCGCAGGCAGCGCTACGACAACGTCCCCTACGGCACCGCGTTCGAGAAGCTGACCGCGCTCGCGTACCCGGAGGGTCACCCCTACCACCACACCCCGATCGGTTCGATGGCCGATCTGGACGCGGCCACGCTGGAGGACGCGCGCGCGTTCTTCCGCACCTACTACGCGCCGGGCAACGCCGTCCTGTCGGTCGTCGGCGACATCGACCCGGAGCAGACGCTCGCCTGGATCGAGAAGTACTTCGGCTCCATCCCCTCGCACGACGGCAAGCCCGCGCCCCGTGACGGCTCCCTGCCCGAGATCATCGGCGAGCAGCTGCGCGAGGTCGTCGAGGAGGAGGTCCCCGCGCGCGCGTTGATGGCCGCCTACCGGCTCCCGCACGACGGCACCCGCGAGGCGGACGCGGCCGACCTCGCCCTCACCGTCCTCGGCGGCGGCGAGTCCTCCCGCCTCTACAACCGGCTCGTACGGCGCGACCGTACGGCCGTCGCGGCCGGCTTCGGCCTGCTGCGCCTGGCCGGTGCGCCCTCCCTGGGCTGGCTCGACGTGAAGACCTCCGGTGACGTCGAGGTGCCGGTCATCGAGGCCGCCATCGACGAGGAGCTCGCGCGGTTCGCCGCCGAGGGACCCACGGCCGAGGAAATGGAGCGCGCCCAGGCCCAGTTGGAGCGCGAGTGGCTCGACCGGCTCGGCACCGTCGCGGGCCGCGCCGACGAACTGTGCCGTTACGCCGTCCTGTTCGGCGACCCCCAGCTCGCCCTGACCGCCGTGCAGCGCGTCCTGGAGGTGAGCGCCGAGGAGGTGCAGGAGGTCGCCAAGGCCAAGCTGCGCCCCGACAACCGCGCGGTGCTCGTCTACGAGCCCACCGCCCCGGCCGAGATCGCCCAGAGCGCCGAGGACGCCGAAGGCGCCGACGACCCGGACTCCGCCGCCACCGTGGAAGCGACCGACGAGAACGAGGAGGCGGCCAAGTGACCGAGCTCGCCGCGATGGAATTCCACCCGCAGCCGCAGGCGGGCGAGCCCAAGGTCTGGGCCTTCCCCGCCCCCGAGCGCGGGAAGCTCGACAACGGCCTCACCCTGCTGCGCTGCCACCGCCCCGGCCAGCAGGTCGTCGCCGTCGAGGTGCTCCTGGACGCGCCCCTGGACGCCGAGCCGGCCGGCCTGGACGGTGTCGCCACGATCATGGCGCGCGCGTTCTCCGAGGGCACCGACAAGCACTCCGCCGAGGAGTTCGCCGCCGAGCTGGAGCGCTGCGGCGCCACCCTCGACGCGCACGCCGACCACCCGGGCGTCCGCCTCAGCCTCGAAGTACCGGCCTCCCGCCTCGCCAAGGCCCTCGGTCTGCTGGCCGACGCGCTCCGGGCGCCCGCGTTCGCGGACAGCGAGGTCGAGCGGCTCGTCCGCAACCGCCTGGACGAGATCCCGCACGAGCTGGCCAACCCGTCTCGTCGCGCCGCCAAGGAGCTCTCCAGGGAGCTGTTCCCGGCGGACTCGCGCATGTCGCGCCCGCGCCAGGGCACCGAGGAAACCGTCGAGAACATCGACTCCGCGGCCGTACGCGCCTTCTACGAGAAGCACGTGCGCCCCGCCACCGCCACCGCCGTGGTCGTCGGCGACCTCACCGACATCGACCTGGACGCGCTGCTCGGCGACACCCTCGGCTCCTGGACGGGGTCCACGGGCCGGCCGCGCCCCGTGCCGCCGGTGACCGCCGACGACACCGGCCGGGTCGTCATCGTGGACCGCCCCGGAGCCGTCCAGACGCAGCTGCTGATCGGTCGTATCGGCGCCGACCGGCACGCACGCGTGTGGCCCGCGCAGGTGCTCGGCACGTACTGCCTCGGCGGCACCCTCACCTCCCGCCTGGACCGCGTCCTGCGCGAGGAGAAGGGCTACACCTACGGCGTACGGTCGTTCGGGCAGGTCCTCAGGTCCGCCCCGGACGGCTCGGGCGCCGCGATGCTCGCCATCAGCGGCTCGGTCGACACCCCTAACACCGGTCCCGCCCTGGACGACCTGTGGAAGGTGCTGCGCACGCTCGCCGAGGGCGGTCTGACCGACGCCGAGCGCGATGTCGCCGTACAGAACCTTGTCGGTGTGGCACCGCTCAAGTACGAGACGGCCGCGGCCGTCGCGAGCACGCTGGCCGACCAGGTCGAGCAGCACCTGCCCGACGACTACCAGGCGACCCTGTACCAGCAGCTCGCCGCGACAGGCACCGTCGAGGCCACCGCGGCCGTCGTGAACGCCTTCCCGGTGGACCGGCTGGTGACGATCCTGGTCGGCGACGCGGCCGCCATCAAGGAGCCCGTCGAGGCGCTCGGCATCGGCGAAGTCAAGGTCGTGACGGCCGAGTAGAGGGTCCCGGCCCCAGGGGCTCTGGTGACGCAAGGTCACCAGAGCCCCTGATGTCCGAATTGGGCAGGAGGTTGCCCGTCTGCCCTGTGGGATGCGCTACAAAACCGTTGATCGGTTTGGGGATTGAAAGTGGCCCCGCTTAGCGTCCTCTGGGCTGTCCGTCAGGCACTGCGCCGCGCCCGCGGCACCGGACAGCCATCGCCGAGTCCCCGCATGGCGCGAGCCAGGGGAGCCGGGGACCCAACCATGCGTCCCTGGGGTGAATCGGACGCCCGCGCACCGCGAGGGGGTCCGTAGGAGACCTTCCTGCTCCGAACCCGTCAGCTAACCCGGTAGGCGAGAAGGAAGGAAAGGACCAGCCACCACATGGCGTTCACCTGCGCCACCGGGAAGCACCGTCGTCCCAGCCGCATGAAGCGCACCACCGCCCGCGCGGCGGGTGTCGCGGCCCTCGCCACCACCGGCGTCATCGGCACCATCGCAGCCCCGGCGTTCGCCGCCGACAACTCCGTCGAGCAGACCGGTCTCATGCCCGTCGTCAGCGTCGGAGAGTCCCTCGCCGACCAGCTCGACGCCCAGGCCGAGGCCCAGGCGCGGGCCGCCGCGCTGAAGAAGGCGGAGGCGGAGGCCAAGCGCAAGGCCGAGGCGCGCGCTGAGGAGATACGCGAGGCCAAGGAGCGGGCCGCCCGCGAGGCCGAGCGCAAGCGCCTCAACCGCTTCGGCGCCCCGATCTCCGGCTCCTACGTGTCCACCGGCTACAAGTCCGGCGGCTCCCTGTGGTCCTCCGGCAGCCACACCGGTGTCGACTTCCACGCCGCGAGCGGCACCTCGGTCCACGCGGTCGGCCGCGGCACGGTCGTGGAGACCGGCTGGGGCGGGTCGTACGGCAACCAGATCGTGATCAGGATGGCCGACGGCACGTACACCCAGTACGGCCACCTGTCGTCCATCGGCGTCTCGGTCGGCCAGTCGGTCACCCCCGGCCAGCAGATCGGTCTCTCCGGCGCGACCGGCAACGTCACCGGCCCGCACCTGCACTTCGAGGCGCGCACCACCCCCGAGTACGGCTCGGACATCGACCCCGTCGCCTACCTGCGCTCGCACGGCGTGAACGTCTGACGACCCACCGCGCGATCCCCGCGAGGCCCCGGCTCCCCGAGCCGGGGTTTTCGTCGTTTCCGGGGCCCCGTTGTCCAAAAAATATCCCCGGATTCCGGTCCGCCGTCGGAAATTCCCGCTCATTGCAATAGAGTCACTGAACACACGTCAATCGGCGACGTTTCACGGGGATTAAGACGGAGGTCGGACATGCGTATTCCGGCGCACTCGGTATGCACGGCGATCCGGGACGACATCGTCGCCGGTGTCCACGAGCGCGGGAGCCGGCTCACCGAGGAACTGCTCGCCCGCCGCTACGGCGTCTCCCGGGTCCCGGTCCGCGAGGCCCTGCGCACACTGGAGGCCGAGGGCTTCGTGGTGACGCGGCGTCACGCGGGCGCGTGTGTGGCCGAACCGACCGAGCAGGAGGGCGCCGACCTCCTGGAGATGCGCATGCTCCTCGAACCGCTCGGCGCCTCCCGGGCCGCCCAGCGACGCACCGAGGCCCATCTGAAGGTGCTGCGCGGCCTGGTCAGGCTGGGTCAGGAGCGGGCCAGGCGCGGCAACAGCGACGATCTGCGCTCCCTGGGGGGTTGGTTCCACGAGACGCTCGCGCAGGCCTCCGGCAGCCCCGCGCTGACCTCGATGCTGACCCAGCTGCGCCACAAGATCGCCTGGATGTACGTCGTGGACGCGCCCGCCAACCCGGTGGAGTCCTGGGCGGAGCACGGCGCGATCGTGGACGCGGTGGCACGCGGGGACGGCGAGCGCGCGCGGGCGATCACGGCGCTGCACACCGAGCGCTCGAGCGCGGTGCACCGGCTGCGGTTCACCTCCGGACAGGACCGCGCGGACCGTGTGAGGACCTCGCAACATCCTGTAAACGTGACAGGTCTGCGGCATTAACACGGGCACCGTATACAAAGAGGGGGGAATTCGAGGGGGAGTATTTCCGCTGCCCGTAAAAGGGAAATTCGAAGGGCCCGCCCGGTAATTCGGACGAGCCCCTCGGTGCTTTTAAGGCACCTTCCCTCAGACGGTCTCGGGAAGCTCCTCGAGCCCCTCGGCGACCAGCTTCGCGAGCCGGTCGAGGGCCGCGTCCGCGCCCTCGGCGTCGGAGGCGAGGACGATCTCCTCGCCGCCCTGGGCGCCCAGGCCGAGAACGGCCAGCATGGAGGCCGCGTTGACGGGGTTGCCGTCGGCCTTGGCGATCGTCACCGGGATACCTGCGGCCGTGGCGGCCCGGACGAAGATGGAAGCGGGGCGGGCGTGGAGGCCCTCGGCCCAGCCGACGTTGACGCGGCGCTCAGCCATGTGATGCTGCCCTTCGGTGTTCAGGGTTGTCTAGACCAGTTTCCCACACGTGAAGTGTCCCCGGACAGGACCTGAAGTCCCGCCGGGGGAGTGTTCGGACCGCGGCCTCGGCCCGAGTTCCGTCCTTGCGCGTCCTCGCGTGTTCTCCACAGACTGCCTCGCGCCGTTGTCGTACGCGAGCCGTACTCTGGGGCCCATGCAGAGCGCGTCGGACCGGCACGAGTACCCCGCCCACTGGGAGGCCGACGTGGTGCTGCGCGACGGCGGCACCGCGCGCATCCGGCCCATCACCGTCGACGACGCCGATCGCCTGGTCAGCTTCTACGAGCAGGTCTCGGACGAGTCGAAGTACTACCGCTTCTTCGCGCCCTACCCTCGCCTGTCCGCCAAGGACGTCCACCGCTTCACGCACCACGACTTTGTGGACCGGGTGGGACTCGCCGCCACGGTCGGCGGCGAGTTCATCGCCACCGTACGCTACGACCGCATCGGCGCCGACGGCATGCCCGCCACCGCCCCCGCCGACGAGGCCGAGGTCGCCTTCCTGGTCCAGGACGCCCACCAGGGGCGGGGCGTCGCCTCCGCCCTGCTCGAACACATCGGGGCCGTCGCCCGGGAGCGCGGCATCCGGCGCTTCGCCGCCGAGGTGCTGCCCGCCAACGTCAAGATGATCAAGGTGTTCACCGACGCCGGGTACACCCAGAAGCGCAGCTTCGAAGACGGCGTGGTGCGCCTGGAGTTCGACCTGGAGCCCACCGACCGCTCCCTCGCCGTGCAGTACGCGCGCGAACAGCGCGCCGAGTCGCGGTCCGTGCAGCGGCTGCTCACCCCCGGCTCCGTCGCCGTGGTGGGCGTCGGACGCGCCCCGGGCGGTGTGGGCCGCAGCGTGCTCGGAAACATCAGGGGCTACGGCTTCACCGGCCGCCTGTACGCCGTCAACAAGGCGTTCCCCGAGGACCAGAAGGAGCTGGACGGCATCCCCGCACACCGCTCGGTGCGGGACATCGACGGCCCCGTCGACCTCGCGGTCGTCGCCGTACCGGCCGAGCAGGTGCCCGAGGTCGTCGCCGAGTGCGGGGCACACGGCGTGCAGGGACTCGTCGTGCTCTCCGCCGGGTACGCCGAGAGCGGGCCCGAAGGGCGCGAGCGCCAGCGTGAACTCGTGCGCCACGCACGCGCGTACGGCATGCGGATCATCGGCCCGAACGCCTTCGGCATCATCAACACCTCCCCGGACGTCCGTCTCAACGCCTCCCTGGCCCCCGAGACCCCCCGCCCCGGCAGGATCGGCCTGTTCGCCCAGTCCGGCGCCATCGGCATCGCCCTGCTCTCCCGGCTGCACCGGCGCGGCGGCGGGGTCACCGGCGTGACCGGCGTCTCCACCTTCGTCGCCTCCGGCAACCGCGCGGACGTGTCCGGCAACGACGTCCTGCAGTACTGGTACGACGACCCGGACACCGACGTCGTCCTCATGTACCTGGAGTCCATCGGCAACCCCCGCAAGTTCACCCGCCTCGCCAGGCGTACGGCGGCGGCCAAGCCCCTGGTCGTCGTGCAGGGCTCGGGCACCGCCCCGCAGGGCCACGCCGTCCGCGCCACCCGCCTGCCGCACGCGACGGTGTCCGCGCTGCTGAGGCAGGCCGGGGTGATCCGCGTGGACACCATCACCGAACTCGTGGACACCGGCCTGCTGCTCGCCCGCCAGCCGCTGCCCACCGGACCCAAGGTGGCGATCCTCGGCAACTCCGAGTCGCTCGGCCTGCTCACGTACGACGCGTGCGTGGCCGAAGGGCTGACGCCCTCACCCCCGCTGGACCTGACCACCGCGGCCGCGCCGGAGGACTTCCACGCGGCCCTCGCGCGCGCGTTGGCCGACGACTCCTGCGACGCGGTGATCGTGACGGCCATCCCGGGAGTCGGCGAGGGGTCCGCGGGCGACGCCGCCCTCGCCGAGGCGCTCAGGTCCGCGGCGGAGCAGGTCCCCGGCAAGCCGGTCCTCGTGGTCCACGTCGAGCTCGGCGGCCTCGCGGAGGCCCTGTCGGCGGCGACCAGCACCGCGCCGCAGGCCGCCGCGGGCCCGCCGAAGATCCGTGCCGACCACCCCTTCCGCGCCCTGGACCGGCTGCGCGCCACACCGGGCCCCGCGGAACCGCCCGCCCCCGGGAACGGCGACCGCCTCATCCCCGCCTATCCCGCCGCCGAGCGCGCGGTGCGGGCCCTGGCCGATGTCGTGCAGTACGGCCAGTGGCGCCGGGAGTCCGCCGAACCCGGCAAGGTGCCCGAGTACGAGAACATCGACGAGAAGGGCGCCGCCACCCTGATCGACGGCCTGCTCACGCGCGGACAGGGCCTCACCCTCGGCACCGAGGACACCTGCCGGCTGCTCGCCGAGTACGGCATCCGGGTCCACCGCGCCCTGCCCGCCGCCACCTCCGACGCCGCCGTCGAAGCCGCCGCCACCCTCGGCTACCCGGTCGCCCTCAAGGCCACCGCCCCGCACCTGCGCCACCGCGCCGACCTCGGTGGCGTACGCCTGGATCTCGCGGACGAGGAGCAGCTGCGGCGGGCGTACGCCGAGCTGACCGAGTTGTTCGGCGCGCCGGACGAACTGCGGCCCGTGGTGCAGGGGATGGCACCGCGCGGGGTGGACACCGTGATCCGGGCCGTCATAGACCCCGCCGCCGGCGCCGTGCTGTCCTTCGGGCTCGCCGGGGCCGCCTCCCAGCTGCTCGACGACACCGCTCACCGGCTGATTCCGGTCACCGACCGAGAGGCGACAAGCCTCGTGCGATCGATCCGGACCGCGCCGCTCCTCTTCGGCTGGCGCGGTTCCACCCCGGTCGACACCCCCGCCCTGGAGGAGCTCCTGCTGCGGGTGTCCCGGCTGGTCGACGACCATCCCGAGGTCGTCGCGGTCACCCTGGAGCCGGTCGTCGTCGCCCCGCGCGGCCTGAGCGTCCTCGGCGCCTCCGTACGGCTCGCGCCACCGCCCGCCCGCGACGACCTCGGCCCGCGGACCCTTCCCGCGTACTGAGCGGCGGCGAGCGGTGCCTCGCAGTCGGCGTGCCACCGTAGGATGGACGTCATGGCCAAGACCAGTACGACGACCCAGGGGCTGCGTGCGGCGATCGAGCGCAGCGGCTACTACCCGGCCCTCGTGGCCGAGGCGGTGGAGTCCGCGCTGGGCGGCGAGCCCATCCGGTCGTACCTGGTCCACCAGGAGACGACGTTCGACCAGAACGAGGTGCGGCGGCACGTGACCGTGCTCGTCCTCACGGGCAACCGCTTCATTGTGAGCCACACCGACGAGCAGGCCGCGGACAGCACGTCCCCGACGCCGTACGCCACCACCTCCACGGAGTCCGTGAAGCTTGGCCGGATCTCGTCGGTCGTGGTCAGCCGGGTCGTCGCGAACCCGGAGCAGTACCAGCCGGGCACCCTGCCCCGCGAGGTCGTGCTGACCATCGGCTGGGGCGCCGTCTCCCGTATCGACCTGGAGCCCGCCGCCTGCGGCGACCCCAACTGCGAGGCGGACCACGGCTACACAGGCAGCTCCACGGCGGACGACCTGAGCCTGCGCGTCAGCGAGGCGGGGGACGGCCCGGACACCGTGCGCCAGGCGCTCGCCTTCGCCCAGGCCATCTCCGAGGCGACCGCGGACGTCCCCCGCTGATGGCCCACCCGTCTCCCCCCGCCGCCCATGATCGAGGGCGCTCCGCGCCCGCCCCTGCTGATTCCACCGCCTGGGACCACCCCGAACCCCTGGCCCTCGACACCGCGCCCGTCCCCGAGTACGGCACCGGCTCCCTCGCCGACCTGCTGCCCACCCTCGCCGCCGGCATGGCCGTACCGGACATGACCGCCACGATCCAGGAGCTCACGCCCTCCGACCGGAACTGCGTGTTCCTGATCGACGGCCTGGGCTGGGAGCAGCTGAAGGCGCACCCGGACGAGGCGCCCTTCATGACCTCCCTGCTGGCCACCTCGCGCGGCGGCACCGGCCGCCCCCTGACCACCGGCTACCCGGCGACCACCGCGACCTCCCTCGCCTCCGTCGGCACCGGCCGGCCGCCCGGAGCCCACGGCCTGCCGGGCTACACCGTGCGCAACCCGGCCACCGGCGAGCTGATGAACCAGCTGCGCTGGCAGCCGTGGACCAAGCCGCACGTCTGGCAGCCGTACCCCACCGTCTTCCAACTCGCCGACCGGGCCGGGGTGCACGCCGCCCAGGTCTCCTCGCCCACCTTCCAGAACACCCCGCTGACCAAGGTCGCGCTCAGCGGCGGCACGTTCCTCGGGCGGCTGTCCGGCGAGGAGCGCGTGGATCTCGCGGCCGAGCAACTCGCCGCCGCCGACCGCTCGCTGGTCTACACGTACTACGCCGAGGTCGACGGCGCGGGACACCGCTTCGGCGTCGACTCCGACACCTGGCGCGGCCAGCTGATGTACGTCGACCGCCTGGTCCAGCGCCTCGCCGAGCAACTCCCGCCGAACAGCGCGCTGTACGTCACCGCCGACCACGGCATGGTCGACATCCCCTTCGACGACCAGCACCGCATCGACTTCGACGAGGACTGGGAACTGCGCGCCGGCGTCGCCCTGTTGGGCGGCGAGGGCCGGGCCCGCCACGTCTACGCGGTGCCGGGCGCCGCAGGCGATGTGCTGACCTGCTGGCGCGAGGTCGTCGGCGAGCAGTTCTGGGTCGCCTCCCGGGACGAGGCCATCGCGGCGGGCTGGTTCGGACCGCCGGACCACTTCGACGAGCGGGTGTACGACCGGATCGGCGACGTGGTCGCCGCCGCCCGCGACGACGTACTCCTCATCGCCTCCGAGCGGGAGCCGAAGGAGTCGGCGATGGTCGGCAACCACGGTTCCATGACCCCCGCCGAGCAACTGGTGCCGCTGCTCGAAGTACGCTCCTGAAGCCGACCCGCCCCCGTCTCCCACAGAACCGAAAGGTGCTCGACCTGCCATGCCCGAGCTGGTGTTCTTCTCCGGAACCATGGACTGCGGGAAGTCCACACTGGCTCTCCAGATCGAGCACAACCGTTCGGCGCGTGGTCTGACGGGCATCATCTTCACCCGGGACGACCGGGCCGGCGAGGGCAAGCTGTCCTCGCGGCTCGGTCTGGTCACGGACGCGGTCGAGGTCGAGGACGGCCAGGACCTGTACGCCTACCTCGTCGACCACCTCTCCCGCGGCGGCCGCGCGGACTACGTGATCGCGGACGAGGCGCAGTTCCTCACGCCGGAGCAGATAGACCAGCTCGCCCGTGTGGTCGACGACCTGGACCTCGACGTCTACGCCTTCGGCATCACCACCGACTTCCGCTCCAAGCTGTTCCCCGGCTCCCAGCGCCTGGTGGAACTGGCCGACCGGGTCGAGGTGCTCCAGGTCGAGGCCCTGTGCTGGTGCGGCGCCCGGGCCACGCACAACGCCCGTACGGTCAACGGCGAGATGGTCGTCGAGGGCGCCCAGGTGGTCGTCGGCGACGTCAACCAGGCCGATGACGTCGGCTACGAGGTCCTGTGCCGCCGGCACCACCGCCGCCGGATGACCGCGGGTACCGCACACGCGGCCGCGCTGTCCCCGGACGTCCTGCCCGTCCCGTCGGCCGGGGCGCGCTTCTGACCTGACGGGGGAGGGGCTCAGCGCGGGTTCTCGATCAACGAGAAACGCGCCCCCTCCGGATCCGCCACCGTGGCCACGCGACCGTGCGGGCTGTCGTGCGGCGACCGCAGCACATGGCCGCCCAGGTCGGTGAGGAGACGGGTGGCGGCGGTCGCGTCGGCCACCTCGAAGTACGTCATCCAGTGCGGTCCCCGGTCGCGGGGGAGGGCGTGGCCGACGCCGTGGAGACCGGCCACGGGGCGGCCGCCGGCGTGGAGGGTGACGTAGTCGAAGTCGGCGGAGACCACGGGCTCGCCCTCGTAACCGAACACCGTCTCGTAGAACTTGGCGACGCCCACCGTCTCGAAGGTGAGCAGCTCGTGCCAGGCGGGAGTGCCCGGTACGCCCGCGACGGAGGTGCCCAGGTGGGCCGCCGCCTGCCACACGCCGAAGACGGCACCGGACGGGTCCGAGCCGATCACCAGCCGCCCGGCCTCCCCGGCGTCCAGCGGGCCCACCCCCACCGTGCCACCGCACAGCCGTACCGACTCGGCCGTCAGGTCGATGTCGTCCGAGGCGAGGTAAGGCGTCCAGGCGACCGGAAGATTGCGGTCGGGCGACAACTGCCCGATCCCGGCGACGTCCTGGCCGTCGAGCAGCGCGCGGACGTAGGGCCCGAGCTGCTGCGGGCCCGGCACGAACTCCCAGCCGAACAGCGATCCGTAGAACTCCTGGGTCGCGGCCATACCGTGCACCATCAGACTCACCCAGCAGGGTGTACCGGGCGTGTGCCGAGCGGGCGGGGCGGCCGACCCCCTTGCCTCGGTCATCGTCACTCTCTCCTCGGCCCCTCGCGGTGGCCGTGTCGTGTCCGCTGTCGGGACCTCCGTGCCGATGCTCGCACCACCCGCGGCCGGCTGACCGTTGCCACGCGATGGCCGACGGATGTCGATCGGCTGTACAGCATGTGCCCGTTCCCGTACGCCTGGTGACCGGGCCTGTCCGGCGGAGCAGAGTAGCCGGACATGGACGAGGCGGCCACCCGGTGCGCAAGGATGGTGGCCATGAACGCCATCATCTCCGCATCCGAACTCGCGAGCGCCCTGGCGGGTCCGAACCCGCCCGTACTGCTCGACGTCCGCTGGCAGCTGAGCGTGGCCAAGGCGGCCGGTGAGCCGCCCTTCGACGGCCGGGCCGAGTACGCGGCCGGGCACCTGCCGGGCGCGGTCTACGTCGACCTGGACCGGGAGTTGGCCGGCCCGGCCGGCGCCGGCGGGCGGCATCCGCTGCCCGACCTCGCGGAGTTCGGCGCAGCGATGCGCCGGGCGGGGGTCTCCGCCGGTACACCGGTCGTCGTGTACGACGGCGGGCAGGGCTGGGCGGCCGCCCGCGCGTGGTGGCTGCTGTCCTGGACAGGTCACCCGGATGTGCGAGTCCTCGACGGCGGGTTGACGTCCTGGCAGGGGCCGCTGCAGTCCTCCCTGCCGGGTCCCGCTCTCTCCGAGGGCGACTTCGAGCCGGTTCCCGCGGCGGCCGGTCTGCTCGACGCCGACGCGGCCGCGGCGCTGGCCCGCGCGGGTGTGCTGCTGGACGCACGCGCGGGGGAGCGCTACCGCGGCGAGGTGGAGCCGATCGACCGCGTCGGCGGCCACATCCCGGGCGCCCGGTCCGCGCCCACCACGGACAACGTCGGCCCGGACGGCCGCTTCCTGCCCGCGGAGGAGCTGAACGCCCGCTTCAAGGCCCTCGGCGCCACCGACGGCACCGAGGTCGGCGTCTACTGCGGTTCCGGCGTCTCCGGCGCCCACGAGGTCCTGGCGCTGGCGGTCGCGGGCATCCCGGCGGCGCTGTACGTCGGCTCCTGGTCGGAGTGGTCCTCGGACCCGGAGCGACCGGTCGCCGTGGGCCCGGACCCCCAGTAGCCCGCCGCTGCCCAGTACGACGGGAAAGGGCCGCACTCGACGAGCGCGGCCCTGTTCCCCGTACGGCTGACTACTCCTGCTTCTTCCTGCGCGTCCCGAACACGATCTCGTCCCAGCTCGGGACCGCCGCTCTGCGGCCCGGGCGGACGCCGTCGGCCTCGGCCTGGCGGTCGGTCGCGCCGATGAGGCGGTCGCGGTGGCTGGCCACCGAACGCGGCATGAGGACGTCCGCGTAGGCGGAACCGGCCGAGGCCGCGGGGGCCGGCGGCTCCTCCACCTCCGGCTCCTCCTCGAGCGCGGGCGGTTCCTCGATGCTCGCCGTCTCGGACGGCCGCTCCGGTACGACCATGTCGCCCCGGAAACTCGGCACGGCCTCCAACAGGCTGGTCAGCGAGTCCCGTTCGGCGACGGTCTCCTCGACGGGCTCGGCCGGGGGCAGGCTCGGCCGGTCGAGGGCGCGGTCCAGCGGACGGTCGCGCGGCAGCCGGGCGATCCGCGGTACGAAGGGAAAGCTGGGCTCCGGCGCGCCGAGGTCCTCGGACTCGCCGATGAGTGAGCGCGCCTCCTCGTCGACGGCCTGGACGAGCCGCCGGGGCGGGTCGTAGGTCCAGCTCGCCGAGTGCGGTTCACCCGCGACGCAGTAGACCAGCAGAACCTCCCAGGTGCCGTCGTCGCGACGCCACGAGTCCCACTGGACGGTGTCCTTCTCGGCACCGCGCAGCACCAGCCGCTCCTGCACGGCCTCACCGAGCTGCGGTCCGGCGTTCTCGCCGGGCCGGCGGACCGGGGTCTTGCGGGCTCGTTCGGCCATGAAGGCGCGCTCGGCGAGCACGGGGCCCTCGAAGCGCCGTACGCGGTCTACGGGGATACCTGCGAGCTGGGCTACCTCTTCCGCGGTGGCACCCGCGCGTATACGCGCCTGGATGTCGCGGGGACGGAGATGGCTTTCGACCTCGATCTCGATCTGGCCGAGGCGGGGACGGTCGCCGCGCACCGCCGCGCGCAGCCGCTCGTCGATCGGAAGCGTGTACTCCGTTGAGTCGGCAGCCTTCAGCACCAGCCGTGTGCCGTCATTGGAGACGGCCACGACACGCAGTTCGGGCATGGGGACCTCCCGGGTGGTGCCTGCCGACGTCACGTGCGTCGCTGCTTCCGCTAGTCGAGTGTGGCCTGCCCGGGTGCAGCCTGCCACAACCTTGCCGAGTTGCCCGGCGTGTCGGGCCAGAGCCCTGGATCGCCGTTATGGCACGGTTACCTATTCGCAACGCTAAGTGACCAACTCCGTCACCCTGTGCAACTGGCCCCCTCCCGACCGCCCTTGAAGGCCACGGACGCCCTGGCGGGAGACCTGACCCAGGGCTCGCAACAGTACTCCATTTGGGCCACGTGCGTGGATTGGCGCGCCACTCGACTTCGTTCAAGAAACCCTGTCCGGCCGTTCGTTGAGCAGTTCTTGCGATCTTGGACGTGGCGTAGTTCACGGAATCGCCAGAAACGGAACTATTGCCTTCGTGCGTATGTCCGGCGATCGCCCGGCTATGCCCCCAACACCCTGCGCAGATAGTCGTTCTGGAACCGCCGGTGGGGATCGAGGCGGTCCCGGAGCGCGGTGAACTCGCCGAAGCGCGGGTAGACGCCCGCGAAGTACTCGGCGTCACGCGTGTGCACCTTGCCCCAGTGCGGGCGCCCCTCGTGCGCCGTGAAGATCCGCTCCGCGGCCGTGAAGTACGCCTGGTACGGCGTCCCCTTGACCATGTGGACGGCGATGTAGGCGCTGTCGCGGCCGGAGGCGGTGGACAGCGTGATGTCGTCGGCGGGCGCGGTGCGCACCTCCACGGGGAAGCTGACCCTGAGGGCGGACCGCTCGACCATCGTCCTCAGTTCGCGCAGCGTCTCCACGACGGCCTCGCGCGGGACGGCGTACTCCATCTCCACGAACCGCACCCGGCGGGGCGATGTGAAGACCTTGTACGGGATGTCGGTGTACGTCCGCGCGGACAGCGCCTTGCTGGAGATGCGCGCGATCGAGGGGATCGTGCCCGGCGCCGCGCGGCCGACCCACTGGGCCACCTGGAAGACGCCGTTGGAGAGGAACTCGTCCTCGAACCAGCCCTGGAGCTGCGGCACCGGCTTCTCCGGACCCGCGCTGCGGTTGTTGCGCTTGGTGTTGGTGGAGCCGGTGTGCGGGAACCAGTAGAACTCGAAGTGCTCGTTCTCGGCCCAGAGTTCGTCGAAGGCGCTGGTGACCCTGTCGAAGCTCATGGGCTCCTCGCGGGCCGTGAGCAGGAAGATCGGCTCGACGGCGAACGTGATCGCGGTGACGATGCCGAGCGCGCCCAGACCGATCCGGGCGGCCGCGAAGACCTCGGGGTTCTCCTTCTCGGAGCAGGAGAGCACCGAGCCGTCGGCCGTGACCAACTCGAGTCCCCTGATCTGGGCGGCGATCGAGCCCGAGTCCCGGCCCGTGCCGTGGGTGCCGGTGCTGGTGGCTCCGGAGACCGTCTGCTCCATGATGTCGCCCATGTTGGTGAGCGACAGGCCCTCACGCGCGAGAGCCACGTTGAGCCTCTTGAGCGGCGTACCGGCCTCCACCGTGACCGTCATGGCGTCCCGGTCAATGTTGCGTATACCGGTCAACAGTTGAGGGCGTATCAACACACCGTCGGTCGCGGCGATCGAGGTGAAGGAGTGCCCGGTGCCGACGGCCTTCACCTTGAGACCGTCCTCGGCTGCCTTCCGCACGGCAGCGGCCAGCTCGTCGACCGAGGCGGGCGTGACCTCCCGCGCGGGACGCGCCGCGACATTGCCGCCCCAGTTACGCCACGTGCCGTTCCTCGCGCTCGCTGCCGTGCTCAACGCTGCCTCCCCGACGTGGAGCCGGCCTCTTGAGCCGGCGGTACCCGAGGAAACCGACCGCGACCGCGACGGCCCCGGACACCGCCGGAACCCCGTACCCGGCGCGCGCACCGGCCGCGTCGATCACCCAGCCGGCCACGGAGGAGCCGAGTGCGACCCCGACCGCGAGCCCGGTACTGATCCAGGTCATGCCCTCGGTCAGTTGCGCGCGTGGTACGTGCTGTTCGATCAGGGACATCGTCGTGATCATCGTGGGAGCGATGGACAGGCCCGCAACGAACAGCGCCACGGCCAGAAACGGCAAGTTTCCGACCAGTAGGAGGGGGATCATACTCACGGCCATGGCGCATATGCCCAGCAGCCAGCGAGGTTCGGGACGCCCCGGGAAGTGCAACAGCCCGAAGACGAGGCCCGCTGCACAGGACCCCGCCGCGTAGAGGGCGAGCACGAGGCTGGCGGCGCCCTTGTGGCCCTGCTCGTCGGCGAAGGCCACGGTGACCACGTCCACCGCCCCGAAGATCGCCCCGGTCGCCACGAAGGTGGCCACCAGGACCTGCAGGCCCGGCGCGCGCAGTGCCGTACGGCCGCCGTCCTGCTCACGCGGGTGCGGAGCCGGCTCGGTGGCCCGCTGCGCGGTCAGCCAGAACACACCGACCGCCAGGAAGCAGGCGGCGAGCAGCGGACCCGCCTCGGGGAACCAGGCCGTGGACAGCCCGATGGAGATGATCGGTCCGAAGATGAAGCAGACCTCGTCGACGACGGACTCGAAGGAGTACGCGGTGTGCAGCTGCGGAGTGCCGCGGTACACGGCCGACCACCGCGCGCGGATCATCGCGCCGAGGCTCGGCACCGAGCCGATGCCGACGGCACACACGAACAGCACCCAGTCCGGCCACCCGAAGTGCGCCGCGAGCAGCATCCCGGCGGACGCCATCAGCGCGACGAGGGTCGCCGGGCGCAGCACCCGCCGCTGGCCGTGCAGGTCCACCAGCCGGGAGACCTGCGGGCCGATCGCGGCGGCGGCCAGCGCGATGGTCGCGGACAGCGAGCCAGCGAGACCGTACCTGCCGGTGATCTGGGAGATCATCGTGACCACGCCGATGCCCATCATCGACAGCGGCATCCGGCCGACGAAGCCCGCGGCGGAGAAACCCCTGGAGCCGGGGGCGGCGAACAGGGCGCGGTAAGGGCTGGGCACAGGGTCTCCGGTCGGCCGGTGAGCGGCGGCTCGTGGGGCGGGTAAGGCGCGAATGCGCCTCATACAGCTTACTGGTGAGGGGTCCCGGCGCACCCGGCCGGGCGGCCGGGAACCCGGGTGGTCACCCCGCCGTTTCCCGGCTGTCAGTACCGGATGACAGGATCGACCCATGCGAGACGCGCTCGACGCCACCCCCTACGACGCCCTGCTCCTGCTCTCGTTCGGAGGCCCCGAGGGCCCGGACGACGTGGTCCCGTTCCTGGAGAACGTGACGCGCGGGCGTGGCATCCCCAAGGAACGCCTGAAGGAAGTCGGTCAGCACTACTTCCTGTTCGGCGGGGTCAGCCCCATCAACGACCAGAACCGCGCCCTGCTGGACGCCCTGCGCAAGGACTTCGCGGACCACGGCCTGGGCCTGCCGATCTACTGGGGCAACCGCAACTGGGCGCCCTACCTCACGGACACCCTGCGCGAGATGGTCGTCGACGGCCACCGCCGCATCCTGGTCCTGGCCACCAGTGCCTACGCCTCCTACTCGGGCTGCCGCCAGTACCGCGAGAACCTCGCCGAGTCGCTGGCGGCACTCGAGGCCGAGGGCCTGGAGCTGCCGAAGATCGACAAGCTGCGGCACTACTTCAACCACTCCGGTTTCCTGGAGCCCATGGTCGACGGGGTGATCGCGTCCCTCGCCGAGCTCCCCGAGGACGTCCGCGACGGCGCCCACATCGCCTTCTCGACCCACTCGATCCCGACCGCGTCCGCGGACACCTCAGGACCGGTCGAGGGCCACGGCGAGGGCGGCGCGTACGTCGCGCAGCACCTGGAGGTCTCGCGGCTGATCGCGGACGCCGTCCGGGAGCGCACCGGCGTCGACCACCCCTGGCAGCTCGTCTACCAGTCGCGCTCCGGCGCCCCGCACATCCCGTGGCTGGAGCCCGACATCTGCGACCACCTGGAGGAGCGCCACGCGTCCGGCGTCCCCGCCGTGGTGATCGCGCCCATCGGCTTCGTCTCCGACCACATGGAGGTCCTCTACGACCTCGACACGGAGGCGAAGGCCAAGGCCGAGGAGCTCGGCCTGCCGATGCGCCGCTCGGCGACCGTCGGCGACGATCCCCGCTTCGCCGCCGCCGTCCGCGACCTGGTCCTGGAGCGTGCCGCCGTCGAGCGCGGACAGGAGGTCACACCCTGTGCCCTCGGCGCGCTCGGGGCCGGCCACAACGTCTGCCCGGTCGGCTGCTGCCCCGCCCGCGCCCCCAAGCCCGCCGCCGCGGGCGTCGACAGCCCGTACGTGTGAGGAGCCCCGTGACCGACCCCCTGCACGCGGAACTGCTGCGGCTGGCCCGGGAGGCCGCCCGCCGCGCCGGCACCCTGCTGCGGGACGGCCGCCCGGCCGACCTCGCGGTCGCCAGGACCAAGTCCAGTCCCATCGACGTGGTGACCGAGATGGACATCGCGGCGGAGAAGCTGATCACGGACCTGATCTCCGAGCACCGCCCGCACGACGGCTTCCTCGGCGAGGAGGGCGCCGCCACCGAGGGCACCAGCGGCGTCCGCTGGGTCATCGACCCGCTCGACGGCACGGTCAACTACCTCTACGGATTGCCGACTTGGTCCGTCTCCATCGCGGCCGAGCAGGACGGCGAGACCGTCGTCGGGGTCGTGGCGGTCCCGATGCGCGCGGAGACGTACCACGCGGTCCGCGGCGAGGGCGCGTGGGCCACGGGCGCGTGGGCGGGCGAGCGCAGGCTGGCGTGCCGTCCGGCGCCGCCCCTGGAGCAGGCCCTGGTGTCGACGGGCTTCAACTACGTCACCGAGGTCCGTGTCCACCAGGCCGAGGTGGTCCGGAAGCTGATCCCCCTCCTGCGGGACATCCGCCGTGGCGGCTCGGCGGCGGTCGACCTGTGCGACCTGGCCGCGGGCCGCCTGGACGGCTACTACGAGCGGGGCCTGAACGCCTGGGACTACGGAGCGGGCGACCTCATCGCCCGAGAAGCGGGCGTCCTGACCGGCGGCCGCCCCGGAGAGCGCCCGAACCCCGGCCTCACCGTCGCCGGCACCCCGGGAGTCTTCGAGCCCCTCCAGCAGCTCCTGGAGGACTTCGGCGCCTGGCACGACTGACCGGCAGACTCCGGGCGAACACAAGGTGAACAGGCCCGGCCGGCGACGCAGCGGGCCCCCGGCGCTGGATTCGCCGGGGGCCCGCTGTCGTGCCGGGAAGCCGATCAGACGCTAGACGCCGACCTCCACACCGTGTTCGGCGGCGAGGCGGCGCAGGTCGTCGAGCTCGCCCTGTTCCACCTCGACGAGGAAGTCGTCGCCCTCGTCGAGAGCCCGCGTCAGATCCGTCTCGGTCGCCCTTATGCGCTGCAGAAGTCCTGCGGTGAATGCGTCCATGCTGCGCCCCCTCGTCCTGGGTCGTGGGTCGGTGGCACGGGGGTGTGCCGTTCGGAAGGGGCGATCACGTCTCTCGCGGGTGCCCAGCGCTGCCCAGGCCGGGCGGCGACGGTGCCGGACACCCACGCCCGCTCTGCGGAAGCGGACAGCGCCGTGCCGCATGGTGGTACGGCACATGCAGAGCGTGATCGCGGGTGTAAAGCCGTCCTCCCCCCGCTCCCTTCGACGGAAACCTCAACCCCGCGAGAAAATCCCGCATTCCCGCTCTCACACCCGTCTTTCAGTTGGCCCTCACCCGCCTTACAGCCGACTTATGGCCGAAAAGGGCAGGATGGAGGCCGACACTCACCGAACCCCTGCCCACGCGTGCCCGAAGCGCGCTACGCGGGTGGACACAGGAAGGACAAGCGACGTGCGCGTACTCGTCGTCGAGGACGAGCAGCTGCTCGCCGATGCGGTGGCCACCGGACTGCGCCGGGAGGCCATGGCCGTCGACGTCGTGTACGACGGCGCGGCCGCCCTGGAGCGCATCGGCGTCAACGACTACGACGTGGTCGTCCTCGACCGGGACCTTCCTCTGGTCCACGGCGACGACGTCTGCCGCAAGATCGTCGAACTCGGCATGCCCACGCGCGTGCTGATGCTCACGGCCTCCGGTGACGTCAGCGACCGCGTCGAGGGTCTGGAGATCGGCGCCGACGACTACCTCCCCAAGCCCTTCGCGTTCAGCGAGCTGACGGCACGCGTGCGTGCCCTCGGCCGCCGCACGAGCGTCCCGCTGCCGCCGGTCCTGGAGCGCGCCGGGATCAAGCTCGACCCCAACCGCCGCGAGGTCTTCCGCGACGGCAAGGAGGTCCAGCTCGCCCCCAAGGAGTTCGCCGTCCTGGAGGTGCTGATGCGCTCCGAGGGCGCTGTCGTCTCCGCGGAGCAGCTCCTGGAGAAGGCCTGGGACGAGAACACCGACCCCTTCACCAACGTCGTGCGGGTGACCGTCATGACCCTGCGCCGCAAGCTGGGTGAACCCGCAGTGATCGTCACCGTCCCCGGCTCCGGTTACCGGATCTGATCACCCGTGGCCTCGACTCCCGCTCCTCCCCAGGCCCCTCCGAAGCCCACGTGGGACCCCAGGCGACCGGCGCCGCCGCTGCCGTGGCTGCGCCCGACCATCCGCATAAGGCTCACGCTGCTGTACGGCGGCATGTTCCTGATCGCGGGCATCCTGCTGCTGTCGATCATCTACCTGATCGCCGCCCAGGCGCTGAACGTCGGCAGTGAACTGCCCTTCAAGATCACCACGGGCAGTGTCACCAGCGACATCTGCAGCAACCTGCCCTCGAGCGGCACCTCCGAGGTCATGAACAAGGCGATGGACAGGTGCGTCAACGACCAGCGCCAGCACGCCCTCGACGACCTCCTCAGCCGCTCGCTGCTGGCCCTGCTCGGCCTCGCGATCATCGCCTTCGCCTTCGGCTACGCCATGGCGGGACGCGTCCTGTCCCCGCTCGGACGGATCCTGCGCACCGCACGCGCGGTGGCCGGCTCGGACCTCTCCCGCCGTATCGAGCTGGACGGCCCGGACGACGAGCTCAAGGAGCTGGCCGACACCTTCGACGACATGCTGGAGCGCCTGGAGCGGGCCTTCACTGCCCAGCAGCGCTTCGTCGGCAACGCCTCGCACGAACTGCGGACCCCGCTGGCGATCAACCGCACGCTCCTGGAGGTGCACCTGTCGGATCCGGGGGCACCGGTGGAGCTGCAACAGCTGGGCAAGACGCTGCTGGCCACCAACGAGCGCAGCGAACAGCTCGTGGAGGGCCTGTTGCTGCTCGCCCGCAGCGACAACCAGATCGTCGAGCGCAAGCCCGTGGACCTCGCCGAGGTCGCCGAGCAGGCGGTCGACCAGATGCACGGCGAGGCGGAGGCCAAGGGCGTGGCGATCCGCGGCGAGCAGAAGTCGGCGGTCGTCCAGGGCAACGGCGTCCTGCTGGAGCGCATCGCCCTCAACCTGGTGCAGAACGCGGTGCGCTACAACGTGCCGGAGGGCGGCTGGGTCGAGGTGACCACGGAGCTCCAGCACGGCCACGCGGTGCTCACGGTGTCCAACACGGGCCCCGTGGTGCCGGCGTACGAGGTCGACAACCTCTTCGAGCCCTTCAAGCGGCTGCGCGGCGCCGACCGCACCGGCAGCGACAAGGGAGTCGGTCTGGGGCTGTCCATCGTGCGGTCCGTGGCGCGGGCGCACGGCGGCCACATCACCGCTCAGCCGCGCGAAGGAGGTGGGCTGGTGATGCGAGTCACCCTGCCTGTCTGAGACCATGGCCCCCGCACCGAGACCGACATACAGGGATGTTCGCTTTGCGCGGAATTTTCTGGGCACCTGGAGGACTGCCCCCTGTGTGATCGATCACAAGGGAGAATTTCCCGCCATCTACTCTCCGTGATCATGCACCCTGTCGGAAAGCCGGGAACATCCGGGTTTTCAGGGGTCCTGATCACGGGAAGTACACGGTGAGACGCCTTTGAAGTGCGGGATTCGGACCGTGTACGGTCCCGATCGCCATCCAACCCGATCACTCAAGAGGGGTCCGGTTGGGTGTCGATTGAGTAACAGACCTTGATGTGAGGCAAAATCTCCGCCTCGGGTCGGGCACAAGTCCGGCCTCTCACGCGTTACGTGCGCTGGAGACACCGCAGACACCCAGAGGGGGAGAGCGACATGGCAACGGATTACGACACCCCGCGCAAGACCGACGACGACGTCGACTCGGACAGCCTTGAAGAGCTCAAGGCGCGTAGGAACGACAAGTCGACGTCCGCAGTGGACGTCGACGAGTTCGAGGCCGCCGAAGGCCTGGAACTGCCCGGAGCGGACCTCTCGAACGAAGAGCTGGCCGTCCGGGTACTGCCCAAGCAGCAGGACGAGTTCACCTGCATGAGCTGCTTCCTGGTGCACCACCGCAGCCAGCTGGCCCGAGAGAAGAACGGCCAGCCGATCTGCCGCGACTGCGACTGAGGGCGGGTCGGGCATGACTGGCTCGACCCCTCCTTGGAAGCGCCGCTCTCCCCGGCAGGGAGCGGAGCAGGGGCCGTCCGACGGCTCCCACGCGCGTGACGACGAGCGGGGCTCTTCCGGTCCGGGAGCCTCGCTCGAACCGGTGGCCGACCGGGCCGGCCTCCCGGCGCCCACCGATTCGACCAGGACGCCCGCGCCCGTCGCGCGACGACGGGTGTCGGCGATCCGGGACAAGGCCCGGGAAGGGGTCCGCAAGGGCGGTAGCCGGGCCAGGGCGGGCCTGGCGTACCTCACGGACCGCATCATCGAGAACGCCCCGCGTATCCCCGTACGGGACCTCGCGACCCTCCGCCGCCAGTTCCCCGGCCTTGGCCCCGAGCAGCTCGCGGACAAGCTCGTCGCGGGCGCCGCGAGCGCCACGGCGACGGTCGGAGCGGGGATTGGTGCGGCGGCGATGCTCCCCGTCCCGCCTGCGATGCCGACAGAACTGGCCGCCGAGATCACCGGCGTCGCCGCGATCGAGCTGAAGCTGATCGCCGAACTCCACGAGGTCTACGGCGTACGGCCGCCCGGGAACCTCAAGGAGCGCAGCACCGCGTATCTCAATTCCTGGTCGGGAGAACGCGGGATCGACGTGAAGAAGCCGTCGACGGTGAGCGGCGCGCTCAACAGCCCGATGAAGCAGCAGCTGCGGCAGCAGATCATGAAGCGGATGATCCGCGACCTGCCGAACCTCATGCCGTTCCTGGTCGGCGCGGCCGTCGGGGCGGTCATGAACCGCAGGGACACCAGAAAGCTCGCGGAGCGGATCCGCAAGGATCTGCGCAAGGTCCAGGTGGCCTGGGACGAACTCCCCGCGTTGCCGGCCCTGGAGATCCCGGCCGATCCACTGGAGCTGGAGACGTAAGACGATCGCGAGAAGTCCGGGCCTCACCGTCCATGCGGTCGGGTGAAGCCCTGCACGAACGTGCTAGGCGGCGGCCGTGCGGGCCGTCTTCAGCGCCTCGGCCAGCCGCTCCGGCTCGCGCGTCGACAGGTACAGATACGGCGTCGGGTCGTCCGGATCGGTGACCTCCACTTTCAGCGCCCTGGGGATGTAGGAGCGCAGCAGCAGAAAGGCCCGGGTGTCGGCCTTGTAGGTCCGCCAGGCCCGGGCCTCCTCCGGGTCCAGGATCTCCGCCTCGCCCAGCGCCGACACCGGGATCTTCGCCTCGCCCGCGATCAGGGAGTCCCCCACGACCCGGATGCGCAGCGAGCCGTAGGAGCTGGCGCAGATCGCCGCCGCGGCGGTGCCGCCGACCAGGCCGCCGAGCAGCGGAAGCGTCCCGAAAGGGAGCAGGATCAGCGCGAACGCGACGCCGACCAGGAGGGAGATCAGCCACCAGGAACGGGGGGCGGTGAGGCGTTCGTCGTACGGGGCGGCGGAGGGCTGCATGGAACCAAGCTTGGCACGGCGTCCAGGCACGGCCGATGTCAGGGGCAGTCGGCGCGAAGCGCCGTCAGGCAGGGTGGCGGGGGGAGACGGGCGGGCGGGTAAGGTCTGCGCCTGTGAGTGGTACTTCCCCGGCTCTGAAGCCTCCCGCCGACGCGGCGCGACCTGTGCGCCACCCGGACGCTCCCGCGCCCGGTGAGCTGCTCGGTGCGCACTACGGCCAGTGTTTCGGCTGTGGCGGCGAGCAGCCGCACGGGCTGCACCTGGCGGCGCGGGCCGGCGAGGGGGTCTCGGTCACCGCCGAGTTCACTGTCCGCCCCGCCCATCAGGGCGCCCCGGGACTAGCGCACGGCGGTGTGCTCGCGACCGCCCTCGACGAGACCCTGGGCTCGCTCAACTGGCTGCTGCGCACGATCGCCGTGACCGGACGCCTGGAGACCGACTTCGTACGGCCGGTACCGGTCGGCACGGTGCTGTACCTGGAGGCCGAGGTGACCGCGGTGGCCGGGCGGAAGATCTACTCGACCGCGACCGGCCGGATCGGCGGCCCCGAGGGGCCCGTGGCGGTCCGTGCCGACGCCCTGTTCATCGAGGTCAAGGTCGACCACTTCATCGACAACGGCCGCCCGGAGGAGATCCGGGCCGCCATGGACGACCCGGACCAGGTCCGGCGTGCCCGCGCCTTCGAGGTGAACCCGTGAGCCGTGACCCCCTGAACGTGCTGATCCGGCGCGTCGACCCGGACGTACCGCTTCCGTCGTACGCGCACCCCGGTGACGCGGGGGCCGATCTGCGGACCACCGAGAGCCGTGAACTGAAGCCCGGGGAGCGGGCGGTACTGCCCACCGGGGTGTCTGTGGCGCTGCCGGAGGGGTACGCGGCCTTCGTGCACCCACGATCCGGTCTCGCCGCCCGCTGCGGTGTCGCTCTCGTGAATGCCCCGGGGACGGTTGATGCCGGGTACCGTGGGGAGATCAAGGTGATCGTGGTGAACCTCGACCCGCACGAGTCGGTGCGGTTCGAGCGTTTCGACCGGATTGCTCAACTCGTCGTCCAGCAGGTCGAGAGGGTCCGCTTCCAGGAGGTCGCGGAGCTTCCCGACTCGGCGCGGGCCGAGGGGGGCTTCGGGTCCACCGGCGGTCACGCCGCCGTGGGCGACGGGGGCGATACAAGCGCTGAGGCCGCCGTGGGCGGCACAACGGGTGGGAATCGATACGCATCGGTCGTATCCGACCGGGAAGGACAGTGACGTGTTCGGACGTCGCAACAAGAAGGGTGCCGCCGAGGACGCGGCCGGCGAGGCCGAGCAGGTCGTCGACAGCGTCGGCACGGAGGCGGACGACGTAGAGCGCGAGCGCGTACGGCTGGAGCCGGAGCCGCGTCCCGACGGGCCCTGGGACGACACCGAGGTCCGCGACCCCGCCGAGGGCCGCGTGGACCTGGGCGGGCTGTTCGTACCGGGTGTCGACGGCATGGAGCTGCGGGTCGAGGTCGCGGGCGACGCGATCGTCGCGGCCACCGTCGTGCTGCGCGACAGCGCCATCCAGCTCCAGGCCTTCGCCGCTCCCAAGCGCGAGGGCATCTGGGGCGAGGTGCGTGAGGAGATCGGCTCCGGCATCACCCAGCAGGGCGGCATCGTCGACGAGGTCGAGGGTCCGCTGGGCTGGGAGCTGCGGGCCCAGGTGCCGGTGCAGCTGCCGGACGGCACGGGCGGCTTCCAGGTCGTGCGGTTCGTGGGTGTGGACGGACCGCGCTGGTTCCTGCGCGGGGTGATCTCGGGCCAGGGCGCGGTGCAGCCGCAGGCGGCCGGGCTCCTGGAGCAGATCTTCCGGGACACGGTCGTGGTCCGCGGCGAGGGTCCGATGGCGCCCCGCGACCCGATCGTCCTCAAGCTGCCGAACGACGCCCAGATGGTCCCCGAGGGCATCCAGCAGCAGGACGAGGGCTCCCGTTTCTCCGGCGGCATGGGTCAGCTCCAGCGCGGACCGGAGATCACCGAGGTCCGGTAGCCGTACGACATCGAGGGCCGTACCCCGTCCTGGGGTGCGGCCCTTTTTCGTGCGCGGGACCTTGACGGCGGATTGGTCTGTACCTACCTTCTCGGCTCAACGCGTCTGTTCATAAAGGCGCTTGGCGTTCATATACGAGAACGGAAGGCCCCCCACCTATGCGCAGAACCGCTCTCCTGACCGCTGTCGCGGCCCTCGCCGCCGGTGCTCTCGCCGTGCCCGCCGACGCCGCGCCCGCCACCTTCGTCCATCCCGGAGTCACCGTCTCCCAGGGGCAGTTGGACTTCGCCCGCAGCAAGGTGAACGCGGGTGCCCAGCCCTGGAAGGGTGCCTTCGACGCGATGCTGGCGAGCAAGTACGCCGATCTGAACCGCACGGCCAAGCCGCGCGCGGTCGTCGAGTGCGGGTCGTACTCGAACCCCAACTACGGCTGCACCGACGAGCGCGAGGACGCGATCGCCGCCTACACCGACGCCCTGGCCTGGTACATCACCCGGGACGAGCGGTACGCCAAGAAGGCCATCCAGCTCATGGACGCCTGGTCGGCGGTGATCACGGACCACACCAACAGCAACGCGCCCCTCCAGACCGGCTGGGCCGGCTCCTCGTGGCCCCGGGCCGCCGAGATCATCAAGTACACGTACAGCGGGAGTTGGGCGAACTCCGGGCGCTTCGCGACCATGCTGCGCAACGTCTATCTGCCCGAGATCATCAATGGCTCGAACTCCAACGGCAACTGGGAGCTGTCGATGACGGAGGCGGCCGTCGGCATCTCCGTCTTCCTGGAGGACAAGGCGTCGTACGACAAGGCCATGGCGAGGTTCCGCACCCGTACCGCCGCCTATGTGTACCTCGACTCCGACGGCGATCTGCCGAAGACGGTGCCGAGCCAGAACCTCAACACCCGGGACAAGATCGTCGGTTACTGGCAGGGGCAGTCCACCTTCGTCACCGGGCTCACCCAGGAGACCTGCCGGGACCTCACGCACACCGGGTACGGCATCTCCGCGATCTCGCACGTCGCCGAGACGAGCCGGATCCAGGGGCAGGACCTGTACGGCACGGACGTGGGCGAGCGCCTGCGGCAGGCACTGGGGTTCCAGGCGAAGTACGAGCTGGGGACGGCCGTGCCGAGCTGGCTGTGCGGTGGGTCGCTGAAACTCGGGCTCGGGCCGGTGACCGAGGTCGGGTACAACGCGCTGCACAATCGACTTGGCATGGGCATGACTAACACGCAGGCGCTGACGGAGCGGAACCGTCCGGCGGGCAGCAACAACCTCTTCGTGGCCTGGGAGACTCTCACCCACGGGGACAACCCGAACTGAAACCGTTGAAGGCCGGGCGCCGGGCGGTGATACTGGCGCCCGGTTTCACGGTTCACGGGGTTTCACGGGTTCACGGGGGAGGACGTATGACTCAGGTGGTCACCGAGACCATGGTGCGGGTCGAGGACATCCACAGGTCGTTCGGTGAGGGGGCCGCCGCGGTGCACGCGTTGCGTGGGGTCTCCTTCGAGGTGCCGCGCGGTGAGCTGGTCGCGCTCAAGGGGCGCTCGGGCTCCGGGAAGACCACGCTCCTCAACATCGTCGGCGGGCTCGACCGGCCCGACCGGGGGCGGGTCGTCCTCGACGGGGTGGACGTCGCCGGGCTGGACGAGGACGGGCTGCTGGCCCTGCGGCGGGACCGGATCGGCTTCGTGTTCCAGTCCTTCGGGCTCATCCCGATCCTCACCGCTGCCGAGAACGTCGGTGTGCCGATGCGGCTGCGGCGGATGGACGCACGCGCGCGTGAGGAGCGCGTCGAGCTGCTGCTGGCCCTGGTCGGCCTCGCGGACCACGCGAAGCAGCGGCCCGGTGAGCTCTCCGGGGGCCAGCAGCAACGGGTCGCCATCGCCCGCGCCCTCGCCAACAACCCCGCCCTCCTCGTCGCCGACGAGCCGACCGGCCAACTGGACGCGGAGACCGGTCACGCCGTGATGGAGCTGTTGCGGGCCGTCGTACGCAGCGAGAACGTCACGGCCCTGGTGGCCACGCACGACGCGACCCTGCTGGACCTGGCGGACCGGGTGCTGGAGTTGGGGGACGGGGAGATCGTGGGGCACTGAGGGGGTGCTCGGGGGGCGGTTCCTCGGTTGGTTGGGGTGGCCCGGTGTGAGCGGCGTGCGCAGTGGTTGCGAGGGGGCTCAGTCGGTCCGGGTGCTCACCGCGAGGGGTGCTTGGGTCTGTGGCGGTGTGGGTGCGGGCGGGGTGGGCCCCGGGCCGGTGTGGCCGTGAAGGGTTACGGGGCGTGTGCGAGCGCTGGGCTCCGTCGAACTGGGGGTGCAGCTCCGGCCCGGAAAGGCTGCGGAGTGTGCTGCGGGGGACATCCGGGCCGGCATCAAGGGTGTCGGGGCCGGGGCCGGTCGCATGGCCGGGACCACCAGTGATCGCCGGTCGCTGTCGAGGCGCCGGGTGAACCATGCGTCCAGGGTTACCGGCCGGTCTCTGGGGCCCACACTCCGATGGCCGGAGCCGTCAGCCGGTTTCGGGGTCCTGCGTCACGACGTCCTGGATCACCGAGCCCGAATTCCAGAGGCGCCTCACGGCGGGCAGGAGCCTCCTCCTGCGCTTCCGCTCCGGGTCCGGGTCGCCGCCTGTCCCGGGCTCCCACCCCGACGTCCTGGATCGCCGAGCCGGGTTCCAGGGTTCCGTCTCGACGGGCCAGGGGCTGCTGAGCCCGTCCCCCCGGCTGCCGAGGCCAGGTTGCCGGGTATGTCCCCCGGGCAAGTGTCGCGAGACCTGGGGACTGCCGTCCCTGGCCCCCGCGAGGCCAGAGCTGCCGAGCCGGCCCCCAAGGCCCGTGACCACGTCCCCGCCGCCCGCCCCTCTGCGAGGCCGGGTTGTCGAGTCCGTCCCGCCGGCGCGCGCCGCGAACCAGGGAATTACCATCTCCGGCCCCCCGCGAGGCCCAGGACTGGCGAGGCCCCCAGGCCCCCGTAACCACGCCCACGTCCCCGCCGCCCGCCCCTCTGCGAGGCCGGGTTGTCGAGTCCGTCCCGTCGGCGCGCGCCGCGAACCAGGGAATTACCATCTCCGGCCCCCCGCGAGGCCCAGGACTGGCGAGGCCCCCAGGCCCCCGTAACCACGCCCACGTAACCACGCCCCCGGTCCCCAGGACCCCAGGGCTGCCGAGCCCCGCCCCCGGCCCTCGCCGTAAGCCCACGGGCTGCCGCCCCCGTCCCCGGCCCCCCGCGGGGTCAGAACTGCCCAGTCCGACCCCGAGACCCTCGTAGCTCCCCCCGCGTCAGAGTTGCGTCAAAGACCACCCCCAAGCCCCCCTCCCGCCCCCTCCGCCCGGATCGGCGGCCGTAAGGTCGACGCTGCGTAGGCAGTGTTGACCGGAAGACAATGGACCCATGGGACGCGGCAGGCTTCGGATCTATCTCGGTGCGGCACCGGGCGTCGGCAAGACGTACGCGATGCTGTCCGAGGCGCACCGCAGGATCGAGCGGGGTACCGACTGTGTCGTGGGCTTCGTGGAGCACCACGGGCGGCCGCGCACCGAGGTGATGCTGCACGGGCTGGAAGCGACTCCGCGCAGGGAGATCGCGTACCGGGACTCCGTCTTCGGCGAGATGGATGTCGATGCCCTGCTGCGCCGGGCCCCCGCCGTCGCCCTGGTGGACGAACTCGCCCACACCAACATCCCGGGCTCGCGCAACGCCAAGCGCTGGCAGGACGTGGAGGAACTGCTCGCGGCCGGGATCGACGTGGTCTCGACCGTGAACATCCAGCACCTGGAGTCGCTCGGTGACGTCGTCGAGTCGATCACCGGGGTGCGGCAGCAGGAGACCGTTCCCGACGAGTTCGTACGCCGGGCCGACCAGATCGAGCTTGTCGACATGTCGCCCCAGGCGCTCAGGCGTCGCATGGCGCACGGCAACATCTACCAGCCGGACAAGGTCGACGCGGCGCTCTCCAACTACTTCCGGCCGGGCAATCTGACCGCCCTGCGGGAGCTCGCGCTGCTGTGGGTGGCCGACCGGGTCGACGAGTACCTCAAGCAGTACCGCAACGATCACCAGGTCTCCAGGATCTGGGGATCCAGGGAGCGGATCGTCGTCGGGCTGACCGGCGGGCCGGAGGGGCGGACACTCATAAGGCGGGCCGCACGCCTGGCCGAGAAGGGCGCCGGCGGTGAGGTGCTCGCCGTCTACATAGCCCGCAGCGACGGTCTGACCTCCGCCTCGCCCAAGGAACTCGCCGTCCAGAGGACCCTCGTCGAGGACCTTGGAGGAACCTTCCACCATGTCGTCGGCGACGACATACCGGCCGCGCTGCTCGACTTCGCGCGCGGCGTCAACGCCACCCAGATCGTCCTCGGTTCCTCCCGACGCAAGACCTGGCAGTACGTCTTCGGACCCGGTGTCGGCGCGACGGTGGCCCGGGAGTCCGGGCCCGACCTGGACGTGCACATCGTCACCCACGACGAGGTCGCCAAGGGACGCGGACTGCCCGTCGCCCGCAGCGCCCGGCTGGGGCGGGCCCGGATCCTGTGGGGCTGGCTGGTCGGTCTGGCCGGCCCGGCGTTGCTGACGATCCTCCTCACCACCGTCGACCTCGGCCTCGCCAACGACATGCTGCTGTTCCTGGCGGTCGTCGTGGCGGCGGCCCTGCTCGGCGGCCTCTTCCCCGCGCTCGCGTCGGCCGCGCTCGGCTCGCTGCTGCTCAACTACTTCTACACACCGCCCCTGCACCGCTGGACCATCGCCAACCCGAAGAACATCGTCGCCATCGTGATCTTCGTGGGCGTCGGCATCTCGGTGGCTTCCGTGGTCGACCTCGCCGCCCGCCGCACCCACCAGGCCGCCCGGTTGCGCGCCGAGTCGGAGATCCTGTCCTTCCTCGCCGGCAACGTGCTGCGCGGCGAGACCCGCCTGGAGGACCTCCTGGAGCGCGTCCGGGAGACCTTCGGCATGGAGTCGGCGGCCCTGCTGGAACGGGCGGGCGACGTCGAGCCGTGGACCTGCGCCGGCCGGGCGGGACTGGGACCCCCCGTGGAGCGGCCCGAGGACGCCGACGTCGACATGCCGGTGGGGGACCACATGGCGCTCGCGCTCACCGGCCGGGTACTGCCCGCCGAGGACCGCCGGGTGCTCGCGGCCTTCGCCGCCCAGGCTGCCGTCGCCCTGGACCGCCGCAGGCTCCAGGAGGAGGCCGACCAGGCCCGCACACTGGCCGAGGGCAACCGCATCCGTACGGCGCTGCTGGCGGCCGTCTCGCACGATCTGCGGACCCCGCTCGCCGGCATCAAGGCGGCCGTCTCGTCGCTCAGGTCCGACGACGTCGCCTGGTCCGAGGAGGATCAGGCGGAACTCCTGGAGGGCATCGAGGAGGGCGCCGACCGGCTCGACCACCTCGTGGGCAACCTGCTCGACATGTCCCGTCTGCAGACCGGCACGGTCACCGCGATCATCCGGGAGATCGACCTCGACGAGGTGGTGCCGATGGCGCTCGGCGGGGTGCCCGACGGGAGCGTGGAAATGGACGTGCCGGAGACCTTGCCGATGGTCGCCGTCGACCCGGGGCTGCTGGAGCGGTCGGTGGCCAACCTGGTCGAGAACGCCGTCAAGTACAGCCCGCCCGGCCACCCCGTCCGCGTCTCCGCCAGCGCCATCGCCGACCGGGTCGAGCTACGGGTCGTGGATCGCGGCCCCGGCGTCCCTGACGATGCCAAGGAGCGCATCTTCGCGCCCTTCCAGCGTTACGGCGACGCCCCGCGCGGCGCGGGGGTGGGGCTCGGGCTCGCGGTGGCCCGGGGTTTCGCGGAGGCCATGAACGGCACCCTCAACGCCGAGGACACACCCGGGGGCGGCCTCACCATGGTGCTGACGCTCCGCGCGGAGCACACGCACGCGGAGCTCCTCGTGGACCCCTTCACAGAGGCAGAGGCAAAAGCAGAAGCAGCGGCAGAACCGGCGGCAGAAACCGAAAGGCAGGCCACATGACCAGAGTGCTGGTCATCGACGACGAGCCGCAGATCGTGCGCGCCCTCGTGATCAACCTCAGGGCGCGCAAGTACGAGGTCGACGCGGCGCACGACGGCGCCACCGCGCTCCGGCTCGCCGCCGCCCGCCACCCCGACGTGGTGGTCCTCGACCTGGGCCTGCCCGACATGGACGGCGTCGAGGTGATCCGGGGACTGCGTGGCTGGACCCGGGTGCCGATCCTCGTGCTGTCCGCCCGGCACTCCTCCGACGAGAAGGTCGAGGCGCTGGACGCGGGCGCCGACGACTACGTCACCAAGCCCTTCGGCATGGACGAGCTGCTCGCCCGCCTCAGGGCCGCCGTGCGCCGCGCCGAGCCCACCGGGAGCGGCGAGGACGAGGTCCTGGTGGAGACCGACGAGTTCACCGTCGACCTGGCCGCCAAGAAGGTCCGCAAGCACGGCAGAGACGTACGTCTCACCCCCACCGAGTGGCACCTGCTGGAGGTGCTGGTCCGCAACACCGGCCGACTCGTCGGCCAGAAGCAGCTCCTCCAGGAGGTCTGGGGGCCGTCGTACGGGACGGAGACGAACTACCTGCGGGTCTACATGGCCCAGCTGCGGCGGAAGTTGGAGGCGGACCCCTCGCATCCCAAGCACTTCGTCACGGAACCGGGAATGGGATACCGGTTCGAACGCTAGTGCTGCGGGTACAACGCTGTCGGCGCACCCCGGTACGCTTTCCGATATGAGTGCTGTTCCGCGTTCCGAGAAGCCGGTGGGCCGGTTCCGGCGCATGCTCGACCGGCTCTCCTCGTCGCAGGAGGACCTGGAGTCCGAGGAGCTGCGGGAGGACACCGAGACCGCAGGCTGCACTCGGATAGGTGACTGTCACGACCGGCAGATCGTGACCGTTACTGGTACCTTGCGCACGGTCACCCTGCGTCCGCGCGCGGGCGTCCCGGCCCTGGAGGCCGAGCTGTTCGACGGCTCCGCCGCCCTGGACGTGGTGTGGCTCGGCCGGCGCTCCATCGTCGGGATAGAACCGGGGCGCAAGCTGATCGCCTCCGGGCGGATCTCGATGAGCCGGGGCCGCCGGGTGCTGTTCAATCCGAAATACGAACTCCGACCCGTGGGACGGGAGTAGCCGGTGACGTCTCTCGACAAGCCGACCGAAGACACTCAGGCCGACGACGCACGGGCGGTGACCGAGGCCGCCCTGTTCGAGGCGTTCGGCGGCGTCCGGGGCATGGTCGAGACGGTCCTGCCGGGCCTGCTCTTCGTCACGATCTTCACCATCAACAAGGACCTGCACCTGTCGGCGATCGCCGCGCTCGCGGTGTCGTTGCTGCTGGTCGTGGTCCGTCTGGTCATGCGGGACACCGTCAAGCACGCCTTCAGCGGTGTCTTCGGCGTCGCCTTCGGTGTCGTCTTCGCGATGATGACGGGCAACGCCAAGAACTTCTATCTGCCGGGCATGCTGTACACCCTGGGCCTGGGCCTGGCGTACATCATCACCACGCTCGCGGGTGTGCCGTTGATGGGGCTCATCCTCGGCCCGGTCTTCAAGGAGAACCTCTCCTGGCGGACCCGCAACCCCGGCCGCAAGAAGGCGTACTCCAAGGCCAGTTACGCCTGGGGTGGCATCCTGCTCGCCAAGTGCGCGATCCTCTTCCCGCTGTACTGGTGGGCCGACACCGCGCAGCTCGGCTGGGTCCTGGTCGCCCTCAAGATCCCGCCCTTCCTGCTCGCCGTGTGGCTCACCTGGGTCTTCCTCGCGAAGGCGCCGGCTCCGATCGACGTGTTCGCGGAGATGGAGGCCGAGGAGAAGGCCCAGGAGGAGCGCAAGGCGGCCCAGGCCGCGGAGCATGGGGACACGGAGGCCGCGGGCGGACGGCACCGGCGCGAGGCGTAGATCGCGGCACTTCCGGTACTGCCGGCACTTCTTCCACGACGGCGGAGGGTGCCCTGCACACGCAGGGCGCCCTCCGCCGTCGTACCGCCCAAGAGGCTTCCTCCCGCTAAGAGGCTTCCTCGCGGCGGACCGACAGCAGGTCCTCCAGCTGTTCCTCGCGGGCCTGGGCGGCCACGAACAGGAGCTCGTCGCCGGCCTCCAGGGAGTCCTCCCGGGACGGGGTGAGCACGCGGGTGCCGCGGATGATGGTGACCAGAGAGGTGTCCTCGGGCCACTCCACGTCGCCGACCGTGGTGCCGGCCAGGGCCGACTCCTCGGGCAGGGTCAGCTCGACCAGGTTCGCGTCGCCGTGGCTGAAGCGGAGCAGGCGGACCAGGTCGCCGACGCTCACCGCCTCCTCGACCAGGGCGGACATCAGGCGCGGGGTGGAGACGGCGACGTCCACGCCCCAGGACTCGTTGAACAGCCATTCGTTCTTCGGGTTGTTCACCCGGGCGACGACCCGCGGGACGCCGTACTCCGTCTTCGCCAGCAGGGAGACGACCAGGTTGACCTTGTCGTCACCCGTCGCGGCGATCACGACGTTGCAGCGCTGGAGCGCGGCCTCGTCCAGGGAGGTGATCTCGCAGGCGTCGGCGAGCAGCCACTCCGCCTGCGGAACGCGCTCGACCGAGATGGCGGTCGGCGCCTTGTCGATGAGAAGGACCTCGTGGCCGTTCTCCAGCAGTTCGCCCGCGATCGAGCGGCCGACCGCACCGGCACCGGCAATGGCGACCCTCATCAGTGACCGCCCTCCTCTTCGGGGCCCTCGGCGAAGGACGCCTCGACCTTCTCGATGTCGTCCGTGCGCATCATCACGTGGACGAGGTCACCCTCCTGCAGCACCGTCTGCGAGGTGGGCAGCATGGCCTCGCCGAGGCGGGTCAGGAACGCCACGCGGACGCCCGTCTCCTCCTGCATCCTGCTGATCTTGTGGCCGACCCAGGCGGTCGAGGCGTGCACCTCGGCCAGCTGGACCCCACCGGTGGGATCACGCCACAACGGCTCCGCGCCCGAGGGCAGCAGCCGGCGCAGCATCTGGTCCGCCGTCCAGCGGACCGTGGCCACCGTCGGGATGCCCAGGCGCTGGTAGACCTCGGCGCGCCGGGGGTCGTAGATGCGGGCAGCGACGTTCTCGATGCCGAACATCTCGCGGGCCACGCGCGCGGCGATGATGTTGGAGTTGTCGCCGCTGGAGACCGCGGCGAAGGCGCCGGCCTCCTCGATGCCCGCCTCGCGCAGGGTGTCCTGGTCGAAACCGACCCCGGTGACACGGCGACCGCCGAAACCGGAGCCCAGTCGTCGGAAGGCGGTGGGGTCCTGGTCGATCACGGCGACCGTGTGCCCCTGTTGCTCCAGGGCCTGGGCGAGAGCGGAACCCACTCTCCCGCAGCCCATGATGACGATGTGCACGACCGTCCTTCCGGTGTCAATAAGTACTGCTCAGCCACATCAGGGTCTCAGACCGACGCCCAAGCTACACACGGGCGTAGGACGACGGCACCCCCGTGCACGGTTGCCCCGACTTCGGGCCGGTCAGCGGCGACTGATGCTGCGGACGCTCGCGAGCGTCAGGATCCCGAGGCCGACGAGGGCGGCCGCGGCGCCGATCAGCTCTGCGGTCGTGTGCATGGAACCTCCGGGAGCAGTAGGGGCGGGGTCCTGTCATATAGGCATGCCGCCCCGCTCACCTGCGCAATCCGTAGCCGGAGGGGGTCCGGATTTCACCCGGTAAGCAGATGCGGGGTGCCGGGTGGTTGTTCTTCCTTTCGAACGCTTACGCTTCTCTGTTGTGTCCAAACTGACCGACGTGCCCAAACGGATCCTCATCGGGCGCGCACTGCGCAGTGACCGGCTCGGGGAAACGCTCCTGCCGAAGCGCATCGCGCTTCCGGTGTTCGCCTCCGACCCGCTGTCCTCCGTGGCGTACGCGCCCGGCGAGGTGCTGCTGGTCCTGTCCATCGCGGGCGTGTCGGCGTACCACTTCAGCCCGTGGATCGCCCTGGCGGTCGTCGTGCTGATGTTCACGGTGGTCGCCTCCTACCGGCAGAACGTGCACGCGTACCCGAGCGGCGGCGGCGACTACGAGGTGGCCAACACCAACCTCGGCCCCAAGGCGGGTCTCACGGTCGCCAGCGCCCTGCTGGTCGACTACGTCCTCACGGTCGCCGTCTCCATCGCCTCGGGCATCGAGAACCTCGGCTCCGCCGTCCCCTTCGTGGTCGAGCACAAGGTGTTCTGCGCGATCGCCGTGATCATTCTGCTCACGCTGATGAACCTGCGCGGCATGAAGGAGTCCGGCTCGCTGTTCGCGATTCCGACGTACGTCTTCGTCACGGGCGTGTTCATCATGATCGCGTGGGGTGCGTTCCGCGGTCTGGTTCTGGGCGACACCATGCGGGCACCGACGGCGGACTACCACATCAAGGCCGAGCACCAGGGCCTGGCCGGATTCGCCCTTGTCTTCCTGTTGCTGCGCGCCTTCTCCTCCGGCTGCGCCGCGCTCACCGGCGTCGAGGCCATCTCCAACGGCGTACCGGCCTTCCGCAAGCCCAAGTCGAAGAACGCGGCGACCACGCTCGCGATGATGGGCCTGCTCGCCGTCACGATGTTCTGCGGGATCATCGTGCTGGCCATGGTCACCAAGGTCCGCATGGCCGAGAACCCGGCCGTCGACCTGATCCACAACGGCGTCGCGCTCGGCTCCGACTACGTCCAGAATCCGGTGATCTCCCAGGTCGCCGAGGCCGTCTTCGGCAAGGGCAGCTTCCTGTTCATCGTGCTGGCCGCGGCCACCGCGCTCGTGCTGTTCCTCGCCGCGAACACCGCCTACAACGGCTTCCCGCTGCTCGGCTCGATCCTCGCCCAGGACCGCTACCTGCCGCGCCAGCTGCACACCCGCGGCGACCGCCTCGCCTTCTCCAACGGCATCGTGCTGCTGGCCGGTGCGGCCGGACTCCTGGTGTGGATCTACGGCGCCGACTCGACCCGGCTGATCCAGCTCTACATCGTCGGCGTGTTCGTGTCGTTCACGCTCAGCCAGACCGGCATGGTCCGGCACTGGAACCGCCACCTGGCGACCGAGAAGGACGCCGCGAAGCGCACCCACATGATCCGCTCCCGCGCGATCAACGCCTTCGGTGCCTTCTTCACCGGGCTCGTCCTGGTCGTCGTCCTGGTCACCAAGTTCACCCACGGCGCCTGGGTGGCCCTGCTCGGCATGTGCATCTTCTACGCGACGATGACGGCGATCCGGAAGCACTACGACCGGGTGTCCGAGGAGATCGCGGCGCCCGAGGGCCCGAGCGACGACAGCCTGCGGCCGTCCCGCGTCCACTCCGTCGTCCTGATCTCCAAGATCCACCGCCCGGCGCTGCGGGCCCTCGCCTACGCCAAGCTGATGCGCTCGGACTCGCTGGAGGCCCTGAGCGTCAACGTCGACCCGGCCGAGACCAAGGCACTGCGCGCCGAGTGGGAACGGCGCGGGATCGACGTACCGCTGAAGGTGCTGGACTCGCCGTACCGCGAGATCACGCGGCCGATCATCGACTACGTCAAGGGGCTCCGGAAGGAGTCGCCGCGCGACGCGGTGTCCGTGATCATCCCCGAGTACGTCGTCGGCCACTGGTACGAGCATCTGCTGCACAACCAGAGCGCGCTCCGGCTCAAGGGCCGGCTGCTGTTCACGCCGGGGGTCATGGTGACCTCGGTGCCCTACCAGCTGCAGTCCTCGGAGGCGGCGAAGAAGCGCGCTCGCAGGCGGCAGGAGTGGAACGCGCCCGGCGCGGTGCGGCGCGGTCCGGCCGAGCAGCGGGCGAAGGAGACGCCGGCGCCGAAGTAGACTGGTCGGCTGTTGTCCTGGTGGGTTGTCGACCCACCGCTTCCTTTGACGTTGTGGAGTCACCCCGCCATGCAGGCAGAACCGAAGAAATCGCTGGTGGGGCTGGAGTTCGAAGTCGAGGTCGGCCCCGTCGCCCACGGCGGGCACTGCATCGCCCGCACGGAGGACGGCCAGGTGCTGTTCGTCCGGCACACGCTGCCCGGTGAGCGGGTCGTGGCCCGGGTGACGGAGGGCGAGGAGGGAGCGCGTTTCCTGCGCGCGGACGCGGTGTCGATTCTGGAGCCGTCCAAGGACCGCATCGAGGCGCCCTGTCCCTACGCCGGTCCCGGCCGCTGCGGCGGCTGCGACTGGCAGCACGCGAAGCCGGGTGCGCAGCGACGCCTCAAGGGGGAGGTCGTCGCCGAGCAGCTGAAGCGGCTCGCCGGTCTCACCCCCGAGGAGGCCGGCTGGGACGGCACGGTGATGCCGGCCGAGGGCGACAAGCTGCCGGCGGGCGAGGTGCCCGCCTGGCGCACCCGCGTGCAGTACGCGGTGGACGCCGACGGCAACGCCGGTCTGCGCCGCCACCGTTCGCACGAGGTCGAGCCGATCGAGCACTGCATGATCGCGGCGCCGGGCGTCAGCGAGCTGGGCATCGAGGAGCGCGACTGGTCCGGGATGGCGTCCGTGGAGGCGATCGCGGCGACCGGCTCCCAGGACCGCATGGTCATCCTGGAGCCCCGCCCGGGCGCCCGGCTGCCGCTGGTGGAGCTGGACAAGCCGGTGTCCGTGATGCGCGTCGAGGAGCACGACGGCGGCATCCACCGCGTCCACGGCCGCGCCTTCGTGCGCGAGCGGGCCGACGGCCGCACCCACCGGGTGGGCAGCGGCGGCTTCTGGCAGGTGCACCCGCAGGCGGCCGACACCCTGGTGAAGGCGGTCATGCAGGGCCTGCTGCCGCGCAAGGGCGAGATGGCGCTCGACCTGTACTGCGGTGTGGGCCTGTTCGCGGGGGCGCTGGCGGACCGCCTCGGCGACAAGGGCGCGGTCCTCGGTATCGAGTCCGGCAAGCGCGCGGTCGAGGACGCCCGGCACAACCTCGCCTCCTTCGACCGGGTCCGCATCGAACAGGGCAAGGTGGAGTCGGTGCTGCCGCGCACCGGGATCACGGAGGTCGACCTGATCGTCCTCGACCCGCCGCGGGCGGGGGCGGGGCGCAAGACGGTGGAGCACCTGTCGTCCCTGGGGGCCCGGCGCATCGCGTACGTCGCCTGCGACCCGGCGGCGCTGGCGCGCGACCTGGGGTACTTCCGGGACGGGGGGTACCGGGTGCGGACGCTTCGGGTGTTCGATCTGTTTCCGATGACGCATCACATGGAGTGTGTCGCCATCCTCGAACCGGCCGCAAAGGGATCCTGACCTGCGGTTTTGTGCGTGCGCATTATGTGCGGTGTGGGCGTTACGGGCGATATCTTGACGCTGAAATGACGCTCGTGACGCTCATATGACGCTCGTTCTGGTGGGGTGTCAGGCAGTTTTTTCAGCAGCTCAAGCACCTTCGCCGTGGAACGACGACCTGCTCCCGACGAACGGCAGCGCGTACTTCTTGAGCGGATCGCGGCTGGCGAGGAACCCGGCGCCTGGGCGCCGGGGGAGTGGTGCTCGACGTATGCCCTGCGTGACCGTGGGACGCTCGTTCGACGCGGATTCTGACGGAGCGTGACGCGGTTGTCCCGGACCAGATCGCGCGGGTCCGGGGTGGCGGCAGCCGAGTGCGCGCCGTGTCGCAAGCGAGCGAGGGCCGATCCCCAGGTGAGCTGGTTGCCGCAGTCTGCTCAGCCCTGAGGAGGACAGACTCTTGGCCACGGTGTTCACCCTCGCCGCCTCGGCGGGCGCCGGATGCACCGCGGGAGCATCCCGATCGCGGGGCCGCCACCACGGGGGCGACCCGGGACCAGCAACGATGTCCTTGCGGAAGGGCGAGAGAAGCCGCACCGTGGGCTGTCACGGCTTGTGGCTGGCTCCCTCAGGTACGGGTCCAGTGTTGGTTGTTGCGAGGCGGACGTGTTCGCGCATGTCGCAGACGGGTCCGCTTGACCCTGTCGAGGGCGCCTGAAGCCGACCCTGGAGACCGTGGTCCACGCGTCATGTGCGGAACGCTTCGCCCTTCCGGCTCCTGGCCCGTAGGACGTCGAGCGCTGTGAGTGCCACGTGCAGTTCGGTGCGGTGTTCGCCGGACTCGAGATCGCAGTCGAGTATCCGCTCTATGCTGCGCAGACGTTGGTAGACGGTCTCGCGGGACAGACAGCCGGAGCGGGCTGCCAGGGTCTTGTTGCCTGCCGCGTCGAGGTAGTGGCGCAAGGTCGTCAGCAAGTCCGTCCCGTGGCGGGCATCATGGTCGAGGAGCCGGCTGAGCCGGCGCTCGGTGAAGTCCTGGATCCGGGTGTCCTCCCGGAGCGCGAAGAGCAGGCGGCGCAGGCCGATGTCGGATGGCTTGTGGTAGGAGCGTTCCGGCGGGAGCGGCTGGCCGGGCTCGGTGGCCTCGGTGACGCGGGTCGCCTCGCGGAAGGATCGGGCGACATCGAAGAGGCCCGTCGCCTCGCTGCCTGCGCTGACGGTGGCCCCCGGCGCCAACTCGAGTACGGTGCGGCTCAGGTGTTCGACCACGGGTGGGCAGGGCCGGCCGGGGCGCAGGGGTAGGAGGATGCCGAGGCGCGTGGGACCGAGCACGCCGACGAGGGCCTGTGTCCCTTGCTTCCTCAGCTCCTCGCAGAGGAGGGCCTCGCTTTTCGTCGCGTCGGCCTCTTGAGGGAAGTCCGCGAGCACGGCCATGAAGCTGCAGTCCTTGGTGGACAGACCCAGTGCGGCGAACCGGGCCTCGGCGTCCATAGGAGAGTGGTGACGTTGTCCGACGAGGTCGCGCAGGAGATTGCGGTGTGCGGTGCGTTCCCAGGGCACGGGGTGGATGACGCGGGCGATGGTGAGGGCCATGGCCGCTCTCTCCAGGACCGTCACAGCCGTGGGGCCGAATGCCGAGGGGGTGGCCTGGCCTGGCGGGGCGGGCAGCATGACCACTCGGCCCCAGCTTTCGCCCTGGTACTCCACGGATGTCACGAGCCAGCCGCCGGGTCCGGACACGGATGTGCGGCCGGCGGGAGGTGTCGCTCGTGAGCGCCGTTCCCAGTCGCTGAGCGCTGCCTCGACCGTGCCTGCGGAGGGCGCGCAGATCAGCGCCTGGTGGGCCAGGTTCTCCAGTACGACGGTGTGGCCGCTCATCTCGGCGGCGGCACGTACGACCTCCTCGGGCACAGCGCCGCGCAGGGTGAGGGCGGTGAACGCCTCGTGAATGCGCTGGGTCCGGCGCATCTCCTCGGCCTGGTTGCCGAGGATGAGAGCGTGGACGACCTGTGTGACCTCAAGGAAGTTGACGTCCTTTGCCAGGGTCACGAGGGGGAGCCCGCGGGCCTCGCAGGCATGGACCAGGGCGTCGGGCGCGCGGTGGTAACGGCGGACCAGTTCGATGACCAAGGCCGCCGCGCCGATGTCGGCGAGTTCGTTCACGTAGCGGCGTACGCCGGCCGGCTCCTCGGGCAGGGGCATACCGGTGGTCAGTACGAGCTCGCCGCCCTTGAGGAAGGAGGCAGGGTCGGTCAGCTCGGTCATGTGAACCCAGCGGACGGGGCGGTCGAGCAGGTCTGGCCCGGTGACGACCTGCGGCTGCCCGGCGGACAGGACGGGAAGGGTCAGAACGTCGGCCACGGTGAGCGGATGGCCGGCGGTGGCCATGTCCGGGCCTGCCAAGGAGGCGTCAAGACCGTCGGTGACGGGCCTCGCAGCCGTGTGGTGCTTCTCGCGCATGGGACCTCCCTGGGTGCTCCGTCACCCTGACAAGCCTCACTGACCTGCGCAAGAGCTCTGAAAGGGCCGCTGTGAGCAGGACGAGCGGGGCGTGATGCCCGGTGCGGCTGACACAACGTCCAGATGCCGCGGCACGGACGGACAGATCGAGCGTTGGCGTCATCGAGGTACGCGGAGATGCTCGACCGGACCGGAGCCAGACCGACGACCCGCCGGGAGACGAACATGACTGCACTGTCGCCGCACCTTCGCCAGGCCACGCCCGTGGTGGCGGTTTGGGGAGAGGGCGTCCACCTCTACGGTGATGACGGCCGCCGCTACCTCGACTTCACCGCCGGCATCGGCGTGACCAGCACCGGGCACTGCCACCCCAAGGTCGTAGCGGCTGCCCAGGAACAGGTGGGCGCCCTCGTCCACGGCCAGTACACGACAGTCATGCACCAGCCGCTGAAGCGGCTTGTCGGCAAGCTGGGCGACGTCTTGCCCGAGGGGCTCGACAGCCTGTTCTTCACCAACTCCGGCAGCGAGGCGGTGGAGGCGGCGCTGCGGCTGGCCCGGCAGGCCACCGGTCGGCCGAACATCCTGGTCTGTCACGGTGGCTTCCACGGCCGTACGGTGGCCGCCGCCTCGATGACGACCTCCGGCACCCGCTTCCGGTCGGGCTTCTCCCCGTTGATGAGCGGTGTCGTCGTCACTCCCTTCCCTTCGGCCTTCCGCTACGGCTGGGACGAGGAGACCGCGACACGATTCGCCCTGCAGGAGCTGGACTACACACTCCAGACGATCTCCTCACCTGCTGACACGGCCGCCGTCATCGTCGAGCCGGTGCTCGGCGAGGGGGGTTACGTGCCCGCGACCCGCGCCTTTCTGGAGGGCCTGCGGGAGCGGGCCGACCGGCACGGCTTCCTACTGATCCTCGACGAGGTGCAGACCGGAGTGGGGCGCACCGGCCGGTTCTGGGGACACGAGCACTTCGGCGTCACACCCGACATCCTCGTCACTGCGAAGGGCCTGGCCAGCGGCTTCCCGCTGGCAGGTATCGCCGCCTCCGACGAGCTGATGGCCAAGGCGTGGCCGGGCTCACAGGGCGGTACGTACGGCGCCAACGCCGTCGCCTGCGCCGCGGCCTGCGCCACCCTCGACATCGTCCGCGACGAGAAGCTCGTCGAGAACGCCGAGGCGATGGGCGCGCGCCTTCGCCAGGGCCTGGAGGCGGTGGCCGACCGGACCGTAGGCATCGGCGACGTACGCGGCCTCGGGCTGATGCTCGCCACCGAGTTCGTCACCGAGGACGGCAGTCCGGACCCCGAGACTGCCGCCCGCGTGCAGCGTGCCGCTGTCGACCAGGGCCTGCTCCTGCTTCTGTGCGGCGCCTGGAACCAGGTCGTGCGGATGATCCCGGCCCTGGTGATCGACGAGACGGCGGTGGACCAGGGGCTCCAGGCATGGGCGGCCGCGGTGGAGGCCGGCACATCGGGAGCGGGGCGGCGATGACGGACACCACCACGGCCCTGGAGTCGCTGGTCGCGCGGCTCACCAAGACCGCTCCCGGCCTGCGTGGTCTTCCCCAGCAGTGCCGCTGACGTGGTCGCGGTGCTGCGCGCGTGCCCGAGGCGGGCGTCTCGGTCACCGCGCCCGGTGGCGGCACCAGCATGGCGGGCAACGCGGTCGGGCCGGGTTCCGTCCTTGACTTCTCCCGTTACATGAACCGCATGCTGGACATCGACCCGATGACGCTTACCGCGCGCGTTGAGGCACGAGTGATCCTTGACGTGCTGCACAGCGCGACGGCACGGCACGGGCTCACCTTCGGCCCCGATGGAGGACGCGGCAGCAGCGCCCGAGAACCTGGCCGCTTACCTGCGCGACTTCCGCACGCTCCTGGCCGCACGTGGCTTGACTGGGGTGCTTTACGGGCACTTCGGCGCGCATGGAATGCTGATCTACTGCCGGTTTTCGGACCTCCGCCGGGAGACGGCTGTGACTCAGCGCCTCAGCCGGCCATTGAGCGACTCAATCAGCTGTGAACCGCGCTTCGGTGACAGCAACGGTCAGTGCATCGGGGGTCCGTGCTTCGTCGAGGCTGTCCTTCACGCAACCATGGTCGGGACGGGACCAATCGAGTCGACGGCTGCTTTGTTGAGGGGCAGAGGGTGCGTAATGGACATTCGGCAGCTGGAGTACTTCCTTGCGATCGTTGATCGTGGGGGGTTCAACCGTGCGGCCTCGGCTCTGTACGTGTCACAACCGTCGCTGTCGCAGGCCGTGCGGGCACTGGAGCGTGATCTCGGTTCCGAGTTGTTCCATCGCATCGGGCGTAGGGCAGTGCTGACGGAGGCCGGAAGGGCTCTGATCGAGCCTGCCCGGGACGCCGTGCGGAGTTTGGAGACGGCGCGGGCGAGTGTCGCGGCGGTGCACGAGCTGCGTGAGGGGCGCCTGGACGTGGCATCCGTGCCGTCGCAGGCGGTGGAGCCGCTGACGAGTTTGGTGAGTACCTTCACCCACCGGTATCCCGGCGTCTCCGTGGCCATCAAAGCGGCGTTCACCTCGCGTGATGTGATCGACATGGTGCGCACGGGTGCCGTGGAACTGGGGCTCTTGGCGTCCGCCGGGCCGTTCTCCGACAAGGAGGTCGTCTCCCACGCGCTGGAGCGGCAGCGCTTTGTGCTGATGGTGCCGGCCGACGGCCCGTTCGCCGATCGGACGGCGGTGGAGTGCCAGGAGCTTGCAGGACAGCGGCTGATCGTCGGGCAGCCGGGTACCGGGATGCGCGCCTACGTCGACGCGCTGCGGGAACAGGGCATCGAGTTCACCATCGCCGCCGAGACGGAGCACCGGGTCTCGCTCATGCCCCTGGTGCTGGCCGGGGTCGGGCTCGCGGTGGTCATGGATTCCTGGCGGGACCTCGCCCGGCAGCTGGGCGCCCGCGTCCTGGACATCGAGCCGGAGACCACCTTGGACATCGCTCTCGTCAGCCGCCGCGGCAGCCTGTCGCCGGCAGCCGCCGCGTTCGTCACGGCCGCCACGGCTGATAGCCACCGCTTATAAGGGATATCCGCTTTGCGTCTTGGACGCCCCGCGGACCGCCTTGCTGCAATCGACGGCATGACGACGAACCACCGCATTGCCCTGATCCCCGGCGACGGCATCGGCGCCGAGGTACTGCCCCCAGCACAGCAGGTGCTCGATGTTCTCGGCCGCCGCCACGGCTTCAGCCTGTCCTACACGTCGTACGACTGGTCGTGCGAGCGGTACCTGCGGGAGGGCGCGATGATGCCCGCCGACGGGATCGACCAGCTGCGCGACAAGGACGCGATCCTGCTGGGCGCCGTCGGCTACCCGGGGGTGCCGGACCATGTCTCGCTGTGGGGGTTGCTGATCCCGATACGGCGCAGCTTCCGCCAGTACGTCAACCTCCGGCCCGTCCGTGTCTTCGCGGGCATCGACAGTCCGGTGCGCGGCGCACAGCCGGGCGAGGTCGATCTCGTCGTCGTGCGGGAGAACGCCGAGGGCGAGTACAGCGAGATCGGGGGACGGCTGAACCAGGGCACGTCCGAGGAGCTGGCCGTCCAGGAAGCAGTGTTCACCCGGGCCGGGGTCACCCGTATCGCCGACTACGCGTTCTCGCTCGCTGCCCGCCGCCGAGGGAAGCTCACCTCCGCCACCAAGTCCAACGGCATCATTCACACCATGCCGTTCTGGGACGAGCTGATCGCCGAGCGGGCCGTCGAACACCCCGGCGTCACCTGGGACCAGGAGCACATCGATGCGCTGGCAGCCAAGTTCGTCCTCGACCCCGCCCGCTTCGACGTCGTCGTCGCCTCCAACCTCTTCGGCGACATTCTCAGCGACCTCGCGGCCGCGGTCGCCGGATCGATCGGCATCGCCCCGGCGGCCAACCTCAACCCCGAGGGTGACTTCCCCTCGATGTTCGAGCCGGTACACGGCTCAGCGCCCGACATCGCAGGCCAGGGCATCGCCAACCCGCTGGGCGCGATCTGGTCCGCGGCCATGATGCTCGACCACCTCGGCCATCCAGCCGCGGCCAGGGACATCACGGACACGATCGCGACGGTCCTGGCCAAGACCGATACCCGTACACGTGACCTGGGCGGAACCGCGACCACCGCCGAGTTCACCGACAAGCTGATCGAGCTCCTCTGAGCCATGTTTTCTTCCGCGGTGGGCGGCAGGGACGGCGCCGCCCACCGGTCACTCCCGCGCGCCCTGGCCATGAGGTGAACTTGAGGTCGGAGACGACGCACGTGCACAAGGCGTCTTCCGGGCACCGGTCGTCGCAAGACGACGCGGGTTACGGCCTACGTTCTCGTCACACGCCGGGAACAGCTGCTTCTCCGGCGTCCAGAACCAACACCGCGACGTGCAGGGACGTGCGCTGCAGTCCTGATTCCAGGTCACAGCCGAGGAGCCGTTCGATGGTGTGGAGGCGCTGGTAGTACGCCTGCCGGGACATGCCGGCGCGCTTCGCCGCGACCGACTTGTTCCCGGCCGCCGCCAGATAGGCGCGCAGTGCCGGGAGCAGATCGCCGCCATTGCGGCCGTCGTGCTCGATGAGGCGGCTCAGTTGCCGTTCCGCATACCGCTGAAGACGGGTGTCCTCGCGCAGGACGCCCAGCAACTCCGGCAGCCGGACGTCGGCGGGGACGTAGAACCACCGCTCCGGCGAGGCCGGTGTGATGGCCTCCGCCGTCTGCTCCGCCTCCTGCCACGACTGGGCGATCCCGCCGAGGTCGGTCACCCCGGGGCCGACGGCGACGACGGCCCGCGGTCCGAGCTCCTCCCGGGTCAGACGGCCGATCTGCTCGGCGGCCGGCTGCCAGGCGCTCGCCTGCGCCAGAGCCATGAGTACGCCGATGCGGCCAGGGGCAGTCTCGCCGACCAGGGCGCGGATGCCGGTGTGCGCCAGAGCCTTCGCGATCCGTTCGTCGAGGTGCTCACCATCAGTGCCGGTGTACGGGTGGCGGATGACCACGGCGAAGAGGCGGTGTCCAAGGGTGGGCAGTCCTAGTGCCTCGGCGCGGGCGCGGGCGTCCGCCGGCGACCGGAAACGCCGTTCGTACAGGTCCCGCAGTACCGAGCGGTGGGCCCGGCGGTCCCACCAGGCACGCCCGGCGAGGCGCGCCATGGTCAGCGCGATCGCCGCACGTTCCAGCACCAGGACGTGTTCCGGGTCGGGCTCGGCGTTCAGCCGGTCCTCCAGCAGGACCAGCCGCCCCCACGGCCCGTGGTGGTCCTGCACCGGCGCGATCAGCCATCCCTCCGGGCCGCTCGGCGTGATCCTCTCCGGCGTCGGGGCGGCCCGCGAACGCCGCGACCAGGCCGACACCACCGGCTCGTACGGCCGGCCGAGCAGCTCGCACATCAGGACCCGGTGGGTGAGATCCTCCAGCACCACGGGGGCTCCGGTGAGCTCCGCGGTGGCGTGCACCAGTTCCTCGGGGTCCGCGCCCCGCAGTGTCAGGGCGGTGAAAATGTTCTGGATGTCCCGCCCGCGGCGCAGCAGGGCCCCCTGGGCGTCGAGGATGAGCGCGTGCACCGTCTGCGTGACGTCGATGAACCGGACGCCACGGGCCAACTCGACCAGCGGCACGTCACGGGCTCGGCACGCCGCCACCAGCTCGTGGGGCACCTTCTGGTACCGGTAACCGAGCTCCACGATCAGGCCGGCCGCGCCGACGTCCGCGAGCTGGTCGACGTAGCCGCGCAGCTCGGAGGCGTCCTCGGGATGCGGCATGCCGGTCGTCAGCACCAGCTCGCCGCCCTCCAGGAAATCGGCGGGGTTGAGCAGCTCGGTGACATGCACCCAGCGCACCGGGCCGTCCAGCTGTGACTCGCCGGCCAGCACGCGCGGCATTCCTTCGGCGAGCACGGGCAGGCGCAGTACCTCCCTGAGCGTGGGGAAGTGCCCGGGTGCGGGAGGTCTGGGCGGCATAGGGGGTGCTTTCATCCGAGGGGATCGGGCTCACCTTGGCATCAGCCACCCATCGTGACAAGAGGAGGGCCGTCATTCGTGCAGTCCGGCCGTCCGCAGTGACAGACCGTCTCGAGAAGGCCCCAAGGCGGAACACAGTGTGGGTTGACCTGCAGGTTCCCTCGGGCGGAGAGTGAACGCCATCCCCAGCAGGATCCTGGACCGGAATGGTCCGCACGGTGTTTCGCACCGTGCTGGGGCCCGACTGCCGCCCACCCCACCATCGAGAGGAGCGACCTCATGCGCATCCCGAAGCGCGTCGCCGTGATCGGTGCCGGCAGCATGGGCAGCCAGGCCATGTGGCGACTGGCCGCCCGCGGAGCCGAGGTCATCGGCTACGACCGGTACGCACCGGGTCACGACCGAGGCGCGGCCGGGGGCGAGAGCCGCATCTACCGAGCCGCCCACCTCGGCGAGCCCGCGTACATTCCTCTGCTGCGGCTCGCAGACCGGATGTGGGAGCAGCTTCAGGCAGAGACGGGCCGGTCGCTGCGACGCCGCAGCGGCAGCCTGGTGATGGGGGACGCCTCCTCACCTTCCATGAGCCTCCTCCTCTCCACCAGCACCGCCCAGGGGCTGGATCACGCGGTACTGGACCGGGAGGAACTCGCCCGCCGCTACCCGCAGCACCGGCTCCCGGACGGACACATCGCCGTCCTCGACCGGTTGGGTGCCGTCATCAGGCCGGAGGCTTCCATCCAGGCCGCTGCCGCCCGGGCCGAGCACCTGGGCGCCCTGCTGCACCGTTACACCACGGTGCGGGAGGTCGTCCCGGCAGCGGGCGGCGGGGTTCGGGTCGTCACCGACCAGGGCACGGACCACGTGGACGCCGCCGTGGTGACCGTGGGCCCCTGGGTCAACACCCTGCTCCCTGACCTTCCCCGGACCATCGACGTCCGCCGGGTGGTCTGCTCCTGGCACTTGCCCACCCGCCACGACTGGTTCGCGGGCGGTGCTCCTCCCTTCGTGCGCGCCGCACCCCACGACTGTTTCGGGATCCCGTCGCCCGACGGCATCTCCGTCAAGCTCGGTCTCTCCTTCAGACACCATGCGCCGGTGCCCGAGCCCGAACGGCTCGACCGTACGGTCCGGCCCGAGGAACTCGGCACCTTCCGCGAGCTCATCGGTGAACTCATGCCCGACCTGAACCCCGACCCCATCAGGATGTCGGCCTACATGGAGGGCTACACGAAGTCCGGAAACCCGCTCGTCGGTCATCTCCCCGGCGAGGACGACATCATCGTCATGGCCGGTTTCTCCGGCAGCGGCTTCAAGACCTCGCCCGCGATGGGAGAGATCGCCGCCGACCTGGCGCTCGACGGCACCACGGAGCACCCCGTCGGCTTCCTCGCTCCGGCAGGAGTCGGCGGCGCCTGATCCCCGGCGCTTGTCGACGTCATCACCCCCCTCACGACGACGTCATCACCCCCCTCCCGAGATTCCTGTCAGGAACATGGTCAAAGGCCGCGCCGACCCTGACCAGTTCCCGAAGCAAGAAAGTGGAGTACTTCCATGCCCCTTCCCTCGTTCCAGTTCCGGCCGAAGTACGTCTCGTTCGACTGCTACGGCACGTTGATCGAGTGGCCGATGACCCCCATCACGCGTGAACTCGTCGGCGACCAGATCCCGGCCGAGCACTGGGACCAGTTCGTCAAGGAGTTCCGCGGCTACCGCTACGACTCGGTCCTTGGCAGGTACCACCCCTACGAGCAGACTCTGCAGGACGCCTTCGAGAGGGTCTGCCACAAGTGGGGCGTGAAGGCCGCCCCGGACGCCGGCAAGCGGTTCGCCGACGGCGTGCGCAGCTGGGGCCCGCACGCGGATGTGCCGGAACCGCTGAAGAAGATGGGCGAGAACTACAAGCTGGTGATCCTCTCCAACGCCGATGACGCCTTCCTCGAGGAGAGCGTGCCCCGGCTCGGGGCCGACTTCCACGCGGTCTTCACTGCGGAGCAGGCCGGCTACTACAAGCCCCGGTACGCAGCGTTCGAGTACATGCTCGACCAGCTCGACGCGTCCCCCGAGGACTTCGTGCACGTCTCCTCGCACACCCGCTACGACCTGATGCCGATGCACGACATGGGCTTCCGCAACCTCGTCCTCCTGGACCGCGGCTGTGACCCGGTCACCCACGGCTATGACTACGTGACCGTCAAGTCCCTGAACGAGCTCAACCAGATGCTGGGCATCTGACGCGCGACGCACCCCCGGTCACCCAGCACCTTCCCGACAGTCGCCCGGTCTCGCGCGGCCGCCCATGAGCCCTGCGCGACTCCGGCCGCTGACGGACGACGTCCCACCACCCCCGTCCGCCCCGCACATCGTCCCCGCATCACGGATTCCCCGTATCTCCCGTATCCCCAGCGTTCCCCAGGAGGCACCGCCATGGAAATCAACCCCCGCAGAACCGTACTCCGCACCGCAGGCGCCCGGGCTGCAGCCCTGCAGGTCAACAGGCACTTGAGCATCCCGATCGTCACGACCGCCCTGGCCCTCGCGCTCGCCGCGTGCGGGGCGGGCGCCACTGGGCAGAACGTAGGGGCGAACAGCACGGCACAGGGCGGAGGATCCGGCTCGTCGGCCGAGCACACCGACGACATCTCGGTCGGTGTGAAGCCGGACCAGAACGCGGTGAAGCTGCTGCCCGCAGCGGTGAAGGCCAAGGGCACGCTCTCGGTGGCCATGGACCTGTCGTACCCGCCCACCATGTTCATGGCATCGGACAACAAGACCCCGATCGGGTTCAACCCGGACCTGGCCCGGCTGATCGCCGCCAAGCTCGGTCTGAAGCTTCAGATCAACAACGTCAAGTTCGACACCATCATCACCGGACTGCAGGCCAACCGGTACGACTTCACCGCCTCCACCATGGGCGCCACGAAGGACCGGCTCAAGGCGCTCGACATGGTCGACTACGTCAACTCCGGGACCGGAGTGTCCGTCCCCTACGGGAACCCGCAGAAGCTGGGCACCCACACGCTGTGCGGGCACCGCGTCGGAGTCACCTCCGGCACCACCCAGCAGCTGCAGTGGCTGCCCCAGCTGTCCAAGCAGGACTGTACGAGCAAGGGCAAGCCGGCCATCCAGGCGGTGTCCCTGCCCAGCGTAAACGACGCTCTCACCCAGCTGGTCTCCAAGCGGATCGACGCGGTCATGTACGACTTCATCGCGCTCGAGTGGGCGGACGCGCAACAGCCCAAGACCTTCGACGTCCTCAAGCCCCTGGTGACCACCAAGCCCGTGACCGTCGGCCTGAAGAAGGGCTCACCGCTGACCCCCGCGGTGAAGGCAGCCATCCAGTCGATCATCGACAGCCCCAAGTACGCCCAGGCGCTGGGCCGCTGGGGTTTCGATGATCTCGGGGTCAAGTCCGCGGCCATGGCCGTCCCGCAGGACTGACAGGCCGATGGACGTGATCGAGACCACGACGACCAGGGGCGGACCGGTGCCACAACTACGGGCCGAAGAGAAGAAGCGGATCACGCCGAAGCGTCCGCGCGACTACGTCGCCTGGGCCGTCGCCGTCGCGATCGTCGCAGGTCTGGTGTGGACCGCGGTGACGAACGAGAACTATCGCTGGCCGGTGGTGTTCAGCTACTTCACCACGCAGACCATCCTCAACGGCCTGCTGATCACGCTGCTTCTGACCGTGACGAGCATGGCTCTGGGCACCCTGCTGGGGCTGGTGCTGGCGGTGATGCGCATGTCGCACCAGCGGCCCGTCTCTGGGCTCGCCCAGCTCTACATCACCTTCTTCCGTGGCACCCCTGTGCTCGTGCAGCTGGTCTTCTGGTTCAACATCGCGGCGCTGTACCCGAACCTGTCGATCGGCATCCCGTTCACCGGCATCTCCACGCCGGTGAACGTGAACGCGATCATGACCCCGATGACCGCGGCCATCGTGGGGCTGTCGCTCAACCAGGCCGCCTACATGTCCGAGATCATCCGTGGCGGCTTCGCCTCGGTCAGCCGTGGGCAGCACGAGGCCGCGGAGTCCCTGGGCATGTCGGGGTTCACCAAGCTCCGCCACGTGATCATCCCGCAGGCCATGCCGGCGGTCATCCCGGCCACCGGCAACCAGATGATCGGCATGCTCAAGGAGACCTCGCTGGTGAGCGTGCTCGGCGTCGCCGACCTGCTGAACAGCGCACAGGCGATCTACGCCCGCACCTACCAGACGATCCCGCTGCTGATCGTGGCCAGCCTCTGGTACCTGATCATGACGCTGGTGCTGAGCGTGCCGCAGTCGATGATCGAGCGCCGGTTCTCCCGCTCGACCCGGGCGCGGCTGACCCCGGCCGCCACCTCGGCCGGGCCCGGGGCCGGCCGGCCCGTTCCCGTCACGAGGGAGTCGCTGCTGTGAACGCCGACGGAACGATCGTCGCACGCAAGCTGTGCAAGAGCTTCGGACGTCACCAGGTCCTGCGTGACATCGACCTGACCGTCGCGGCCGGTGAGATCTCCTGCATCATCGGGCCCAGCGGCTCGGGCAAGTCGACCCTGCTGCGGTGCGTCAACGGCCTGGAGACCGTCGACCGCGGAGTCCTCAAGGTCAACGGAGAGGACTTCGGCTACGTCGAGAAGGACGACGCCTACCACGCCGTGCGCCCCAAGCGGCTGGCCGAGCAGCGCGCCCGCATCGGCATGGTGTTCCAGCAGTTCAACCTGTTCCCCAACATGACCGCCGAGAGCAACGTCATGTCCGGACCGGTGCTGGTGCAGAAGAAGGACCGCGCCACCTGCCGGGAGCGGGCACAAGAACTGCTGGCCAAGGTCGGCCTTGAAGGGTGCGGCCACAAGTACCCCGCCCAACTGTCCGGCGGCCAGCAGCAGCGCGTGGCCATCGCCCGCGCGCTGGCGATGGAGCCCACCATCATGCTGTTCGACGAACCCACCAGCGCCCTGGATCCCGAGCGCGTGGGCGAGGTACTCGCCGTCATGCGCGACCTCGCCGGCAACGGAATGACCATGCTCCTCGTCACCCACGAGATGGGCTTCGCCCGCGAGGTCGCCGACGAAGTGCTGTTCATGGACGAAGGCATCGCAGTCGAACGCGGCGACGCACGCGAAGTGCTGGCCAACCCACGCGAGAAACGAACCCAGGCTTTCCTCGAAAGGGTGCTGTAGAAGCGTTCCGGACACGCGGAGCGGCTCCGGCAGCGGGTCCGGAGAAGACGCCGACCGACTGCGGGTGACATAACTCCGCACCCTGCCGGTCCTGGTCTTCAACACCCAGCAGTTCGACGTCGCATTGACCGTCACCGTCAGCGCGCTCCTCATCGCCCTGGTCGCCCTCGTCCGCAAACTCGGCGGCCAACGGGACGGTCAGCGCGTCCTCCCCGCCCCCACTTCGAAACTCCCCGTCAAGGACCCGACATGAAGACGATTCCCTACTGGATAGAAACCGCCGGGGCGTTTCCCGACCGGTCCGGCAAGCCGCTGACCGAGGACACCGACCTGGTGGTCGTCGGCGCCGGCCTGACGGGCCTGTCCACCGCCCTCCACTCCGCCCGCAAGGGCGCCCGCGTCACCCTCGTCGAGAAGGGCCAGATCGGCTCCGGTGCCTCCGCGCGCAACGGCGGCATGGCCAACCTGGGCTTCACCATCGGCGTACGCCAGGCCATCCGCCGGTACGGACTCGAACGGGCCCGCGAGATCTACAACTCCTACGGCGAGGCCGTGGACACCGTCGAACGGCTGGTGGACGAGGAGTCCATCGACTGCCAGTTCCGCCGCGTCGGACGCCTGGGCGTCGCGTCCCGCCCCGCCCACTTCGAAGGCAAGAAGGCCCAACAGCGCGACCTGGCCAAGCACTTCGGACACGAGACCACTCTGATCGGTAAGTCCGAGCTGCGTTCCGAGATCGGATCCGACGCCTACCACGGCGGCCTGCTCGACCCGTTCAGCGCCGCACTGCACGTCGGCCGCTTCGTGCGCGGTGTGGCGGAGGCATGCGAGCGCACCGGTGTCGAGATCCACGAGCGCAACGCTGCCATCGGCGTGCGGCGTACCGCCGCCGGCCGGTTCGAGGTCAGTACCGAGCGCGGCGTCATCCGTGCCGGACAGGTCATGATGGCCACCGACGCCTACACCGACACGAACTTCCCGTGGCTGCGCCGCCAGCAGGTCTGCGTGGGCAGCTTCATCATCGTCACCGAGCCGCTCGGCGAGGAACTCGCCCGGGACATCATCCCCAAGGCCCGCCTCATCGTCGACTCGAACAAGGTCTGCCACTACTTCCGGCTCACTCCGGACAACCGGCTGCTGTTCGGCGGCCGTGCCCGTTTCGCACCGTCCGACCCCACCTCGGACAAGAAGAGCGGACAGGTTCTGTTCCGTGAGATGTGCGAGATCTTCCCCCAGCTCTCCCGCACCAGGATCGAGTACGTGTGGGGCGGCTCCGTCGGCTTCGCCATGGACCGCATCGTGCACGCCGGACAGACCGAGGACGGCGTCCACTACTCCATGGGATACGCCGGCCACGGCGTGCAGATGGCCACCCACATGGGGCAGGTCATGGCCGAGGTGATGGACGGCCACCCCGAGGTCAGCCCCGTCCGCGACCTCGCTCCGCCCCGCATCCCCCTCTACAACGGCACTGCCTGGTTCCTGCCCTTCGCGGGCGCCTACTACAAGACGCTGGACCGCATCCGCTGACCGGTCGGCAGCCTCTCTACACCTACAAGGAGATACCCACGATGACTGTCGTCCGTGATGTTCCCAAGCAGCTGTTCATCGGCGGCGATTGGCAGGACGCGGAGTCCGGACGGACCCTGTCCGTCGACAACCCGGCCACCGGCGAGGAACTGTGCCAGGTCGCCGACGCCTCACCCGCCGACGGCCGGCGTGCCGCCGAGGTGGCCCTCGCCGCGCAGGCCGCCTGGGCCGCCACCCCGCCGCGCGTGCGCAGTGAGATCCTGCGCCGCGCCTACGACATCATCATCGCGCGCACCGAGGACCTCGCGCTGCTGATGACCCTGGAGATGGGCAAGTCCCTGGCCGAGGCGCGTGCCGAGGTCGCCTACGGCGCGGAGTTCTTCCGCTGGTTCTCCGAGGAAGCCGTGCGTATCGACGGCGGCATGATGACCGCCCCCGACGGCAGGAACCGTCTGCTGGTCACCCGTCAGCCCGTCGGCCCCTGCCTGCTCATCACCCCCTGGAACTTCCCCCTGGCGATGGGCACCCGCAAGATCGGCCCCGCCATCGCCGCCGGCTGCACCATCGTCCTCAAACCCGCCCCCCAGACCCCCCTGACCAGCCTCGCACTGGCGGAGATCCTCACCGAAGCGGGCCTGCCGGCCGGTGTGCTGAACATCGTCACCACCTCCGACGCCGCCGGCGTCGTCGAACCCCTCCTTCGCGGCGGGAAGATCCGCAAGCTCTCCTTCACCGGCTCCACCCAGGTCGGGCGGATCCTGCTGGCCCAGTGCGCCGACACCGTCATCCGCACATCCATGGAACTGGGCGGCAACGCTCCTCTCCTCGTCTTCGACGACGCCGACCTCGACACCGCCGTCGAGGGCACCATGGTCGCCAAGATGCGCAACATGGGCGAGTCCTGCTGCGCGGCCAACCGCATCTTCGTCCACACCTCCGTCGCCGAGGAGTTCGCCTCCCGCCTCGCAGCCCGCATGGCCGCCCTCACCGTCGGGCCCGGCACCGAACCCGGCACCGACGTCGGCCCCCTCATCGACGCCGCCGGCCGCAGTAAGGCCCACGACCTGGTGCAGGACGCCGTCAAGCGCGGTGCCACCGTCCTGACCGGCGGTGAACTCCCCGAAGGGCCGGGCTGCTTCTACCCGCCCACCGTCCTCACCGGCATCGCCCCCGACGCCGCGATCATCGACACCGAGATCTTCGGCCCCGTTGCCGCGATCCGCACCTTCGAGACCGAGGACGAGGCCGTTGCCGCCGCCAACGACACCGAATTCGGCCTGGCCGCCTACCTGTTCACCCAGAACCTCGACCGTGCCCTGCGTGTCGCCGAACGTCTCGAAAGCGGCATGATCGGCATCAACACCGGACTGGTCTCCAACCCCGCCGCGCCCTTCGGCGGCGTCAAGCAGTCCGGCCTGGGCCGCGAAGGCGGACGCGTCGGCATCGACGAGTTCCTGGAGTACAAGTACCTGGCCGTCCCCGTCGGAGCCTGACATGCGCGAGCGACTCGTCGTCCTCTACCGCGGCAACCGGCCCCCCGCCACCACACGCATCGAACGCCTCGCGGACACCGTCTACGCGACCGAGGAGGAACTGCCCTACCTCCTCCCCGGCGCCGACGTCCTTTTGGCCTGGGTGAACATCACCCCGGCCATCCGGGAGGCGTGGCCCGACGATCCGCAGAAGGCGCCCCGCTGGGTCCACGCGTCCTCTGCGGGCGTGGACTCCTTCCTCTTCCCCGCCCTGGTGGACGATCCGCACGTTGTCCTGACCAACGCCCGCGGGGTCTACGAGCAGCCGACCGCCGAGTACGTCCTGGGCCTGATCCTCGCCCTCGCCAAGGACTTCCCCGGCACGTGGGAGCACCAGCGGCGCCGCGAGTGGCGTCCGCGCCCCAGTGACGGCATCACCGGACGCACCGCGCTGGTCTGGGGCACGGGGCCGATCGGCCGGGCCATCGCCGGACTGTTGCGCGCCGTCGGGATGCGGGTGAGCGGTGCGGGCCGCAAGTCCCGCACCGACGACCCCGACTTCGGCACGGTCCACGGCGCGACGACCCTACGCTCCGCCCTGACAGAAGCGGACTACGTCGTCCTGGCCGCCCCGCTCACCCAGGACACCCGGGGCATGGTCGACGCCCCTGTGCTCGCCGCCATGAAGCCGGGGGCGCGGCTGATCAACGTAGGCAGGGGCGGACTCGTCGACGAGGAGGCGCTGGTCGACCACCTCGCCGCCGGACGGCTCGCCGGCGCAGCCCTGGACGTGTTCGCTCAGGAACCGCTGCCTGCCGAATCACCACTGTGGGACATGCCCGGCGTGATCATCTCCCCACACACGGCGGGCGAGACCACCAGCGAGCGGGAGGCACTCGTCGAGGTGTTCCTCGACAACTTCGCCCGCCACCTCGGGGGCCGACCGCTGCGCAACGTGGTGGACAAGCGGCGCGGATACGTGGTCGACGACCCGCACCCCGCCTGAAGACGAGCAGCACGATGGGACCGGGCGGTAGCCGCCCGGTCCCATCGCCTCATACTGCCGCGCTGAGCTGGCAAAGCTGTCCCCTGCCGTGTAGACCACCGGCTCGCCGCCTTCCGGTGCGAGGCTTGGTCAGGTCGTACGAGGTCATCCCCGACCAGGCCATGCGCAGCGGCAGCTCCACGATCCCCTGGGCCGGGCCGGACAACTCATCCAGCGACTCCGGCAGACGACGCCGGAACTTCTCCGGGTAGAGCGCGAGGTCCTCGGCGTCTGCGCTCCGGAGGTCCCTCGGCGCGGGTCATGATTGAGCGAGCCGGTGTCTCACGTGAGAGAGGCTCTTAGCAGCTCGGTCTGCCCGAGTGGGCAGGACGGGCAATCGGTCGTGACGCTCGTTTGACGCTCTGGGCGTCCGCACGCCTCGCGATGAGTCAAGAAGGCGGCTCTGACCTGGCCTTTTCCCTCACTCCCTCAGGCCGTTCCTGACCCCCCATGTGACCGCACCGGGGCCGCCGTCTCGGCGGGGCCGCTCACGGTCCGTCGGTGGGCGCGGCCTCGGTGTCGCGGGTGTCCCGGGTGCTACGCCGTCGCGGTCAGCAGGTCGGCCAGGACGTCGGGGCGTTCCAGGGCGATGAAGTGGCCCGCCTTCGGCACCTGGGTGAAGTCGGCGGTCGGCAGGAGGTGCTTGTTGGCCTCGCGGTCCGAGACGCGGGACCAGTCCTTCTCGCCGTAGACGAAGTGGACGGGGGCCTTGACCTCCGGGTAGCGGGAGCGGGCCGCGATGAGGCTGGGCAGGGCCTGGTACACGGCCCGGGCGACGGTCGGGTAGCCGGGGCGGGCGCCCACCTGGAGGAGTTCGTCCACGTAGTCCTCGCGCAGGGCGCTCTTGTCGCCGAGGCCGCCCTGCAGGATCTTGCGGAGGGCGGGTCTGGGCTCCACGCCGGCGATCACCGGGCCCACTCCGGGTGCGAGAGCTCCGCTGACCACCACACGGGCGAGAAGACTGGACCGGGCGATTCCGCCGGGGAAGTCGTACGTGTTCACCGCGATGACGCGCCGTACCCGCTCCGGCAGGTCGGCCGCGGTGGTCAGGGCGAGCACCGCCCCCATGGACTCTCCGACCAGCGTCACGTCGTGGAGGTCGAGTTCGGTGAGCAGCCGCTCGACGCCCGCGCGCATCGCCGGCTCGTCGTAGGACGCCCCGGGCACGATCTCGGAGTAGCCCATCCCCGGCAGGTCGAGGGCGTACACGGTGTACCGGTCCGCGAGCAGCGGGATGAGGAGGCGGAAGTGCTCGGCCTGCGTGCGCACGGTGTGCAGCAGGACCAGGGGAGCGCCGGTGCCCGCCTTGAGGTAGCGCAGGGTTCCCTCGTGACGGTGATGCCCTGCGCGCGGGGTCAGGGCGTGGCTGGTGGTCCCCGGGATGTCGATGGTGGGGCGTGACGTCTGGCCGGGCTTCAGTGCGGTCATGTCCGCCTCCACGTGAGAAACTGATCGGTTTCCAGTACAGTAAACCGATCGGTTTCAGAGTGCAAGTGCGAGTGGCTGGTTCCCCGCCTCGGCGTGGCCTGTCGGCGTCGTTCAGGTCGAGTCGGAGCTCGGGGCCGAGTTTCCCGACCATGTGGTAGAGCCACTCGGAGGGTCGCCGGCACGGGGGTGCCTTCGACCGCACCGTGCTGTTCGAGCCGGTCGTCTGACTGCTGTGACGCCTGGCCCGGGTGGGCGCGAATCACCGCCGCCGTGATCGCCGTGCGTGCGGGCGGGAGAGGCGTCCGCGGATGGGCGCCCGTCGCCTGCTGGGCCCCTCGGGCAGAAGCCGGTCGGCGGCGTGCGGGGAGAACCCGGCGAGGCGTCCGCCACCGGCCGGCGCGAGCGTCCGGCCTCGCCCATGACCGTTGCTCGGGCGTTCGCCTCCCGCTCGACCGTGCGGCGGATCACGGTGTGCGCACGCGGATCCGGCCGCCCGGGTGCAGGGGCATCGCCGTGGCCACGGTGACCTCGGGGGCCGGCCCATCGCCGCCCGGTCTCTCGGGGAGCGCGTCCGCAAGGGCGGTCGGGAGGGACGCGCTCACCCACACTCACCGCAGCCGCACTCCGCTCATTCCCCGTGACCGGGCTCCTTCGCCAGTTCCGCGTTGAACTGGGCGCCGACCAGAAGTGCCAGGTTGGACAGCCACAACCAGATCAGGAAGACCACGACGCCCGCGAGCGAGCCGTACAGACGGCTGTACGTGCCGACATGCGAGGTGTACAGGGCGAACCCGAGGGAGACGGCGAGCAGAAGGGCCACCGCCAAGGTGCCGCCGGGCGCCATCCGCCCGACGGGGCGGGAGCACCCCGGGCCCGAACGGTACAGAACGAGTACCAGGGCGACGGCCACCGCGGCGATGACCGGCCACCGCAGTGTGTCCCAGGCGGCCTGCGGTCCGGTGCCGAGATCCAGCGCGCTGCCCAGACGCCGGACGAGGCCGCCGCTGAGCAGCAGTGCGAGCGTCGACGTGAGGAGCAGGGCGAGCAGCACCAGGGCCGTGGCGACGATGCGCGGAGCGGTACGCCAGACCGGCCGGTCCGCGTCGATGCGGTGCATGGAGTACAGCGCGCGACGGAAGACGCTCAGATAGCTGCACCCCGACCACAGGGCACCCGTCCCTCCGGCGAAGATCAGCGTCCACGCCGTCGCCTCCTGCCCGGCCATCTGCCGCAGGGTGCCGCGCAGCAGGGCACGGGACGCGGCAGGAGTGGCCTGCACCATGCGGTCGATGACGCCCGGCTCGGCGGTGGGCATGGCCAGACCGAGAATCGACAGGATCACCAGCAGCGACGGGAACAGGGCCAGAACCGCGTAATAGGTCAGCGCCGCGGCCCAGTCGGTGACGTCGTCGTTCCAGACGGCCACCGGCGTCCGGCGCAGCGCCGTCCACCAACGGGCGGTACGACCGTCTGCGTCATCCATGGCAGGACTCTCTGTCGGTGCTGGCAAAGAGGGCGGCGTTGTCCGTGCGTCGTGGTCGCCGCGCCGCCTCGTGCGTTTCACAGGAAGCGGCGGATCGGTCCGACCGCGGCTTCCCCGACGCGTTGCAGCACGGCCCGCCGTCTCCACCGATGGAGGTCGATGTCCACACTGCGCTCGAGGTCCGCCTCGTAGTCCCGGTCGAGGGAGGCGGTGAACTCCTCGTCCAGGACGGCGAGCATCACCTCTTCGTCGTGGTCCATGGACCGGCGGTTGAAGTTGGTGGATCCGATGAGCGAGGCCACCGAGTCCACGGTGATGATCTTGGCGTGCATCATGGTCGGCTGGTACTGGCGTATGTGCACCCCGGCCCGCAGCAGACGCGTGTAGTGGTGCTGGCCGGCCAGTTGGCAGGCGCGCTGGTCGGTGTGGGGACCGGGCAAGAGGATCTCGACCCGCACGCCGCGACGAGCGGTCTCGCACAGCAGGTCGATGAAGTAGGCGTCCGGAGCGAAGTAGGCGGTGGCCAGCCTGAAGCGTTCCTCGGCGGAGCTGAGCATGATCCTGATGAGCGTCTGCATGTCCTGCCAGCCGATGCTGGCGGAGCCGCGGACGACCTGTACCACCGACGACCCCGCCTGCGCGTGTTCCGTGAAGCGGTCCCGGGTGTCGAAGAGTTCGTCGTGGCACTCGGCCCAGTTCTGCGCGAACGCGGCCGCGATGCCGTCGACGGCCGGACCGCGCACCTGAACGTGCGTGTCCCGCCACTCGGCGGGGTTGCGCGCGTCGCCGCACCATTCCTCGGCGATGCCGACGCCGCCGGTGAAGGCGGTGCCCTCGTCGACGACGAGGGCCTTGCGGTGGCAGCGGTGATTCTGCTTGAACGGCGACAGCCACGCGGGTTTGCGGAACCAGGCCACCTGCACGCCCGCGGCACTCATGAGGTCCAGCAACCGCCGCTCGATCTCCTTGGCGCCGAAGCCGTCGAGCAGCAGTCGCACCCGTACCCCCGCGCGGGCGCGCTCGGCCAGCGCGTCGGCGAAGTCGTGGGCGATCTGCCCCCGCCAGTACACGAACGTCATCATGTCGATGGTGTGCCGGGCCGAACGGATCGCCCCGAGCATCGCGGGGAAGATCTCGTCGCCGTTGCGCAGGGGCACCAGGTCGTTGCCCTCGGTGGCGGCCACGCCGATCAACCGCTCCAGGCGACGGCGCAGACGCTGCTTGCGCGCCTCCGGGTCGGGAGCGGTGTCCTGTGCGGAAGGTGCGGGTATGCCGCCGAGTGTCACGCCGGATCTCCGAAGGGGTCATGAAGCGGGAACGTCACGGGGCCGAGCGAGCCCGAACAACCACCTTCCCGGTGGACCCCGCGGCACACGATTACCCCGGCTTCGGGTTCCTGCGGCACGATGTCGCTGACACACCGCACCCTTGCGTGGCCCTTCTGGAGCCCTCGATCACACGCCCCCCGGGAGGCCCGCCGTATGAGGATCTCGCAACGCGCCCAGTCCGTCGCGCCGTTCTACGCGATGGAGTTCGGCAAGCACGCCGCGGCGCTGGAGGCCGAGGGGCAGCACGTCGTCAAGCTCAGTCTGGGGGAACCGGACTTCGGGGCGCCGCCGACCGTGCTGGACGCGCTGCGGGGGGCCGTGGGGAGCAGGCCCATGACGTACACGGGGGCGCTCGGGCTGCCCGAACTGCGGCTGGCCATAGCGCGGTTCTACGGTGAGCGGCACGGCGTCGACGTCGATCCGGGCCGGGTCGTCGTGACCGCCGGGGCGTCGGCCGCGCTGGTGCTGGGTGCCGCCGCGCTCGTCGATCCCGGGGACGAGGTGCTCATCGCCGACCCGTCGTACCCCTGCAACCGGCAGATCGCCGAGAGCTTCGGGGCGCGGGTCACGCTCGTGCCCACCAGCGCCGGGTCCCGGTACCAGCTGGACGCGGCCTCCGTACGGTCGTCCTGGACGGACCGCACCCGCGGCATCATGGTCGCGAGCCCCTCCAACCCGACCGGCACCTCCGTCCCGGCCGACGAGCTGGCGGCCATCTGCGAACTGGCCCGGGAGCGGGACGCCTGGCGGATCGTCGACGAGATCTACCTCGACCTCGGCGACCACGACGAGCACGGGCGGCCGCCGCGCAGTGTGCTGTCGTACGACCCTGAAGCCGTGGTCATCAACAGTTTCTCGAAGTACTTCGGGATGACCGGCTGGCGGCTGGGCTGGTGTGTGGTGCCCGAGGCGCTGGTGCCCGCCCTGGAGCGGCTCGCCCAGAACTACATGATCTGTGCCTCCACCCCCGCCCAGTACGCCGCGCTCGCCTGCTTCACGCCCGAGTCGCTCGCCGTGTGCGAGGAGCGGCGGGCCGAGTTCGGGCGACGGCGGGCCCTCGTCCTGGAGGGCCTCGAGCAGATCGGGCTGCCGGTGCCCGTGCCGCCGGACGGGGCGTTCTACGTCTACTTCGACGTCAGCGGCACCGGGCTCACCTCGTGGGAGTTCTGCGGGCGGGCGCTGCGGGAGGCGCACGTCGCGCTGACGCCGGGGCGGGACTTCGGGGTGGCCACCGCCGACACGCATGTACGGCTGTCCTACGCGGCCTCGGCCGACGAACTGGGCGAGGGGATCGCGCGGCTCGGGAAGTTCATGGCCACGCTCGCCTAGACCTGGCACGGGGGCCGGTCCGTGTGGACCGGCCCCCGCGTCATGCGGATGCTCAGACCAGGTCGAAGCGGTCCAGGTTCGAGACCTTGACCCACGCGTCGACGAAGTCCTTCACGAACTTCTCCTTCGCGTCGTCGCTCGCGTAGACCTCGGCGAGCGCGCGCAGCTCGGAGTTGGAGCCGAAGACCAGGTCGGCACGGGTGCCGGTCCACTTCAGCTTGCCCGTCTCCGCGTCACGGCCCTCGAAGGCCGTCTGGTCCTCGGAGGTGGACTTCCACGTCGTGCCCAGGTCGAGCAGGTTGACGAAGAAGTCGTTGGTCAGGACGCCCGGACGGTCGGTGAGGACGCCGTGCGCCGTGCCGCCCTGGTTGGCGCCGAGGACACGCAGACCACCGACGAGGACGGTCATCTCGGGGGCGCTCAGGGTGAGCAGGTTCGCCTTGTCGAGCAGCAGGTACTCGGCCGGCAGGCGGTTGCCCTTGCCGAGGTAGTTGCGGAAGCCGTCCGCCACCGGCTCCAGCGCCGCGAAGGACTCGACGTCGGTGTGCTCCTCGGTGGCGTCCACACGGCCCGGCGTGAAGGGGACCTCCACGTAGTAGCCGGCGTCCTTGGCGGCCTGCTCGACCGCCGCGGCACCCGCGAGGACGATCAGGTCGGCCAGGGAGACCCTCTTGGCACCGGTGTTGAAGTCGGCCTGGATGCCCTCCAGGACGCGCAGCACCTGGGTGAGCTGCTCGGGGTCGTTGACCTCCCAGCCGCGCTGCGGCTCCAGGCGGATGCGGGCGCCGTTGGCACCGCCGCGCTTGTCGCTGCCGCGGAAGGTGGACGCCGAGGCCCACGCGGTGGAGACGAGCTGCGAGACCGTGAGGCCGGTCTCCAGGACCTTGGCCTTCAGGGCCGCGATGTCACCGGCGTCGATGGTCTCGCCCTCGGCCTGCGGCAGCGGGTCCTGCCACAGCAGCGTCTCGGCCGGGACCTCCGGGCCGAGGTACAGGGACTTCGGGCCCAGGTCACGGTGGGTCAGCTTGTACCAGGCGCGGGCGAAGGCGTCCGCGAACTGGTCCGGGTTCTCGTGGAAGCGCTTGGAGATCTCGCCGTAGATCGGGTCGAAGCGCAGCGAGAGGTCGGTGGTGAGCATCGTGGGCCGACGCTTCTTCGACGCGTCGTGGGCGTCCGGGATGATCTCCTCGGAGTCCTTGGCCACCCACTGCTTGGCGCCGGCCGGGGACTCGGTCAGCTCCCACTCGTAGCCGAAGAGGATGTCGAAGAAGTCGTTGCTCCACTGGGTGGGCTTGGTGGTCCAGGTGACCTCGAGACCGGAGGTGATGGCGTCGCCGCCCTTGCCGGTGCCGTAGGTGGACTTCCAGCCCAGGCCCTGCTCCTCCATGGAGGCGGCCTCGGGGTCGTTGCCGACCGCGTCGGCCGGGCCCGCGCCGTGGGTCTTGCCGAAGGTGTGACCACCGGCGATGAGGGCGACGGTCTCCTCGTCGTTCATCGCCATGCGGCGGAAGGTCTCGCGGATGTCGCGGGCCGCGGCCAGCGGGTCCGGGTTGCCGTTGGGGCCCTCGGGGTTGACGTAGATGAGGCCCATCTGGACCGCGCCGAGCGGGTTCTCCAGCTCACGGTCGCCGGTGTAGCGCTGGTCGTCGAGCCAGGTGGTCTCGGGACCCCAGTAGACGTCCTCGTCGGCCTCCCAGACGTCGGCGCGGCCGCCGGCGAAGCCGAAGGTCTCGAAGCCCATGGTCTCCAGGGCGACGTTGCCGGTGAGGATCATGAGGTCGGCCCAGGAGATGGACTGGCCGTACTTCTTCTTCACCGGCCACAGCAGACGGCGGGCCTTGTCCAGGTTGCCGTTGTCCGGCCAGCTGTTCAGCGGCGCGAAGCGCTGCTGGCCGCGGCCGCCACCGCCGCGGCCGTCGCTGATGCGGTAGGTGCCGGCGCTGTGCCAGGCCATCCGGATCATCAGCGGGCCGTAGTTGCCGAAGTCCGCGGGCCACCAGTCCTGCGAGGTGGTCAGCACCTCGGCGATGTCCCGCTTCACGGCGTCCAGGTCGAGGGCCTGGAACGCCTCGGCGTAGTCGAAGTCCGCACCCAGCGGGTTCGCCACGACCGGGTCCTTGGCGAGGATCTTCAGGTTCAGCCGCTCCGGCCACCACTGGCGGTTGCCGCCGCCCTGGGTGGGGTGCGGGGCGCGCCCGTGCGCGACCGGGCAGCCACCGGTGCCCTCGGGCTTGGGGTCGGTGACGATTGCGTCGTGGTTCTCAGACATGGAAGTCCTTCCGAACTGGGTGGATCACGGTGCTGAAGTAAGCCTTGATCAGGGTGCTGAAGTAAGCCTTTGGGCGGAGCAGTCGGGGCACAGGCCCCAGTAGATGACCTCGGCCTCGTCGATCGAGAAGCCGCGGTCGTCGGAAGCCGTCAGGCAGGGCGCGTGACCGACGGCACAGTCGACGTCGACGACGGCCCCGCACGACCGGCAGACCAGGTGATGGTGGTTGTCCCCGACCCGTCCCTCGAACCGTGCCGCGCTGCCGGGCGGCTCGAGGCGGCGCACGAGACCCGCCGCGGTGAGCGAGTGCAGGGCCTCGTACACGGCCTGGAGGGATATGTGGCCGAGACGGTCGCGCACACCTGTGGCGATCGCGTCGGCCGGGAGGTGGTCACCGGCCCGGACGGTCTCGAGCAGTGCGACGCGCGCGGCCGTCACCCGCAGGCCGGCACCGCGCAGCTCATCGGCGGTGTTCGGAAGCTGGGGGGCGGTCATGCGACCAACCTACCCCCACAAACACGAATGGTTCAAGAAATGGAACCGTTCCAAATTTGTGGCGCGTCGGATCGGGGCCCCTCTCACCCCCGATGGCGCTCACAACACTGGCCGCTGCGGTGTGCGTGCGGTGTAACCCCTGATGAACGGCACGGGAGACATCTGTGTAATGGGCGTTTCGTACGGTCGGTGGAGATCGAGTCGGCTGAGGTCAGGAGGCGTGCCCGTGGTGCGGACGGTCTGCTCGTACTGCGGTGTGGGCTGCGGCCTGGTCCTCGACATCGGGACCGGACCGGACGGACGGCGTACGGTCCTGAAGGCGTCCGGCGACAAGGAGCATCCCGCCAACTTCGGCAAGTTGTGCACCAAGGGCGCGACCACCGCCGACCTGCTGGCGGCACCGGGGCGGCTGGCCACGGCCCTGGTGCGGCCCGAGCGGGGTGAGGAGCCGGTGCCGGAAGCCGTCGGCGTGGCGATCACCGAGACGGCCCGGCGGCTGCGGGAGATCGTCGACGAGCACGGCCCCGACGCCGTCTCGCTCTACGTGTCCGGGCAGATGAGCCTGGAGGCCCAGTACCTGGCCAACAAGCTCGCCAAGGGATTCCTGCGCACCAACCAGATCGAGTCGAACTCGCGGCTGTGCATGGCCGGCGCCGGCACGGGATACAAGCTGTCGCTCGGCGCGGACGGCCCGCCCGGCTCGTACCAGGACTTCGAGCAGGCCGACCTGTTCTTCGTCATCGGCTCCAACATGGCCGACTGCCATCCCATCCTGTTCCTCCGGATGATGGAACGGGTGAAGTCGGCGGGCGCCAAGGTGATCGTCGTCGACCCGCGACGCACCGCCACGGCCGCGAAGGCGGACCTGTACCTCCAGATCAAGCCGGGCACCGACCTCGCGCTCCTCAACGGCTTGCTGCATCTGCTGCACGCGAACGGCGACATCGACCCCGACTTCATCGCCTCCCACACCGAGGGCTGGGAGGCGATGCCGGAATTCCTCGCCGACTACCCGCCCGCCACGGTGGCCGGCATGACCGGCCTCGCCGAGGAGGACATCCGGGAGGCGGCGCGGCTCATCGGCTCGGCCGGTGAGTGGATGAGCCTGTGGACCATGGGGCTCAACCAGTCCACCCACGGCACCTGGAACACCAACGCCCTGGTCAACCTCCACCTCGCCACGGGAGCCCTGTGCCGCCCCGGCAGCGGCCCCTTCTCCCTCACCGGCCAGCCCAACGCCATGGGCGGCCGCGAGATGGGCTACATGGGACCGGGACTGCCCGGCCAGCGGTCTGTCCTCGTCGACGACGAGCGGGCCTTCATGGAGGAGCTCTGGGAGCTGCCCCCGGACACCCTGCGCGCCGACGGCGTCGGCAAGGGCACGGTCGAGATGTTCCAGAAGATGGCCGACGGCGAGGTCAAGGCGTGCTGGATCATCTGCACCAACCCGGTCGCCTCCGTCGCCAACCGCCGCACGGTCATCGAGGGCCTGGAAGCCGCCGAGTTCGTCGTCACGCAGGACGTCTTCGCCGACACCGAGACCAACGCGTACGCCGACGTCGTGCTCCCGGGTGCGCTGTGGACGGAGGGCGAGGGCGTCTTCGTCAACAGCGAGCGCAACCTCACGCTGACCCCGGCGGTGGCCGACCCGCCCGGCGAGGCGATGGCCGACTGGCGGATCATCGCCGCCGTCGCCTGCGAGATGGGGTACGAGAAGGGGTTCTCGTACGACAGCGCCGAGGACGTCTTCGAGGAGATCAAGCGGGCGTGGAACCCGAAGACGGGATGGGATCTGCGCGGGGTCTCCTACGAGCGGCTGCGGGAGACACCGGTGCAGTGGCCCGCGGCGAGTCCGGACGGGCCGGACCGGAACCCCATCCGGTACGTGGCGCAGGACGGTTCGCTGAGCTTCCCCACCGCGAGCGGGCGTGCCGTCTTCTACGCCCGGCCGCACATCCCGCCGGCCGAGATGCCGGACGACGACTACCCCTTCGTCCTGAACACCGGGCGGCTCCAACACCAGTGGCACACGCTGACCAAGACGGCCAAGGTGGCGAAGCTGAACAAGCTGAACCCCGGGCCCTTCGTGGAGCTGCATCCGCAGGACGCGTCCGCCCTCGGAGTGGTCGACGGTGACTCGGTCGAGGTGGCCTCGCGGCGCGGGCGGGCGGTGCTGCCGGCCGTGGTGACGGACCGGGTCCGGCCGGGGTGCTGCTTCGCGCCCTTCCACTGGAACGACCTGTTCGGGGAGTACCTGAGCGTCAACGCGGTGACGAACGACGCCGTCGATCCGCTGTCGTTCCAGCCGGAGTTCAAGGTGTGCGCGGTGTCGCTCACGAAGGTGCCGACGCCGGTGGCCTTGCGGACACCGGGGGCCGTGCCGGCTCCGGGTTCGGTAACTGGGCATGAGGTCGCTGAGGTTGCTCCGGCCGCGTCCACGGCCGCGTCCGTCTTCGGCCTCGACCCCGCACCGCCGCCCGTCCTCACCGCTCAGGAACGCCAGTACCTGGTCGGCTTCCTCGCCGGGGTCCCCGCCGGGGCGCCCGGGGTGCCGGTGCTGCCGCCCGACGCGCCCTTCAGCCCCGAACACGCTCTGTGGGTGAACGGCACACTCGCAGGGATGTACTCCCGGGCGGCGACCACACAGCCCTCGGCCACACAGCTGCGCCGTGAGGTCGTCATCCTGTGGGCCTCGCAGACCGGCAACGCCGAGGAGTTCGCGGCCGCCACCGCCGAGCGGCTCAAGACGGTCGGCCACCCCGCCTCCCTGCTCGGCATGGACGAGGCCGACCTCGGCGAACTGCCGCCAGGCGCCGACCTGTTGCTGATCACCAGCACCTTCGGCGACGGTGACGCCCCCGACAACGGCAGCGGTTTCTGGGAGACCCTGGCCGACCCCGGGACCCCCCGCCTGGAGGGCCGTCGGTACGCGGTGCTGGCCTTCGGCGACTCGTCGTACGACGACTTCTGCGGGCACGGCCGCCGCCTCGACCAGCGCCTCGACGAACTGGGCGCGCTGCGGCTCGCCCCGCGCACGGACTGCGAACCGGACTTCGAGGACGCGGCACATGGCTGGCTGGACCAGGTCCTGACGGCCCTGTCCGGCGAGGCCGAGGCACACTCCCGCCCCTCGACGGCCGCCTCCGGTACGTCCTTCGCCCTCGCCGGTCCGCCCTCACGCCCCTCCGCCCCCGCCCTCCCAACCCTCCCCGTCACCCCGCCCCGCCCGAAGAAGCCCGCCCCCGTCCTCGCCCGCCTCACCGGCAACCGCCTGCTGAGCCTGCCCGGCGCCGGCAAGGAGGTCCGCAGGTTCACCTTCGACACCCGGGACGCCGAGAGCCCGCTGCTGTACGAGGCGGGTGACGCCCTCGGCATCCGGCCGCTCAACTCGGCCGACCTGGTCGAGGAGTGGCTCGCGGTCACCGGTCTGGACGCCGGGGCGGCGGTGGACGTCAACGGCGTGGGCGAGGTCGCGCTCGGCGAGGCGTTCCGGCGCCACCTCGACATCACCAGGATCACCCCCGGCCTGCTCCGGTTCGTCGCCGAACGCACCGGGGACGCCAGGGAGTTGAAGAAGCTCCTGCGCCCGGACAACAAGGACGAGCTCGCCAAGTGGGGCTGGGGCAGGCAGGCCGTGGACGTGATCACGGAGTACGCCGTGAAGGCCGGCCCGCAGGAGTGGGCGCAGACCCTCGGACGCCTCCAGCCGCGCCTGTACTCCATATCGTCCAGCCCGCTGACCGACCCGCACCTCGTCTCGCTGACCGTCTCCGTGGTGCGCTACGAGAACCTGCACGGCAGGCCCCGCCAGGGCGTCTGTTCACCCTTCCTCGCCGACGCCGCCGCGGACACCCCGGTGCCCGTCCACGTCCAGCGCTCCCCGCACTTCCGACCGCCGGCCGACTCCGCCACGCCCATGGTCATGGTCGGCCCCGGCACCGGTGTCGCGCCCTTCGTCGGCTTCCTGGAGCAGCGCCGGGCGCTCGGCCACCGGGGCCCGAACTGGCTGTTCTTCGGCGAACAGCACAGGGCGACCGACTTCTACTACGAGGAGGAGCTGACCGGGTTCCTCGCGGACGGCACCCTCGCCCGCCTGGACACCGCCTTCTCCCGCGACCAGCGCGCCAAGGTGTACGTCCAGGACCGGATGCGCGAGCACGGCCCGCTGCTGTGGTCCTGGCTCCAGGACGGCGCCCACTTCTATGTGTGCGGCGACGCCTCCCGGATGGCGAAGGACGTCGACCAGGCGCTCCGGGACATCGCGGCCCTCCACGGCGGCCTGGACCAGGCGGGCGCGGCGGCCTATGTGAAGCAACTCGCCGCCGAGAAGCGCTATGTACGTGATATCTACTGACCGCACCCGTGGGCGGGGCTTCGGCCACACGTGGCAGTATCGGTCGCCATGAGGGCGTCCCCAGCGGTCCGCAGCCTGCGCGCGGCGGTGCTCGCCGCGCTCTGTGTGCTGCTGGCCGCCGGAGGACACACACTGGCGACCGGTATGGCGCCGCCGGTGTGGGCACAGGCGGCCGGGTTCGTACCGGTGTTCGCGGCCGGGTGGCTGCTCGGCGGCCGGGAACGGTCACTCGGGGCCATCGGCGCGGCGACGCTCACCTCCCAGGGCGGACTGCATCTGGCCTTCGGCTCCGTGCGACCGCACACGGTGATGGTCATGCACGGCATGCGCATGACCCACACGCACGCGCACGCCCTGACCCCGCACGCCACCGCGGCCCACGTCTCGGCCGCTGTCCTGCTGACCTGGTGGCTGCGGCGCGGCGAGGCCGCCCTGTGGTCGCTCCTGCGCCGGACGGCCACGCTCGTACCGGGCCTCGCGGCCTGGTGGCAGGGGTACGGCGAACCGGTCGCCCCGGACCCCGTCCGCCCACCGGCCGACGGCCCACGCACCCCCCGCCCCGTCCTGCTCCGCCACACGGTCCACCGGCGCGGCCCGCCCACGACGATCCCGTACGCGCTCTGACCTTCCCCTCCCTTCCCGTCAGTACGGAGATCCCTCACCCATGTCCCCAGCACGCACCGCCCTGCGCCGTGCCGGTCTCGGCAGTGCCCTCGCCGCCTGCGCCGTCCTCACCGCCGCCGGCGTCGCCTCCGCGCACGTCACCGTCCACCCCGACAGCTACGCCAAGGGCGCCACCGACGGCGCCCTGACCTTCCGCGTACCCGACGAGAGCGACACCGCGAGCACCACGAAGGTCCAGCTGTTCCTGCCCACCGACCACCCCCTGCTCGGCGTGCTCGTCTCCCCGCACGACGGCTGGACCGCCGAGGTCACCGACGCCAAGCTCAAGACGCCCGTCAAGACGGATGACGGCACGATCACCGACGCGGTCTCCGAGATCACCTGGACGGGCGGGAAGATCGGCCCCGGCCACTACGAGGACTTCGACGTCGCCTTCGGCCAACTGCCCGACGACGCCGCCCAGTTGACCTTCAAGACCCTGCAGACCTACTCCGACGGCAAGGTCGTCCGCTGGATCGAGGAGGCCGCACAGGGAGACGACGAGCCGGAGAACCCGGCGCCGGTCCTCAAGCTGACGGCGGGCACGACCGCGTCGGCCACCGCGTCGAAGACCTCCGCGGCCGCGGCTCCCAAGGCCTCCGCGAGCGACTCCACCGCCCGTGGTCTCGGTGTCGCCGGACTGGTCGTGGGCGTCCTGGGGCTGGCGGCCGGCACCTTCGCCGTCGTACGGAGCCGCCGTGCGCGCTGAGCGGGGACCTGCGGATTTCCGTACCCACAGGTGACGACGGGCGCCCGGATGGGAGGATGAGGCGCCATGACTGCAGGGTGGTGTGCACGCACAGTACGGGCCGCGGTGTTCGCGGCCGTCTGTGTGCTGCTCGCCGCCCTGGGCCACGTCCTCATGTCCGGCGCCCAGGTGCCGGGCCGGACACTGGCCGCGGGCCTGGCCGTGACCGGGTGCGCGGGCTGGTGTCTGGCCGGCCGTGAACGCGGGCTGCCGCTGATCGTGGCCGTCGTGGTCGGCGCCCAGACGGCCCTCCACGTGGCGTTCTCCCTCGCGCAGTCCACAGCGGAGGCGCAGGACATGGGCGGGATGCACACGGAGTCCATGCACATGAGCGGCATGGACTCCGTCGATGCGGCCTCCATGGGGACCTCGTCGGGTGTCGGCGCCCTCTCGTTCCTCGTGCCCTTCGGGATGTACGCCGCCCACCTGCTCGCCGCACTCCTGACCGGCCTCTGGCTGGCGTACGGCGAGCGGGCCGCGTTCCGCATCCTGCGGGCTGTCGCGGCACGGCTGGTCGCCCCGCTGCGGCTGCTGCTCGCCCTGCCCGCCACCCCGCACCGCCCGCGTCCGCGCGCAGGCCGGCCCCGTTCGCAGCGGGAGCCGCGCCTTCTCCTTCTCGGCCACGCGATCAGCCATCGCGGTCCGCCCCCGGGGATCGCTGTCGCCTGACGACAGCCAGTGCGCCGAGACCGCCCCTGCGCGGCTCGGCCCCCGGCCGTACGCCCACGTGCACATCCACGCCGGCGCCGTACGACCGCGTCTCCTCACCGGACCACCCCGCGCCCCCGTGTGCACAGCCGGCGGTCCGGATCACGGCTGACCCGAGAAGGACACCTGGTGATCACTTCCGCCCCGCCCGCCCCGGCCGACCCCCGCGCTCAACGGGAGTCCGCCGACGCCACCGCCACCGCCTGGGCGCTCGCCGCCCGTGCCGGTGACACGGACGCCGTCGAGCAGTTCGTCCGCGCGCTCCACCATGACGTGCTGCGCTATGTCTCCTACCTCTGCGCCGACCCCCAGGCCGTGGACGACCTGGCCCAGGACACGTTCCTGCGGGCGCTCGGCAGCCTGCACCGGTTCGAGGGGCGGTCCTCGGCGCGGGCCTGGCTCCTTTCCATCGCCCGCCGTGCGGTGATCGACGGGTTCCGCCATGCGGCGGCCCGGCCCCGCCGGTACGACGGTTCCGACTGGCAGGCTGCGGCCGAGCGCGCCCAACCGCGGGGCGTGCCCGGCTTCGACGACGGGATAGCGCTGCTCGACCTGCTGGCCGCGCTACCGGACGAGCGGCGCGAGGCGTTCGTGCTGACGCAGATGCTGGGGCTGTCCTACGAGGAGGCGGCCGTGGTGAGCGGGTGTCCTGTGGGGACGGTGCGGTCCCGGGTGGCGCGGGCCAGGGGAGTGCTGATGGAACTGGCGGGCTGAGAGCGCCCACGGCGGTGCCGCTCCCCCGGGGAAGGTCCGGTCACCGCTTGTTCCGGAGGTACCGGGCCGCCATGGCCGCCGCGGCCAGACCTGCGAGCCCTGCCCCGGCCGAGGTCAGTGCCCTGGCCCTGCGGCTCGGGCCGGCCGGCCGCGCGCCCGGCGCCACACCGTACGCGCTGCCCGGTGCCCCCGGGACCGCGCTCGCCAGCAGCTCCGCCAGGTGCACCCCCTCGTGGCCGCCGCTGTCGAACTCGTGGATCTGGGTGCGGCAGCTGAAGCCGTCGGCCAGGACCACCGTCTCCGGGGGCTCCTCGCGCAGCCGGGGGAGCAGCACGCGTTCCGCGCACGCCTCGCTGACCTCCAGGTGGCCCGGTTCGAAACCGAAGTTGCCGGCGAGACCGCAGCAGCCGGAGTCGAGTCGTTCGGCGTCGACTCCGGCGCGGCGCAGGAGCTCCCGGTCGGCCTGCCAGTCCAGTACCGCGTGCTGGTGGCAGTGCACCTGGGCGAGGGCCTTCGCGGAACGTTCCGGGACGTGCGGGGGCTCGTAGCCGGGGGAGTGCTCGGTGAGCAGTTCGGCGAGCGTGACCGTCCGGTCCCGCAGCCGCCGCACGTCACGGTCGGTGGGGAACAGCTCGGGCGCGTCCGAGCGGAACACGGCCGTGCAGCTGGGCTCCAGGCCGACCACCAGACCGCCCGCCCGGACGTGCTCGGCGAGCCTGCGCACGGTCCGGCCCAACACCCGTTCCGCGGTCGCGAGTTGTCCTGTCGAGATCCAGGTCAGTCCGCAGCACAGCGGCTCCTCGGGCAGGACGACCCGCCAGCCCGCGTGCTCCATGAGAGTCACGGCCGCCTGTCCGATGTGCGGGTGGAAGTGGTTGGTGAAGGTGTCGGGCCACAGCAGGACGCTGCCGCGCGCCCCGTCGCCGTACGGCTCGTGCCGGGCGAACCACTGCTGCAGCGTCTCCCCCGCGAACAGCGGGATCTCGCGGTTCTCGACGCCCGCGAGCGCGACCGCCGCCCTGGACAGCGGCGGGGTGTGGGTCAACGCGTTCACGACGGGGCCGAGTCGGGTGCGTCCGACGACCTGCGCCACGGCGGGCAGCCAGCCCATCGAGAGATGGGCGCGGGGCCTGCGCCACCAGCGGCCCTCGTAGTGGTGGGAGAGGAACTCCGCCTTGTACGTGGCCATGTCGACGTCCGCCGGACAGTCCTTCTTGCAGCCCTTGCAGGCCAGACACAGATCGAGTGCGTCCCGGACCGCCTGTGACCGCCAGCCGCCCTGGACCGGGCTGTCGCCGTGCCCGTCGAGCATCTCGAACAGCAGCCGGGCCCGCCCGCGCGTGGAGTGCTCCTCCTCGTGCGTGACTTGGTAGGACGGGCACATCACCGCGCCGCCCTCGGTGGTGTGCTGACGGCATTTCCCCACGCCCACACAGCGGTTGGCGGCGTCGGCGAAGGACCCGCCGTCGTGCGGGAAGCGGAAGTGCAGGTCGCGGGGGTCGTACGGGGCCCAGTCGCCGCCGAGGCGCAGGTTCTCGTCGAGTCCGTACGGCGCCACGACCTTCCCGGGGTTCATCCGGTCGAGCGGATCGAAGAGGGCCTTCACCTGGCCGAAGGCGGTGCCCAGTCGCTCCCCGAACATGCGGGGCAGCAACTCGCCCCGGCTCTGCCCGTCGCCGTGCTCGCCGGAGAGGGAACCGCCGAACTCGACGACCAGGTCGGCCGCCCGCTCCATGAACCGCCGGTAGGCCGCGACCCCGTCGGCGGAGTACAGGTCGAAGGGGATCCGGGTGTGCACACAGCCGTGCCCGAAGTGGCCGTAGAGACTGGGCCCGGTGTCGCTGAGGTAGCCGAACTCGTCGTACAGGCGCCGCAGTCGGCGCAGGTAGTCGCCGAGCCGTTCGGGCGGGACCGCGGAGTCCTCCCAGCCCTCGAAGGTGTCGGGGCGGCCGGGGATGTGCGCGGTGGCGCCGAGTCCGGCCTCGCGGACCTGCCACAACTCCTGCTCGTGGGAAGGGTCGTCGAGGAAGGCGACCTGGGGGTCGTGCTCCGACTCGTGCAGGCCGTCGAGCATGCGGTGGGCGTGCTCGTCGGCCTCCCGCAGGGTGTCCGCGCCGAACTGCACCATCAAGAAGGCGTTCCCGTCGGGGAGTTCGGCACGGGCCTTCGGGTTGAGGTGCTTGATCCGTTCGTCGCGGACCAGCCGCGCGTCCAGGCCCTCCAGCGCGATCGGCTCGTACGGCAGGATCGTCGGCACCGCGTCCGCGGCCGTCTCGATGTCGGGGAACCCGAGGACGACCAGGGTGCGCTCCTTGACCACCGGGACCAGTTCCAGCTCCGCGCGCACCACCGTGACCAGCGTCGACTCGCTGCCGACCAGCAGCCCGGCGACATCGAAGCCGTGCTCGGGGAGCAGGGAGTCGAGGTTGTAGCCGGAGACGCGGCGCGGGATGTCGGGGAAGCGGGCGCGGATCTCGTCGGCGTAGGTGTCGCGCAGGGCGCGCAACTGCCGGTACAGCCGGGCCCGCAGATCTCCGTGCCGCTCGATCTCGGCGTACTCCTCGTCGCTGGTCTCCCCGCACCAGAACCGGGTGCCGTCGTACAACTGCACTTCCAGGCGGGCGATGTTGTCGACGACCTTGCCGTACGCCTGCGCGGTGGCCCCGCAGGAGTTGTTGCCGATCATGCCGCCGATGGTGCAGTTGGCATGGGTGGCGGGCTCCGGGCCGAACCGCAGCCCCTGCGGGGCGAGTTGACGGTTGAGTTCGTCGAGGACGATGCCGGGCTGGACGACACAGGTGCGGGCGTGGGGGTCCACGGACTCCAGACGGTCACAGTACTTCGACCAGTCGATCACCACGGCGGTGTTGGTGCACTGCCCGGCGAGGCTGGTCCCGCCGCCCCGGGACAGTACCGGCGCGTCGTGCTCGCGGGCCACGGCCACCGCCTCGGCGGCCGCTTCGGGCGTCCGGGGCACGACCACGCCGATCGGGGTCTGACGGAAGTTCGAGGCGTCCGTCGAGTAGGCGGCCCGGCTCCCGGCGTCGAAGCGGACCTCGCCGTCGACCCGCTCGCGCAGCGCGTGTTCCAGGGCCGCCGTGTCCTGCGGGGGTGCGTCGGGCCGTCGTACGACAGGAGCGGGCAGGTCGGAGGTCGTCATGAGGCCCTCCTTCGGTGTCGGCGCGGGCACCGGCCGGGTACCCGCGGCGGCACCGGTGACTACTCGGGTGCCGGCTCCGCGACGAAGTCGGGCATCAGCGCGCACAAGGCCTGGCGCTGCGCGGGGCCCACGAACCGCCCGAAGGCCTCCTGGGCGGCCCGGCTCCCGGCGTCGAAGCGGACCTCGCCGTCGACCCGCTCGCGCAGCGCGTGTTCCAGGGCCGCCGTGTCCTGCGGGGGTGCGTCGGTCCGTCGTACGACAGGAGCGGGCAGGTCGGAGGTCGTCATGAGGCCCTCCTTCGGTGTCGGCGCGGACCTCGGCCGGGTACCCGCGACCGCACCGGTGACTACTCGGGTGCCGGCTCCGCGACGAAGTCGGGCATCAGCGCGCATAGCGCCTGGCGCTGCGCGGGGCCCACGAACCGCCCGAAGGCCTCCTTGACCGTCTCGGCGAGTGCGTCGGAGGCGTCCTTGAGCAGCCCCCGGGCCTTCTCGGTGAGGGTGACCTCGATACCCCGCTTGTCGCCGCAGACCGATCTGCGGGTGACCAGACCGGCGTGCTGAAGGCAGGCGATCTGGTAGGTGAGGCGGGTCTTCGGGCGGCCCAGGAGCTCGGCGATCTGGGTCATGCGCAGGGCCTGGCCGGGGTGTGCGCCGAGCAGCGACAGGACCAGGAACTCGTCGTGTGAGACGTCCAGCCGTTCCTTCACGACGGAGCGCAGCTCCTGCTCGACGGCTCCCGTCGCGGCCAGCATCAGCATCCATGCGTGCAGCTCAGGGGGCAGGAGTCCACCGGACGCGGCGGGACATTCGGACGGATCGGCCATGCGTCGAGTGTAGCTGTTGTTCAAATTTGGAGTATGCGCTAGCGTGACGTCATCCAAATTTGAACAACAGAACCGAGGGATCATGACCGTCGCCGTCGAAACCGGAACCTGGCAGCTCGACCGGACCGCCACCACCGTCGCGCTCAAGCACAAGACCATGTGGGGCCTGGTGACCGTGAAGGGCGCCTTCGCCACCGTGGACGGCCAGGGCGAGGTGCGGCCCGACGGGTCCGCCGTCGGCACCGTGACCCTCGACGCCGCCTCCCTCGACACCAAGAACGCCAAGCGCGACGAGCACCTGCGCGGCGCCGACTTCTTCGATGTCGAGAACCACCCCCAGATCACCTTCGCGGTGCGCAGCGCCGAGCTGCGGGACGGCGACCAGGTGCAGGTGATCGGTCAGCTCACCGCGCGCGGCATCAGCCGCCCCCAGTCCTTCACCGCGCGGCTCGGTGACGTGAGCGCCGACGCGGTCACGCTGAACGCCGAGTTCTCGGTGGACCGCGACCAGTTCGGCCTGGGCTGGAACCAGCTGGGCATGATCCGCGGTCTGACCACGGTCACCGCCTCGCTCCGCTTCAAGCGGTCGGCAGCGTGACGTAGGTGCTCGACAGCGTCTGCGGCGAGGACGTGAACACCCGGAGCCGGATGTGCCGACCCGGCTTCGGGAGGGCGTACGTCCCCCCGGGCGGCCGCAGCTCATAGGTCGCCGTCGAGTGCGCGGCCAGCGTCCTGGGCCCCCGCAGGACCGAGAAGTACGGGTACATGCCCTGACCCCGGGTGAGGGTGAAATGGGGCGTGAGGGCCTCGTCGTCCGTGTTGGTGACACGGAGCGTCAGCCGGGAGAGGGTGCGGACGTCGTGCCGCACGGAGGTGACCTCCATGCGCAGGGGCGGTGAGCCGGTGGCCGCCAGCGCCGCGCTCGCCAGCGCCGGACTCAGCAGCAGGACCGCCGCGGCGATCCGCGCCGGGCGCCGGAGCGGGCCGGTGAGCCGGCGGGTGAACGGCTGCCAGGCCCCCGCGAACTCCGTCGCGGGCGCGGTGACCGCCGCCGCCAGCCACAACGGGGTCATCATCAGGTAATAGCCGTCCTGCGAACGCGTCGCCAGCCAGAAGGCCAGCCACGGCAGTACGGTCGCCGCCGGGCCGAGGCGGCGCACGAACAGCACGAACAGCGCCAGCAGACCGGCGAGCAGCAGCAGACTCGCGTACCCGTACCAGTCGAGCCGGTCGCTGCCGTCCGTGAGATACAGCGACACGCCCACCAGGCCCTGGCCGTGCAGCACCGCGCCCTGGATCAGCGGCAGCGCGATCCCCTTCAGCCACGCGACCGGCTGGCTCACGACGAAGTACGCGTTGATCAGCAGCCATACGGCGGCGGCGACCCCGGCGAGCCGCAGCGCCACCAGGCCCGCCGCCCGCGCGCCGAGCTCCCCACGCCGTATCGCGTAGATCCCGGCGAGCAGGAACGGCGCGAGGAACCACGGCAGTTGCTGCGCCGCGCACGCCGCCCCCAGACAGGCCGCCTGCGCCATCCCGGTCGGACCCAGCCGCCCGCCCCGCCCGATCCGGGGCCAGCGCACCACCACCGGCACCAGCAGGGCCAGCGCCAGGATCGCCGGGTAACCGAGCCGGCCGTACATGGAGATCATCGAGAATCCCAGGCACGTCATGGTCGCCGCCGACCGCCACGGCGTGGGCAGCAGCCACCACAGCACGACCGTGCCGACAAGCAGCGCGCCCGTGCTCATCGCTATGGCCGGCAGACCGCCGTGGCCGAGCCACAGCAGGGGGGCGGTCAGCAGCGGGGCGAGCGGGGGATAGCCGTAGGTGTAGTCGTAGCCGCCCGTGACGGTCGGGGTGAGCGCGATGCCGTTGCCGCCGAAGAGCCAGGGCCAGGGACGGCCGTAGATCCCGTGCCCGGCGACCAGGTCGCGGGCCGCCTGCGCGGTGAGGACGGACTCGTCGGAGCCGCGGTGGAACAGGACGAACGCGCACAGGGCGAGCGTCAGGCCGGTCACCAGCACGCACAGGTCCACGCGCGCGAGGGAGCGCCGGCCGCGCACGACCAGGGCGAGCACGCCGCAGACGAGGATCGACGCGTAACAGGCCGAGATGACCGCGGCCACGGCGGGCCGGTGGGTGGCCGCCTGTGTCCACACCTCGCGCGTGCCGATGAACAGGCTGACGTCCGCGAGCAGCGTCAGGACGCGATGCCACTGCGGGGGAGGTTCCGGGGCGGTGGACGCCGCCGGCTGGGTCGGTCGGCCGGGCGCCGACAGCTGAGTATCTGCCAGGAGCACGGCACCGGACGCTAATCGGCCCCGGTGAGCCAGGTGGCGACGGAGGCCAAGAGTCCGGTGTGAGGGGGGTAAGACCCTTTCGTCATGGTCGGGGGTGACGTGATGTGTACGCCGAGTCCGTCGCGGACCGTGTCGTTGTTGGGCCGAACGGGTGACTTGGCGTAAGAATTGGCTGGTGCAGGCATTGAAGGCAAGTCGGAGCGGGGGCAGCCGGTGAACAGGTACGACGTCACCGATGAACAGTGGGAGGGGCTCGCCCAGGTCGTTCCGTTGCGCGGGCGGGACGCGTGGCCCTCCGCGGTCGACCACCGGTCCGTGCCGGAGGCCGAGACCGAGGCCCGGCGCCGGTTCGTGGTCCTGCGGATCAACGTCTTCGCGGACGCCCGCGAGGTCGCCGAGACCCTGATGGCGGGCATCCCCGTCCTGCTCGACCTCACCAGCGCGGAGACGGACGTCGCCAAGCGGGTCCTCGACTTCAGCACGGGCGTCGTGTTCGGACTGGCCAGCGGGATGCACCGGGTGGACCGGAACGTGTTCCTGCTCACTCCGGCCGGCACCGAGGTGACGGGGTTGATGGAGAGCGCGGGGATGCCGGGGGCTTAGCGGTTGGTGGTGGTGGGGGGCGGGGGCAGGGTGGGGCGGTTGCGGGATCGGCTTGTCGGTCGGGGGCCCGGCCGTCGCTGCGGGAGCGGGCCGGTCGTGGGGTCGGTCGGGTGGGGCGGCGAGTAGGTCGTGGGACTGGTGTGCCGGTGTGGAGCGCACTGGTTGCTGGTCCAGTCGGTCGGTGCGGGAAGGAGCCCATCGCGGGGGCGACCCGATGCTGCGCTGGCGGGCCGGTTGTGGGGCGGTCGGTCGGTGTGGGGGCCGACGGGACGTCGGGCTGATCTGCCGACGCGGTGGTGGGGCAGGTGCGCTGGTGCGGCGGTGGTCCGGTCGTTCGATGTTCGGGGAGGGCGGGTCGGTTCCGGTCGGGTGTCACACCCGGCCGGGGTGGCGTTCGCTCGTTCGTGGGAAGGCCGGGGCGGAGGAACGGTTCGCCCGGTGGCGGAGTCCTACGGTCCGGATATGCGTGTGTCCCCCACCTCCTCCGTCGTGCCGGCTCAGTCCGCTTCGCCGCTCGCGGAGTCGCCGCGGCGCCGGCCCGACCGGCCCTGTCTCACCGAGCTGCGGCTCTCCGCGTACGCCGGGCACCGGCGGGCCGGGCTGCCGCTCGGGCCGCTGACCCTGTTCGCAGGGCCCAGCGGGAGCGGCAAGACGAGCGCGCTCCGGGCATACGAGGCGCTCGCGCGACTCGGTGGCGGCGCGAGCCTCGATGAGGTGTTCCCGTACCCCCTCGCGTGCGTCCCCGACCGGGCCCGCCCCGACGCTCAGCGCCGCCGCGGCTTCCGGATCGGCTGCACGGCCGACGGGCCCGAAGGTCCGGTCCGGCTCGACGTCGCCGTCCAGGCCGAGCCCGAACTGCGCATCGTGGGGGAGCGGTTGACCTCCGGCGGGCTCGTCCTGCTGGAGACCGCCCTGCGCGACCCCTCCCGCCGATCCGTACAGGCCGCCTGGCACACCGCCGGGACCGCGCCGGTCACCCGCGCCCCGCTCCCGGACGACCAACTCGGCACCCCTCTGCTGCCGCTGCGAGTGGCCGGCAAGACGGACGGACAGCGGCGCGTTCTCGCCGCCGCCGAACAGATGGTCGTCGCCCTGCGCTCCGTCTTCGGCTGCGACCCACGGCCCGGACGCATGCGCCTGCCCGTCCCGACCGGTTCCGGACGGCTGCTCGGCGGCTGCGACAACCTCGCCGACGTCCTGTGGCGCACCCGCACGGAGTGCGGCCGACGGCACGCGCAACTCGTCGCCGCGGTGCGCGCCGGATGCGCGGGACCCGTCGCCGACGTGCTCGCCGAACCCCTGCCCGCCGACATGGTCCGGGCCCTGCTCGACCGCGGGGACGGCAGCCGGACGGAGCTCGGGCGGCTGGGCGACGGCGAGTTGAGGTATCTCGCCCTCGCCCTGGTGCTGCTCACCGGTCCCGGAGTGCTGGAGGTCGACCCGGCCGGCGAGGTGCCCGCGGCGATGCAGACGCTCACCGTGCTCGCCGACAACCTCGACCGGAGCCTGGACCCACGGCAGCGGACCGAGCTGCTGCGGCTGGCCGTGCGGATGTGCGAGCGCGGGCACATCAGGCTCGTCGGCGCGGTGAGCGACGCCTCGTGGGCCACGGGGGTGGACGGCGTCACGGTGGTACACCTGGAGCCGTGACCGAACCTCTCGACGTGGCGAAACTGCAGCGCAGGCTGGCCGACTTCGCGGCGGCCCGAGACTGGCAGCCGTACCACACCCCCAAGAACCTCGTCGCCGCGCTCAGTGTGGAGGCGTCCGAACTGGTGGAGATCTTCCAGTGGCTGACGCCCGAGGAGTCGACGCGGGTCATGGACGACCCCGACACCGCGCACCGCGTCACGGACGAGATCGCCGACGTGCTCGCGTATCTGCTCCAGTTGTGCGAGGTGCTCGGCGTCGATCCGCTGGCCGCACTGGACGCGAAGATCGACCGCAATGAACGGCGGTTTCCGGCGCCGTGAGGAAGGGATCAGTCCTCTTTCACTCTCCGTGATGAAAAACGGCTTCGAAATCGATTTGTTGTCCACAGATTTCCGCCTACCTCTGGTTTTTCGTTCCAGGCGACCTCACTCTGGGTAGTGGACAAGGGAGTTCGGGCGGACGTGCCCGGGGTACGTCGCGACAGACGGGGGCAGCCGATGGACGCGGTGCGGCTCATCGTGACGAGCAGGCGTGCCCTGGCCGGGGGCGGCGAGGCGCCTCAGGTCATGGCGGAGGTGTGGCAGGCGCAGGCCCTGGCCCAGGCGATAGGGAGCCGCCTCGCGGTCGCCGGCCCCCCCGAACTCCGGGGTGAGGCGCTGGGATTGACCGAGCTGGCGGGCCGGGGCTGCGGAGTCCTGGAGCGTCCCGACATCGCCGTGGCGGAGTTGCGGGCCGCGCAGCTCACCGAACTCGGCGATGCCCGCCAGGCCCTTCTCTGTCTCGGCGGCCTCCTCGGCGAGGTGGGCATAGCCCTGGTCGGCCTCGCCTGCGCGGCGGACGACGAGACGACGTACTGGCAGTGCATGGAGGCGATCGACGCGGCGGACGAGTCGCGGGACCGGGTACTGCAGATGCTGCGAAGACTGGCGGACCGGGGGGAGGAGTTGCCGGAGGCGGGGTGACTCTTCGGCTGCGGGTCCGTCGTGGCTGGTCGCGCCGACGCGGCAGAGCCGCATATCGATACAGCCCCGCGCCCCTGGGTGGGTACAGCCGGGCATGGCTTGTCTGCCACTCAGTCAGGGGCGCGGGGCTGTGACATCGGCGGCTCCGCCGCGGGGCGCGACCAGCCCCCACCGACCCGCAGCCACCGGACAACCCTCAGCCCACCCCCTCCTCGCCGACCCCCAGCCCAGAACCCCCGGCCCCCTGAAAATCCGCATCCAACGCCGAGAGATCCGCGTTCAGCGCCGCCATCAGCTCCTCCATCTGCTGCAGCAACCCCTGCGGCTGCCCAGCCCCCGCAGTCGGCGGCACGGTTTCTTCGGACAAGACGGCCTCCTCGGCCCAAGGACCCCGGCCAAGGGGCCGACGCGGGTAACGGATCACGCACCGGCGACGACGAGCCGGCTCCACCTGAGCCAACGATCACCAAAGAGCTCGGTCACTGGCGGGGTCACAGGGACCGGTGGGACCACGGTGAACTCCTGCGTGCAGGATGGAATCATGGATCTCCGCATCTTCACCGAGCCCCAGCAGGGCGCGAGCTACGACACCCTCCTCACCGTCGCCAAGGCCACCGAGGACCTCGGCTTCGACGCCTTCTTCCGTTCCGATCACTATCTGAAGATGGGCGACGCCGACGGCCTGCCCGGCCCCACCGACGCCTGGATCACCCTCGCCGGTCTCGCCCGCGAGACCAAGCGGATACGCCTCGGCACCCTGATGACAGCCGCCACCTTCCGGCTCCCAGGCGTCCTCGCCATCCAGGTCGCCCAGGTCGACCAGATGTCCGGCGGCCGAGTCGAACTGGGCCTGGGCGCCGGGTGGTTCGAGGAGGAGCACACGGCGTACGGCATCCCGTTCCCGAAGGAGAAGTTCCCCCGCCTCCAGGAGCAGCTGGAGATCGTCACCGGTCTGTGGGCCACCGCGCCCGGCGAGACCTTCGACTTCCGCGGCGAGCACTACGAGCTCACGAAGTCGCCCGCGCTGCCCAAGCCCGCCCAGGACAGGATCCCCGTGCTGATCGGCGGCCACGGCGCGACCCGTACCCCGCGCCTCGCCGCCCGCTACGCCGACGAGTTCAACATGCCGTTCGCCTCCCCGGACGACAGCGAGACCCAGTTCGGCCGGGTCCGCGCCGCCGCCCGGGAGGCGGGCCGCGCGGCCGACGCCATCACCTTCTCCAACGCCCTCGTCGTCTGCGTCGGCAAGGACGACCAGGAGGTCGCCCGTCGCGCCGCGGCGATCGGCCGTGACGTCGAGGAGCTCAAGGCCAACGGCCTGGCCGGCACCCCCGCCGAGGTCGTCGACAAGATCGGCCGCTACGCCGCCGTGGGCTCGAGCCGGATCTACCTCCAGGTCCTCGACCTCGACGACCTGGACCACCTGGAGCTGATCTCCGCGCGGGTGCAGTCCCAGCTGTCGTAGACCGGCGCCTCCTGGTTAATCGAAGGCGCAGGTGGGACCCGCTGTGGGAAGCTGAGAGCGTCGTCCTGCCGAGCCCCCGGGATCACCGTCTCGGGGGCTTTCGCGCGCACGGCATCCTGTCCCGTCCACCGGCCGGAGAGGCCACTCGCATGTTTCTGACGATCAGTACCACCGGCACTCCCGAACGCCCCGCCACCGACCTCGGCTTCCTGCTGCACAAGCATCCCGACAACGCGCAGGCGTTCTCCACCTCCTACGGCAGGGCGCACGTCCTGTATCCCGAGGCGGACGATCAGCGCTGCACGGCGGCGCTGCTGCTGGAGGTCGACGCGGTGGCGCTGGTCAGGCGCGGCAAGGGCAAGGGACGCGGCGGCGCCCCGGACGCGGCGCTCGCGCAGTACGTCAACGACCGTCCGTACGCGGCCTCCTCGCTGCTCGCGGTGGCGCTGAGCGCGGTGTTCTCCAGCGCGATGCGCGGGGTGTGCGGTGCCAAGCCCGAACTGCCCACGCAGCCGCGGCCGTTGCGCATCGAGGTGCCCGCGCTTCCGGCCCGTGGCGGTCCGGAGCTCGTACGGCGTCTCTTCGAGCCGCTCGGTTGGGACGTGACCGTCGAACCGGTCGCGCTGGACACCGAGTTCCCCGAGTGGGGCGACTCGCGCTACGTCCGTCTCGAACTGGAGTCCACGCGGCTCACCGTCGCCGAGGCCCTGCGCCACCTGTACGTCCTCCTCCCCGTCCTCGACGACGCCAAGCACTACTGGGTGGCCTCCGACGAGGTCGACAAGCTGCTCAGGGCCGGTGAGGGCTGGCTGCCCGCGCACCCGGAGCAGAAGCTGATCACCAGCCGCTACCTGTCCCGCCGCTGGTCGCTGACGCGGGAGGCCATGGAGCGCCTGGAGTTGGTGAGGCTCGCGGAGGCCGACGACAGCGCGGTCGAGGACATCGACAACGCCGTCGAGGCGGAGACCGAGACCGAGGAGAAGCCGACCCCGCTCGCCGTCCAGCGGCGCGAGGCGATCCTTGAGGCGCTGCGCGCCGCCGGTGCCGCCCGGGTCCTGGACCTCGGGTGCGGACAGGGCCAGTTGGTGCAGGCGCTGCTCAAGGACCCGAGGTTCACCGAGATCGTCGGCGTCGACGTGTCGGTGCGGGCGCTCACCATCGCCTCCCGCCGGCTGAAGCTGGACCGCATGGGGGAGCGGATGGCCTCCCGCGTCCAGCTCTTCCAGGGTTCGCTGGCCTATACCGACAAGCGGCTCAAGGGGTACGACGCCGCCGTGCTCAGCGAGGTGATCGAGCACCTCGACCTGCCCCGGCTGCCGGCCCTGGAGTACGCGGTGTTCGGCGCGGCCCGCCCCCGGACCGTCCTCGTGACGACCCCGAACGTCGAGTACAACGTGCGCTGGGAGTCGCTCCCGGCCGGGCACGTCCGGCACGGCGACCACCGCTTCGAGTGGACGCGGCAGGATTTCCGGGACTGGGCGTCGTCGGTGGCCGAACGGCACGGCTACGACGTGGAGTTCGTCCCGGTGGGGCCAAACGACCCGGAGGTCGGGCCGCCCACACAGATGGCCGTTTTCGAGCTGCGCACAGCTGTGATCAAGACCGAGAAGGAGGTGAAGGCGGCATGACCGAGACCCAGCGCACAGGGCGGACTCTTCCCGTCACCGACCTCTCCCTCGTCGTCCTCGTCGGCGCCTCCGGCTCCGGCAAGTCCACGTTCGCCCGCCGGAACTTCAAGCCGACCGAGGTGATCTCCTCGGACTTCTGCCGGGGCCTGGTCTCCGACGACGAGAACGACCAGGGCGCGACGAAGGACGCCTTCGACGTCCTGCACTACATCGCGGGCAAGCGCCTGGCCGCCGGCCGCCGCACGGTCGTCGACGCGACCAGCGTGCAGTCGGACTCCCGACGGCAGCTGATCGACCTGGCCAGGCAGTACGACGTGCTGCCGATCGCCATCGTGCTGGATGTGCCCGAGGAGGTGTGCGCCGAGCGCAACGCGGCCCGCACCGACCGGGCCGACATGCCGGTCCGGGTCATCAAGCGCCACATCCGCGAACTGCGCCGCTCGATCCGCCACCTGGAGCGCGAGGGCTTCCGCAAGGTGCACGTCCTGCGCGGGGTCGGGGACATCGAGAACGCCACCGTCGTCACCGAGAAGCGCTTCAACGACCTGACCCACCTCACCGGCCCCTTCGACATCGTCGGCGACATCCACGGCTGCGCCCTCGAACTGGAGTCGCTCCTCCACAAGTTGGGCTACGCCGACGGCGTCCACCCCGAGGGCCGTACCGCGGTATTCGTCGGCGACCTCGTCGACCGCGGCCCGGACAGCCCCGGCGTGCTGCGCCGCGTGATGTCGATGGTCAAGTCGGGCAACGCGCTGTGCGTGCCGGGCAACCACGAGAACAAGTACGGCCGTTACCTCAAGGGCCGCAAGGTCCAGCACACCCACGGCCTCGCGGAGACCATCGAGCAGATGGAGAGCGTCACGGACGAGTTCCGGGCCGAGGTGAGGGAGTTCATCGACGGCCTGGTCAGCCACTACGTCCTCGACGGCGGCCGCCTGGTCGTCTGCCACGCCGGTCTGCCGGAGAAGTACCACGGCCGCACCTCCGGCCGGGTCCGCTCGCACGCCCTGTACGGGGACACCACCGGCGAGACCGACGAGTTCGGGCTGCCGGTGCGCTACCCGTGGGCGGAGGACTACCGCGGCCGGGCGGCGGTGGTCTACGGCCACACCCCGGTCCCGGAGGCGACCTGGCTCAACAACACGATCTGCCTGGACACCGGAGCGGTCTTCGGCGGCAAGCTCACGGCGCTGCGCTGGCCGGAGCGGGAGCTGGTCGACGTACCGGCGCAGCAGGTCTGGTACGAGCCGACGAAGCCGCTGAAGTCGGAGGCGCCCGGCGGGCAGGACGGCCGGCCCCTGGACCTCGCCGACGTGCACGGCCGCAGGGCGGTCGAGACCCGGCACCAGGGCCGGGTGGCGGTCCGGGAGGAGAACGCGGCCGCGGCCCTGGAGGTCATGAGCCGCTTCGCGGTGGACCCGCGGCTGCTGCCGTACCTTCCGCCGACCATGGCACCGACGGCCACCAGTCACATCGAGGGGTACCTGGAGCACCCTGCCGAGGCCTTCGCGCAGTACGCGCAGGACGGTGTCGAGCGGGTCGTGTGCGAGGAGAAGCACATGGGCTCGCGGGCGGTGGCCCTGGTCTGCCGGGACGCGGAGACGGCCCGCAGGCGCTTCGGAGTCGACGGCCCTACGGGCTCGCTGTACACGCGGACCGGCCGCCCGTTCTTCGACGACGAGTCGGTGACGGAAACGATCCTGGACCGCTTGCGCACGGCGATCGGCGAGGCGGGCCTGTGGTCCGAACTCACTGCGTCCAACAGCGCCTCCGGCGCGGGTGACTGGCTCCTGTTGGACGCCGAGCTGATGCCGTGGTCGCTGAAGGCCTCCGGTCTGCTGCGGTCGCAGTACGCGGCCGTCGGCGCCGCGTCCGGAGCGGTGTTCCCGGGCGCGCTGGCCGCGCTCCAGGGCGCCGCGGACCGGGGCGTGGACGTGTCGGACCTGCTGGGCCGTCAGCGCGAACGGGCCGACGCGGCGAGCGCGTTCACCGACGCGTACCGGCGCTACTGCTGGACCACCGACGGCCTGGACGGTGTCCGCCTGGCCCCGTTCCAGATCCTCGCGGTCCAGGGCCGCAGCCTCGCCGGGCTCCCGCACGACGAGCAACTGGCCTGCCTCGACCGCCTGGTGGAGCACGACAGTACGGGCCTGCTCCAGACGACCCGGCGCCTCTACGTCGACACCGGTGACCCGGAGTCGGTGCGGGCGGGCGTCGACTGGTGGCTGGAGATGACCGGGCGCGGCGGCGAGGGCATGGTCGTCAAGCCGCTCGGCGCGGTGGTCCGCAGTACGGAGGGCCGTCTGGTCCAGCCCGGTATCAAGTGCCGCGGCCGGGAGTACCTGCGGATCATCTACGGTCCCGAGTACACCCGTCCTGAGAACCTCGACCGGCTGCGCAAGAGGTTCCTGAACCACAAGCGCTCCCTCGCGATCCGCGAGTACGCCCTCGGCCTCGAGGCCCTGGACCGGCTGGCGGAGGGCGAGCCGCTGTGGCGGGTGCACGAGGCGGTGTTCGGGGTGCTGGCGCTGGAGTCGGAGCCGGTGGACCCCCGTTTGTGAGGCGTGGCTCACCCCAGCAACCGCAGCCGCTCCCCGCACACCCCCACCTCCACGGTCTGCCCCCACGTCAGCTCCAGCGAGTCGCCCTCCATCCCGTCCCCGAAGGCGATCAGGCGTTCGGACTCGACGGTGAGGCGGAGGCGGGCGGGGGCGAGGAGTTCGCCGGCGGTCAGCAGGGTGCCGGTGGCCGGGGAGGGCCAGGCCTCGCGGACGAACCAGACCAGGCGGGTCTCCGTCGGGGCCGGCAGCCGTAGGGCGGCGCCCCGCTCCTGCCACACGGACCGGAGCCAGCCCGTGGCTCCGGTCCCCGTCCCCACCAGCACCCCGGAGGAGGCCTGGGCCTCGACGACACCCCCGTCGCCCTCCAGGCCCAGGCGGTATCTGGCGGTCTGGTGTCCGGCGGCGCCCAGGTAGATCTCGTTCAGCGCGACGAGCCGCTGGGTGTCGTCCGCCACGGCCTCGACCATCGTCAACTCGTCGACGCCCGCACCGGCCGCCGTCAGCAATCTGGCGGTGTCCCGCGGTCGGTGCCGCACCAGCACACCGGGGTTGCGGCCGGGCTCGGTGTCGATGCCCAGCACCGGCTGACCGGAGAGGTACTTGGCCACGTTCGCCACCAGTCCGTCCTGGCCGACCACGATCACGACGTCCTCGGGAGCGAACAGGAAACGGTCCAGGTCGGCCCGCTCCACCCGCGCCTGACGCCAGGTCAGCGGAATCGCGGAGGTCACCTCGGCGAGCGCCCGTCGGGTGCGTTCGTGGCGTTCGGCGACCTCCCGGATGTCCCGGCCCCGGGAGGAGAGGAAGAAGGCGGCCTGGCCGTGGGTGCCGTGGTGGGCCACCAACTCCTCGTACTCCGTGGTGCGATGGACCAGGACCGCGCGCGGCGCGAGACTCACTCCGGCTCCCGTGCGCCCAGTTTGGCCAGGAGCCCCGTCAGTACGTCGGGGGAGATCGTCACGCTGTCGATGTTCGGCAGGTTCTCCGCGAGCCGGGTCCCGGTGAGGGCGTGCAGCGTGGCCACGTCGACCTCCGCGTGCACCCGCAGCCAGGCGGCCTGTGCCTGCGCCTTGGCGTCACCGACCGCGCGCACTCCGTCGGCCTCCGCGCGAGCCAGCCGTACCGAACGCGTCGCCTCCGCCTCGGCCCGTACCGCGTCCGCCGCCGCGTGCTCCTCGGCCTCCCGACGGGCGTTCGTGCCTCGCTGGTCCACCAACTGCTCCTCGCGGCGGGCGAGTTCGATCTTGCTGTCCAGTTCGTTCTCGGCAATGGCCCGCTCACGCTCCACGGCCACGGCCCGCCGTTCGTAGGTCGCCCGGTCGGCCTCCTGCTGGATCTGCTCGCGGGCCGGGGTGCGCAGGGCCCGTTCCACCTCCGGCTCGGGACGCAGCGCCATCACGCGTACGGCGACCACCTCGATGCCGGTGGCCGGCAGCCGTGGCTCCGCGTCCAGGCCCGCCGCGACCCGCTCGCGCACCGCCGCCACCCCGTCGACGAGGGCGACGGACAGGGGAGTGCGGGCCAGTACGTCGAGCGCGTGCTGCTGGGCCGTCTCCGTGAGCAGTGTGCCCAGTTGCTCCAGGGGCGCACCCCGCCACACCCCGGTGTCCGGGTCGATCGAGAAGTCCAGGCGGGCGGCCGCGAGCGCCGGGTCCCCGATCCGGTAGGTCACGGTCGCCTGCACCGCCACGTCCTGGAAGTCGGACGTACGGGCGTGGAAGGTCATGGCCAGCTCGCGGTCGTCCACCGGGACTTCGGAGAGCGCGGCCGTCAGTGCGCGGAACCAGAAGCTGAGCCCGGGACCGTCGTGCAGCAGTGCGCCGCCGCGGTGGTGCCGGATGTGCGCCGTGGGTGCGCCGCGCAGATGGCGCCAGCCGAGGCGCCGGGTGATGTCGGCCATCGAGCCCCCTCTTTTCGTCTATTGGACGATAACCGGAAGGGTCAGTTGTCGTCAAGGGGACGAGAACAAGAAAGCCGCGCGGACCGTGGGTCAACAGGCCCCTCGGTGGTCAGGATGGAGGCATGGGATTCCATGTCGACTCCGAAGCCGGGCGGCTCAGCCGCGTCATCCTGCACCGGCCGGATCTCGAGCTCAAAAGGCTCACCCCCAGCAACAAGGACGCGCTCCTCTTCGACGACGTGCTCTGGGTGCGCCGGGCGCGCGCCGAGCACGACGGATTCGCCGACGTGCTGCGCGACCGCGGTGTCGCCGTGCACCTCTTCGGCGACCTGCTCACCGAGGTCCTGGAGATCCCGCAGGCCCGGTCGCTCGTGCTGGACCGGGTCTTCGACGAGAAGGAGTACGGCCCGCTGGCCACCGACCACCTGAGGGCCTCCTTCGAGGCGCTGCCCGCCGGAGAACTCGCGGAGGCGCTCGTCGGCGGTATGACCAAGCGGGAGTTCCTGGACGCGCACCCGGAGCCGACCTCCGTGCGCTTCCATGTGATGGACCTCGACGACTTCCTCCTGGCCCCGCTGCCCAACCACCTCTTCACCCGCGACACCTCGGCCTGGATCTACGACGGGGTCGCCGTCAACGCCATGCGCCGGCCGGCCCGCCGACGCGAGACGGTCCACTTCGAGGCGATCTACCGCCACCACCCGCTCTTCCGTGACGAAACGTTCCACGTCTGGTCGGAGGGCCAGGCCGACTACCCGTCCACCATCGAGGGCGGCGACGTCCTCGTCATCGGCAACGGCGCCGTCCTCATCGGCATGAGCGAGCGGACCACGCCCCAGGCCGTCGAGATGCTCGCGCACAAGCTGTTCGCCGAGGGCTCCGCGCACTCGATCGTGGCCCTCGACATGCCGAAACGGCGGGCCTTCATGCATCTCGACACCGTGATGACGATGGTCGACGGCGACACCTTCACCCAGTACGCCGGGCTCGGCATGCTCCGGTCGTACACCATCGAACCGGGTGTCGGCGACAAGGAACTCAAGGTCACCGACCACCCGCCGGAGCACATGCACCGCGCGATCGCCGCCGCGCTCGGACTGAGCGAGATCCGGGTCCTGACCGCCACCCAGGACGTGCACGCCGCCGAGCGCGAGCAGTGGGACGACGGCTGCAACGTCCTCGCGGTCGAGCCGGGTGTCGTCGTCGCCTACGAGCGCAACGCCACCACCAACACCCATCTGCGCAAGCAGGGCATCGAGGTCATCGAGATCCCGGGCAGTGAGCTGGGGCGGGGCAGGGGCGGACCGCGCTGCATGAGCTGTCCGGTGGAACGGGCGGCCGTATAGAAGCGATCTGTCGTGGAACGGTCGAGCGCACAGTCGTACAGCTGCCTGTATATAAATGCTGAAGGTCGTATAGACTTCCAAGGTCCGTCTGATCACGTACCTCTGGAGCGCCCCCCATGGCGACAGTTCCGACCGCCCTCGCCGGCCGCCACTTCCTCAAGGAGCTCGACTTCACCGAGCAGGAGTTCCTCGGGCTGGTCGAGCTGGCGGCCGAGCTGAAGGCCGCCAAGAAGGCGGGGGCCGAGACCCGGTACCTGAGCGGGAAGAACATCGCGCTGATCTTCGAGAAGACCTCGACGCGCACGCGCTGCGCGTTCGAGGTCGCCGCGGCGGACCAGGGCGCCTCGACGACCTACCTGGACCCGTCCGGCTCGCAGATCGGGCACAAGGAGTCCGTACGCGACACCGCGCGCGTGCTCGGCCGTATGTACGACGGGATCGAGTACCGCGGGGACAGTCAGCAGAAGGTGGAGGAGCTGGCGGCGTACGCCGGGGTGCCCGTCTACAACGGGCTCACCGACGACTGGCACCCCACACAGATGCTGGCCGATGTGCTCACGATGACCGAGCACACCGCGAAGCCGGTCCGGGAGATCGCGTTCGCCTACCTCGGTGACGCGCGGTTCAACATGGGCAACTCGTATCTGATCACCGGTGCGCTGCTGGGCATGGACGTACGGATCGTCGCGCCGAAGGCCTACTGGCCCGCGCAGGACATCGTCGAGCGGGCGCGTGCGCTCGCCGTGGACAGCGGGGCGCGGATCACCCTCACCGAGTCGCTGGAGGAGGGCGTGCGGGGGGCGGACTTCGTCGCGACCGACGTCTGGGTCTCCATGGGCGAGCCGAAGGACGTGTGGGACGAGCGGATCGCCGCGCTGTCGCCGTACGCGGTGACCATGGACGTGCTGCGGGCCACGGGGAACGCGGACGTCAAGTTCCTGCACTGCCTGCCCGCCTTCCACGACCTCGGTACGAAGGTGGGCCAGGAGATCTTCGAGACCCACGGCCTCGAGTCCCTGGAGGTCACGGACGAGGTGTTCGAGTCGGCGCACTCGGTGGTCTTCGACGAGGCGGAGAACCGCCTGCACACGATCAAGGCCGTGCTGGTCGCGACGCTGGCCTGAACCTCACGCCGGGTGCCACCGAGGCGGCACCGCCTTGAGGTGGAACCACACCGCCTTGCCGGTCTCGGTCGGGCGGTGACCGCACGACGAGCTGAGCGCCCTGATCAGGAGCAGCCCCCGGCCGTGCTCCTGCCAGGGGTCCGGTTCCGTGGTGTCCGGCTGGGTGAGATGCCCCGGGGGCGCCGGGTCCGGGTCGTGCACCTCCACCTGGCAGCCGGTCGGCAGCAGCTCCACGACCAGCTCTATCGGGGTGTCGCCGGCCGTGTGCTCCACGGCGTTCGCCACCAGCTCCGCCGTCAGCAGCTCCGCGGTGTCGCAGTCCGCCCCGTGCTCCAGCTCGGCCAGCGCGGTGCGGACCAGCGCGCGCGCCACGGGCACGGCCGCGGCGGAATGCGGCAGCGCGATGCGCCAGGACGCGGAGGCTGGGGGGCGATCTTGCAAGGCGGTTCCGTTCATGAGCAGGCTGTCCTGCTTTCAACCCGATGAATGGTACGGCGCCGTCGGCAGAGTCGTCCGGCGGGCACCGTACGGGACCTTCGGCCCCGTTGGCAGGCGGCTTACCCGTAGCAACGGCTTGCCTCCCGCGGCTGATCCCGCCGTTGCCGGTCTGTCGACGAGCCGTGACGGATGTGACGGGGCCAGGTCACATCCGGACACCTCTCTCACCTCTATCGCGCACTCATGACGACAGTCAAAGATGAGTGATAGCTTCGAAGGGCAGAGCGCACCTGGAACCTCGCCACTCGCACGTCGTCCGAGCACGAGGAGGCCGCACGATCATGAGCCCCTTCACCGGCTCCGCCGCCCGCACCCCCGACTGGCAGCATCTGCGCGTCGACCTCGCCGACGGCGTCGCCACGGTCACCCTCGCCCGCCCCGACAGACTCAACGCGCTCACCTTCGGCGCCTACGCCGACCTGCGCGATCTGCTCGCGGAGCTGTCCCGCGAGCGTTCCGTGCGCGCCCTGGTCCTGGCCGGCGAGGGCCGCGGGTTCTGTTCCGGCGGTGACGTGGACGAGATCATCGGCGCGACCCTCGCCATGGACACCGCCCAGCTCCTCGACTTCAACCGGATGACGGGCCAGGTGGTGCGGGCCGTACGGGAGTGTCCGTTCCCGGTGATCGCGGCCGTGCACGGGGTGGCGGCGGGCGCCGGCGCGGTCCTCGCCCTGGCGGCCGACTTCCGGGTGGCGGACCCCTCGGCCCGCTTCGCCTTCCTCTTCACCCGGGTCGGCCTGTCCGGCGGCGACATGGGCGCGGCCTATCTGCTGCCCCGGGTGGTCGGGCTCGGCCACGCCACCCGTCTCCTCATGCTCGGCGAACCGGTCCGCGCCCCCGAGGCCGAGCGCCTCGGCCTGATCAGCGAACTGACGGGGGAGGGCGGCGCGGACGAGGCGGCCCGAGCCCTGGCCCGCCGGCTGGCCGAGGGCCCGGCCCTGGCGTACGCCCAGACGAAGGCGCTGCTGACGGCGGAACTGGACATGCCGCTGGCGGCCTCCGTGGAACTGGACGCCTCGACGCAGGCCCTGCTGATGAACGGCGAGGACTACCGGGAGTTCCACGCGGCGTTCACGGAGAAGCGGCCGCCCAAGTGGAAGGGGCGGTGATCATGTCCACTTCCGTCCGACGCATCGCGATCATCGGCGGCGGTCCTGGTGGGCTGTACGCGGCAGCTCTGCTGAAGCGGCTTGATCCCGGACGTGACATCACCGTCTGGGAACGCAACGCCCCCGACGACACCTTCGGCTTCGGAGTGGTCCTCTCCGACGAGACCCTCGGGGGCATCGAGCACGCCGACCCGGAGGTCTACGAGGCGATGCAGGCCGACTTCGTCCGCTGGGACGACATCGACATCGTGCACCGGGGCGTCCGGCACACCTCCGGAGGACACGGCTTCGCCGCCCTCGGCCGCAGACGACTCCTGGAGATACTGCACGACCGCTGCCGCGCGCTCGGCGTGGACCTCCGCTTCCGTACGCGGGCCCCGGCCGGTCTCCAGGAGACGCACGACCTCGTCATCGCCGCCGACGGAGTCAACAGCACCACACGTGGGGCCCACGCACCTGTGTTCCGCCCCCATGTGACCTCGCACCACTGCCGCTACATCTGGCTCGCCGCCGACTTCGCCTTCGACGCCTTCCGGTTCGAGATCGCCGAGACCGAGCACGGCGTGATGCAGCTCCACGGCTACCCCTACGGGCCCGACGCCTCCACCGTGATCATCGAGATGCGCGAAGAGGTCTGGAGGGCTGCCGGCTTCGACGAGGTCAGCGCACAGGAGTCGACGCAGAGCTGTGCCAAGATCTTCGCCGAAGCACTCCGCGGCCGCCCTCTGCGCTCCAACAACTCCACCTGGACCACCTTCCGCACGGTGGTCAACGAACGCTGGTCGCACGGCAACACCGTGCTGCTGGGCGACGCGGCGCACACCGCCCACTTCTCCATCGGCTCGGGCACCAAGCTCGCCGTGGAGGACGCCCTCGCCCTGGCCGCCTGTCTCGAGGAACAGCCGTCATCGGCACAGGCGTCGGCGGCCTACGAGGCGGAGCGCAAACCCGTCGTCGCCTCCACGCAGCGCGCCGCCCGCGCCAGCCTGGAGTGGTTCGAGAACCTCGGCCTCTACCTCGACCAGCCGCCCCGCCAGTTCGCCTTCAACCTGCTCACCCGCAGCCGCCGGGTCACCCACGACAACCTGCGCCTGCGTGACGCCCGCTTCACCGGCGCCGTGGAGCGCGAGTTCGGCTGCCCGCCGGGCACGCCCCCGATGTTCACCCCGTTCCGGCTGCGCGGTCTGACCCTGCGCAACCGGGTCGTGGTCTCGCCGATGGACATGTACTCCGCCACCGACGGCATTCCGGGCGACTTCCACCTCGTCCACCTGGGCGCGAGGGCGCTCGGCGGCGCCGGGCTGGTGATGACCGAGATGGTCTGCGTCTCGCCCGAGGGACGCATCACGCCCGGCTGCACCGGCCTCTACACCGGCCGACAGGCCGAGGCCTGGAAGCGGATCACCGACTTCGTCCACGCGCGGTCGCCGGGCACCGCGATCGGTGTGCAGCTCGGCCACAGCGGCCGCAAGGGCTCGACCAAGCTGATGTGGGAGGGCATCGACGAGCCGCTGCCCGAGGGCAACTGGCCGGTCGTGGCGCCGTCCCCGATCCCCTACAAGCCCTCCAACCAGACCCCGCGCGAGCTCGGCCGTGCCCAACTGACCGACATCCGCGAGCAGTTCACGCAAGCCGCGGTGCGGGCCGCCCGAGCCGGCTTCGACCTCCTCGAACTGCACTGCGCCCACGGCTACCTGCTCTCCGGCTTCCTCTCCCCGCTGACCAACCGCCGCACGGACGCCTACGGCGGCTCGCTCGCCCAGCGCCTGCGCTTCCCGCTCGAAGTCTTCGACGCCGTCAGGGGAGTGTGGCCCCAGGAACGGCCCATGACCGTCCGTATCTCCGCCACCGACTGGGCCGAGGGCGGCACCACGGCCGAGGACGCCGTCGAGATCGCCCGCGCCTTCGCCGCGCACGGTGCCGACGCGATCGACGTGTCGACGGGGCAGGTCGTATCCGAGGAGCACCCGGAGTACGGCCGCTCCTACCAGACGCCGTACGCCGACCGGATCCGTCACGAGACCGGCGTCCCGGTGATCGCGGTCGGCGCCATCTCCTCCTGGGACGACGTCAACTCACTGATCCTGGCCGGGCGTACCGATCTGTGCGCGCTGGCCCGGCCCCATCTCTACGACCCCCACTGGACCCTTCACGCGGCCGCCGAGCAGGGGTACGACGGTCCCGGCGTCGCCTGGCCCGACCCGTACCGCGCGGGCAACCGCCGGCCACAGACCGGCCGCACGGACGCACCCAAGCCCCGGCTCGGACTGGGGGCTTGAGGGGCCGCTCCTCTCGGCGTACCGCACGACTGTGACGGGCCCGGGATCACAGACCGACGAACGTGGCCCCCGCGTCCCGCAGCCGCTCGTGCAGGCCCCGGAACACCGCCGCCGCCCGCTCGCCCGGCCAGTCCTCCGGGAGCAGCGCGGCGGGCAGCCCGGGGTCGGCGTAGGGCAGGTGGCGCCAGGAGTCGAGGGCGAGGAGGTAGTCGCGGTAGGCCTCCTCCGGCGGAGTGTCGGCCCGCTCCTCCCAGTCGTGCAGCACGCGCGCGTGGCGGTCGAGGAACGCCTCGTGCTCCTTGGCGATCGCGGCCAGGTCCCACCAGCGGGAGACCGCCTCCACGGTCGCCGCGAAACCGAGATGCTCGCCGCGGAAGAAGTCCACGTACGGGTCGAGCCGCAGCCGCTGGAGCGTGTGCCGGGCCTCCTCGTACAGCCGCGCCGGCGCGATCCACACCCCGGGGGCCGCCGTGCCGAAGCCGAGTCCGGCCAGCCGGGAGCGCAGCACATGCCGCTTCTGCCGCTCCGACTCGGGCACCGAGAACACGGCGAGCACCCAGCCCTCGTCCTCGGGCGGGGTCACCGCGTAGATGCGCCGGTCGCCGTCGTCGAGCAGCTGGCGGGCGTCCGGGGACAGCTCGTAGCCGGCGGCGCCCTGTGCCGTGCGGGCCGGCAGCAGCAGGCCGCGCCGCTTGAGGCGGGACACCGACGACCGTACGGAGGGGGCGTCCACGCCGACCGCGGCCAGCAGCCGGATCAGCTCGGCGACGGGCACGGGGCCCGGCACGAAGCGGCCGTAGGCTCCGTAGAGCGTGACGATGAGAGACCGTGGTGCATGCTGGTCGGACACGTTGATCATCTTAGGTCGTGTGGATCACTGCTGGTCACCATCGGTGCGCAGCCTGAACCGCTGGAGTTTTCCGGTCGCCGTGCGCGGCAGCGCGTCCAGGAAGACGATCTCGCGCGGGCATTTGTAGGGTGCCAGTTCGCCCTTGACGAAGGCGCGCAGCGCGTCGGCATCACGGTCGGCGCCCTCCTTGAGGACCGCGAAGGCGACGACGACCTGACCGCGTGTTTCGTCGGCCCGCCCCACGACCGCCGCCTCGACCACGTCCGGGTGCCGCAGCAGGGCGTCCTCGACCTCCGGTCCGGCGATGTTGTACCCGGCGGAGATGATCATGTCGTCCGCGCGGGCCACATAGCGGAAGTAACCATCGTTCTCCCGGATGTATGTGTCGCCGGTGATGTTCCAGCCGTCCCGCACGTACTCGCGCTGCCGGGGATCGGCGAGGTAGCGACAGCCGACGGGGCCGCGTACGGCGAGCAGTCCGGGCTCGCCGTCGGGTTTCTCGTGCCCCCTCTCGTCGACCACGCGCGCGTGCCATCCGGGTACCGGCACCCCGGTCGTCCCGGGCCGGATGTCCTCGTCGGCCGCGGAGATGAAGATGTGCAGCAGCTCGGTGGCGCCGATGCCGTTGACGATCCGCAGCCCGGTCCGCTCCCGCCAGGCCCGCCAGGTGGCCGCGGGCAGGTTCTCACCGGCGGAGACACAGCGGCGCAGGGAAGAGACGTCGTACGCGTCGAGCCCGTCGAGCATGGCGCGGTAGGCGGTGGGCGCGGTGAAGAGAACGGAGACCCGGTGCTCGGCGACGGCCTGCAGCAACTGCTGGGGACCGGCCTGTTCGAGGAGGAGGGAGCTGGCGCCGACGCGCATCGGGAAGATCACCAGACCGCCGAGCCCGAAGGTGAAACCGAGCGGCGGACTGCCCGCGAACACATCGTCCACATGGGGCCGCAGCACGTGCCTGGAGAAGGTGTCGGCTGTCGCGAGCACATCCCGGTGGAAGTGCATACAGCCCTTGGGACGCCCGGTGGTCCCGGAGGTGAAGGCGATCAGCGCCACGTCGTCGGCCGCCGTCCGCACGGTGGGATACGGCGTCCTGGGCGCCTCGCGGTTCAGGAGGTCGTCGGGGGCGTCGCCGCCGTACGTCGTGATCCTGAGGCCCGGTATCTCGGCCTTGGCGAGGTCGTCGACGGAGCGTATGTCGCACAGGGCGTGCTCTATGCGCGCGATCTCGCACATCGTGGCCAGCTCGTGCGGGCGCTGCTGGGCCAGCACGGTCACGGCGACCGCCCCGGCCTTCAGCACCGCCAGCCAGCAGGCCGCGAGCCAGGGCGTGGTCGGCCCGCGCAGCAGGACACGGTTGCCGGGGACGACCCCGAGGCCGCCGGTGAGCAGATGTGCGAGCCGGTCGACCCGGGCGCGCAGTGTGCCGTACGTCCATGTGTCCCCGGCCGGGGTGTGGAAGACCGGGCGGTCGTCGGGCGGGCCCGTCAGCAGCTCGGCGGCACAGTTCAGCCGATCGGGGTACCTCAGCTCCGGGAGGTCGAAGCGGAGCTCCGGCCACTGGTCGGGGGGCGGGAGGTGGTCGCGCGCGAAGGTGTCGACGTGGGCCGAGACGTTCATGGCGGGTCGCCCCCTTGCCTTGTGGGCCGCCTAGTGGGCGTCGATGGTGGGCTCGCACAAGGAGCGTATCGTGTTGGTGACGACAGTCAACGCCACGCGATACTGTCGTGGGGTCCTGTCGACGAGAGGGGACCGGCAATGCCCGCATTCTCACTCGAACCGTCACAGACCGCCCGGTGCGCGGAGCTGCGTGCCCTCGCCGAGGAACGGCTGCGCCCGCTCGCGGAGAAGGGCGAGCCGGGACAGGTGAACCGTCCGCTGATCGCCGAGCTCGGTCGACTGGGCCTGCTGGAGCGGCTGTTCACCTCCGGGGCCCTCGACCTCTGTCTGATGCGGGAGTCCCTCGCGTACTCCTGCACGGAGGCGGAGACGGCCCTCGCCCTCCAGGGTCTCGGCGCCCACCCCGTCCACGCCCACGGCACCCCGGCCCAGCGGGAGCGCTGGCTGCCGGCGGTCGGCGACGGCGGCGCGGTGGCCGCGTTCGCGCTGAGCGAGCCGGGGGCGGGGTCGGACGCGGCGGCACTGTCCCTGTCCGCGGTCCCCGACGGCCCCTCCCGCTGGCGGCTGACCGGGAAGAAGTGCTGGATCTCCAACGCCCCCGAAGCCGATTTCTACACGGTCTTCGCCCGGACCACCCCCGGCGCCGGAGCCCGTGGAGTGACCGCCTTCCTCCTGCCCGCCGACCGCCCCGGTCTCACCGGCACCGCCCTCGACATGCTCTCCCCGCACCCCATCGGCGCCCTCGCCCTCGACGCCGTGCCTGTGAGCGACGACGACGTCCTCGGTGAGGTCGACCGCGGTTTCCGGGTCGCCATGGGAACCCTCAATCTCTTCCGGCCCAGCGTCGGCGCCTTCGCGGTCGGCATGGCGCAGGCGGCGCTGGACGCGACCCTCGCGCACACCGCCCGGCGGGAGGCCTTCGGCGGCAGGTTGAAGGACCTCCAGAGTGTCGCCCACACGGTCGCCGAGCTGGCCCTGCGCACGGACGCGGCCCGCCTCATGGTGTACGCGGCGGCGACGGCGTACGACGAAGGCGCCCCGGACGTGCCCAAGCGGGCGGCGATGGCGAAGCTGCTGGCCACCGAGACGGCGCAGTACGTCGTCGACACCGCGGTCCAGCTGCACGGCGCGCGCGCCCTCCAGCGCGGACATCTGCTGGAGCACCTGTACCGGGAGGTGCGCGCCCCGCGCATCTACGAAGGGGCGAGCGAGGTGCAACGGGGCATCATCGCCAAGGAGTTGTACGCGAACCTGGAGGCCTCGTGAGCGCCGAGCGCATCAACCCGCCCGAACTCTCCCCACCCACCGGCTTCTCGCACGCGGTCGTCGCCACCGGGTCCCGGGTGGTCTTCCTGGCGGGGCAGACGGCCCTCGACGCCGACGGCAAGGTGGTGGGCGACTCCCTGCCGGAGCAGTTCGAGAAGGCACTCGTCAATCTCCTGACCGCCCTCGCCGCCGCCGGCGGTACCCCGTCCGACCTCGCCCGGGTCACCGTCTACGCCACCGACATCACCGCCTACCGCGCCCATGTCCGTGAACTGGGCCGTATCTGGCGGGAGTTGGCGGGCCGTGACTATCCCGCCATGGCCGTCGTCGAGGTCGTGCGGCTGTGGGACGACCAGGCAGCGGTGGAGCTCGACGGGTTCGCGGTGCTGCCGTAGTGTCGCCGAGCTGCCGGCGACCTCGTTCAGAGGCGGTGTCGTCCTTCGAGTGGCCGCCCCGGGGGCCTTCGTCGATCGCTGCGGCCATCCAGCGGGGGTGCGCATCCTCGACAAGCCCCCGCTCGCGCATCCGCGGTGCCGCGGAATCAGGCGGCGACGGCCAGCTCTCCGGTCGGCACCCGGTGCGGGGCGACGATCCGGCCGTCGGGAAGCAGCTCGCCGGTGTCGTCGAAGACGATCGCGCCGTTGCACAGCAGGTTCCACCCCTGCTCGGGATGGGCGGCGACGATGTGCACGGCGGTGTTGTCGGACGAAGCGCACGAAGACTGGTGAGAACACATGGCGCACCTCCACATTGTTGGACCGTCCCTGTGGGGGCCGTATCCGTATGGGTAGACCATGCTCCCGTCGCGGACTCATCGGAACGGTCCGACGTGAAGCGTGACAACACGCGGACAACTCTCGGACGGTTCCACGACGCTCGGTGCGGACTCGCCACCGAAGGAGTGACGGTCACGGCTGTCCGGGCGTGTACCCGGTAGCAGTGGAGGCCCTCACTCCATCATCCGGGAGGTACCCCCCATGCCTGTTCGCCTCGTTCTCACCGCCGCTGCCGGTGCCGCGCTGTTCCTGCTGGCCGCCCCCGCACTGCCCGCGAGCGCCGATCCGTCCGAGACCGTCACCGTCGACCCCGTCGGCCGTATCGCCGAGGACGGCACCGTGACCCTGTCCGGCACCTACCGCTGCACCGGCGGTACGGGCCCCGTGTTCGTGAGCTCCTCCGTGGACGGGCGCTCCTCGTCGGTGCGGTACGGCATCGGCGGAACCCACGCGGAGTGCGACGGCGTGGAGCACCACTGGGAGAACACGGGCAAGGTCACCTCGGGCGCGCTCGAACCGGGTGCGATCCACGTCGAGGCCACCCTCATGGAACTCAGCCTCCAGAGCGGTCTCCCGTTGCCCCGCTTCCACGCCGCCGAGCAGCGGGACATCACGCTGACGAAGGGCTGAGCACGGCCCACGCTCCCCACGGGGCGGTCAGCGCACGAGTGTGATCTCCGGCGGCCACAGCACACCCTCGGCCAACAGCAGGGCGGGACCGAGGTGTTGAGGGCACACGACCAGCGGTGGCCGGGCGTGGCAGGCGATCTGGAAACGGGCGCGGGCCCCGCACTCCTCTCCGTCCCGCGGACCGGAGTGCCGGCTCGCGCACCGCAGCGCGGGCGGGGTGTCCCCGGCGGTCACCGCAGGACCGCCCGGACGTCGGAACCGTGTTCGAGGGTGGCCAGGGCCATGGTCTCCTCCTTCGGGCCGGCGGCCGGGAGCGGGCCGGGCGGACGCACCACGCAGGCATTCACCCTAGGAACGCGCAGGCCGGACGGCCTGCCCGGAAGGCCCGTACGAGTGAGACGGGAGCGGCGGCTCCACCGAGCCGGCCGGCTGGACAGGCGCCGGTCACGTCTCCGCACCGGTCAGGTGTGCGCGGCGGTCACGTGTCCAGCCCGCCGGTCGGTCGTGTCGTAACTGGGCCGATACCCCCGTTGAGCCGTTCAGGTGGGCGCGGATCGTCCGCGGGCGCACACCGCGCCGGGCCGGGTTCGTCGGTCCGCAGGGCCGAGGGGTGGATTCGTCCGGTCACCGCGGTGGCAAGGGTGCCCGCGCGGCCCCGCACCTCCGGGCCTCCTCAGACCGGATACGCGTGCGTCTGCGCCGCCTTCACCGCCGCCCAGACCTCCGCGCCCGGGTGCAGGTCGAGCTCCGCGGCGGCCACCGTCGTGAGGTCCGCCACGAGGGGGAGTTCGCCCGTGAGGTCGGCGCGGATCTGGTCGCCGTGGGTCTCCAGGCCGACGACCTCGCACCGCCAGTGGTTGCGGGCGCTGGAGCCGGTGGGCGGTTCGCGGTGGAGGGTCACGGCGCTCGGCGGGAAGGCCACGAAGACAGGGCCCGTGAGGTCTTCCGTGGTGGTGAGCGCGGGCCCCGCCTCCAGGCGGACCGTGTGCCCCTCGGCCTCGCCCCGGTAGAGGTTCAGGCCGACCAATCGGGCGATGTAGTCGGTACGGGGGTGGCGGGCGATGTGGGAGGGAGCGCCTTCCTGGACGACCGTGCCGTGTTCGACGACCACGAGGCGGTCGGCGAGGACCATGGCGTCGAGCGGATCGTGCGTGACGAGTACGGCCACGGCCTCGAACTCCGCCAGGTGGCGCCGGAGTTGGGCCCGAACCTCCAGACGGGTGCGGGCGTCGAGGGCGGCGAGGGGCTCGTCGAGGAGCAGCAGCCGGGGGCGGGTGGCCAACGCCCTCGCCAGCGCGACGCGTTGGGCCTGCCCGCCGGACAACTTGCGGGGCTTGGCTGCCGCGTGGGCCGCGAGACCCATACGGTCCAGCCACTCGGCGGCTCGTGCGCGGGCCGCCGCCTTGCTCGCGCCCTGGCAGCGCGGCCCGAAGGCGATGTTGTCCAGGGCGCTGAGGTGCGGGAAGAGCAGATAGTCCTGGAAGACGACGCCCACCGGGCGGGACTCCGGCGGCGTACGCTCCAACGCGGCGCCGTCCAGCCGTAGATGACCGTCGGTGAGCGGGGTCAGCCCAGCCAGCGCGCGCAGGGCGGTGGTCTTCCCGGCACCGTTCGGGCCCAGCAGGGCGACGACCTCGCCGGGGGCGACGGTCAGGGACACATCGAGCCGGAAGGCTCCGCGGTCCACGACGAGACGGGCGTCGAGACCGCCGGGGGCGGCGGGCGCGTCCGGTGTCGCGTCGGGGGCGGGGCGGGGCTTCTCGGTCATCCGGCTGTCGTCCAACGGTGTCATCCTGCTGTCATCCAACGGTCGCGCAGTCCCGCCAGTACCGCCACGGACACGGCCAGCAGGACCAGGCTGAGGGCGATGGCCGCCTCCGGGTCGCTCTGGAGGGCGAGGTAGACGGCCAGCGGCATGGTCTGGGTGCGGCCGGGGAAGTTGCCGGCGAAGGTGATCGTCGCGCCGAACTCGCCCAGCGCCCGTGCCCAGGCCAGCACCGCGCCCGCCGCGATACCCGGCGCGATCAGCGGGAGGGTGACCCGGCGGAACGCGGTGAAGCGGGAGGCCCCCAGGGTCGTCGCCGCCTCCTCGTAGCGCGGGTCGGCGGCCCGCAGGGTGCCCTCCACGCTGATGACGAGGAACGGCATCGCGACGAACGCCTCCGCGACCACGACCCCGGCGGTGGTGAAGGGCAGTGTGATCCCGAACGAGGCGTCCAACCACTTCCCGACGACCCCGTTGCGGCCCAGCGCCATGAGCAGGGCGACACCGCCGACGACGGGTGGGAGGACCAGCGGCAGAGTGACCAGGGCACGGACCAGACCGCGGCCGGGGAACTCGACGCGGGCCAGCAGCCAGGCCAGCGGCACCCCCAGCACCAGGCTCACCGCGGTCGCGGCCGTGGCGCAGACCAGGGACAGCTGGAGCGCCTGCCACACCTCGGCGCCGGTCAGCTGCTCGGGCATGCTCCGCCAGGGCGCCCGTACGAGCAGGGCGATCAGCGGCACGATCAGGAACGCCAGACCCATCAGCGCGGGCACGAGGAGAGGCAATGGCACACCGCCGCCGCCGCCGACCGTCCGGACGCGCCGACGCCGCGGCCCGTCCCGGAGGGTCTCGGTCGCGGCATCGCCCCTGCTCGACGAGGGAACGGTCACGGCTTGAGGAACCCGGCCCCGGTCAGGACCCTCCGGCCCTCGGCGGACCGCACGAGCGCGATGAACGCCTTCGCGGTGGCCGTGTTCCGGGCGCCCTTGAGCAGGGTGATCGGGTAGGCGTTGACGGCGTCGGCGGACTCGGGGAACTCCACGCCCTCCACCTTGTCACCCGCCGCGCGCACATCGGTCCTGTAGACGACGGCCGCGTCGGCCTCCTTCAGCTCGACCTTCGTCAGCGCGGCCTTGACGTCCTGCTCGTAGGAGACCGGGGTCAGCTTCAGCTTGCTCGCGTCGAGGGCCTTCTGCGCGGCGGCGCCGCAGGGCACCTCCTTGTCGCACAGCACGACCTTCAGGTCCTTGTCCGTGAGGTCCTTCAGCGACGTGACCTCGTCCGGGTTGCCGGGCAGCGTGGCGATCTCCAACTGGTTGCGCACGAAGGTCGCGGGTGTGCCGGAGGCGTCCCCGGCGTCCGTGACGATCTTCATCGTCCTGGGGCTGGCGGACGCGAACACGTCCGCCGGCGCCCCACCGGTGATGCTCGCGGCGAGCGAGTCACTGCCCCCGAAGCTGAAGGTGACCCGGGTGCCGGGGTGGTCCTGCTCGAACCGCTTGCCCAGGGCCGTGAAGCTCTCCTGGAGGGAGGCGGCGGCGAAGACGGTCACCGTGCCGGAGAGCCGGTCCGAGGCGGAGGAGCCCGACTGAGCGGTCGAGGAGTCCGAGTCGGACGACGAGCAGGCGGTCAGGGCCAGCAGCGCGGCGGCGCCTGCACCGGCCACCTGCAAGGACCGGCGGGTCCGCCGGGCCTGGCGGGTCCGGAGCACGGTAGGGATCATCACGGGTCCACTTCCTCTGGTCCTGACGGACACGACCTGGTCGTCACGGGCACATGCCGATCATCATGACGCAGATACAAGGGCAAAGTCACCTGTCACATCGCATAAGCCGGATGCCTGATCCATCAGGTTGGCATGTGCGTTTGTACGGCAGGCGGCTCGATGAATGGTGTTGCCGCCGGTTGACCCGGGTGATTACGGTCGGCCCCATGGCGGATGACGAACCCACGCGCGCGGCGAAACTGCTGGACGCCCAGGCGAAGGCGGAGCGGCTCTTCGCGGAGATCGGGGAGCGCGGGCTGGTCGCGCCGGGCGCGGGGGAGCAGGCGGTCAGCGACCGGATCCGGGACCTGGCGAACGACCTGTTCGGCACCACCCGGCACTGGCACAAGCAAATCGTGCGCTCCGGGCCGAACACGCTCAAGCCGTACCGGGAGAACCCGCCGGACCGCGTGATCGGCGTGGACGACATCGTCTTCGCGGACTTCGGCCCGATCTTCGAGGAGTACGAGGCCGACTTCGGCCGCACCTTCGTCCTGGGCGACGACCCTGCCAAGCACCGCCTCCGCGACGACCTCCCGAAGATCTTCGCCGCGGGCCGCAGCCGCTTCGAGGCCGACCCGGACATCACCGGCACGCGCCTGTACGCCGAGATCGAGCACCTGGCGAACCAGGTCGGGCTGGAAGCTGGGAGGCTGGCACGCCGGCCACCTGGTCGGCGAGTTCCCGCACGAGTGGATCGACGGCGCCGACGTGGAGTCGTACATCACCCCCGCCAACGACACCCCGCTGCGCCGCACCGACAGGGCCGGACGCCGCTGTCACTGGATCCTGGAGATCCATCTCATCGACGAAGAGCGGGAGTTCGGCGGCTTCCACGAGGAACTGCTCACCCTCTGACCCGGGCGGTGGCCGTGCTCAGGTGCGATCGATGTGCACGTTCGTCGACTTCACCCGGGCGGTGGCCTCCACCCCGACCTCCAGGCCGAGTTCCTCCACGGCCTCCCGCGTCAGCAGCGACACGAGCCGGTGCGGGCCCGCCTGGATCTCCACCTGGGCCGCGACATCGCCGAGCTTCACCGCGGTGACGATGCCGGGGAAGGCGTTGCGGGCGGAGGTGTGGGAGGTCTCCTCCTCACCGCCGTCCCCCTTGGCCAGCTCCACGGAGAAGGCGGCCAGGTCCCTCCCGTCGATGAGGCGCCGACCGCTGTCGTCCCGGTGGGTGGGGACCCGCCCGGCGTCCGCCCACCGCCGCGCGGTGTCGGGGCTGACGCCGAGCAGCCGTGCGGCCTGGCCGATCGTGTAGGACTGCATAGCCGCCAAGATAAGCGCCCTCGCGTCAGGCGGCGCAGCCGACCCGCGTCGTGCGGCGCGCAGCGTCACGGCCGGGCCGCGGCCGCCGCCACTTCGGCGTGATCGGAACCCACTCCCGCTGTTTCCTGAGACAGATTCCGATCTCCGCCGTCGGAGGGATACGAGGCGTGTTCAGGGACCCCGTGGATTTGCCGCCGGATCCTGAGCGGCTGTGCCCCCGGCTCCCCCCGGTGCTGCTCAGTGGAGCGCGAATTACCCACAGTACCTTTCGCCGGTGACTCGCTGCCGTCACTCATTCGGAAATCGCAACGTCGGGGGACCGATCAAGGGCCGGTAATACACCGCGATCCCCGACCTCATGGGAAGGGGCTCTGACCTGCCGTCCTCCCCGACACCAGCCCTCGCTGCTGCGTGGTCGTGAAGGCGACAGAGCGGCAGGAGATCAAGCCAACGGGAGCGATATTTGGTCGGATTTTCCAAATGTTGACATGCGGACGCCCCGTCGAGCGCAGTCTTCACGAAGGGAAAATCATCTTTCGGGGAGGTTCTCATTCATGGCAAGGAAACTCCGTGCTGAGCAGACGCGCGCTACGATAGTCAAGGCGGCTGCTGAACTGTTCGACAGACATGGTTACGAATCGGCGAGCCTGCGGGACATTGTGACCCGTGCGAATGTCACGAAGGGTGCCATGTACTTCCACTTCGCGACGAAGGAAGATTTGGCTCACGCCGTAATGGATCTGCAGCACAACTGTCTTTCGCGAGCGCTGGCAGACATTGATCGCAGTGGTTACTCCTCGCTCGAAGCCCTGATTCGGGGGACCTTCGAAATGGCCGGGCAGACCGGCCGGTGCTCCGTCGCCCGTGCAGGACTCCGGCTCGCCATGAGCGGAGTTGCGCTGAGCCGTCCGCTGCCCGATCCGGTCGACGACTGGATGGAGAACGTCGCCGAGAGGCTGGCCGCCGCCAGGAGGGAGGCCGACCTCGACGCGGACGTCGAGGTCGAGAGCGCGGCCCGTGCGCTCGTGTACTTCCTCGTCGGGAGCCGCGCGGCCGGATCCGCGAGTGGGTCGGCGCACGAGATGGGCCGGGAAGTGGCCGAAATGTGGCGGTTCATGATCCGTGCGACGGTGCCGGAGATCCACCGTCGGCGTTACCTCGAACTGGTCGCCGCGCTCGAATAGCAAGCGGAATATTTTATTCCGACAAGCCGACCCTCCACTTCCTCGCATACTTTTAATCAAAACGTAAAAGATTCGACATGTGCTTGTGTGCACACATTGCCTACCCCATTCATGTGACGCAATTCACTGAATGATGTGGTGCGCTCCACGGCTGTGGGGGTGGTCGGCGGACCTGGGGGGAAGTCCTCGCAGCCGACACCGTGTTCGAAATGTCGACCCTTGGTGAGTTCGCGACTCTTGGTCAGGTAAGGACAAGATCAATTCTTGTTGACAAGCCGCTCGCCCGGTATTTCAATGGTGAAGTCGTGCCGGGAGGCGTCTGCGTTCTGACGTCCCCACTCGTCTACAGGGGGAATGAACGAGTATGACCGCGAGTAGCCTGTCCAAAAACTTCCTTGAACTTCCCGAGCGGCAAGTGGTCTCGTATGAGCTACCGGAGCGAATCAGGTTACTGGACGCACTGCGCGGCATGTTCGAGGAGAGTAGGAGGGGCGCCGGCCGGGTCGCAATTGTCTATGGCCCGGTGGGGTGCGGGAAGACGGAACTGCTGAACGATTTCGCCGCAGAGGTCGATGCGAATGAAGGGCTCTATCTGGGAGCGTCCGCTTCCCGGCCCGAACGGACGGTTCCTTTTGGCCTCTTGGCGCACCTGTTGCACAACGACAAGATCACGCCCCAGCTGAGGGCGAGGGCCGCCCGATGGGCCGGCGAGGCACAATCCGACTTGATCAACCGCAACTCCCCGGACGCGTCCGGAAACGACGTGGCCCCGCAGATCTTCCATGAGATGTGCATGACGCTGCTCGACGTCGTCGAGGAGGCGCGGCGCCCGGTGGTACTCGGTGTCGACGACGTGCACTATGCCGACATTGCCTCACTTCGCTGCCTTTCGTACGTCGTTCGCAGGCTGCGGTCGTCGCAGTTGCTCATCGTGCTGAACGAATCGCCCCACTCCCGACGCCTCGCGACGCTGTCCGAGGCGGAATTGCCGGCCGAGCCGCTCGTGCGTTTCCTGAAGCTGCCGTTGCTTTCCCCGCAAGGTGTCGAGGAAGTGATGGCCCGGCATCTGGGGCGTGTGGCGGCTCAGGCGTTGTCCGCCGACGCCTACCGCGTCACCGGTGGGAATTCCGCCCTGCTGCACGGACTCATCGAGGACAACCGCGGCACAGTGGAGCCCACTGCACCGGTGTTCCGGGTGGCCGACGGGTTCGGGCAGGCCCTCACGAGTTGCCTCTTCCGCTGTGAGCCCGAGGTCCTGCAGGTGAGCCGGCAGCTGGCCGTCCTGGAGGACGCGCCGTCCCTGCCGGTGCTTGCCCAACTCACCGGGCTGGACCAGGAGACCACCACGCAGACCTTGGACCTCTTGCGGGAGACGGGCTTTGTCTCCGGGGGACTGCTTCGGCACCCCTACGCCAACAGTGTCGTCCTGGGTGGTATGACGTCGGAGCAGCGGGCCGACCTCCAGGTCAACACGGCCAACGTCCTCTTCAAGAACGGCTTCTCGGCGATCACCGTCGCGGGCCACCTGCTCGGGGCGAGCCGTGTGGACACCGACTGCGCCATCCCGATCCTCCACGAGGCCGCTCAGCAGGCGCTGGCAGCAGGGAAGCTGGACTTCGCCCTGGACTGCCTGCGTATCGCACTCCAGTACGACGTCGACGAACAGCGCAAGGCGACCACCATCGCGATGATCGTCCGAGTGACCTGGCGCCGGGAACCCTACGCGGCGTATCGACGGGTCGGCGGGCTGATCGAGGATGCGCGGGCGGGCCGACTCTCGGGATGGCACGCGACCTCCGTCATCGATGCGTTGACCTGGTTCGGACGCCCTCAGGAAGCGATCGAACTGCTGGTCCGTGAGTCCAAGGCTGCGCTGGAGACGCACGACCTGGTGACGGCGTCCCACCTCGAAGCGTGCAAGGCCTGGCTCGAGACGATCTATCCGGGCCGTGGCGATGAACGAGCGTGGGGCACCCCGCAGATCGACGAGCTGACCGCAGGCAGTGTCTCGCCGGAGGCCTGGGCCAGGGGACGCGCCGCCGAGATGTTCCGCCGCAATCTGGCCGTGCCGCCCGACGCCGCGCAGGTGACCGAAGCGCAGCAGGCCCTGCGGCACTACACCATGGGTGACGGTTCGGCTCCGCTGCTGCTGGTCGCCCTGTACACGCTGATGTACGCGGAACGGCTTCAGGAAGCCGACGAATGGGCCGAAGAGCTGATCACCCAGACGCGGAAGGCCTCGCTCACCACTTGGCACGCCATGTTCCGCTCGGCACGGGCCGAGATCCTCCTGCGTCAGGGAGAGCCGGCATCCGCCGAGCGTGAGGTCGAACAGGCCATGGCTCTGCTTCCCGCGAGGAACTGGGGCATCATGCTCGGCCTGCCGCTCAGTACGATCCTGCACGCGAACGCCCTGACGGGGCATGTCAGCGCGGTGCTGGAGGACGCGCAGTCCGCGCTGCCGCAGGCCATCTTCGAAACGCCGTACGGCATGCGCCTTTTGCGTGCTCGCGGTCATCGGTATCTGGCGTCGGGGCAGGTTCCGGCGGCTCTGGACGACTTCCAGGCCGCCGGTGAACTCGCCGAGCGGCTGGGTCTGGACAATCCGGTGGTGCTTCCCTGGCGTTCGAGTGCGGCCCAGGCGCTGATACGTCTCGGCAATCGCAAGCAGGCCCGGGTCCTCTTGGCCGAGCAGTTGCGCAGATGCGGTCCCGAGCATCCGCGTACCCATGCCGAGACACTGCGGGTGCTGGCCGCGGCCAACGCGCTGGACGATCGGCCCAGGCTGCTCACCAAGGCGTCCGAGTATCTGCAGATGTGCCAGGCTCCGCTCGAACTCGCGTTTGTTCTCCATGACCTCGGATGGGCGTGGCAGGAACAGGGGCAGTACAGCAAGGGCCGCCAGATTCTGCGCCGAGCCTGTGTGATGGCGGAACAGCGCGGCGTACGGATCCCGTCCCTGACCCTGATGCGACCGAGCGGGGACGAGCGGAGCCGGAGCCCGCAGCCCACCGCGCAGGGGGTGTCCACCACGGAGCCCCTGAGCGATGCCGAAATGCGCGTTGCTCAGCTCGCCGTCGGCGGTTACAGCAACCGGCAGATCGCCGGCCGGCTGTTCGTGACGGTGAGCACGGTGGAGCAGCATCTGACCCGGATCTACCGCAAACTCAACATAAGGCGACGTACCGATCTCGTAGGTGCCCTTCAGGCGGCCGAACCGATGAAGCGCGACGAACTGGCCAGCTAGCGCCTGAGCCGACGGGACGGACTGGGCCCTTTGGGAGCAGAAACGCTTCTGCTCCCAAAGGGCCCAGGGGTTCAGAGGGTCTCGAGCACTGCCGCGGCCACCGCCCCGGTGTTCTCGTCCAGGTAGAAGTGACCACCGTCGAACAGCCGGACGTCGGCGCCTTTGGTGGTGTGGCCCTCCCAGGCGCGGGCCTCCGGCAGCGGGGCGAGGTGATCGGACCCTCCCACGAAGACCGACACGGGGCAGGTGAGCCGGGCGCCTGCCGGCACGGGCGCGTAGGTCTCCACCGCTCGGTAGTCGGCCCGCACGATGGGAAGTACGAGCGCGCGCAGCTCGGGATCGTCGAGTACTCCCGCCGCTGTGCCGCCCAGTGTGTTCAGCTCGGCGATCAGGCCCGCGTCGTCGAGCAGATGGACCCGTTCGTCCCGGCCGACGGACGGGGCCCGCCGGGCCGATGCGAACAGCCGCACCGGCCCCTGGGGTGTCAACTGCTCGAAGCGACGGGCCACTTCGAAGGCGACGATCGCCCCCAGGCTGTGGCCGAAGAAGGCGAACGGCCCCTCCAGCTCACGGCGCAGGGCCGCGAAAGCGGCATCGGCGAGTGCGGGAACGCTGTCGAGAAGCGGTTCGTGGCGTCGGTCCTGCCGGCCCGGGTACTGCACGGCCAGCGTCTCGACTCGGGGTGCCAGGGACTGGGCCAACGGCCGGAAGTACGCCGCGGACCCGCCGGCGTGGGGGAAGCAGACGAGTCGCAACTCGCTGTCCTGTGTTGCCACGAAGCGGCGGGTCCAGGAACTCTGGGCTTCTGCGCTGACCTGCATGTCATCGACCTCTTGGTCAGGGACGGCGGGTGGTGGTCCGGGTTCGCGGCGTGTGCCGCGCCTCGCGCGAGGGCGGGGCCGTGGCCGGCCGGGGGATTTTGTCCGGCCACGGCCCCGCGTTTGTGGTGCCGCCGGCGGCTCGCGTGGTCAGTGGGAGACGGCACCGATCTCGTCGGTCTGGCCGGCCGGCCGGTCGGCGGCCGGCTCGGGGGCGCCACCCGGCTTCTTGAGCGTGAAGGCGAGCAGACCGCCGACGACCGCCGCCACACCGCCTACCCATGTCGCCGTGCGCAGACCGTCCGCGACGGCCGAGACGGTCGGAGTGACGTCGGAGTTGAGGTCCAAACCCGCGTTGGCGATGGCCACCAGGACGGCGAGACCCGCGGCACCGCCGATCTGCTGCGAGGCGTTGGCGAGCGCGGATGCGATTCCGGCCTCGCTCGGGTCGACCCCGGACGCGGCGCAGATGAACATCGCCGGGAAGGTGACGCCGCCGCCGACACCCCAGATGGCCAGGCCGATCAGGATCTGCCAGAAGGAGGCATCGGTGGTCATCGCCACCGCGAGGACGATCATCCCCACACCGTTGATGACCATGCCGACGAAGAGCGTGGTACGCGGTCCCCACTTGCCGAGCAAAATGCCGGTGATCTTCAGCGAGGCGAACATCGAGATGATGGTGAGCGGCAGGAAGGCGAGGCCCGCCTCCAGGGCGTCGTAGCCGAGCACGTCCTGCACGTAGTTGGTGAACAGGTAGTACGAGCCCGAAAGCGCGCTCTGGAAGACGAGGATGATCAGGATCGCCGTCACCAGGCTGCGGTTGCGAAACAGTCGCATCGGCGCCAGCGGGACCCGGGTCTTGCTCTCCACCAGCGCGAAGACGGCGAGGAGCACTACGCCGGCGACGATCGAACCGGCCCCGCGCAGCGAGCCCCAGCCCGCCTCCGGGCCGCTGACCAGGCCGAGGACCAGGAGCGAGGAACCCGCGGTGGCGAGCAGGGCGCCGGGGACGTCGAAGCTGGCGTCGCTGCCGGAGCGCTCGTCCGTGGGCAGGATCGACGGGGCGGCCACGGCGGCCAGCAGGGCCATCGGGACCAGGATGAACAGCACCCACTCCCAGCCCCAGGCGTTGGTGAGCAGGCCGCCGAGCAGGGCGCCCGCCGCCAGGCCGCCGCTGCCGCAGGCACCCCAGACGGCCAGCGCACGGTTGCGCTCGGCGCCCTCCTCGAATCGGGTGTTCACCAGCATCAGCGTGGCCGGCGAGAGCAGTGCGCCGCCGATGCCCTGGACGGCGCGGGCGGCGATCAGTACGCCGGGATCCTCGGCGAGACCGCCGACGAGACAGGCCAGACCGAACACGACGGCGCCGAGGACGAAGATCCGGCGGCCACCCAGCCGGTCGACGAGTCGACCGCCGAAGAGAAGGAGGCCGCCGAAGGCGACGGCGTAGGCGCTGACCACCCACTGGAGCGACTGGGCGGTAAAGCCGAGCGCACTGCCGATATCGGGCAGAGCGACATAAACGATGTTGTAGTCAGCGGCAACGATGAACTGGGCGAACGCCAGCAGTGCGAGCATCAGCCCGGATTTGTGCCGGTTCTTGGGGACGGTGTCAACCACGACAGGGCTTCCTTCTGTCACTGGGCCGGTGCGCACTGTGGGCCCGGCAGCGATGAGCGACGCGTCGTTAGTACACGGTGTTCAATAACAACACGGTGGAGTTTGACTCAACGGTGCTCGGCTGTCAAACGGTGTCGGGGGCAAGCGAGTTGGGCCTGGCCCCGGGGGGTGCGATCAGGTGCGGGCGGTCTTGATGCGGTCCGCCATCCGCTCGGCCATCATCAGGACGGTCAGCAGCGGATTGCCTCGGATGACCTCGGGCATGACCGACTGGTCGATGACACGCAGTCCCTCGACGCCGAGGACGCGGCACTCGGGGTCGACGACCGTGGTCGGCTCGTCCGGCGCACCCATCCGGGCCGTCGTCGCCACGTGGTGGCTGGCGAACGTCACCTTCGGCAGTTCCTCGGCGGACGGCAGCTCCGGCCTGTCGGTCAGGACGGCCGCGAAAGCCGGGCGATGGATCAGCTCGTCGACCCGCTCCAGGGCGTCCTTCGCGCGCAGTGCGTCACTCTGCTCGGTGAGCATGCGCATCTCCACGAACGGCCCCGTGAGCGGATCGCGCGACGTGAAGTTCAGCCTGCCGCGGCTGACGGCGTGCATCTGCCAGATGCACACACCGGGAATGCCGAGCCAGCCGTTGTTCGGGATGATCATCATGTCATTGGCGCCGGCGTCGGCGAGACCCGACGAGTAACGCCAAGTGACGTTCACGGTACGGCCGTAGGGGCTCGCGGCCTTCTCCGGCGGAATGGGCAGGGCGAGAACGATGAAGGGGTGCTCGGTGAGTTCCTGGCCGACCGGGAGATCCGCGACCTGGTCCACGCCGAGCGTTGCCAGGTCCGCCGTGGTGCCGATGCCCGAGCGCACGAGGAGAGCGGGGGAGAGGGCGCCGCCGGCCGAGAGGATCACCTCGCCCCCGCGGGCCACCGGGATGGTCTCCCCGTTCACCAGCCTGACTCCGGTGGCCCGCTTTCCGCCGGGTGCGAAGGTGACGGTGTCGACCGGTGCCTCGCCCCGGACTGTCAGGTTGGCGCGCCCGCGCGCGGGCTCCAGGTATCCGTCGTTGGCGGCCACGCGCCTGCCGTCCCGGATGTGCATGGCGAAAGGGGAAAGGCCGGTCGCGTCCGGCGCGTTGGTGTCGTCGTGCCAGTCGACACCCAGATCCAGCGCGGCGTCACGGAAGGCGATGTCCGCGCCGCCCCAGTTCTCCTGGGGCTCACGGTAGATGGGCAGCGGACCGCCCCGGCCGTGGTACGGGGCATCGGGGAAGTCGAGGTCGTCCTCCAACTTCCGGTAGTACGGCAGGACTTCGTCGAACGACCAGCCCTGCGCGCCCTGCGCCACCCAGCGGTCGAAGTCGTCGCGCACGCCGCGGATGGAGAAGAGGCCGTTCACCTGCGAAGTGCCCCCGACGCCCCGGCCCGCCTGGAAGGGGATCGGATCCAGGCCGGGGTGGATCCGGGTCTGCAGACCGTGCCACCAGAAGTCGGGCTGCGCGGCCATGTCCAGATCGAATTGACGACCGACAAAATTCTGCGGCCGGTCTGCCGGGCGAATGTCCTTGCCTGCCTCCAGCAGGAGTACGTTCGCCGACGAATCCTCCGAGAGTCTGGCCGCGAGAGCCGACCCCGCGGCGCCGGCTCCGACGATGATGTAATCCCATTCGATAGTCGAATTGACCATTTTCAGCCTTTCCTGAATGTGCAGGAGAGCGGAGTTCGGCAATGCCGGCCGGTCCTTCGCACGATTTGGCTCGCTATTCCGCCAGTCGACGGTATGGGGCGGCGCACCCCTAGCGGCAACCCCTAGATCGGGCCCGGGTGGACGTCCGGGGCTGAGATCCGACAGGGGGTGTATGAGCGGCAACGGGCCAGGCCAGGGCTCATACGGCCGACAGTGACTACACGTCGCTCAAAAACTGATCGGCAGTGGCCGAACTTTACGCTGTTAGGATGGCGTCATGGCAGACCCGAAACCGAGCAGGCGAGAACGCCTCCGTGCAGAGGCCGCCCAGGAGATCAAGACGATCGCGCTGAAGCACATGGCGGAGAACGGCACGGCGGCCGTGTCCCTGCGCGCGATCGCTCGCGAGATGGGGATGACCGCCGGCGCGATCTACAGCTACTACGACACGCGCGACGACCTGATCACGGCCTTGGTCGCCGATGTGTACAACTCCCTGGCGCAGGCGCTGGAGGATGCCGTCGCCGCCGCGTCCGAGGGGCCGGTCGGCCAGGTGATGGCATACGGCCAGGCCTACCGGAGTTGGGCGGTGGCCAATCCGCAGGAGTTCCGTCTTGTGTACGGCGACCCCGCGCCGGACTACCAGGTGCCCCTGTGCGGTCCCGCCGCCGAGGCCGAACACCGCGCCTGCACGGCACTCACCGGCGTCGTGGTGACGGCCTGGCCGTGGGCCCAGCGGCTGCACGCCGACGAGCACTACACCTGGGACGACTACGACCCCGAGTTCATCAGGACCGTGCGTTCGGTCTTTCCCGATCTGCATCCGGCGGCCGTGGCGCTCGCTATGCGGTTGTGGGGGCGTCTGCACGGGCTCGTCTCATTGGAGATCTACGGCCATCTGCGGCCCCAGGTCCAGGATCCGGCCAAGCTCTATCACGCGGAGCTGGTCGACCTGACGCATCTGCTGGGCCTCACGGCTCCCGTGCCGGCCGTGGGCGGCTGAGGCCTCGTCGGTTCTGGGACGTAGGTAGCGCCGGGCCACACCTTCGGGTGTGGCCCGGCGCTTTTTCATGCCCTCTTTCCGGTCAACCGGGCCAAAAATCAACCCACTTGACAGTGAACGGCGTTCCGCTACTGTTGGGCGTGGCACAACTGAACGGCGTGTAGTCGTTGACTGTCAGACGTGCTTCAGACCCGTGGCCGTGATGCCCGGGGGCCCGTGGTGGCGATCCGTCCCGCGGGGTTTTTTTACCTGTTATTCGGAAGGACTCTCCCCATGAGCGATGTCACGCAGATCGTCGAGACCTATTTCAAGGCGTGGAACGACTTCGACGCCGAGAGCCGTAAGGCCACCCTTGAATCGATCTTCGCCAAGAAGGCCAGGATCATCGACCCCGACTGGGTCGCCGACGGGGTGGACGCCATCGTGGAGGCCATCGGTGCCGCTCGTGGGAAGCTCGGTGACCTGCCGCTCGACCTGACCACGGTCATCGGCTCCCACAACGACGCCGTGCTCTACACCTGGCACCTCGGCCCTGCCGCCGAGCCGATCGCCACGGGCTATGGCGTGCTGCAGCTGAGCGACGGGGTCATCGACCTGGCGTACAACTTCTTCGGCTGATCTCCTCGGGGCCGCCGGCCCATGGTGCTCGCCCAGTATGGGCCGGACGCGTTCTGCGCGTCCGGCCCATTCGGCTTTTCCCCTGGTTATAGGGGTCGGGCCCGGAAGAACTGGGGTTGGCGATAGGGGGCACGCGTCATTAGCTTTTCGAGTGCCGCGCGTCGACCGAAAGAGGATTCTCCGATGACCGCCGCACCGCTCGACAGTGAGACCGCCCCCCACTCCTTTCTTACGGATTTGTCGACGGGCAGTCTCGACTGGAACAGTTGGCGAGAGTTTCCCCGGCAGAGCCGGACCGAGAAGGCGCTCGGCGACCGGCTGGTCGCCGAGGCCGACGAGTTCTTCGCCCTGCGCGTCGACGCCGCGCAGGTGGACGACACCCGCCTTCTGCCCGACGGGCTCCTCGACGACCTCCAGGAACGCGGCTACCTCAGGCTGGTGGTCCCTCCGGAACTCAGCGGCCACGGTCTGTCGCCCTACAACTGCTTTCGCCTGATCGCCCAGGCCTGCGCTCACTCCGTGGCCGTCGGACAGATCCTGGCCATCCAGAACGGCGTCGGCGCGGCGGCGATGCTCCCGGCCCTGCCGCCCGGCCCGCTGCGGGAGTTCGTGAGCCAACGGCTGTCCGCCGGCACCGTCTCCGGTTTCGGCGACACCGACCGTGCCGGGCAGAACAACACCCGCCCCACCCTCACCGCGACACCGGTGGACGGGGGCTATCTGTTGCGCGGCGAGAAACTCTTCACCGGCAACGGGCCGGTGGCCGACCTCCTCGCGGTGTCCGCGACCCTGCCCGGCGACAACGGCCCCAAGGTCGGCGCCTTCTTCCTGGACACCAGCAGCCCCGGTTTCTCCGTTGGCTCCCGCGTGGAGTTCATGGGCAGCCGGGGACTGCCCAACGCGTCACTGCGCTTCGACGACGTACGCGTTCCAGCCGCCCAGGTGCTCCTCGATCCCGACGGCGACCACCTCCCCCCGCTGGTGGGACTGGTGGCGCTGCTCGGCCGTATCCACTTCACCGGCGCTCCCGCGATGGCGATCGCCAAAAACTGCCTCGCCTGGTCACGGGAGTTCATCGCCCGGCGTGTCGTGGACGGCCGCCCGCTCGGCGAGTACGACGAGATCCAGCGCACGGTCACGGCAACCCTCGCGGAGGTGTACGCGATGGAGTCGGCGGCCCGCTGGAGCCTGCTCACCGACGGCCTGAGCAACCGCTGGTTCGAACGGTTCCTCACCAAGAACCTGCTGGTCCGCGGGGCCTGGCGGACCGTCGACCGGACCGTGTCCCTCTACGGCGGGGAGGGCTTCGAGACCGTGGCGAGCAAGGTCCGGCGCGGCGCCGTTCCCGTACCGCTGGAACGCGCCTTCAGGGACGCCCGCGGTCTGCGCATCGCCGGCAACGTCGACTTCCAGCTGGACAACCAACTGGGCCGGATGCTGCTCGCGAGGTTCTACGCCGCCGCGCACACCGACGCAGGCGCTCCCGCGACGGCCGAGGAGAGCGCGGCCACCGGGCTGTCCCCGGCCAACCAGGACCATCTGCGGGCGGTGACCCGGCTGGTGGCCGACGTAAGGCACTTTGCCACCGACCTGGTGCGCCGCCACCCGGACCCCGAGCATCTCCACGCCAAGGAGCGCACCGTCGTTCTTCTTGGCCGCATCGCCGGCGAGCTCTTCAACGCCGTCGCCGTCCTGGCCCGAGCCGCGGCCGACGACCAGGTTGCGGACACCGAGCCGTGGCACCACCAGGAACTCGCCGACGTGCACTCCGTCGAGGCGCGCCACCGGCTCGCCGCACTGTTCGCGCGGCTGCGGACCGAGTCCGAGCCCGACCACGCCAAGATCAGCCGCCGCTGGCTGGCCGGCGCCCACGACCAGCTCGTCCGTCACTGAGCGGCGACGGACGGTGTGAAATCGAGAGGACCCCATGACGATCGACCCTGAACTCCCGGCGGTGCTGGACGGATTCGACCTGTCGGACCAGACCCGGTTCGCCGACGGCGTCCCCTACGACCTGTTTGCCCGGCTCCGTCGGGAGGCACCTGTCCTCTTCCACCCCGGCGGACGCACCGCGGACGGCGACGGATTCTGGGTCCTGACCCGGCACGCCGACATCGTGGCCGCCGCCGCGTCCCCCGACTTCTCCGCCCAGGGCGGCGGCGACCGCGCCGGCGGTGGCTCCCACCTGGACGACCTGCCCATCGGCGTCCACGCCGGAGTGCTGTTCGCCATGATGGACAACCCGCGCCACGATCTGATCCGGCGGCTGTTGCGTCCCGCCGTCACCGGCGAGGTGGCCCAGGGCCTGGCCGCCCCGCTTCGCGAGATCGCCGACGGTCTGCTGACCGGGGCACTGGCCCGGGGCGGCCGGGCCGACTTCATGAAGGACCTCAGCGAGCCCTACGCCCTGCGTGCCGTCTCCCTGCTGCTGGGTGCCCCCCGCGCGGACTGGGACCGGCTCGCGGACTGGGGACGCCTCAACCTCGGTTTCACCAACCGCCTGACCGGCTCGGTCGACGCCGGCTCGACCGAGGTCTTCCACGCCATGTCGGCGTACTTCAAGGACCTCTTGGACCGCAAGCGCGAAGAGCCCGCGCAGGATCTCGGCTCGGTCCTCGCCGCCGGCGCCATCGACGGTGGGCAGGGCGAGCCGCCGCTCACCGACCAGGAGCGGGACGCCAACGCCGTCCTCATCCTCATCACCGGCTTCGAACAGCCCCGCAACACCATTGCCGGCGGAGTTCTCGCCCTCGCGCAGCACCCCGACCAGTGGCAGGCACTGCGCAAGGATCGCTCGCTCCTGCCTCAGGCGGTCGAGGAGATCCTTCGCTGGGTGCCGCCCAACCCCTACAACCGGCGCACCGCCACCCGGGATGTCGTGCTCCATGGCCACCGCATCGCCGCGGGCGACAAGGTCACCTTCTGGTGGCCCTCGGCCAACCGTGACGAAGACGTCTTCGACAACGCGTCGGCCTTCGACATCAGCCGCAGCCACAACCCGCACCTCTCCTTCGGCACCGGCACCCACTTCTGCCTGGGCGACCAGGTGGCCCGCCTGGAGATCCGGCTCTTCCTGGAAGCCCTACTGGAAAAGGTGGCGGAGATCCGCCTCACCGGACCGGTCGTCCACGCCCCCAACAACAAGCACACCGTGATCCTCGACATGCCGGTGGAACTGGTTGCGACCTCCGCCGCCGGCTGACCGACCGATGCCATATCAGACGGGATACCTGACATGACCGAGACCGTGGAGACCGCGGCCACCGAGGACCTCCCGGAGGTCCTGCCCTACGATCCGTTCGACCCCGCCTTCCACTCCGACCCCTACCCCACCTACCGCAGGCTGCGCGCCACCGGCGGATCGGTGATCCGCACCGGTGCCGGCGTCGCCGTCCTCGGCTACCACGATGTCCACGCCGTGCTGCGCAACCCCAAGCTGGGCCGCGGAGAGGGCGCCGGTTACCAGGACACGCTGATACCCACGCCCGAAGGCCTCAGGCCCGCGGTGATGTTCATGGACCCGCCCGACCACACCCGCATCCGGGCGCTGGTCAACAAGGCCTTCACGCCGCGTGCCATAGAGCGGCTGCGCCGGCCCGCCGCGGAACTCGCGGCCAAGCTGGTCGCGGAGACGGCCAAGGAGACTGCTGCCCAGGGCTCCGTCGACCTCACTGCCAGACTGTTCCGGCCGCTCGGCGCTGGCGTGCTGAACATCCTCGTCGGTGTTCCCGAGAAGTACCTGGCCCAGTGCATCGAGTACGCCAACGACGCCGGGCGTGGACTGGACCCGGCCTACACCCTGTCGCCCGAAGCACTCGCCAACCGGCTCAAGGCCCGCGACGGTTACGTCGAAATCGCTCAGGAACTGATCGACGAGCGCCGCGCCCAGCCGGTCGACGACCTGATGAGCGAGCTCGTCCTGGCCGAGCAGGACGGCGAGCGACTCAACGAGATCGAGCTGCTCACCACGGTGGCGAACATCTTCCTTGCCGGATTCAGCGCGCCCCAGGCCGCGATGGGCCTGGCCGTGCTCTCCCTGCTGCGCCATCCCGACCAGCTGGAGTGGTATCGCAGCCACCCCGAGGAGGCGGTGGGTTCCGTCGAGGAGCTGATGCGCTACGACGCGTCCGTGCAGCTGATCAACCGGACCGCACTGCAGGACACCGAAGTCGGCGGGGTCCCGGTCAAGGCCGGCGAAGAGGTCTTCATGCTGCTCGGCGCGGCCAACCGAGACCCCGAGGCGTACCCGGATCCCGACCGTCTCGACCTGAGCAGGCGCGGCACCCGGAGCCTCGGGTTCGGGCACGGCATCCACTACTGCGTGGCCGCTCCGATCGCCAAGCTGGTTATCGAGGTCGTCCTCGACGCCCTCATCGAGTACGACGTCGAGCTGCAGACGCAGACCCCGCAGACCAACGGAGCCCTCGCGATCCGCAGCCTCGCCGAACTGCCGGTGGCGGTCCGACCCCGCACCACGTCCTGAAGGTCCTCAGGACGACTCCCGAAACCCGCGGCATCACAGAAACAAGGAGACCCGGCACGTGAGCAGTGACATCACCACCGTCGTGAAGAAGTACATCGAGACCTGGAACCTCGTGGACGGGGGCGAACGCAGGGCCGCGATCGAGGAGTTGTTCGCCGAGAACGTCGAGTACGTCGACCCGAACGTGCGGGCCGAGGGGTGGGCGGCGCTGGACGAGTACATCGCGGAGACCCAGAAGCAGCTTCCCGGCAGTGTCTTCTCGCTGGCGAGCGAAGTGAGCACACACCACGACCTGGGGCGGTTCACCTGGCAGGTCGGCCCGGCCGGCGGAGCACCGCTGGCCGTGGGATACGACTTCATCGCTGTGGAGAACGGGCGGGTGCGGCGGTTGTACGGGTTCTTCTCGTAGCGGGTCCTGCCCCGCCGAGCGGCAGCCGCTGAAACAGAGGACCGCCGGGCCGAACGGCCCGGCGGTCCTTCCGTCTTTCCGAACGGACCCACGTCCTGCGGGTCAGTCCTTGATCTCGCAGATCGCGGAGCCGGAGGTGATCGAGGTTCCGACCTCGGCGGACAGGCCCTTGATGGTGCCGGCCTTGTGTGCGTTGA
>NZ_JBIWLX010000021.1:0-205481 GCF_044766405.1 Streptomyces sp. NPDC102270 | reverse complement strand
ACCCGCTGGAACAGCTCCCACAACTCATCCGGCACCAGCCGTTCAACGATCGAAACCACGACCAGCAGCTTACCGAACCAAATGAGATGACTTCTAAGCCCCGCGTTTTGAATTTGAGAGGTTTCACATGACCGAACCAGCCGCAGCAGTTCTGGCCCGCTTCAGTGAACAGGCGCTGGGTCTCCCCCTGCCCGTGGGAATCCGCCTCTGGGACGGCAGCACTGCCGGTCCCAAGGACGGGCCGGCCTTCGTCCTGCACAACCGCGAAGCTTTGCGGCGTCTGCTGTGGCGGCCCGGTGAGCTGGGGCTTGCCCGCGCCTGGGTGGCCGGAGACCTCGAAGTCGACGGCGACCTGTACGAGTTGCTGAAACGCATCTCGACCCTGCTGTGGGAACGGGAGGAGTCCGGCAGCCGCACGGCGGCGCTCCGCGGAGCGCTGAGCGTGCTGACCACCCCCGGCAGCCTGCGTGCCGCGAGCCGAACGCTCGGCCTCGCGGGGGTCGGGCTCCCGCCGGCACCACCCGCCGAGGAGGTGGTGCGCCGTCGCGGTCCCGCGCACAGCATGCGCCGTGACAAGGCGGCCATCAGTCACCACTACGACGTGGGCAACGACTTCTACGCCCTGGTCCTGGGCCCCTCCCTCGTCTACTCCTGTGCCTACTGGCAGAGCGACCCGCCCTCCGGCTCCGACAACACTCTGGAGCAGGCCCAGGAGGCCAAACTGGACCTGGTCTGCCGCAAGCTCGCTCTGCGCAAGGGGCAGCGGCTGCTGGACGTGGGCTGCGGCTGGGGCTCGATGGCCATACACGCGGCCGGACGCTACGGCGTACAGGTCGTAGGGGTCACCATCTCGGACGAGCAGGCGGCACTGGCTCGCGAGCGTGTCGCCGCGGCGGGGCTTGAGCACCTGGTGGAGATCAGGGTGCAGGACTACCGCCAGATCGACGACTCCCCCTTCGACGCGATCTCCTCGATCGGTATGGCCGAGCACGTGGGCAGGAAGCGATACCGAAAGTACGCAGACATCCTGCATCAACTGCTGAAGCCCGGCGGGAGGTTGCTCAACCACCAGATATCGCGGCGCCCTGTGCGGGACGAAAAGAAGTACCGGATGGACCCCTTCATCGACCGGTACGTCTTCCCCGACGGCGAGCTGGCTCCCATAGGCTCCACCGTGTCGCTGCTGGAGGAAGTGGGCTTTGAGGTGCGCGACGTCGAGTCCCTGCGCGAGCACTATGCCCTCACGCTACGTGAGTGGGTGGCCAACCTCGAAGCGCACTGGGACGAGGCGGTCAAACTGACCTCGCCCGGGCGGGCGCGGGTATGGCGCCTGTATATGGCTGCCTCGGCGGTCGGGTTCGAGACCAACACGATGGGCGTCAACCAGGTGCTGGCGGTCAGGACCGGCGGTGACGGCCTGTCCGGCATGCCGTTGCGCAGGGACTTCCTGGGGGCCTCGACCTCGGCGCTCGCCTGACGAGGCGTCGGTCCGGTGCCGTCGGTGGGTGGAACACGCCTATCTCGAGCAGGGGCGTTGTCACGTTGTTGGGGGTGTGACTGCCTGACGGCGCGTCGGGGCAGGGTGCGCTTGGGAGCCGGGCCTGTGGTCAGGCCGTGGTGGGTCGGTCGGCAGCGCCGGTGATCTGGTCCCAGATGGCGAAGCGGATGGTCATGTCGGCCCGGTAGTCGGGGGCGGTCGTCAGGTGGCGTCTGGGGCGGAAGTGGGGTGAGATACCGCTGAACGCGGACAGGAACCGCTGGGCAGCGCCGGTGCTTCGGAAGCCTTTCATCGCCCGTTCGCGCTGCCTTGTTGGCTGGTGGCTGTTCTCCGCCCGGTTGTTCAGGCCCTTGTGGGAGCGGTGCTCGACGGAGGGCATGACCTCGCGGTGGGCCGCCCCGTAGGAGCGGAGCCTGTCGGTGACGACCACCCTGGGCACCGTGCGGGTCTTCTTCATCAGCCTGCGGAAGAAGCGTCTGGCCGCGGTCTTGTCCCGCTGGTTCTGCACCGGGATGTCCAGCACCATGCCGTCCTGGTCGACCGCCAGAGGTGCTTCTGCTCGCCGTTGATCTTGATGAAGACCTCGTCCAGGTGCCACTTGTCCCCAGGCCGGGGCCGACGGCGACGCAACTCGCGTGTGTAGGCCGGGCCGAACTTCACACACCAGCGGCGGACCGTCTCGTAGGAGAGGACGATCCCGCGCTCAAGCATCAGCTCCTCGACCTCGCGGAACGACAGCGGGAAGCGGTGGTACAGCCACACGCAGGGGGAGATGACCTCGGCCGGGTACCGGTGCCCGTTGTACGACAGCGACGCGCTCCCCACGGACGCCCCTTCCCAGGCTGATCAACCAGAAGATCATCCCACCGGTCAGCCAACGTGACAGTGCCCTTGGCCGGCATCGTCGGCAGTAGCTGCCCGCAGGCGCACGGATGAGGGCCGTTCCGTCCGGTGCCCCGTACACGTAGAGGGGGCACCGGACGGAACTACGCCGTCCGGGAGGTGGGCACCGCTCAGGAGGTGAGCAGCGAGAGGTTCACCGTGTTGGCCATGGCCTGCATGCCCGCGCTGTTGGGGTGCAGATGGTCGCCGCTGTCGTAGGCGGGGAGCAGCTGCGCCGGGTTGGCCGGGTCCCGGAGCGCCGCGTCGAAGTCGATCACCGCGTCGAAGGCGCCGCTGGTGCGTATCCAGTCGTTGACCTGGGCGCGGATGGCGGCCTTGGCGGCGGTCTGCGTGGAGTTCGGCAGGATGGTCCCGCCGATGATCCGGACACCAGCCTGGTGCGCCTGGTTGATCATGGTCTGGTAGGCGGCGATGATCTGGTCGGCGGTGGTGATGCTGGTGTTGTTGATGTCGTTGATGCCCTCCAGCAGGATGACGTCCTTCACGCCCGGCTGGGTCAGGACGTCGTGGGAGAACCGGTTCACGGCCGCGATGCCCTGCGGCGCGGACGGGCTGTCGGTGACCACCCGGTTGCCGCCGATGCCCTCATTGGCCACGCCGAGGCGCTGGCCGCCGGACTCGGCCTGGAGCCGCCGGGCGAGGTAGTCGGGCCAGCGCTGGTTGGCGTTGTCGGTGGCGATGGAGCCGTCGGTGATGGAGTCGCCGATGGCCACGACGGTTCCCTTGGCCGTGGGTGACACGACGTCGAGTCCGGCGACGTAGAACCAGTGGTTCGTGGTGGTGGCGAAGTTCGTCGCGGCCTCCTCGGCGGCGTGGTTGCCGCTGCCCGCGGCGGACAGGTAGGAGGTCTGGTGGGCGTTGTCGTGGTAGGTCGAGGCGCCGGTGGTGCCCGGGAGGTAGACGCTCACCAGCAGGTTCTGCTCCGCGACGACCGGCATCGCGATGACGTCGCTGGTCAGTTCCTGCCCGGCGGGGATGGTCGGCGCGGCCGACCGGCCGAAGGTGACGGTGTGCGTGGTGCCCGCGACCGCGGTGGCGCCGCTGGACCGGACCGCCACCGTGACGGCACCGACCGAGAGGGCGGTCGTGCTGCGCAGGTTGGACAGCCGGATGCGCAGCCCCGCGCCGGAGGTGTTGTTGTGGACGACCATCCGGATGGTCCGCTCGGTGAAGGTCTGGCCGCCGCTGGTCATGGCCGGGCCCCAGGTGGCGGAGCGCGGGCGCTCGGTCAGGCTCCAATGCTGGTTGGCCGTGTTCTTGCAGGTCCACTGGATGATCGCGTGGTCCTCCGCGGTGGAGCCGCCAGAGACGTCCAGGCACAGGCCGCTGCGGGCGGAGACGATCTCCGAACCGCTGAAGGTCCAGTTCTGGGTGCCGGCGCCGGTGCAGGTCCCCTGGATGATCGCGGCCCCCGCGTTCATGGAGCCGTTCAGGACGTCCATGCACTTGCCGCTGTTGATGTCGACCAGCGAGAAGGTGCCGTCGCCGTGGTCGACCGCCTCCCACAGCTGGCCGGGGCCGCCGGAGACCGTCTTCTGCACGACCGCCGCGCCGTTGGCCAGGGAGTCGCCCAGCACGGCGGCGTTCTTGCCGCTGTTGGCCGCCGTCAGGGCGTAGACGTGACCGCCCTGCGGCGCGCCCGCGGCCGAGGCGTCTCCCGCCGGGACGAGCGCGAGTCCGGCGGCGGCCAGGCAGGTGGCGGATGCCGTGGCCGTGAGTCTGGCGGAGAGTCTTCGGGAGGTGTGCATGTGCGGCCCTTCTTTGCCGGGTGGGGACGTGCGGCTCTTCCGCGTGGGGACGTGCGCGTCTTCTTCGTGGAGACGTGCGGGTCGGAGGGGCCCCGGCCCACAGCGGCCGCGCAGGAGGCGCGTCGTGGCGCTGTGGCCCGGGAAGAGGTACGGGCGGCGCGGCCGTGACGGGTGGTCAGGAGGTGGGCTGGAATGTCCACAGCAGGTTGTTGTTGGTCACCCAGGTCCACTGCTTGGTCACGGACCCGGAGGGGACCTGTCCGCCGCCGTCGAGGACGAGTCCGGTGGTGCGGTTGGCGATCGAGTACTGGCCGTTGCCGCGGTCGGTTATCTTCCACTGCTGGTGGGGGCCGCCGTTCCAGGCTGCTTGCTGGGCTGGAGCGCCGTTGCTGGTCGAGCCCCAGCCGTCGGCGACCATGCCGTTGGCGCGGTTGACCAGCCTGTAGTAGCCGTCGCCGAGGTCTACGGCTTGCCACTGGAGGTTGGGGCTGTCGACCGGCGTCCACTGCTTGAGGTTCGAGCCGCTGGCGACGTTGCCGCCGCTGTCCAGGGCCAGACCGTCCGTGACGTTGATCAGACGGAAGTATGAGGCGGGATTGAAGGTGACCTTCAGCGAGACGATGGCGTCGTTGTTGCCGGTCACCCGCAGGTCGGGATTGTCCGCAGTGAACGTCCAGGCCGTGCCGGTGAAGTTGTCGCCGGCGTAGCCCGTCACCTGGTAGCCCTGGGGCACCCTGAGTGAGGAGATGGTCGCGGTCCCCACCCCCGCGGCCGACAGCTGGGAGGAGGTGTAGCTGCCCAGCGGCAGGCTGGCGCTCGCCGAGGAGTAACTCACGTCCTGGAACACGGTCACCCGGGCTCCGTCGGCGGCCGTGGGGACGCCGCTGACCTCGACGCAGACCACGGAGTCATTGGCGTCCGGGGCGGTAGCCGGCACGGTGACGCTGATCTGGCCGCCGCTGACGGTGTAGGTGAGCGAGGCCGAGGGGTTGTTCATCAGGTAGACCCGGCTGATCGTGTTGGTGATCGACGGGATCTGCAGCACGCCGCCCGCGGGCCAGGTGAAGACGTGGGCGAACAGCTTGCCGTCCTTCTTGGTGGCCCTCCCCCAGGTGGGGTCGGTGGTGAAGGGGCTTGCCGTGGCTCCGTGCACGCTGTCGCCGTAGGTCGCCATCCAGGAGGCCAGGCCGCGCAGGATGGTCACGGATCCGGGGGTGACCGAGCCGTCGCCCTTGGGGCCGATGTTCAGCAGGAAGTTGCCGTCCCGCGAGACGCAGGTGACGAGTTCCTGAACGAAATCCCTGACGGGGCGGTAGGAGTTCTCTCGGCCCGCCTGGTAACCCCAGGCGCCGTTCATGGTGTCGCATCTCTCCCACTGGCGGTCCAGGGGCGCGTTGGGGACACCGAACTCCGCGACCGTGTAGTCGCCCAGACCGAGGTCCCGCTTGACCCGTTCGTTGACGACGAGTCCGGGCTTGCGGGCGATCAGCCAGTTGTAGAGGTCGACACCGTCCGACCGGAGCCACCAGTCCTCGAGGGTGGGGCTGGAGGGTTCGCCGAACCAGTCGCCGTCGAACCACAGGAGCGCCGGGTCGTAGCGGTCCAGCAGCTCCTGCAGTTGGGCTTTCATGTCCGCGATGTAACCCGTGCGGGCGGCCTGTGATGCCATCGTGGTGAGACCGCGGCTTCGGATGGTCTGGGAGGGATGGTTCCAGTCCAGGATCGAGTAGTAGAGCCCGAACTTGACGCCTCGTGCCTCGCACTCGGTCTTGAGCGCCGCCAGCAGATCACCCTGGACACCGGCGTAGTCGTGCAGGTTGTACAGCTTGGTGCCGGTGGTGTCGGTGAAGCTGGGGACGTTGGAGTCCCACATGGCGAAGCCTTCATGGTGTTTGGCAGTGATTACCAGGTACTTCATGCCGGCGTCCGCCGCCAGTTGGGCGATGGTTGCCGCGTTGAACGCGGTGGGGTTGAAGTGCGCGGACACCTGGGTCTGGTAGTTGGCCTTGGACCAGGTCTCGGAGCTGAAGGCCCACTCGCCGTGGCCGAGGTAGGAGTAGGACCCGAAGTGGATGAACATCCCGAACCGGGCCTGGTACCACCAGTCCATCTTCGAGGAGACCGAGTACGCCTCGGCGGCGGTGGGCCACAGGGCCTGCGGCAGTCCGAAGGCCACGGTGCCGCCGGCGAGGGCGGCGGCCTTGATGAGGGAGCGCCTGCTGAGGGGAGCGGAGGTCATTTGCGGCTCCAGAAGGGGTGAAGGACACGGGGCGTGTCGACAGTGGTTTGTCCGTGACTCAGCCCGGACGGCGGGGAACGGCGGCTCGTGTCCGATCAGGTCACATCTTCTCGGACATCGGATGTATTAAGGGGTACGTGCTCACGTCTTGTCTAGAGCTAAGGACAGAAATGAGAAAGTTCCTCGTCATTGACCCACGTCAGGTCAACACGCAAAAAATAGATAGGATCTATCATGGTCGATGCGTGGAAAATGCACACGGCTTCGCAGCGCGGCCACCTGACCGCACTGCGAAACCGTGATGTGCTCCGGCGGCTAAGCGTCCCCCAGCACGATGATGTCGAGGGTCCTGGGCCCGTGTACGCCCTCCACCCGCTCCAGCTCGATGTCGCTGATCGCCGAGGGGCCTGCGATGAGTTTCAACGGTCGCGACGGAGCGCATCGGGCACGTCGGGTGTGATCTGATCGGCCCGGACCAGGCAGATGTGCTGGTCCGGGAGCAGCGTCAGGGCCCGCCGTCCCTGGCCGACCGTGGTCGAGGACCACGGTGCCGGTGACGGCGATGGTCGCGGCGACCGTGGTGACAACGGCGTCCGCCGTGTCGAGCTGTCCGACGGTCAGCGGCGGGACGTCCGCCGGCAGCGACCAGATCGCCGCCTGCCTCGAGGACCTGGAGCACGAGTACGGAACCGCCGTCGACGACGACGGTGAGCTGAAGTTCCTGCCCGTGGTCTCCGAACGGGCCCGCGCCAAGCTGAACCAGATGGCCGCCCGCAAGACTCGCCCGCCGAAGCAGACGGCCCGTCCGCTCGCGCAGCGGCGCGCGTGGTGGAAGGCGAGCGCGATCCTCACCTCCGGGGTGGCTGTCGACGTCATCAACTCCCTCCTCGAGTACGCCCGCGCCGCGGCTGCGGCGATCCGGGCCCGGGTCGCCGCAGTGGTCGACGTCGCCCTGGCGGCCGTCGACGTCGTCGCGGTGGTGTACGTGATGCGCGGCGCGTTCAAGCGCCACCATCTGCCCGCCGAAGCCCGCCGCTACCTCTCCTGCGTCCTGCGCGGCCGGCCCCACCAACCCGGCCTGGACGAACAGATCGTGCAGACCGTCGTCGACGACTACACCCGCCCGGCCAGCCGACGGATGATGACCGCCGATCTACGCGCCCTGTACCCGCGCGACACCGAGGAGCAGGCCGTGCTGCGCCCGCTGACCCGCAAGCGGACAGCCCCGCCATACGGGCGGGCCCGCCTCACCGCCGGCGCGCTGACCGCCCGGGTCCACGCTGCGCGGCGTGCAGACCGCCTGGGCTCCCGCACCCGGCCGTACGCCGTCTCCGTGGCCGCCGCCTCGAGGTCGCACCCGCGGCCGTTCCATTCGGGCCGGAAGGACGGCCGCCTCCTGGAGCCGGAGACCCGTGTCGACACGGTGGAGCAGACCCGCCGGACCTTCGAAGCCGCCGCGAAGTTGGCCGCCAAGCTCCAGGACGGCAAGCGGGAGCGCGCCGTCGCCCACGGCTCTCGACCGCAGCCCGCCCCGGCGACGGCCTCGCCGCCGCACACCCAGCAGCTCGGCACCCAGCACACACCGGGCCGGACCACAGAAGGAGTCGCATGAGCACCCCAGAAGAACGTTGCAACCCCGACGACGCCCTCGCCCGCGCGCACGCGGCCCCGCGCGAAGATGGCAGCCGCGCTCAACGAGGACCAGGCGCCCGAGCCCGATGAGCCCTGGGGTGGCAGCCGATCTGGAAGCGGCCCCGGAACCGAAGTCGAAGGCGGACAAGAAGAAGGAGCTGCGCAAGCAGCGGAAGCGACTCCAGGAAGCCGGGAAGCGCCGCCTCGCCGCCGCGCAGTTGCGCCGGCCCCGCTCCCGGCAGAACCGGATCGGCAACGCGGCCGCGCGCCGCGATGCCCGCGCCCTGTCCCGGGTGCGGCACTCCAACGCCTGGCTGTGGTGACGATGCCGGGCATCGTCCACCGAGTGGAGCCCACGATGTTCTGCATCCGGTGGCGATGCACGACATCGGGTGGGCTCCACTCAGCGGGCTCCACCCGATGGGCTCACCGAGTGGACGCCACTCCGTGCGGCACCGGATGACGATGGACGCCACTTTGGTGCCCACCGCGATGTCGTCACGCACCCGATGCGCAGCACCCGACGATGCCCGGCACTCTCGCGCGCACCCGATGTCCCCCACCGCACCGGCGCGCGCCGACCAGCTACCCCTTGACCAGGTGCGCTCCCCGGCGCGTTTCCCCTTGACGCAGCCCGTCCCGCCGCCGATCAGGCCGTGGTCAAGGGAGTGTGTGATAGAGGGCCTGCCCGCCGCTACGCGGTGGTTGGGCGAACCGGATGCGCACCGGCCGGTGCGGGGTGCGCATCGAGGGCCTGGCCCAAGGCGACGTCATGCAGGTGGTGCAAGACGGCTCCGACGGTCTCGTGTTCCTGGGTGAGGATCTGCTCGATGAAGTGGATGATCGAGGTCGCGAGGAACTCGGTCACCTGCGGGCCGGTCTCCCCCTGCCAGAAGTACAGGGCGTCCAGCAAGACGCCTCCGAGCTCCGCCAGGGCGAACGAGCTCGCGTTCGGGTCCTCCTCACGGTCACGGATCAGGACGGTGACAGGGACGATGACGCGCTCGGCGACGTCCAGGAGCATCTGGGTCAGCTCCGGTTCTTGGGCCGTCAACTCGGCTGCGGCTTCGGCATCGTCGGCCTCAATGGCCCGCAGGTAGCTGAAGGCGCTCCGCACTGCGTCTGGGGTCATCGGACCGAACAACGTGGTAGCGGCGGTCCGGGACATGGACAGCTCCTCACAGGACGATCGCCGTGCCGATCACGGCGTCACGAGAGCAGCCTCGGACGGTTTGCCTGTGGACAGAATCTGCCGTCGGACGGGGAGGAGAGATCTCCGTCCGGCCGGCCGTGACGATCACGGCTCGGTAACGGTGCTCAGCGGAATGTCACACCGTCGACTTTCGCCACACCTCTACCAGGTGACGGGGGACATCCATCCGGACCCCGCGCCACCTGCATGAGGAGCCTTGTCATGACGTACACCAGCAGTGCCCGGCAGCCCGCCCCGGAGCCGGGCCCGGCCTGGTCAAGGGGTGCTGAACGCCCTTCGCGCGGCCCGGAATCCAGTGCCGTGAACGGTGCCGCGAACGATTCCAACGTCGTGCCCATCACCGCAGCTCACACCGCCCGCCAGGGTGCCTCGCGGCACGCTGACACCTCTCTCCCTTCCCCTGAGACGTCAGCGAAGGGGAAGAAGTCCACTCCCACGGCCGCGAAGGTACGGGCCGATGCACTGCGGATGCTGGGGTGCGTGCGGATAGCCACGGTGCGGCATATGGCTGAGGTGATCACGGCGGAGGATGCCGACGGCCGGTCGTACGTGCGCAGGGCGATGAAGAAGCTGGCGGAGCTGGGGCTGGCGGAGACGAACACGGCAAGGACGGACGGCAGCCGATCTGGAACCTGACTCCGGCGGGACAGAAGGCTCTGGCCGCCGGCAACGAGCTGCCTCTCCGACCGAAGGCCGGTACCGGAGCGAAGGCGGTGAAGGCCGGGTTCGGTCCGCACGGCGTCGCAGTGACGGACATGATCCTCGCCTTCGGCGGTCGCAAGCATCTGACCGACTGGCAGGTGGAGGTCAACCACGCCATCAAGGAGACCGGCCTGAGCTTCAACACCGATGCGGTCCTGGCCCTGCCGACGAAGACCAGCGAGGTGCGCCTCTTCGAGCTCGACAACGGCACCCTGTCCCAGGCCCGGCTCGCCAAGGAGGTCTGGGACTACGAGCGCTACGCCGGACACCGCATCTGGGAAGGCGCCCGGGGCACCAACGGCCGCACGTTCCCGTTCTGGCGGCGCCACCGCTACACCCGCTCCCAGACCTTCCCGCGGCTGCACGTCGTCCTGGTGGGCAAGGAGGAGCACCTGCTCGACAACCGCCTGACGGCGCTCGCCGACGGCGTGAAGGGCATCGCCGTCGCGGTGTGGGTGAACACCCTGCCCCGGCTCCAGCGCGGCGAGCCCTGCTACGAGATCGGCGTCGACGACCCGGACCTGTGCCGCGCCCGATACCCCGAACCAGGAGACTGTGGGCCTCGATGTGCTCGCGGAACGGTAGTTCCCGGGCGGTGCGTTCGTAGGCTTGGGCGAGGGCGTCGAAGGGGCTGGCCACGGGGAGTCTCCTTGCCGGGTTCACCAGGTGACGGGCAGTCTGCTTGATCCGGAGGAAGCGAGAAGACCGCCGATGGCGATGAAGGACTACTCGGACGAGTTCAAGGCCGATGCCGTGGCCCCGTACGAGTCCACGGCCGGGGCGACGTACAAGAGCATCGCCGCTGATCTGGGCGTCAACCGGGCCACCCTGCGTGAGTGGGTGCTGCGGAACCGCGAACGCCGTGGCATCACCGCCGCGGCTGCAAGGTCGGGCGCCCAACCTCGGGAGGCGGTGCTGTCCGCTGATCCGGACGAGCGGGTGCGGCAGTTGGAGGCGAGGGTGGCCGAGCTCGAGGCGAGTGAGCGCAAGCTCGCCACCGAGCGGGACATCCTGCGCAAGGCGGCCAAGTATTTCGCCGGAGAGACGAACTGGGAGGACCCGCTTCCAGTTCGTCGACGACCACCGGGACACCTACGAGGTGAAGCGGCTCTGCCAGGTCCTGAACGTGACCGGTCCAGCTACTACAAGTGGCTCGCCGGCGCCGAGGCGAGGGCCGCCCGGCAGCACCACGACCGGATCCTGGCCGAGGAGATCCGCGCGGTCCACGGCGAGTCCGGCGGTGCCTACGGCTCCCCGCGCATAACGGCCGAGCTCCGCGAGAAAGGGCGGCGGGTCAACGAGAAGAGGGTCGCCCGGATCATGCGGACGTTCTCCATCACCGGGATCCGCCTGCGCAGACGCGTGCGCACCACCCTCCCGGACCCGGCAGCCTCACCGGTCCCGGACCTGTTCCAGCGGGACTTCACCGCCACCGTGCCGGGGCGCAAATACATGGGCGACATCACGTATCTTCCGCTCGCCGGCGGGGAGTTCCTCTATCTCGCGACCGTGCTGGACTGCTTCAGCCGCAGGGTCGTCGGCTGGTCCATCGCCGACCACATGCGCACCAGCCTGGTCGCCGACGCACTGCGGATGGCAGCCGCGACCCGCGGCGGCCTGGACGGAGCGGTGTTCCACTCCGACCACGGAGCGCAATACGGATGCCGGGCCTTCGCCGGCCTCTGCGACCAGCTCGGGGTCACCCGGTCGATGGGCGCGGTCGGCACCAGCGCGGACAACGCGGCCTGCGAAAGCTTCCACGCGTCCCTGAAACGCGAGACCCTCCAGGGCGCCCGCGACTATGGTGACGCTGATACCTGCCGCAGGACCGTCTTCGCCTGGCTGACCCGCTACAACACCCGCCGCCGGCACTCCGCCAACGGCCACCTCAGCCCCAACGAATACGAACACCGACGCCACATCACTAAACTCACGCTCGTCGCGTGATCAATAACCGCGTGCCCACTTTCACGGGGGAAGGCCCCATCTTCCCCTCGGCCAGCTCCAACCCACAGACCCCCACCCTCACGACCGGCGCCGCGCCGGCATCCACCGCATCACCCCATCAGCCTGGGAACACAGCACCTACCTGCCAAACCCTCTCGGCGCGCGCCCTGAACCTGGACCTGTCTGGGTCACTGAACCCACTCTGCGGCTCCTGCTGCGCCTATCGAGCTCCAAGCACGCCCTGTGCGACCCGCCGGTCATCCACGAGTCCTACACGTCCGGATCCACCGAGAACCTGCTAGAGAAGTTCCGCACCACCCTGCGCGACGCCCGGGCCCACGCCCTCGCCAACGACGACGCCGTCACGCTGGAGTATGTGAAGGCCCTGTACACCAAGTTCGCCTCCGCCATGGGCGAGTCGACATTCAACAGGGATCTGCACCGCCCCGACTGGATGCACATCATCCACTCACAAGCCTTCGCCAATCTGTGGTCCAAGGCCTACAAAGCACACAACGAAGGTCTGACCGTCGTGCGGGTGTGCGGCACCACCGAACTGCACTTGCAAGGAGAGTGGCGACGCGTCTTTCCGGAAGGCCGAGACCTGAGCCAGGTCAAACTGAGGGACACCTACGAAATCGCAGCGCTGTACCCCGGGGCTGAACCGGAACCTCAAGTGAAGTGCAACGCCCCGTATATCGAGAAGCGGCGCTACGAGAACGCGGGCGGGCGTTACGTGGGCTGCCGCAACTGCGGGGGAGACCTGTGCACCTCGTGCCGGACCGCGCACCTTGCTCCGGCCGACGTTCCATACGGGTACAACGACGACAACGTGTGCCCGGCATGCCGATAGGCGGCTCGACGACAACCGTCGTGGGGGCGACCACCGACGCAGCGCACGAAGGGCTGCTCGCCGCTATGGACAGAGATCGAGCACAGGGGGCGGACCAGTCGGCTTACCAAGCGGATAGGGTTCAGGTGTGATCACGGAGGCTGCTTTGCGCGGGTACCTTCTTGAGGGAGTCCTGGCCTGGTCGCTGAGGTCGAGCGGGTATGAGGTACGCAGCCAGTCCGGCACCTGACTGCGGCCCTGGGTGAGCCGGCTGCTGAGGGTCGGTGGCGACCGCGCGATAGGGCGATACCTACGCTGACGAGTTCTCCCTCGGTCTCACCTTCCTCCTGTACGCCCCGCACCTCGATGAGGGCGCGAGCGCGTGGAACACCGTTTCGGTTGCGGGCGGGCGGCAGCTGGCCCCTGTTCGGACTGTCTACGGAAGCACTCAGGGGCGCCCGCTCCCTCAAGTTCCGTAGATGGGCGCCGACTTGCTGGGTGAGCCGACTGGCGGTGGCTGACTGGCCCCAAAATTCACAGTGGCAGGCTGTTCGGCCCGGAAGGTGCGGAGATGGAACCGATTGCGGTGGGCGCGGTGGTCGCCCTGATCGCCGACTATGCGGCGCAGGTGGCAGGAGGCGCCGTTGACTCGTACGTCACGGACCGGCTGCGGCGGTTGTGGGACGCGGTCGCGGCCCGCTTCCGTGGAGACCCGGCGGCCGAGGGGGCCCTCGACCGACTCCGTGAGCAGCCCGAGAACTCCCGCCGGCAGGGGACTGTGGAGGACTATCTCGAAGAGATGGTCGGGAATGATCGGGAATTCGCGAGCACGCTCGCCCAACTGCTGCGTGAGTTCGACCAATCGGGTGATGCCGCCCACATGACGCGGGTGGAGAACGCGGGCGCTGTTGCGATGGGTCAGGGCCGGGTCGACATCAGCGGCTCGTTCGCAGGCGGCAGGGACATCAACCTCCACGGGCCCGTCCCGGCTGTGGCACCGCCATGGGAACAGCAGGATCAGTCGACGCGGTCGGCATCCTCCGAGAACGGATGACGACCGTGGGCGGGGGCGCGGTCGGCCGCACGGCGCTGGCGATGGCGGCTGTGGGGGTGCTGGTCGTGGGATGCGGCGCCGAGTCGGGGGGCGGCTCGGGCGACGGCGTGAGCGGAGGTCGCGGCGGCGGAGCGAGTGATGCCCCCACCCGGAGGGGCGAGGCCAGTGGCGGCGGGTCCGTGACGCCGTGGGACACGGAGACCTCGCGGGGTACAGCCACGGGCTCGAGCGGGAAGGCGGGCGATACCAGGCTTAAAGGCGCCACGGGGACGAGCAGTTCGACGAGATCCACCGGCTCCGCCGGTTCGACGGGGAACAGCGGTTCGATGGCGCCAAGCAGCACAACAAGGCCGACGGGAGGCAGCGGATCTTCCGGTTCCTCTCCATCCGTCACCGGCGGCCCCGGGGGCGACGGAAACGACGGCGCGGGCAAAATCGTGAAGCGGTGCGGCGTCACCATGCCCACCGGCACGAAGGACCGGCGCCGTGTGCAGACGGTCGTATTCCCTTCCCTCGGGACCCACCACACCTACCCGCACATCACTGCACCCCTGCGCGGCTGCGCCACCTCCGATCTCCCCGTCATGTACGCCGTCGACGCTGCGGACCAGTCGGCCAACTGTGAGCTCGTGCCCGCTGACAACCCCACCCAGGTCGAGCTTCGCGGTACCGCTGGAGGCTGCACGATCATCGCGTCACAGACCGGTGACAGCACCTGGGCGCCTGCGGAGCCGGTGCGGCAGGAGTTCCGCGTCGGCTATCAGCCGGTCACGCTGAGCTGGGCTGACCCTCGCGTCGACATGCGGTACCCGGGCACTCTCTCCGTACGCATCGGGATTGAGAGCCCGGACCCTCTGCAAGCCTCTATCGAGATGGGGGCGAACGGTTCCTGCGACTTCGACGGCTCGGACACCACCTACATCAGCGCCAACGGGCGGGCTGTCATCGCCGCGACGGTGACCGTGCGGGACCCGGGCCCGGACGGCAGGGGCGAGTGCAGGGGTCACGGTGCACGAGGACGCCGTGTTCGAACCGCTGCGGTGGCGTCGGCCGCGCAAGATGTTCGTGAACTCCATATGCGACATCGGCCACGCCCGTGTCCCCACGGAGTTCGTGGCCAGGACTTTCGCGACGATGGCGCTGGCGCCGCAGCACCAGTTTCAGGTACTCACCAAGAGGCCTCGGCGTCTGCGTCACCTGCTGGAATCGCAGAAGTTCGTAAACGCGGTCTGGACCGAGATGGAGCGGTTGTCGGCGGACGATACTGTTCCGCTGGCCAGGGCCGTACGCGAGGACGTGCGCAAGCGTGTGGCCAACTGGAACGCCTTGAGTTCGTGGCCGCTGCCCAACGTCTGGATCGGCACCTCGATCGAGTCGGATGAGTACTGCTGGCGGGCTGATCAGCTGCGGGGTATCCCGGCTGCCGTCCGGTTCTTGTCGCTGGAGCCGTTGCTGGGACCGGTGCCGTCCCTGGAACTGTCGGGGATCGACTGGGTGATCGTCGGTGGCGAGAGCGGCTCGGCTCACCGGCCGCTGGACTTGGCCTGGGTCCGCGACATTCGAGACCGGTGTGTCGATCTCCGGGTGGCCCTGTTCTTCAAGCAGGTCGGCGGGCTGACCCCGAAGGCCGGCGGCCGTCTGCTCGATGGCCGGACCTGGGATGAGTACCCCGCCACGGCGGCCGTGGAGGGGTGTGAAACTGGCCACCTCGCGTAATCAGGACGCTCGCGGAGAGGGCACGCAGATCGTACGTCCTTGAGGTCCTTACCCGTCGCGGAGTGCTCGTCAGTCGGTGGTGAGGTGGCTGGTGTAGAAGTCGGTGAGCTTGTCGATGGCGGGGTCGATGTACTCCTTCTTGTCGTAGAGGTCGACGTGGCTGGCGTCCTTGATCCAGTAGATCTCCTTGGGGCCAGTGGCGCGCTGGTGGGCCTCGACGGCCATCCAGGCGGTGACGGCGCGTTCGCCGATGATCTGGAGGATGGGGCGGGGGCCGATCAGCGGGATGGCGAAGAACGCGTCGTGGAAGGCCATCCTGTCGATGCTCTCCCAGGCGAGGGTCTTCGCGGAGCGTTCGTGCCGGCCGCGCGGGGTGCAGTAGTACTCGAAGCCTTCGACGCCGTGCTGGCCGCCGAGCGCGCGGGCCTGCTCGGCGGTCTCCGGGAACATGGTCATCGTGCCGGGGTCATCGCCGCGTGCGGCGGCGCTGCGGGCCGCTGCGGCGGCATCCAGCAGGGCCTGGAAGACGGCCGGGTCCTGGGTGCCGTCGGCGCCGAGGCGGAACTGGCGGGCGGGTTCGGCGGTGGACACGGTGGCCACGGCCTTGATGCGGTGGTCGCCGCCGGTGGCGGCCAGCGAGTACCCGCCGGAGGCGCAGATGCCCAGCAGGCCGATGCGGTCGGCATCGACGTCGTCGCGGGTGGTGAGGTAGGAGGCGGCGGCTTTGAAGTCCTCCACCCGCTGAGCGGGGTCTTCCAGGCCACGGGGCAGGCCGCCGGACTCGCCCTGGTAGGCGGCGTCGAAGGCGAGGGTGACGAAGCCGCGCTCGGCCATCCGCTGGGCGTACGTGCCGGAGGTCTGTTCCTTCACGCTGGTGCCGGGGTGACCGACCACGAGCGCGGGCCGCGGACCCGACGCCGACGTGTCGGGGGTGTAGAGGTGGCCGGCGAGCGGGATGCCGGCGCTGTCGAAGCTAACGGTGGTCTGGGACATGAGGCACTCTCCCTGAGAGGTGATGACGTGTCGTAACGCACCGGCGCGGTGGACTCGGGGCCCGCACCCTGCCGGGCACACATCCACGTTCTGTCAGTCTCCGCACGAGCGGGAGAGCCAGGTTTCTGCCTGGGAAAGAACTTGCCCCCTCACACAGGTGCCATGGCCGTCGCGGCGCAATGACACTTGAGAGCATGACTGCAGACTCCGACCCCCGGGCGCTGGGCGCCTTCCTCAAGGCCCGAAGGGCCCAGCTGACACCGCGAGAGTGCGGCCTTCCCGAGACGGACTCCGCCCGCAAAGTCGCCGGACTGCGCCGCGAGGAGGTCGCCCAGCTCGCCGCCATCAGCGTCGACTACTACACACGACTCGAACAGGGCCGCGTCCGGGCATCCGTACCCGTGCTGACCACCCTGGCCCGCGCCCTGCGCCTCGACGACGACCAGCAGCAATACCTCTACGAACTCGCCGGCCGAAGCGACGCCCACCCGCGCCGCCGCCGGCCCGCCCAACGCCTGCGCCCAGCCATGCGACGTCTGCTCGACCAGCTCACCGAGACCCCCGCACTCGTCCTTGGCAAACGCCTGGACATCCTGGCCTGGAACCCCGCGGCCATAGCCCTCTACACCGACTTCGCCGCCCTCCCGGCGAACCGGAGCAACTACATGCGGCTGCTGTTCACGAACCCGGTGGTCCGGCAACTGCACCAGGACTGGGCCCACGACGCCAGGGAAGCCGTCGCCGCGCTGCGCATGGAGGCCGCGGCCGACCCCGACGATCCAGACCTCGGCCAGCTCGTCGGCGAACTGTCCCTCCAGGACCCCGACTTCCGCACCTGGTGGGCCGAACACCGCGTCAACAGCGCCAGTTACGGCACCAAGCACTACCGCCACCACCTGGTGGGCGACCTCACCCTCGACTGCGACACCTGGACCAGCCCCGACGGCTCCGGACAGCGCCTGATGATCCTGACAGCCGAGCCCGGCAGCCCCTCCCACGACGCCCTGCGCATCCTCACCTCATGGACCACCCAGCAACCGAGCACCGGCCGGACGGAGGACCTGACGCGATGACCCCATGGGCACCCGAAGATCTCGCTCTTCTCACCGGGTGCGAATCCCTCGTCCTAACCGCCGGGGACGACGATCACCTTGGCGTGGAGATCGGTATGGTCCTGGTTGGTGGCGAGCTGTATGTCCGCGCCTACCGAGGGGTCCGCTCCAGCTGGTACCAGGCGGCGCACAAGCACAGCCACGGACAGATCCGGGTGGGGGCCGTTACCCGCGACGTCCTCCTGGAAACCCGTGACACCAGGCCCGCCTCCGAGATCGACGCCGCCTACCGGAACAAGTACGGACAGGCGGCCGGCGCCCTCGCGGCGAGCCGCCGGGCACACGCCGCGACGATACGGATCGACCCGGCGACTTCATCGAACGGCGCCGCGGGCCTGGTCCGCTGACGGAACGGGGCCCGGGCAGCGTCAGCGCGCAGCAGCGCACGCTCACCGGCGGCCCTGTCCGGCGAGACTGCTCGTCAGGTTGACAGCGCCAAGGCGATCAGCCAGTGGGTCGCTCCGAGCTGACCTGCTGCTGGGGCAGGGTGGGCATATCCAGGTCCACCCTGCCCATCCTGGCGGTGCGGTGACCCTGGGCTCGCTTGCTGCGCAGGAACCTCAGGGTGAGGTCGACTCCTTCGATCTCACCACGCCAGCCTTCGTCGATCGCGCGTTGACGGCGGGCCAGCAGGTCGGCCTCCAACTCGTCGAGGTGGGGCAGCATCTTGGGGCTGACCGACAGCATCGGGCAACGGATGCACGCGTGCTCGTGTGCGCAGGGCGTGCCGTAGGGACGTCCGCAGGAACCGAGCTCGACCTTGCGCTTGTCGAAGTGCTCCTGGAAGTCGCTCCACTCCTCGCCGGTCGGCTTCCGGTACTCAGTCGGCGGCCGCATGGCCCGGCGGCGGTCGGGGAACTCGGTGTAGTGGGCGATGACGTCCTCGTCGAAGACGGCGACGTAACCGCGGGTAGTCTGAACATCGAGGTGCCCGAGCAGCGCCGCGCCGATGTGGATGGGCAGGCCGTTGTTGACCAGGTCGGTGGCGAACAGCCTCCGGAAGTCGTGCGGGGCGAAGCGGATCTCTGCGAACTCCGGGTGCGTCGGGATCAGCGCCTTGGCGGCGCTGAGGACGATCTGGCGTACCCCACTGGTCGACAGCGCCCGCGGGGTGCCGCTTTGCACTCGTTGGAAGAGGTAAGGCAGTGGTTCGCACCAGATACGTTCGCTCTGGTCATAGCGGGGACAGACCGGAACGGTTCCGTGCTCCTCGCGGTGACGGCTGATGATCTGCGCGATGACGTGGAACAGCTCCGCGGACATCGGGATGACGCGCTCGCGGTCGCTCTTGGACGGGCTGACCACCAGCAGGGCGACGACCACCCTGCGCCACGAGCGCCTCCAGGGTGGCACGGACGGCGTCGCCGCGTATCCGCATCGCCCGGCGGTGGTCGCTGGCGGCGCAGGCGAGTGCGGTGACGGCCTCCAGGCAGTCGCGGCGGATCGCCTCGTCGTGGCTGACGCGTACCGACCGTTCGGCGGCGCGCTCCTGGAACCGGCCGCTGACGGTCGAGCCGCGGACGTTACTCGTGACGACAGGGCGAAACGGACACGCCTACGGCCCTCAGCTCGCTGTCGCGTACACGATGAGGTTGTCGACAGGGTGCCCCTGCGCGTCGAAGTCGCCGTCGCATGTGATGAGCCGTAGAGCACGTTCCTGGGTCGGCCCGTAGACCTTCTCCGTCGGGAAGGCTTTCTTGGCGACGCTCTCCGTGGCCGTGACGGTGAAGTGGAGGGCTTTTCCCGTCTTGTCGGTGACGGTGATGTCCGCACCCTCCTTGATCTTCTTCAGGTCGTGGAAGACGGCCGCGCCGAAGCGGGTGTCGTTGTGGCCGATGATGACGGCCGCGCCGATCTCACCGGGCACCGCACCGCCCGTGTACCAGCCCGCGGTCATCCCCTTCTCGGCCGGTGGGACCTGGACCGTCCGGTCCGTGTTGAGGCCCAACTCCATCAGCGAACTGGTGATCCCCACGGAGGGAACGGCCACCTCGGCAGGGGCCGCCGGAGCGTCGGCCGCAGGACCCTCGGACTTCGGAGCGCCCGACGCGGCGGTGGGGGCGGTGGGGGCGACCCGGACCGTCGGGTCGGGGCCGGACGAACAGCCGGTGAGCAGGGTGACGAGGGTCAACAGGGTGAGGGTCGCGAGGCGGGCCCGAGACAGGGCCGGACGGTGTGCAGGGGGCAACTCGGGCTCCAGAACAGGGTGCGAGGGTTCGCCGGAACGCGCAGGGCGCCGCCTGGTGAAGGGCGGCGCCACCGTTTCGTACGAGAGGTCGTGCTGCCGGGTCAGCTTTCGCGGCGGGCGGTGGTGCGGCGGCGCAGTACGTAGGTGCCGGCGCCCGCGAGCAGCAGCGCGCCGGTGGCCGAACCGATGAGCGTGCCGGTGTTGTCGTCCTGGGCGGGGGCCTCGCCCGCGGCGACACCGCCACGCGGGTAGTCCTTGCCTCCGGCCTTCTGGGCTTCGGCGGCCTTCCGGGCCTTGAGCGTCCTGGCGTCCTCGGCCTTCTTCTTCGCCAGGGCCTCCTTGTCGGCCGGGGTCGAGTCGGTCGCGCCCGGCGTCGGAGTCGGGTCGGTGGCGAAGGCCGCGGTGGCCGGGACGAGCAGCGCGCCGGCCGCGACGCCGGTCAGGACAGCGATACGCAGCGGGCGCAGGGTGAGACGGCGGGACATGTGAGGGCTCCAGTTCCAGCCCGGCTTGGTCGTTCCTGGTTGCCGATCCGCACCAGGTTCCGGGCATGGCTTCACCCTGACGGCCACTTGTGAGGAAACTGTCAGAGCGCTGTCGTCATCCCATCAGGGTCGACCGGGGCCCTCCGGCTTCCGTGACTCGGCTGTCGGCAGCCGCAGGGTGAAGGTGGCCCCCTTCCCCTCCGTGCTCGCCACGTCCACCGTGCCGCCGTGGGCCTCGGCGAGCTTGAGGACGATCGCCAGGCCGAGGCCGCTGCCGCCGGTGCTGCGATTGCGGGACTTCTCCGCCCGCCAGAAACGGTCGAACACGTACGGGAGGTCGCCCGCCGGAATGCCACTGCCGGTGTCGGACACCTCCACGGCGACCTCGTCCCCCAGGTCGGTGACGTACCGGCGCAGGGTCACCGTGCCGCCGGCCGGGGTGTGGCGCACCGCGTTGGAGATCAGGTTGCTGACGGTCTGCCGCAGCCGTACGGGGTCGGCGTCGAGGAGCGGTGGGTGAGGGGTGCCCGGAGGCGGTGTCAGGACCGTGAGGGTGACGCCCGCCGTCTCGGCCAACCCCTGGTGCGCGGCGGCGACCTGGCCGAGCAGCTCGTCGATCCGTACCGGCTTCCGGTGCAGCCGCAGGGCGCCCGCGTCGGCCGCGCCCAGGTCCTGGAGGTCGTTGATGAGGTGCTGGAGCTGCACCGCCTCCTCCAGGAGCGAGGAGACGAACGCGGGGTCCGGCACGGCCAGTCCGTCGTGGGCCGCCTCCAGCCAGCCCCGGATGTTGCTCAGCGGCGTTCGCAGCTCATGGGCGACATCGCTGACCATCACCTTGCGCTGCTCCTCCAGGCGGGCCCGGTGCGCGGCCATGTCGTTGAAGGCCGCCGTCAGCCGTCCGATCTCATTGTCGGAGACGACGGGCACGGGCACCGGCGTCGCGTCCAGGCCCTCCCGCATGCGCTGGGCGGCGCCGGTGAGCGCGTGCAACGGGCGTACGAGCCTGGCTCCGGCGAGCACCGAGGCGCCGACGGTGAGGGCGAGGACCAGGGCGGTGACACCGGCGATGCGTGCGGTGTTGGCGCGGGAGAGGTCGAAGCCAGGCACGCCGGCGGCACCGGGGCCGTCGATGAACAGGAGCGCGGGCTCGGCGACATAGCCCGTGAGCTGTTCCCGGCGGGCGCTTTCGACACAGTTGGCCACGGCCCGGTCGTACGCGCTGTCGCGGATCTCGGCGGGGGCGTAGTCGAGTGCGCCGCCGGAAGCCGCTTTGCGTTCGGCCGTCGCGGCGTCCTCCGCCTTCTTGGCGGCCAGGGCCTTCGCCTCCCGATCGCTGAGGCCGTCCTCGGCGCCGGAGACCGCGTCGTCCCGCCCGTATGCGTAACTCCGGTCCCAGGACAGGTCCAGGTTCAGTTTCACGGCGGTGCGACCCTGTCGTTTCAGACAGGCGTCAGCCAGTTGGTTGAGGGCGCTCAGGGCCTTCCGCTCGGTCGCGGTGGGACCGACCGGGTAGGACGCAAAGCACTTGGCTTTCATGTCACGTTCGGTGACGCTGTCGGTCCCCCCTTCGGTCTCGTCGCTCACGAACTGGACGCGGGGCCGTCCGCCCGGGCTCTCGACGACGTCGGCGGCGATACCCATCTGGCTGAGGCACTCCACCCTCCCGGCGGCGGCCTTCCGCAGTGCGTCGCGTTCCTTCGCGGGCAGCCGGAAGGGCCCCACGGCCCGTGGATCGACGCGGTCGGCGCCGGCCTTGGCCGCGTCGGGCACCAGCACGGTGTCGACGGAGCGTGGATCCACGACCGCCGAGGCCTGCTGAGCGAGCAGATCGTCGGACGAACCGCCGCCCGCTGAGCGCGAGTCGGCCGAGTCCACGATCGGGCGTCGGCCCGGCGTGGTGAGCACGATCCGGCGCCCGGACTCCTGGGCCAGATCTCGCACGGTGGTGTCGACGCCGTCCCAGTCGGGGTGGGTGGCCGCGTAGCCGAGGAGGGTGTTGTAGATCTTCGCGTCGGACTTGAGGTTCTGCCCCTGCTCCTGGCGGATCGCGACGGAGGTCGTCTGCACGGCCAGCCAGGCGGTCGCGGCGACCGAGCACGAGGCCACCAGCGCCGTCACGGTCAACAGCCGCCCCGCCAGGCTCTTGCGCAGCGGCAGCCGGGCGGCCCCCGCCGCACCTCCCCTGTCAGGACGACGCATGGCGCACGTTCTTCGCGGGGTCCGTGAGTTTGTAGCCGACGCCGAAGACGGTGATGAGGCGGGCCGGCCGTCGTGGGGCGCGCTCGATCTTCTTGCGCAGGTTCATGACGTGCACGTCGACGGTCCGGCCGCTGATGTACTTGTCGAAGCCGTGCAGCTCGGCCAGGAGCCGTGCTCTGGTGAAGACCCGGCCGGGCTCGGCCGCCATCGCCGCGAGGATACGGAACTCACCGGGCGTGCACTCGACGGGCGTCCCGGCGACCGACACCTCGTGCCGCGAGGGATCGACCCTGAGCGCGCCGACCGTCAACACCTCGTCGTCCGGGGCCGCTTCGGGCTCCGAGGCAGGAGCGGGGGCGGCTACGGTCGCCGGATCCGGGTCGGGGCCGCGCCGGTTGCGGCGAAGCAACGTCCTTACTCGGGCGGTGAGTTCACGCGGGCTGAACGGCTTGGTCATGTAGTCGTCGGCGCCGAGGTCGAGGCCGAGCAGCAGATCGTCCTCGGTGCTGCGGGCCGTCAGCATCAGCACCGGCACCTCCCGGCGTTCGGCACGCAGGATCCGTACGACGTCGAGACCATCGGCCCTGGGCATCATCACGTCGAGGACGACCAGGTCGGGTTCCTGGTGCCGGACCGTCTCGAGAGCCGTCCGGCCGTCCTCGACGACCGTGACGGCGTGGCCCTCGTGCTCCAGGTAGCGGCGCACCAGTTCGGCCTGCTTCGCGTCGTCTTCGGCGACCACAATGTTTGCGCACACGCCGCAGATCGTAGCGACCGCCGGCGCCGGGAGGTCGGAAGTGTCCTTACCGTGAGGGCGGTTCGGTGGTGGGCAGGCGAGGGTGCAGGGCTGCCGTCGAGCATCCCGTGAGGTCGAGGAGCAGCTCGGCGAAGAGGGCGTCGCCTCACCCGAACCAGGGGCGGGTGAAGGTCGCGGGGTCGTCGACGTGGAAGCTCTCGAGCGTGGAGCCGGTGCCCCCGTCGGTGCGCAGCAGCTCCGCGAGGCGGTCCGCTCGGCCTCGTCGTCGCTGGTCAGCGCCTGCATGGTCAGGGAGAGCGGCCAGATGCGGTCGGGCGGGGTGTGCGGGCTGCCGATGCCGGACGCCGAACTGCCCGGGTAGTAGAAGGGGTTGGCGTCTCCGAGGACGAACTCGCGGGTGCGCAGGTAGAGCTGTTCGCCTCACTGCGCTGCTGCGCCAGCTCGACTTCTATGGTGCGGAACTCGCCTCGGTGGAACGGCGCCTGGCCACCGAGGCGCTAGACGACCCGGTCGTACGGCGGTTGATGACGATTCCGGGCGTGGATGCGATGACCGCGGTCACCGTGCTGGCCGCCGTCGGTGACTTCCACCGCTTCTCCAGCGCGGACAAACTCGTCTCCTATCTGGGCCTGAACCCGAGGGTGCGCCAGTCCGCCGGGATGCCTGCCCACCACCGGCGGATCACCAAGGCCGGGTGCGGCAAGGCGCGCGGGATGCTGGTGCAGGCCGCGTTCGCCGCCCTGCGGTCGCCCGGGCCTCTGCGAGCCCTGCATCAGAGGATTAAGGCCAGGCGCGGGATGCAGATCGCGATCGTCGCGGTCGCCCGGAAGATCACGGTCATCGCCTGGCACCTGGTCACCAAGGAGCAGGACTACGCCTTCGCCCGCCCGAGCCTGGTCGCCTTCAAGCGGCGCAAGCTCGAGCTGACCGCCGGCGCTGAACGCCGCATCGCCCGGCGGGGTCCGGGCTACGACTACAACGACAAGCAACTACGACGGCAGGAACGCGAGATCGCAGAACAGGCCGAGCGCGCCTACGCGGTGCTAGCCGCCCAGTGGCAGACCAAGCGCCCGGCCAGCACACCTCGCCTGCCAGCGATACCCGGCACCGAATCCGAGTCCGTGACCTGCATCGCTTGACGATTACATCCATCGTACGCAAGTGAACCCAGTGCTCCGCGGGGAAGTCGTAGAACGCCAGCAGTTAGTCGACGTCGTCGGTGATCTGTGAGCCTGTGAGGTGTCAGCGCCCGGCACCCTGTCACGCTCACTAAATGCTCCGTCTCAAACGATCTGGCCTCGGCTCGCGTCTGTGACCTGCGGCGACCGGATGAGTTGAGACGTGGGGGTACTGGAAATCTCGCTCGATCTGGTCCTAGGCGAGGTGATGCCGGATATGGAAGTTGACGACGGGCGGGGGGCGGGATCAGCTCGTTTGGCGGTAGCGGTCGACGATTGCAGTGCGCAGCGCCGGGGCTGATGCACCGAGTGCTGACAGTACGGAGGGCACCAGCCCGCTGTTCATGGCGATGAGGCCGAGGGCGAGGTGTTCGGTGCCGATGTCGGTCTCGTGCCGGGCCTGCGCCTCGTGGACCGTGTTGGACAGGCTCTCCTTGGCGTTCGGGGTGAAGGGGATGTGCCCGGTGGGGCGGGCGCCGTCGGTCTGGTAGAGGCCGGTTGGAGCGGGGGTGGGTGCCGTAAGGACGGCGCGTCGGGCGCGGCGTTGGCTGCGCCAGTGGCGCGGGGGAACTGCGCGCCGGGGGTTGAGCCTGGAGGGGCGGGGTGGCCGGTGTACGGTCCGGCCGGCACGGGCGAGGGCTTCTGGTCCGAAGGATCCCTCGATCCTGGCGCGGACGGCGTCGAGATCGATCCCGATCGAGGCCAGCGCATCCCGGTTGAGGGTGCCGAACAGGAGGGACCCCGCGCCGAGCCCGACCTGGCGGACGATCTCCTCCTCGACGCGCTGCGGCGTGAGGCCGTGCTCGCGCAGGACGGAGCTCGCCGGCTGGTCGGTCAGGGCGAGGGCGAGCAGGAGGTGTTCGCTGCCGATGTGGTGGTGCCCGAGCCGGCGTGCGTGCTCCTGGGCATGAACTACGACGGTGCGGGCGTCGGGAGTGAAGTGTTCGAACATCATCGCCTCCCGATCAGCGGGCCGTACTTGCGGTGCACGGTCTGCTTGGTGACGCCGAGCCGCTGTGCGATGTCCTGCCAGGACCATCCCAGTTTCCGTGCGTTGTCGACCTGGAGGAGTTCCAGCCGTTCGCTGAGTTCTCGCAGGGCGGCCACCGCTCGGAGCCCGACGTCCGGGTCGTTGCTGGCGGCGCCCTCGGCGATTTCGAGTGTGTTCTGCATGTCCGTCAGCATATGCTGACGACCGGGGTGGTGTCAACATGTGCTGACGATGCGTAGTGAGTTCGAGAGCCGCGCAGTTCAGCTGCCCTGGCCCAGTTTCTCCTGCCCCCGGTTTCGTGCTCGTCGATCAGGCACCCGCCGCCGGGAGCGAACCTCTTCGCTTGAAACGTAGAGAGGATCGGGCCAGTTCGCCTGAGACGCAGACCAGTTCATCGAAGACGGGACACTAAGCGTGACGTGCTGCGCTGTCACGCACCCCCCGGACCGTGCTGTCACGTCGCCGGTTGGAGCGTGACAGCAGCCGCAATAATGCCCGCTAATGTCCGTTTCTTGGGGTGTGGATCGGGCCTGAGCCCCCTTCCAGGCCGGTTCTGCGTGACAGCGTGACGCGTGACAGTGCGGCTGGTCGGGCGGGCGGGAGTCATCACGCTCCGCTCGCACCCGGTGTTCCGTGACAGCGAGCGTGGACCGCTTGTCACTGAAGGTGGACCAACACGATTTCGTGAGCCGAAGCCCAGTTCCTGGGGCAGGAACTCCCACGGGATGCCGGTGTACAGCACAAACAGGATGCCCGACAGCACCTTCCGGTCATCCAGTCGCTTGCGCCCCGGGTGATCCGCCCGACGCGGCACCACAGGCAGCAACGGCTCGATCCGCGCCCACAGCTCATCGGACACAATCCACGGAAGCTGCTCACCCCTCCTCATGTGAAGGCTAACGCACCATCAGCACTGACATTCCAAGGTAAGTTGCAGCATTTTGTCAGGAGTTCTTAGTGGCAAGCCAGGCGACGCGTTCGAGAACACCGTGAGAAGCTGTCCTCTTTCCGGGGCTGCGGGACGTGTTTCGGCTGGTCGGGGGTAGGGGGCGGCGGGTCTGTGGGAGTAGTGGCCTGTCACGTTGCCGCTTGCTGGGAGGTCTCGAATGCCGTCGGTGGTTGGGCTGCTGGAGGAGAACGAGCTCGCTGCTCGGTTTCGGGTCGAGGGGCTGCGTGAGGAAGCCGACCGTGTCCAGGCTGAGTTGGCCGCTGCCGAGGCGGAGTGGCAGGAGTGGGTGATCGCCCGTCGGCGGGTCGATGCGATCCTGGCGTCGGACGCGGGCAGCCGTGCGATGACGGACGGCAGTGACGGTGCGGCGGATGCGCGGCCGGTGGCGGGTGAGTCGGCGAAGCCGAAGACGCAGGTGGCAGTGGGGCGTCCGGGGATGGCCCTGTCGGTGCTCTCGGTGGACTACCAGCGCATCGTTCAGGCGCTCATGGACCGGGCCCGGCTGGGGCAGGGGGCGTTGACCTGCCAGGAAAATGGCCGCCGTGTTCGGGATGGATATGGTGCCGGCCCGGGTGGAGGCCCTGCGCTCGAAAGCCAAGCGTCTGGTCGCCCGCGGCTGGCTGACCGAGCCGTCACCGGGACAGTTCATCCTCGCCGCGGCCCTGTCCGCGCCAGGCGGCGGCTCATGAGCAGGGGCATCGACCAGTAGATCATCGCCTGGGCGCTGGCCGTGCGGCGCTCGACATCGCGGAGCAGGCGGCGGCTTCGCATCAGGTGCGCGAAGAGGCGCTCCACGATCCACCGCTTGGGCAGCACCACAAAACCCTTCGCATGGTCGCTGCGTTTGACGATCGCCAGGACCAGGGCGAGGGCGGTCAGGCAGTACTCGACGAGGCTGCCGGTGTAACCGCCGTCCGCCCAGACTAGGGCCAGCCGGTGGTGCGCGGCCGTGACCTGATCGGGCAGGACCTGGGCGGCGGTGCGGTCGCCGACATCCGCGCTGGTGACCATCACGCCCAGCAGCAGGCCGAGGGTGTCCACCACGACGTGCCGCTTGCGTCCGTTGACGAGCTTGGCGCCGTCGAAGCCGCGGCTGCTGGCGCGCCGACCACGGAGTCCGCCTTGACGGACTGCGAGTCGATCACCCCGGCCGTCGGCTCCGCGTCCCGTCCCGCCTGCTGGCGCACTCTGGCCCGCAGCCGGTCGTGGAACTCCCGCACCAGGCCGTGGTCGCGCCAGCGGCGGAAGAAGGCGTAGACACGGTGCCAGGGCGGGAAGTCGGCCGGCATCGCCCGCCACTTGATCCCGTTGTCGACCAGATACCGGACAGCGTCCAGCATCATGCGGTGGCAGTACGCCTCCGGCTGCCCGCCCCTGCCCCGCATCCAGCCCGGCACCGGCAGCACCGGCCGCACGAGCACCCACTCCGCATCCGTCATGTCGGTGGGATACCGGCGTTCACGCACAGGGTGGTCGGCGGCGTTCCCGAACCGGTGCGCCAGACAGTCACACTCCCGGGTGGCCGAGGTGGACTGCCCGGACTTCGGCACGTAAGACTGCGACACCAGGGCCTCCTGATGTTCGGTGTTTCGACACCAGCGAATTGTTCAAGAGGCCCTGTCCACATGCGCCGAGCACCCGACGACCACCCGATCGGGACTCCCGTTCGATCACCAAGCCCCAAGATCGCCACGAGAACAGCTACTCAGCCGCGTCGTAGCGTTCCTTGGCGGCCTCCAGTTCCGTGATGTTGGTGCTGAACCAGCTCAGCAACGAGCAGAGTTGTTGCGCCAGGCTTTCCCCGAGTGGCGTCAGACTGTAGGTGACCTGCGGCGGAACCGTTGGCTCCACCTGTCGCTCCACCAGCCCGTACCGCACGGTCGACTTCAGGTACTGCGACAGCATCTTCTGGCTGATGCCGCCGATGTGCTGCTGAAGGCGAGAGAAGCGCATCGGTCCCTGAGCGAGCGCGGCAAGGATCAACGCGCCCCACCGGCTGGTCACCTGGGCCATCACTGGACGCGTCGGGCAGTCCTTGTCGAACGAGTCTGCCGGAAGGCGGGCGAAAACATCTTTGGCCTGCTCACTAACCACCATGACACGAAGTTACAAAAAAGTACGTACTTACGAAAGGTTACTGGGAACCCTAGGGTCGATCTCAAGAGCGGAAGCACAACAGGCGAATGGATCGGTCATGCTTGCAAGTCGCGTGTCCCCGGCCTTTTTGGGCTGGGACCTCGGAGGCATCATTGTGCACAGGGTCGACGAGATCGACATGTCACCTGAGACCAGCCAATGGCTGCTACCCGGCGCCACACCGGAACATTTGCAGGAGCCCTGGCTGCGGCCCGACTTCACCGACGGCACGGCCTTCGCGATGCACGTCCACATCTTCGCGTTCGAGGCGCACGGCAAACGCATCCTGGTCGACACGGGCATCGGCAACGACAAGCCCCGGCAGATACCGGACGCCGATCACCTGCGGACCCCCGTGCTCCACGCCCTGACTGCCGCGGGCTTCGCCCCGGACACCGTCGACCTGGTGATCACCACACACATGCACGTCGACCACGTCGGCTGGAACACTCACCTGGTCGACGGCCGCTGGATACCGACCTTCCCCAACGCCCGCTATCTGGCCGACCGCAGGGAATGGGACTACTGGACCGCCGCCGCCGAGACCGACGAAGAAGTAGCCCAAACGCACCGGGACTCGCTGAGGCCCGTCCGTGACAACGGCCTGTACGACCTCCTCGACGTTCCCGCGTCAGGCATCGAGGTGGCCGACGGCGTCCGTCTGGTGCCGACACGCGGCCACACCCCCGGCCACCTGTCGGTTCGACTGACAGGCACCGACCGCAACGCGCTGATCAGCGGCGACAGCGTGCATCATCCCGTACAACTGGCTCACCCCGAGATCAGCACCGTCGGCGACGTCGATCCCGTCGAGGCACAGAACACCCGCCACCGTCTGCTCGCGGAGCTGGCCGGTACGGACGACCTGCTTCTGGGCACCCACTTCGCGCATCCCACCGGTGGCCGCGTCCAGCGGTACGACAGCCGATTCCGTATGGTGCCCGATGCGCCTGCCCTGCTGGCGCCCGGTCAGGTCGTCGGCCGATCCCCGCGACCTGGTCGTTGACGGCGTTGAGCGAGGTCACGCCCCGTTTGTAGCGGTAGTACTTGGGCGGGGGGCCGGGGTTGATGCTCTTGACGGGGACGACGAAGCGCAGGCCGGCGACGGAGGCGAGCAGCCCGCCGCCCCACATCTGGGCCAGTTCGACAAGGGACTGGGTACCGATCAACGCGGCGTTCGCCGCGGCGAGCGGGGCGCCTGGGTGAAGCGGCGGTGTGGTAGGCGGGGAGTCGATCACCCCGGCCGTCGGCTCCGCGTCCCGTCCCGCCTGCTGGCGCACTCTGGCCCGCAGCCGGTCGTGGAACTCCCGCACCAGGCCGTGGTCGCGCCAGCGGCGGAAGAAGGCGTAGACACGGTGCCAGGGCGGGAAGTCGGCCGGCATCGCCCGCCACTTGATCCCGTTGTCGACCCGATACCGGACAGCGTCCAGCATCATGCGGTGGCAGTACGCCTCCGGCTGCCCGCCCCTGCCCCGCATCCAGCCCGGCACCGGCAGCACCGGCCGCACGAGCACCCACTCCGCATCCGTCATGTCAGTGGGATACCGGCGTTCACGCACAGGGTGGTCGGCGGCGTTCCCGAACTGTCGACGGTCAAACAATTCCCCACGATGTGCATGATCGGCGTCAGCCAATTCCCCACCCCCGTGGTCACGAGTCCCCACCGGGACGCTGACCGTCGATGGTGCCGCTGACCATGCTCGAACTAGCCTTATGTTCCCTGTTTCGTGTGGTTTGCGAAGCTTTTAGATCTTCCTTGTGAATCGGTCGGGTTCCCCATGGGCATGCCGGTGCCCGGGTTGAGGGTCCTGGCCTCTCGGAGCCGTCGAGGTCCCTTGACCTGCGAGCCGAGAGGCCGACGGACGCACCGGATGGCAAGGAAAACATTCACCGTGGTCGACATCGTCGAGATCTACGTGCACTGGTACGCGGGCCGGTCCAAGAGCCAGGTGTCCGCCTCGCTGGGGGTGGACCGCAAGACGATCAGGAAGTATCTGGCGCCGGCGGAGGCGGCCGGGATCATCCCGGGTGGGCCGCCGATGAGCGAAGCGGACTGGGCCAAGCTGCTCAAGAGCTGGTTTCCGGAGCTGGCCAGCCGGAGGCTGAACCAGGTGCGGTGGGCAGAGATCGAGCCGCACCGCGACTACGTCAAGAGCCTACTGGAGACCACGACGGTCACCACCATCCACCAACGGCTCCGGGACGAAGGCAAGTTGAGGGTGTCGCTGTCGACGTTCCGCCGCTGGGTGCACGAGAACCTGCCCGAGGAGGCGGCCCGCTCGAAGGTCACGGTGCTGCGGGAGAAGGTCGAGCCGGGCTCGGAGGCCCAGATCGACTACGGCTTCTTGGGGCAGGGGATCAACCCGGCGACCGGGAAACGGCACCGGATCTGGGCGTTCGTGATGGTGCTGCCCGCCTCGCGGCACATGTTCGTCCGCCCGGTGGCACACATGGACCAGCATGCCTGGACCGAAGCACACGCGGAAGCATTCCGCTTCTTCGGCGGTGTCCCGAGGCGTCTGGTGCCGGACAACCTGAAGACCGGGGTGGACAAGCCGGACCTCTACGACCCGCAGATCAACAAGTCGTATGCCGAACTCGCCGCATACTACGGCACGTTGGTGGACCCGGCCCGCGCTTCGAAGCCGAAGGACAAGCCCAGGGTGGAGCGGCCCCTGCCCTATGTCCGCGACTCGTACTGGAGCGGGCGGTCGTTCACTTCGCTGGAGCACATGCAGGCCGAGGCCCTGCTCTGGGCAAGGAACGTCGCCGGTCAGCGGCAGTGCCGGCCGCTGGGCGGAGCCAAGCCGCTGTCGGTGTTCGAGGCGGTGGAAGCCGAGGCTCTGCTTCCACCGCCGGCCGAGCCGTTCGTGCTGGCCAGATGGTCGAAGGCGACGGTCGGCCCGGACATCCACATCAAGGTCGGCCGCACCCTCTACTCGGTGCCCTGGAAACTGATCGGCCGCCGTGTCGATGTCCGCTCCACCGCCGTCACGGTGCAGGTCTTCCACGAGGGCGAGCTGGTCAAGACCCACGCCGCCCTGGAACAGGGCAAACGCACCGACAGAGGCGACTGCCCGCCCGAGAAGATCGCTTTCCAGATGAGGACGCCGATCTGGTGCCGCGGCCAGGCATGCCAGGTCGGGGACGCCTGCCGGGAGGTGATCGACCAACTCCTAGAGATCAACCCCCTCTACCGGCTCCGGGCCGCCCAGGGCGTACTCGGGTTGCGGAAGAAGTACGGCGACACCCGCCTGGAGGCCGCCTGCCGCAAGGCGATCATCGGTCGGCGACCCGTCCTACCGCACCGTCAAGGGCATCCTGGTCGCCGGCACCGAGACCGACCCGGAACCCGAGACCGGCGACGCCGGAGCCTCGGCCTTCCTGCACGGACCCGAGGGCCTATTCGCCGCTACCGTCCCCACCCAGATCCCCGGCAGCGTCCACGATGACCAGGGCCACGATGACGCCGAGGAGGCTGCCCGATGAGCGTGATGACCACCGCCCTGCGCGACTCCCTCGAGGCCCTGCGGCTGTCCGGGATGCTCGAAACCCTCGACGCCCGCCTCACCCAGGCCCAAAACGGCGAACTCGGACACCTCGACTTCCTCCAGGTCCTCTGCCACGACGAGATCACCCGGCGTGAGTCCGTCGCGCTCGAACGCCGCCTGCGCAAGGCGAAGTTCGAGCAGCAGGCCACCCTGGAGGGCTTCGACTTCAACGCCTCCCCGAAGCTGCCCGCCGCTCAGATCCGCGAACTTGCGGCCCTGCGCTGGCTCCACTTCGGCGAGTCCGTCATTCTGTTCGGACCCGTCGGCGTCGGGAAGACACACGTCGCCCAGGCCCTCGGCCACCAGGCTGTCCGCCAGGGCGCCAACGTCCGCTTCGCCAAGACCAGCCGCATCCTCGCCGGCGGCCACGCGGACCGCACCTGGGACAAGCGCATGCGCGAACTCATCCGCCCCGACCTGCTCATCCTCGACGACTTCGCCATGCGCCAGCTGTCCGCATCCCAGGCCGACGACCTCTACGAACTTGTCTCCGAGCGGCAGGGCCGGTCCCTGATCATCACCAGCAACAGGGCGCCCAGCGACTGGTATCCCCTCTTCCCCAACCCCGTCGTCGCCGAGTCGCTCCTGGACCGGCTGATCAACTCCAGCCACCAAGTCATCATGAACGGCCCCAGCCACCGACCCAACAAGCGGCCGAAGGGAACCACCGAGCCCCCGGCCAAGTAGGCGAACCCGCCCCAGGAGCTGGGGGATTACGCGACCGCAGCTCCTGGGGAAGACGCCGTCGACACGCTCTGGCTCACAGCCACCGCTTGGCTGCTTCGACGCTGTCGCCGCCGCTCGTGTTGAACGCGATCGCTGCCTTCGGCGCGTGACGGCGGACCAGATTCAGCACCTGCTCAAAGAGCGGCAGAAGCGGTTCCGGCTTGCGGATCCCACCCCCGATGACAACGACGTCCCAGCTGTGCTCGGACAGTGCTGCAACGATCGCCGGCTCGGCCGACTCATCCAGCTCGATCAGCGTCATGGACGCATCGATGGCGTGTTCGCCGAATCGGGCCAGTTCCTGATCGAGGGCCGCTCGAAGGGCGTCTCCGTCCATACCGGGCACTGCACGCGGGTCGATTCCAAGAATGAGAACACGGGGCATGCCCAAGAAGACGATCAGTCGTCAAGCCAAGTTCCCGAGGCGCGAGGTCGGCGTCCGACAGGAGGAGCGACGCACTGGGAATCAGCTGAACACGGAGGGTGGGGAATTGTTTGACCGTCGACAGGTTCATCGTCCGCCGACCGAGGGGCCTGGTTGCCGCCGCCATCCAGTACGGACACCTCCGCGTCCAGATGACCCTCGGCTACGCCGGAAACTACGCCTCGGGCTTCCCCGACGACCTCGCCTTCGAGGACTGGCTTGCCCAGCTGGACACCCTCGCCGACGCACACCAGCGCCTGCGTGAAGTCGAGCAGGTCAGCGGCCCAGCAGCCGAGACCTATCGGCACCGTGTCCAGGCCGCCACCCGCTTCGCCGGGAGAGTCCTGCGCACCAAGCGGCACGCAACCACCATGCTCACCAACCCCGACCTGCAGATCTTCCCCGGCAAGGGCATGACCTGCGTCCTGGACCCGAAGCGAGCAGCCTGCCGCCTGCGCAGCGAGGAGGACGGCACCCGCCGCACCCCCGACCTCGACGATTGCCGCCCGAACTGCGTGAACATCGCGCGGACCGATCGCGACATCGAACAGGTCCTCGTCCAGATCGAGCGGCTACGACCGCTCGTCGACGACCCGCTGGCTCCCGCCTTCCGGCACGCCCGCGAACAGCACGAGCTCGACCGCCTGGAATGCATCGTCACCGCCCACGACTCGACCGGAGAACCCCACGATGGCCACTGACCGTGACGCCGAACGCGACGCCATCACCGCAGCGATCCAGCGGCTCCTCGACGGCCGTCCAACCCGCTCCACCGGGGCGCTCACCACGCTGCAACTCGCCGCCGAGGCAGGCGTCAAGCGCTGGGTCCTCACGCACAAGCACGTCGACCTGAAGGAAGAATTCGTCCGCCGGAAGTCCGAGGCGAACGGCATTCCGCCCGCGTTCCAGCATCTGCACGCCCGCGCAGTAGATGCCGAAGCCGCCGCCCAGGCCCTACGGGAGGACAACGACCGGCTTCGCGAGCGCGTCGCCGTCTATGCCCAGGTCATCCACGAACTCCGCACCGAGCTGGACCGGCGCACCGACAACAGCACCCAGCGCAGCCCCCTCCGGAGCCTCCCTGCCAGTATCCCCTGATGCGCGAGGTGGTCGCGGCATGCCTAGGACGTCAAAGGGACTGGTGACCGGCGATGTCCCCGCCAGGGTCGTCGGCGAGTACGACGGACGCGGTGTTCCGCTGAGCAACCGCGCGGTCCGGCCAGGGACTGAGGGTCCGGTGTTTATACCTTGCTCGCGACCACCATGTAGTTCTCGGCCTCAAGATCGAACGTGCTCAGTTCCGTCCGGAGTCCGACCCGGTGCAGCTCGACTTCGAGTTCCTCGTACCGGTAGGGCCAGCAGGACAGCAGTTCCGAGCGGACAAGAACCAGCCCGGTCGCATCAACTTGCGCGATCGCAATTTCGATGTGGTGCTCCTCTTCCCAATGCGGCGCAATCTCCCAGCGGTAGACCACGACGGCATCGCGACCGTTCCGGCGGACGAGTCGGTCACTGATCTCCAGCCGGGAACCTCTGGCCCTCACGAGTTCCCAAGTGCGGGACGTGAGTACCAAGCGCCCGCCGGGGCGCAGAAGCCGTGACATCGACTCCAGAGCAGCACCCCTGCCTGTCGCGCCCGCGGCATGGTGAAGCGAGTTGCCAACGCAGAACACCATGTCGAACGTGTTGTCCTGGAAATGGTCGGGCAACTCGTCCCAGCTCGCCCGTATGGCCCGGACGGATGCCCCGAACTCCTCAGACAACTCTGCAGTCCGACGAACCATCGCCTCGCTGGCGTCAGTTGCGACAACCTGCATGCCACGACCGGCGATGCCAACCGCCAACTGTCCGGTTCCGCATGAACAGTCGAGGACGTGAGCGTTCGACGGCAGGAGATTGAGGACGCCGTCGAACGACGCAGCGAACTCGGCTGGAGGTAACTTTGCATCCGAGATGAGCCATTCGTACACCTCGGCAAGCACGCCATAGCCTGTCACAACCACTACCTCCGTCACGCGGCAGACTCACGGTAGGACGTCAGTCCATCAGCGGAGCAAGCCGGGCACCAATGGTTTTCGCAAGGATGGCTCTGACGGTGTTGCAGAGCTGAAGGGACGGAGCCGTGAGCGAGCAGGCTGGGCAGTGGCACTTCCTCACCGACCACGCCCGCGTGCTGTTCGCCATCTCACGCGACCCTGCCACCCGGCTCCGCGACATCGCCGCGGTCTGCCGCATCACCGAACGCACGGCGCTGAGCATCGTCACCGACCTCGAACAGGCCGGCTACATGCGCCGCGAGCGCGAAGGACGGCGCGCGGCTACATCCTCTGCCTGGACAGCACCCTCCGTCATCCAGCAGAGGCAGACACGCCCGTCCGGGAACTGATGGAAATGTTCACCTCATACGAGAGCCCGCACTGACCGACAGCCCTGCTCCCCCCTCGGAGCCGGGGCTAGTTCTGCCCCTGCGCGTTGATCAGCCGCTTGAATCGCGGCTAAGAGCTGTCCCGTAATCGACACTTCGGGTTGGCTGGGCCAGGCTCAGGAGACTTCCGAGGCGGAGGCGTGATCCGCTGTCGTCTGGGTGGCGGGGATCAGGTCTGCAGCCCGTTCGAGCTGGTCGCGCTGGGAGCGAAGGTCCAGGGCGCCGAGACGTACGACGATGTGCCGAACGCCGGCGGCGACATACCGTCCTAGGCGCTCGATCACCTGGTCGGCGGAGCCGGTGACAACTGCCTGGATCCTCTCCAGCTCCTGCAGCGGCATGCCGTATGTGGCCGTGCGTAGGCGTCCAGGGCCCGACGGCCACTCTCGTTGTCATCGTCGATCCGTACCGTGACGAACAGTGCGGGGGTGATGTCCTCGGCGACACGTCCGGTGTCGGCAGCCGCTTTGCGGACATGGTGGAGGCCGGATGCGTAGTCGGCGGGGTCGGGCGGGTAGGGCAGCCATCCGTCGTACATCCGGCCGGTGCGGGCCAGTGCTGCGGGGGTCGCGCCTCCGAGCCAGATGGGCGGGCCGCCGGCTCGGGACGGCTTGATGGTGGGCGGGATGTCCTCGAACTGGAGGATCTCGCCGTGGAAGGAGTCGGCGCCGTCCCACAGGGCCCGCCACAGTGCAACTGTCTCGTCCAAGCGGGCGAAGCGCCTTTCCCACGGCAGCTCGGACAGCGTGTAGAGGGGCCGTCCGAAGCGGCCGGGGAAGCCGGCGCCGACGGTCACGGTGAGCCGGCCACGCGGCAGGCGATGCGGCTGGTGGTCAACCGGCGGCTACGATCCGCCACTGTTGGTTCGTGCTGTTGCTGTAACTCCACTGGCCCAGATCAGAGCCATTGCCGGTGCGGCCCATGCCGTCGATGTACTTGCCGGTGGAGCGGTTCTTGATGCGCACGTTGTCGGCGACGGTCACGACCGACCACTGCTGGCTCGTGCTGTTGCTGTCACCGTACTGGGTGACCGCGGCTCCGTCCGAGGTGCGGCCCGCCCCGTCCAGGTACAGGCCGGTTGCCCGGTTCTTGATGCGCACGTAGGGCCCATCGTTCTCGACGGTCCACTGCTGCTCGTACCGGTTGCTGCTGCCGCTGGCTTCGCCGACGGTGGCCCCACTGGTCGTGCGACCCTCTCCGTCGATGTACAGGCCGGTGGCGGAGTTGGTGATCCGCACGTATGTGCCGCCGCCGTTGCCGATCCCCCAGGTGTACTGCAGGCGGGTCAGTCCCGAGGCGTTCACCAGAGACAGCTTGATGCCCGAGCCGGTGCCGCTCTTGCTGGTCATGCTGTACCAATCGCCGTCGCGCAGCCCCGGCCAGTAGACGCTCCCCATGCCGAGGCTGCGCAGTTCGCTGCTGACACCCCGGACGTAGTCGGCGAAGAACGAGCCACTGGGGATGCTGTAGTCGATGGTGTTGTAGTGGACGCCGTTCTTGCTGCCCGGGCCCATCGGGCCGCCCCACTCGGTGGCGATCGTGCGGGCGGCGTATCCGCCGATATAGCCGGCGAGGTGGTTCGCCCACTCGGTCTCGTCCTCGTATCCCGCGAAGAACGAGTAGTCGTGCACCGCCAGGAAAGTGCCGTCCAGGCGGCTGTCGCGACCGACTGCCGCGACGTCCTGGGCCAGCCCGGCGCCGTCGAGGATCACCCTGGAGCGCGGCACGGAGGGGTACCTGGCCAACCAGCCGCTGTACATGTCGTCCAGGCTGGTCGTGCTGTAACCGTACGGCTCGTTGACGATCTCGAAGTAGGCGTTGGGATCGGAGCCGTACTTCTGCACGACCTTGTCCCACATCTGGTTGAACGCGGCGGTGCTCGCCGGCTTCCCGCCGCTGTACGCCCAGTAGGCGAGGATCACGTTTCCCTTGGTGAGAGCCGTGTCGATCGCCCCGGTGTAGGTGTTCCAGTAGTCGGCGACAGTGGGCTCGTTGATAGGCATGCGCACCGTGTTGGCGCCCGTCGCCGCGTACATCTGGCCAACAACCTGGTCCGCCACGGCGGAAGCCGATGCGTAGGTGTCCGACGCACCGAGCCCGGAGGGGTACACCACGCCGTTGACGAAGTTGTCTCTCTGGTCGGCCCAGTTCACTCCTCTGAACTGCGATGTGGAAGCGTGTGCCTGGTTCGGACCGGCCACCAGAATTCCTGCGGTGAGTGCGAACACCGCCAGCAGTCTGGTCATCGTGGCCGGCTTTCCACGTGTGTTGGCGATCGGGTTTCCCATCGGGTTCTCCCTTCTCAGCGTGTAGTCCCTTCGGAGGCTCGCCGCGGGTCATGGGGCGGATTCGTGTCTCCTGCGGTCCACCCCGAGGGTCCACATCGGTTTGGTCCGTACATTGCAGTTCCAGGTGGGCCAGCACCGTGCCCGCCGTGGTGCCGCACCTGATACGGCCAGGCCTCTTTCTCGCATCGAACGCACACATCTCGCCCCCCGGCCCGCCGCGGGGTCGACGGCCCGTGTGGCGTCGGGGCTGCGTCGGGCTGATCGCCGCGGACACCAAGGAGGCCGGCCCGGCGACGATCGACCCGTCAGGACCGTGGTGGTGTTGGCCGCCGAGAAGTCACTCAGGCGGAACCCACGAAAGCGCGCGCTGGTTGTCGAAGTACGGCCGCAGGTCCCTGCCGGTGGTGGGTCGTGATGTCTTCAGGGAACTTGCCCTGGCTTTGAGTTGCCGGGGTGAAGCGGCGCTGCTTATCGGGCTGTCCGAGTGTCCAGTGCTGGTTGGCCCCGCCGTTGCAGGTCCACAGTTCCACCAAGGCGCCGTTCGCGGTGGCCCCGCCGGTCACGTCCAGGCACAGCCCGGACTGTGCCCCGGTGATCGTGCCGTTCGCGTTCACATTCCACTGCTGGTTCGACCCGCCGTTGCATGGCCAGATCTGCACCTTCGTACCCGGACTGGCGCCCTGCGCGTCGGCGTCCAAGCACATGGTCGAGCTACCGCTGTACACCGTCAGCCGACCGGAGGAGGTACGCGTCCACAACTGGTTGGCCCCGCCGTCGCAGGTGTGAATCTCCACCTGCGTGCCCGCTGTCGTGCGCTGATCCGGTACGTCCAGGCACTTGCCCGCACCCACCGCGTGGACAGGCTCACCGCCGGCAGGCGTCGGGCCGCTCGGGGGCACATAGGGGCACTTCGGCTGGTAGACCGAGACGGTGGAGGGGTCCGGCAGGGCCGGGCAGAGGAACTGCGTGTAGCGGGTGTCGTTGTCCACGAACACCTTCAGCCACGGGATCAGCAGCTTCATCTCCACGTTGTTCGGACGGGTGTAGTACAAGTGGTCCGCTCCGGCGATCTGGGCGAAACCGCTCTGCGTGGTGCCCGGCAGCGTGGCGTACAGACCGCTGAGATACGACGGGGTGACGACCGTGTCGTTCTGGCCGCCGATGACCAGACTCGGCACCGTGTCGGTGGCCATGCTCAGGCCGTTGCCGGGGAACCCCGGAGCAAGGCCGATCATCGCCTTCAGCGACGGCTGGCGTTCCGCCGCGATGATCGCTCCGGCTCCGCCCGCGGAGTGCCCCAGTACGGACAGCCGATTCGGGTCGATCTCCGCCTTGACCGGACTTTGTGTGGTCAGCCACTTCAGCCCCGCCAGCAGTTCGGCGGCCCGGGCGTCCGCCCCGTCGGTACGGCTGTTGGTCTCGATGCAGATCACCACGAACCCGAATGAGGAGAGCCACGGCCCCATCCACGCCTCCTCGTCGGCGCACCGCGCCGTGTACCCCGGCACGATCGCCAAGGCTCCCCACGTGCCCAGGCTGGTGTCCGTCGGGTAGTAGACCACTCCGCCGTTGAACCCGTTGCCCGGCGCCACACCCATCTGCGCCGTGGCGAACGGACCGCGCGACGCCTCGATACCGGTCACGGTGGGATCAGGGCCGCGCTGGTACGGATTGCTCTGGGCGGCCCGCGGCGCGGCGGCGCCTGACGCCGGCAGGGCTGCCGCCGGTGCTGCCACGAACATCGCGGCGACGACCGCCGCGACGGCTGCCACCGCCGCCATCCACGACCGCCACCGCCTCGTTCCCGCCCTCCCCGCTTCGGCGCGTCCTGGCGTTGATCTCGACATCGGCATGGTGAACCTCCCGATGGGAATAGCGAGATAAGCACTTCAGTGATGGGATGTATGGCGCGCCGTGTCCACTGCGGGGTGAAGATGCCATAGCAATGCGTCGACTTCAATGGACTGTTCACACTGGCAGTGGAACGAGGAAGGTGATCAGGACAGTCGATCTGCCCTACGGAGATCCCATGTCATGACCGATGGTGCCCTGGGCGCACCGTCACTGAGCCGCAGCCGCAGCACCGCCCTTGCGGGCGTGCCGAACGGCTCGATGTGAACGTCAGGCGGGCGACGTGAGACGCCGCAGGTCAGCATCGCCCCGAACTGCAACGTGGCGTTCCGGCACCCCGATCGAGAACAGCCTTGCCGGACTGCGACCGGCTGCCGCCAATAAATCGGCCGAAACCCCGCACTCCAACGTCACGGCCAAAGGTGATCGTCTGCGCAGGGAACTCGTGAAGATCAGGTTCGACGCCACGGCCGACCTCGACTACCTCAACGCTGCCGATCGGCGTGAACGAGCCGCACGCGCCACCAAGGCAGTCGCGTAGCTCGTGTTCACGACACCTCGATGAGCGAGGTTTTCTGCAGGGCGTGCTGCGGGACCGGCCGCTCCTGCATGCCGTGGACGGCCTCGCCGGAGCGGCGGTCGAGGATGTAGTACCAGCAGGCCTTCGAGCCGTAGACGACGACCTTGCGTTTCCGGCCGTCGATGAGGAGGTCGGCCAGTACCGGCGCCCTGTCGTTGTCGGCGTCCCAAATGTCGTGGTGGGCGGACTGGAAGCGCCAGCGCCGCTTGCCGGTCTTGGCGTCGGTGGCGACGATCGAGTCGGCGAAGAGGTAGTCGCCGCCGCGCGAGGATCCGTCGGTCCGCGGATACGGGTTGCCGAACGTCCAGTAGACCAGGCCGAGTTCGGGGTCGACGGCCGGGTGGATCCAGGGGACCGCCCAGCCGGTCTTCCAGGAGCCGCCCTCCTAGGCCGTGTATCGAAAGTGGATCTTGGCCTGTGAATGATCACGGCTCATGGGGCGGAGAGATCTCACGGACGAGCAGTGGGCGGTGCTGGAGCCGTTGCTGCCGAAGGGGGTGAGGGCGGGTCGGCCGCCGGTCTGGCCTCGGCGGCGGCTGATCGACGGCATACGGTTTCGGGTTCGGACGGGTGTGCCGTGGCGGGACGTGCCTGTCGAGTATGCGCCGTGGGGTCGGGTCTATGACCTGTTCCGTCGGTGGCAGCGGAATGGCACCTGGCACTACATCCTGACCCGGCTCCAGTCCTTGCCGACGTGCAGGGAGCGATCACGTGGGACCTGAGTGTCGATTCCACGGTGTGTCGTGCCCATCAGCATGCGGCCGGGGCCCGCAAGCGGGGCGACCTGCAGAAAGACCTGCCGGGTGGCGTCTTCACCGAGCCGGGTGATCACGGGCTGGGACGCTCCCGCGGCGGGTTCACTACCAAGCTGCACCTGGCCGTCGAGCAGGGGCAGAAGCCCATGGCGATCGTGGTCACAGCGGGGCAGCGTGGGGACTCGCCACAGTTCGAGACTGTATTGGAGAGAGTCCGCGGGCCTCGCATTGGGCAGGGCCGACCACGCGTCCGCCCCAATCGAGTACGCGCTGACAAGGCTTACGCTTCCCGGAAGAACCGCGCCTACCTGCGTCGTCGCGGGATTCGCTGCACTATTCCGAACAAGGCAGACCAAGCGCGCAACCGCCAGAAGTTGGATTCCCGCGGCGGCCGACCGCCACACTTCGACCCGGTCGACTACCGCGAGCGTCATGCGGTCGAGTGCGGGATCAACCGTCTCAAGAGGCACCGAGCCGTCGCCACTCGGTATGACAAGCTCGCGGTCCGTTACGAGGCGATCGTCCTCGTCGCGGTCATCAACGAATGGCTGTGATCGCTCAGAGAGACCGCTGCATGCACACCAACTGCTTCCGCTCATCCCACGACTGGGTGGCGGTGAAGCTGAGCCGTTCGTACATAGCGATGGCCCCAGTTCGCCATTCCCACACCGAAAGCCGGACGGTGTGTACGCCGTGCTCCGTAGCTTGGGTGAGTGCAGCGCCGAGCAGGGCCGAGGCAACGCCACGGCCACGGGACTCCGGGTCGGTCCAGAGCCTCTTGATCTCTGCTTGCCCGTTGTTCGGGGAGGTCACCACCAGGCACCCCACAACGGTGTTGTCCAGGAGAGCCACCAATACGACATCGCTGGCGAATGCGGTCCGGGGATCAGTGATCTCTGCCCGGTAGCGGTCCGGCAGCCCATGCACGTTGGCAACCGATTCGCCTTTCTCAGCCTCCGTCTGAAGATGGTAGGCGGCTAGCAGCGCGGCCAGGCCGTCCTTGATCGCAGGGGTCTGGCCTGGCCAGCGGACGATACTAACCTCGCGGTGATCAGTCATGACGCCAGCATCACACGAGCGTCGCCGGGCTCCCCACGGACACTTTCGGTACACGCCCTAACGACCTCGTGCACGGTTGGCCGTGGCACGAGGTCGTTAGTCGCGCGGGAGTTGGTCGACGGAACCGTTGAGTCGGCTCTGTCAGGTTGCCGCCCGGATCGCTTCTAACCTCGCGCTTTCATGAAGCGGGCTGTCCGGCAGGCGGCCAAGAAAGCAGAAAGTGCCTCTGACCAGCAAGAATGAGGATTGTCGAGGTCCTTGTTCCTGCCACCGCTGGAGGCACTTCCCATGTGAAGCACTCTATCGGGTCCTACCCCCGCGTCCATGTCCAGGACGACGGCCGCCAGGTCGTCTCCCAGGCCGGGGCGGTCCTGCTCGTCGAAACGGTCCGCAAGACCGGTCTTGACCAGGCCATATCCCAGGCTCTGGCTCCGTGGCGCAAACCGCGGGCCGTCCACGACCCCGGCAAGGCCCTCCTGGACGTCGCCCTGGCGGTCGCACTGGGCGGGGATTGCCTCGCGGACGTCGCGATGCTGCGGTGTGAAGCCGGCCGTCTTCGGCCCGGTCGCCTCCGACCCGACCATCTCCCGCCTGATCGACACCCTCGCCGCCTCCGGCGAGAAGGCCCTGCAGGCCATCCGGCCCGCACGCTCCGAAGTCCGCAACCGTGCCTGGTCGTTGGCCGGCGAGAACGCCCCGGACGCCGACGGCCAGGTCACCGTCGACCTCGACGGCGTCCTCGTGATCGCCCACTCCGACAAGCAGGACGCGGCCCCGACCTGGAAGAAGACCTACGGCCATCACCCCCTGACCGCCTTCGTCGACCTTGGACCGGGCGGCACCGGTAAGCCCGTCGCCGCCCTCCTCAGGCCGGGCAACGCGGGCTCCAACACGGCAGCCGACCACATCACCACCACCCAACTCGCCCTCGCTCAACTGCCGAAGTACTACCGGCGAGGGCGGCAGACCCTGATCCGCACCGGAGCTGAGTTCGACGACGTCGCCGTGCCTGCTCACCTTTCCGGCGCCGTCCGAGGCCCCGGGCAGCGCGAACTCCGGGCCGTGCCGGACCGATCCGGCGTGGTGGGTGGTCCGTACCCCGATCACCCCCTCGGCCGGGGACCAGCACTCAGTGGTGAGCAGGGCGCTGTTGAGGGCGTCGCCGCGGTGCCGCACGTGCTTGACGGGTGCGTACAGGGTCAGCTGCTGTTCGTCGGCCTGCACATCTGATACCTCGGCGGCGTAGCGGGCGGTGCAGCCGGGGCGGGGCAGCCAGTAGCCGTTGGTGAACTTCATCAGGAGGGTGTTCCGTTCGTACGGGGTGCGTCATGGTGTGGGCTGGAAGCGTGCGCTCGTGCGGACGGAGCCGGCCGGCGAGGCTGGAAGGGAGGCGGCGCTGGTGCTGCTGGGCCGCGCCGATCGGCCGGCCGCCGTTCTCACCGCCAACGATCTGCGGGCCCTGGGCGGCTACCAGGCGGCTCGGGAGTTGCGGCTGACCATCCCCGGCGATCTGAGCGTGGTCGGATTCGATGACCTGCCGGTGGCTTCCTGGGTGGGGCCGCCGCTGACGACGGTTCACCAGCCCCTGGTGGAGCCGGTCGAGTGCACGTGCTGTCCCTTCGGGCGGGTGGGTGGGGGCCTGTGGCGGTCCGGAGGCACCGGGACCGCCACAGGTGTCTGCAGGCCCTAGCTGTATTGCCCTGTGAGGTTGGGGACGCGGCTGGCGGGTGGTTGGCCTTTCAGCGCGGTGTGTCCGCGGTGGTGACTGTAGGTGTGCAGCCAGTCGGGGAAGGCGTCGCGTCGTTCCTGCTCTGAGCGGTAAGGGCGGGCGTAGGCCCACTCGTCGAGCAGGGTGCGGTTGAAGCGTTCGACCCTGCCGTTGGTCTGCGGCCGGTAGGGCCGGGTTCGCTTGTGGGTGATCCTGGCCTCTGCCAGCACGTCGCGCCAGTCGCGTGAGCGGTAGCAGGAGCCGTTGTCGGTCAGCACCCGTTCCACGGTGATCCCGGCCCGGGCGAAGAAGGCGTGTGCCCGGGTCCAGAAGCCGGCAGCGGTCTCCTTCTTCTCGTCCGGGTGGATCTCGCTGTAGGCGAGGCGGGAGTGGTCGTCCACGGCGGTGTGCAGGTAGCTGTAGCCGGTTTCGGAACGGGTTTTGCGGCCGGCCTGGCGGCCCAGGACCTTGTGTCCGCCGCCGTCGGGGATGTTGCCCAGTTTCTTGATGTCGACGTGGACCAGCTCGCCGGGCCGTTGGCGTTCGTAGCGGCGTATGGCCCGGCCGGTCGCACGGTCCAGATGCGCGAGGCGGGCCAGGCCGAATCGGGTCAGCACGCGGTGCACGGTCGAGGGCGCCAACCGCAGTAGGTGTGCGATGCGGGCCGGGCCCCACCGGCGCAGGATGCGGACCTTGATGATCCGGCGCTCGGTGCGGGTCGGGGTCCGGTATGGGCTTAAGTGCGGGCGGGAGGAGCGGTCACACATCCCGGCCTCGCCGAACTGCCGGTAACGGTCGGCCCAGCGCTGGGCGGTGGTCGGCGAGACCTGGAAGCGTTCCGCGGCGCGTCTGAGGGGCCAGCCGTCCTCGACCACGCAGCGGGCCAGCCGCAGGCGGCCGGTCTCGGTCAGGGGTGCATTACGGTGGGGCACGAGGGCCTTTCTGTTGCTGGTGCAGATGTCGCAATCCACACCACGCCAGAAGGCCCTCACCCATATCAAGATAGATCAGCCGTGAGACCCGTCACCGTCCACAACCTCTCGGGACAGAACACCTAGCGAACCAGGGGTGCGTAGTCGAACCAGTCGAAGTGGGCGGTTCCGGTGGCGGCGTAGAGGCTGATGACGCGTCCGGTGAAGCCGCCGGCGACCTCGGTGGAGAGGTAGCGGCCGTCCAGGGTGGCCAGCTCGGTCGCCGTTCCGTCGGCGGACTCGAAGCCGAAGACCAGGGAGTCCGGGCCGGTGCGCGCGCAGTGCGGCTCGGGGGCGGGTCCGGTGCGGACGAAGAGGGTCACCGGGCCTGCCGGGAGGGTGTGTTCGGCGGTGATGGTGCGCAGCGAGCCGATCCTGGCGATGACCGAGAGTCGGCCCCCGGGGGCCGACTCGATGCTGTAGTGGTGGAACTCGTCCAGGCGCACGGCGAGCCCCCCGCTGCCCTCGGCCGTATCGATCAGGGTGCGGGCACGGAAGGCGAGGTGCTGTTGGCGGCGGCCCAGCAGGACCACGTCGGGCTCGTCCAGGGAGGCGCCGCGGGCGCGCAGGGTCAACCAGCCGTCGCGCTCCTTGGTGCTGACCAGCTCGGTGGGCCGGTCGCGCAGGGAGATCCAGTGGTGTGCCAGGTCGCCGGGCTCGAAGTCGTCCCGCTCCGGCTCGGGGGTGGGGGCCGCCACCGGCCAGGGCAGCTCGGCGCGCTCCACGCCGACCTCGCCGATGACGGGCCAGCCGTCCTCCCAGTCGACCGGGGCCAGGAAGGTCTCGCGGCCGAGTACGTGCCAGCCGGGGGTGCCGCCCTGGGGCCGGACGGCCAGCAGCAGCATCCACCAGCTGCCGTCGGGCGCCTGCACCAGGTCGGCATGGCCTGTGTTCTGGACCGGCTTGTTGGTGCCGCGGTGAGTGAGGATCGGGTTGGCCGGGCACGGCTCGAAGGGGCCGCTGGGGGAGGGGCCGCGGGCGATGGAGACGCTGTGGCCGCGTTCGGTGCCGCCCTCGGCGAGCATGAGGTACCAGTGGTCGCCGATGCGGTAGAGGTGCGGCGCCTCGGGCGCGGTGGCACCGGGGGTGCCGGACCAGACGGGGTAGGGCTCGCCGAGGATTTCGCCGGTAGAGGGGTCGAGGCGGACCTGGGCGACCCCGGCGTAGGTGCACCAGCAGGTGCCGTCCTCGTCCCAGGCGAGGTCGGGGTCGATGCCGGGGACGCCGGGGACGCGGACGGGATCGGACCAGGGGCCTGCCGGGTCGGTCGCGGTGTAGACCATGTTGCCGCCGCCGGAGGCGACATTGGTGACGATCAGCCAGAAGCGACCGTCGTGGTGGCGCAGGGTAGGGGCGTAGAGGCCGCCGGAGGAGGGGGTGTCAGGAGGGAGGTCGAGCTGGCTGGGGCGGTCCAGGGCATTGCCGATCTGGGTCCAGTTGACCAAGTCGCGGCTGTGGAAGACGGGCAGGCCGGGGAAGTACTCGAAGCTGGAGCAGACGAGGTAGTAGTCCTTGCCGACCCGGCAGACGCTGGGGTCGGGATGGAAGCCCGGGATCACCGGGCTGGTGGCGGAGGTCATCGGTGTGAAGTCCTTGGCGGCGTGGTGGGTGGGCGGGTGGGTGGGCGCCGTTCAGGGCGCGAACGTCAGCGCGGCGAGACGCTCTTCACCGGTGAGTACGACCGTCAGTTCGCTGAGCGTGCCGTGCTGGTGGCTCAGGGCGGCGCGGACGGTGGTCCAGGTGTACCGGTCGCCGGTCGAGTCCACCGGCAGTGCAGCGAGCAGCAGTCCGTCCGCGTAGACGTCCAGGCCGGCCGGGCCGGGCGCGGTGCGGGAGACCTCGGCGGTCAGCGTGGCCGCGCCGGTGAGGTCCACATTGCGGAAGACCAGCCGCGCGGCCTGGTTCGCGGCAGGCGTCACCGCGTCCCCGTCGGTGCGGCCGGCGTCGACGATGACGGCGTCGCGGTAGTCGTCGAAGTCCACGGCACGCAGTGGCCGGCCGACGGCCCGGCGGGGAGCGGGAGCCGGTCCGTCCACGGTGAACCGGGCGGTGAGCACGGGGTCGGCGGCGCTGCGGGCGACGAGCAGTTCGTAGCGGCCGGGGTCCACCGTGAAGGCGCCGGTGGCGACGTCCCAGTGGGCCAGTGCCTGCTCGACGGGCAGCCGGAACTCCAGCTCCATCCACTCGCCGGCCGTCAGCCGGACCTTGCGGAAGTCGGCGAGGCGCAGCAGTGGCGCCTCGTAGCGTGCGTCCAGCGCGCGGACGTAGAGCTGGACGGTCTCCATTCCGGCCCGCTCGCCCCGGTTGCCCAGGGAGACCCGGGCCGTGACAGTTCCGTCCTGGGGCAGGCGGTCGGCGTCGAGGGCGAGTCGGGAGTAGCTGAAGTCGGCGTAGGAGAGCCCGTGGCCGAAGGGGTAGAGGGCGGGGGTGCGGTGGTACTGGTAGGTCCAGCCGGCCTTGATGATGTCGTAGTCGAGGCGCTCGGGCAGTTCGTCCTCGCCCTGGTACCAGGTCTGCGGGAGGCGGCCTGACGCGTCGGCATCCCCGCGCAGCACGCGGGCGAGGGCGCGGCCGGTCTCCTGGCCGGCGTGCGAGGTCCACAGGATGGCAGGGACGTGCCCGGCTGCCCAGTCCAGCGTGTAGGGGTAGCTGGACATGACCACCAGGACGGTGTCCGGCTGGGCGGCGAGGACCGCGCGCAACAGGCGGTCCTGGTTCGGCGGGAGGTTCAGTCCGGCCCGGTCCTGGGTCTCCCGGCCGTTGATGTGCGGGTCGTTGCCCAGGACGACGACCGCGGTGTCCGCCGCGGCTGCGGCGGCGACGGCCTCGGCGACGCCGTCACGGACGACGGTGCGGGTGAGGACTGCTGCCACCTCCGGCGACTCTCCGGACATGGTGACGGCGCCGGTGGCGGCGTGGACCTGCGCGTACCGGCCGGTGAGGACGCTCCGCAGCAACTCGCCCCCGTCGCCGTCGGGTTCGAGCCGGAAGGTCTCGTGGACGTCCCACTCGCCGGGCTGGTCCCGGTCGGCGGCTACCCGGCGGTCGGCGTCGCGCAGGGAGGCGTAGCGGCCGGTGGCGGCGGAGCGCAGGGTGAGCACCCCGAGATCCCAGTCGAAGAGGTCGAACTGTGCGGACGGGTCGCTGTCCTGGGCTTCCGCCACAGTCAGTAGTCCGTCGGGGCCTGCGGCGGTCAGCGCCCGGCCGTCCGCGGTGCGCAGCACGATCCGGTCCACGCCCTCCACGCCCTGGACGCCGAGGCCGTCGGCGACGGTGATCCGGTAGGGGTGGCTGCCGCTGTACCAGTCCTCGAACAGGGAGCAGGCCAGTGGGCCGACGACGGCGACCCGGCGGTCGGCGGCCAGTGGGAGCAGCCCCTCGTTCTTCAGCAGCACCACGGATTCGGAGGCCGTGCGCAGAGCGAGCTCCTGGTGGGCGGGGGAGTTGACGACCTCCCAGCCGATGCCGGCGTAGGGGTCGTGCTCGGGGTCGAACTCGCCCAGGCGGAAGCGGATCGACAGCTGGCGACGCACGGCCAGGTCCACGTCGTCCATGGTGAGCAGGCCGCGGTCCAGGGCCTCGGTGATCCGGCCGATGGTGACGGACGAGTCTTCGCCGTGGTCGGTGAAGGAGTCGATGCCGGCCTTGAGGGCGGCAGCGTGCGACTCGGCATGGTCCTCGTAGTAGTGCTCGGGGTCGACCAGGTTGGAGGGAGCCTCGGCGTCGCTGACCACGAACAGCTCGTGCCCGGTGGGCTCGGCCCAGCGCCGCAGCTGCTGCCCGATCAGTGGACTGACGTGGCAGGGGCGGCCGTTGACCAGGTTGTAGGCAGCCATGACGCCGGTGGCGGCCCCGGTGGCGATGGCGAGCCTGAAGGCGGCCAGGTCGTACTCGTGCAGCACCCGGGGGCGCAGCCCGGAGGAGGTGGTGCAACGGCCGTCCTCGTTGTTGTAGCCGAGGAAGTGCTTGAGCACGGGGGCGGTGCGCAGATGCTCCGGGTCGTCGCCGGACATGCCCCGGCAGAAGGCGTCGCCGAGCCGGGCGGAGTGCGCGGGGTCCTCGGAGTAACCCTCCTCGTTGCGTCCCCAGCGCGGGTCGCGCAGCAGGTTCACCACCGGCGCCCAGCCCTGGAGGCTGGTGCGGCCGGTGCCGACGGCCGGCGGGCGGTGGTGGTGGAAGGCGCGCTGTTCGACCGAGACCGCCTCGGCGACCTCGCGGACCAGGCTCTCGTCCCAGCTCGCGCCCAGGCCCACGGCCTGCGGGAAGGTGGTGGCCTCGCCCAGCCAGGCGACGCCGTGCAGGGTCTCGGTGCCGGTGCGGAACTCGCCGACTCCCAGCCGGGGGATCGCCGGGGAGTACTGGTGCAGCATGGCGATCCGCTCCTCGGCCGTGAGCTGGGAGAGCAGCTCGTCGACGCGCTCGGCCAGGGGAAGCCCGGGATCGCGGAAATGGGGCGTGGCGGACACGGCGGCAGTGCTCACAGGTGAGGATCCCTTGCAGAACGGGCAGTCGGGCCGACAGGCGCGGTCGCGCAACCCTGCCGGTGGTGAAGCCCTTCGACGCTGACAGGCGATCACACCAGCGTCAAGAGAAAGTTTCGTTGGTAGCCATCGGAAACTTTAAGTTGTCGTTTCTCTGTGCATGCCTTGCCCTCCGGGGAAAGTGGCGCTTAACCTCTCGGCAACATCGAAGCGCTTCGACGGCTTCCGGCGGACAGGCCGTCAGTTCCCTGCAAGGGTCCGGCTGCACTACAGCGCATCTGCACGACGCTCGACTCCTCATCCCACCCTCGAAGGGCAGCCCATGAGCATCGCCATGAGTCGTAGAACTTTCGTGAACGGCGCGGTCGCTGTGGCGGGAGCAGCCGCCCTGTCCCCGGTGCTCTCCGCCTGCGGCGGGGGCAAGTCCTCCAGCAGCAAGGGCGGCGCCAACAGCAAGACCGGTCTGGCCGCGGTGCTTCCCGCCTACGTGGCGAGCACGGCGGTCAAGCCGGACATCCCCTCGGTGACCGGGGCCGCAGGTTCCTTCACCGACCCGGGCTACCTGACCTACCCGGCCCACCCGGTCGCCACCGTCTCCGGCATACCGGGCAAGGGCGGCAGCTACACCGCGGTCATCCCCATGTGGGACACCCTCCCGCCCGCGGGCAACTCGTTCTACCAGGCCATGAACAAGACGCTGGGCATCAACCTCACCATGAAGCCGGCGAACGGCAACGACTACGCGACCATCATCCCGACGATGACCGCGGCGAAGAAGCTGCCGGACTGGATCAACCTGCCCAGCTGGTGGAACAACACCTTCAACATGGGTGAGCTGGTCGGGACCCAGCTGGCGGACCTCACGCCCTACCTGGCCGGGGAGAAGATCAAGAAGTACCCCAACCTGGCGGCGATCCCGACCCTCGCCTGGCAGGTCAGCGCCTGGGAGGACAAGATCTACGGCATTCCCACCTTCGCCAGCGGGATGCCGCTGTCCGGATCGGTGTTCTACCGCCGGGACATCCTGGAGGCCAAGGGGATCACCGCCGACCAGGTCAAGTCCGCCGAGGACTACATGAACCTGGGCAAGGAGCTGACCGACGCCAAGGGCGGAGTCTGGGCGTTCGGCGAGGTCTGGACCTCCCTGTACCAGGCATGGGGGCTCCCGGACAAATACAAGGTGGTGGACGGCAAGCTGGTCCATTTCTACGAGATGCCCGAAATGCTGGAGGCCCTCGACTGGCACTATCGGCTGGCCAAGGCGGGATACGTGCACCCTGACGCGCTGGCCGGCAACACCAACAACGCCAGCACCCGCTTCTACGCGGGCAAGGCCCTGATCCAGGGTGGCGGCACCGGGGACTGGAGCCTCAGTGACTACCAGTCCGGAACCGCCGCGAACAAGAACTACCGCCGGGACGCCTTCAACATCATCGCTGCCGATGGCAAGTCCGACCCGCAGATCTTCCTCGGGGCCTCCACCAGCATGCTGAGCTACTTCAACGCCAAGCTCTCCGGTGACCAGATCCAGGAACTGCTCGCGGTCGCCGACTACCTGTCCGCCCCCTTCGGCTCGGCCGAGTACACGATGGCCAACTACGGCGTCGAGGGCGTCCACTACACCCTGCAGAACGGTCTGCCCACGTACACCGCCGAGGGCAAGAAGGCCGCTCTGCCGAAGACCTTCCCGTTCCTGGGCGCGGGTCCCTCGGTGGTGTTCAATCCGGGCGCCGAACAGGTCACCCGCGACTCCCTCGCCTGGTGCACTGCTGCGAGCAAGCACGCCTACAAGCCGGTCTTCTACGGCATGAACATCACCTTGCCGGCCCGCTTCAGCACCATCGCCAACGCCCAGTCCGTCCAGGACGCCATCAAGGACGTCACCCACGGCCTGAAGAAGGTCTCCGACTACCAGGCGGCACTGGCCAGTTGGAAGAGCAGCGGAGGTGACCGGCTCAACGCGTGGTACCAGACCGAGATCCTCGACAAGCTCGGCACGGGTCAGTAGTCCGCACCAGCAGGCGGCGCCACGCAAGGAGGAACCGTGACCGTGACATCCACCATCAAACCCAAGAAGACGCAGGGGAGCCGCAGAGCCGAGCGAGCGGCCGGCGCGCGGAGCGGCCGGGCGGACAAGAGCCTCCCGGGGACCAGGATGACCTGGCGGATCCGGCTGCGCCGGGACAAGTCACTGATCATCATGACCCTCCCGGTCGTGGCGCTGCTGCTGGTCTTCAACTACGCGCCACTGTTCGGCCTGATCACCGCCTTCGAGTACTACGACCCGCTGGTCGGGGTGATGCACAGCGACTGGGCCGGTCTCGACCAGTTCCAGCAGTTGTTCAACGACCCGGTGTTCTGGGAGGCGCTGCGCAACACCGTGTGGCTGAGCTTCGTCCAGCTGGTCCTCTTCTTCCCGGTTCCGGTCGCCCTCGCACTGATGCTCAACTCGGTGATGAGCCCCCGGATCCGCAACTTCATCCAGTCCGTGGTCTATCTGCCGCACTTCTTCTCCTGGGTGCTGGCCATCACCGTCTTCCAGCAGATGCTCGGCGGGGCCGGCGTGCTCAACCACCTGCTCGCCCAGCACAATCTGGGCAGCTGGGACATCATGACCAACCCGCGCACCTTCGCGCTGCTGATCTCCGGCCAGGCGGTGTGGAAGGAAGCGGGCTGGGGGATCATCGTCTTCCTCGCCGCGCTGGCCGCGGTGGACCAGAACCTCTACGAGGCCGCCGCGGTGGACGGGGCCGGCCGGTGGCGGCGGATGTGGCACATCACCCTGCCCGGCATGCGCGGTGTCATCGTGCTGATGCTGGTGCTGCGGCTGGGCAACGCGCTCAGCGTCGGCTTCGAGCAGTTCCTGATCCAGCGCAACGCCGTCGGCCACGACACCGCTGACGTTCTGGACACCTTCGCCTTCTACTACGGCATCGCCACCAACAACTACAGCTACGGCGCGGCGGCCGGACTGTTCAAGAGCGTGATCTCGCTGCTGCTGATCTGGGGAGCCAACCGGCTCGCACACGCCTTCGGTGAGGACGGGTTGTACCGCAAATGAGCCAGACACTCAGTGACACCCCGACCCCGGCTCTGACGCTCCGTCCTGACCGGCATCCCAACCGCCCGGTGTGGAAGGAACCGCCCACGGCCGTCGGGCAGGGTCTCAAGGGCGGCGTGCTGCTGCTGGTGCTCGCAGCGGTCCTGGTGCCGCTGTGGATCGTCGTGGTCACCAGCTTCTCCACCCCCGGCGCCATCAACCGGGCCGGCGGCCTGGTCATCTGGCCCGACGGGCTGACGGTGGCCGCCTACCACCAGATGCTCGTCGATGGGCCGGTCACCCGGGCCGTCCTGGTCAGCCTGGGCATCACCGTCGTCGGCACCCTGCTCTCCATGGTGGTCTCGGTGCTGTGCGCCTACGGGCTGTCCCGCTCCCGTTCCTTCGGTCACCGCGCCATCCTGCTGGTGCTCGTCATCACCATGTTCGTCGGCGGCGGCCTCATCCCCACCTACCTGGTCGTCACCGCCCTCGGCGGCTACGGACAGTACTGGGCGCTTATCCTGCCCAGTTCGGTCTCCGTCTTCAACATCCTGGTGCTGCGCTCCTTCTACTCCGGAACCGCCTCCGACCTCATCGACGCCGCCCGCATGGACGGCTGCACCGAGTGGCGCATCCTGTGGTCGATCGTGCTGCCGACCTCCCGCGCGGTCACCGCGGTGGTGGCGCTCTTCTACGCGGTGGGCTACTGGAACTCCTTCTTCAACGTGATGCTCTACATGCCGACCGACAGCACCAAATGGCCACTGCAGTACGTGCTGCTCCAGTACGTCAGCAACGGGATGACCATGCCAGGCGCCACCAACGGCGGATTCGGCTCCCTGCACACCCAGACCGCGCCGCTCTCCCTGCAGATGGCCGTGGTGGTACTGACCCTGGTGCCGATCCTGATGGTCTACCCCTTCATGCAGAAGCACTTCAAGACCGGCATGCTCACCGGCGCGATCAAGGGATGACCCGGCATGGTGACACTGGCAGAAGTGGCCGAGGTGGCAGGCGTCTCCCCGAGCACCGCTAGCTACGTCCTCAGTGGCAAGCGGGCGATCTCCACCCCCACCAAGAAGCGGGTCGAGGAGGCGATCGCCCGCCTCGACCACCACCCCAACACCGGTGCCAGGGCGCTGGCCGGACGACGCTCGCACATCCTCGCGCTGGTGGTCCCGCTGCGCACCGACATCTACGTGCCGGTGATGAGGGAGATCGCCATCTCGGTCACCACGGCGGGCCGCCGCTTCGGCTACGACGTCCTGCTGCTCACCCATGACGAGGGATCGGGAAGGGTGCGCAGCGTCGCGGCCAGCGGTCTCGCCGACGGCGTCATCCTCATGGACGTCCAGCTCGACGACCCCCGCATCGCCGTCCTGCGCGAGACCGGCATCCCCGCCGCCCTGATCGGCCTGCCCAGCGACCCCGTCGGACTCGCCTGCGCGGACCACGACTTCGCCCACGCCGGCGCGCTCTGCGCCGAGCACTGGCCGAGCTGGGGCATCACGACGTCGCGTTCATCGGCTACGCGCCGACGGTCCACCGGTGCCACTCCGGCTACGCGGAACGGACCCTGACCGGCTTCCAGGACGCGGCGGCGGCCCTCGGCCTGCGGGTGCTGCACCGTCCCTGCGAGGGCACCTTCGAGTCCGTGGCCGGGGTGGTCAGCCGGATCCTGGCCGACCGTCCCGACACCACCGGATTCGTCGTCCAGAACGAGGGCGCGATCCAGCCGCTGCTCTCGTTGCTGCGGGCCTCCGGGCGGGTCGTCCCCGAGGACGTCTCGGTGGTGGCGCTGTGCCCCGAGGAGTGCTCACCGCGGCTCACCGCGGTCACCGGTCCGGCCGGGGAGCTCGGCGAACTTGCCGTGGAACTGATCGCCGACCGGCTGGCCGGGCGGCCCACGAAGGAGGTCACCCTGCTCGCGCCGGTCCTGACGCGCCGTGAGAGCACCGGTCCGGCGCCGCGCACGTAGCCCGCGGCCGGCCTCGCCCCCGACCTCTCGTCTCTACCCGAAAGAGTGTGAAGTGAGCACCAGCAGACTGACTGCCCGGCTGGGCGGCCTCGCCTTCGGCGGCGACTACAACCCGGAGCAGTGGGACCAGGAGACCTGGAAGGAGGACGACGCGCTGATGAGCCGGGCGCGGGTCAACCTCGCCACCCTCGGCGTCTTCTCCTGGGCGCTGCTGGAACCCGAGGAGGGCCGGTACGAGTTCGCCTGGCTGGACCAGCAACTGGACCGGCTGCACAGCTACGGCGTCGCCGTGGACCTGGCCACCCCCACCGCCTCCCCGCCGCCCTGGTTCACCCTGGCGCACCCGGACGCGATGCCGGTCACCGCCGAGGGCGCAGGGCTCGTCCATGGCAGCAGGGACACCTACTGCCTGGCCGCTCCCGCCTACCGGCGGGCCGCGCGCGGGATCGCTGCCGCCCTGGCCCCCCGCTACGGCGAGCACCCGGCGCTCGCCCTGTGGCACGTCCACAACGAGTACGCCACGGTCTGCTACTGCGACCACGCCGCCGCCGGCTTCCGGCGCTGGCTCCGCGAGCGTCACGGCAGCCTGGAGGCGGTCAACGCAGCCTGGGGGACCGCCTTCTGGAGCCAGCGCTACGGCAGCTGGGAGGAGATCCTGCCGCCCAGGGCCACGCAGTGGCACCACAACCCGGCCCAAGTCCTCGACTTCCGGCGCTACTGGTCCGACGAGGCGCTCGCCGCCTACCGCGAGCAACGTGACGCCATCCGTGTCCACAGCGACCTGCCGGTCACCACCAACCTCATGCTGCCCGGCTACCAGAACCTGGACCTGTGGGCCTTCGGCCGTGAGCTGGACTTCGTCAGCATCGACCACTACCCGATCGCGCCGGGCGTGGACGCTGCCGCCGACACTGCCTTCGGCGGCGACCGGGCGCGTTCATTCGGCGGCGGAAAGCCCTGGCTGCTGATGGAGCAGGGCACCTCCACGGTGTACGGGGAGAACGCCACCCTGCCCAAGGAGCCGGGCGAGATCCTGCGGCACTCGGTGCAGCACCTGGCCCACGGCGCCGACGGCGCGCTGTTCTTCCAGTGGCGCCAGTCCCGCTCGGGGGCCGAGATCTGGCACTCGGCGATGGTCCCGCACGCCGGGGCGGACTCGCGGATCTTCCGCGAGGTCTGCGAAACCGGGGAGGCGATGGCGCGGCTGGCCGAGGTGGCAGGTTCACGGGTCGTCGCCGAGGCCGCCGTGCTGCACGACACCGACTCCTGGTGGGGGCTCGAGAGCCAGGGGCTGCCGTCGAAGGATCTCGATTACCCCGGCACTCTGCGCCGCGCCCACCGTGCTCTGTGGGACGTCGGCGTCACCGCGGACTTCGCCCACCCGGAGGCCGAGCTGTCGGCGTACCGGCTGGTCATGGCGCCCGCGCTGCACCTGCTCTCCGACGCCGCGGCCGAGAACCTGCGCGGCTACGTCGAGCAGGGCGGCACTCTGCTGGTGCAGTACTTCAGCGGCGTCGTCGACGAGAACTACCGGGCCAGGACCGGCGGTTACCCGGCCGAGCCGCTGGGCGAGGCGCTGGGCATCCGGGTCGAGGAGCACCGCCCGCTGGCGGCGGGGGCGGTGCTGAGGCTGTCCGACGGCATGGCGGCAGGCACCTGGAGCGAGTACCTCCGCACCGAGGGCGCGGACACCGTCGCCGCCTACGCCGACGGACGCCCCGCACTGACCCGCGCCGCCTACGGCGAGGGCGCCGGCTGGTACCTCTCCACCCGGCTGGACGATGCCGGCTACTCCGCACTGGTGCGCCGCCTGCTGTCCGAAGCCGAGGTCCGACCCCTCGTGCCCGGCCTGCCGCCGGGCGTGGAGGCGGCCCGCCGCAGCGCCGACGACGGCCGCTCCTGGCTCTTCCTGCTCAACCACGGCCGTGAGCCCTGGCATGTCCCGGTCGTCGGCTGGGAGCTGTTGACGGATCGTCAGGCAGCGAATGGGGGCGTGACATTGTCCCCCGGAGGCGTTGCCGTGCTCCGGCTGCCGTGAAGCGCTGCGGCTCACACCGGCCCACCCCCGATCCAGGACGTGAGGAACACGACATGCCCCTGACTGACCTCGGCCCCGAAGACCTGGTCGGCTACCGTCCGAAGTCGCCCGCCCCGACGACTTCGACCCCTTCTGGCAGCGCACCCTCGCCGAGGCCCGCGCCCAGGGCGGCGCGGTGAAGACCGAGCGGGTCACCGAGCAGTACGGACTGCGCACCGTCGAGGTCGACGACGTGCGCTTCCCCGGCTGGAACGGTGAGCCGGTCGCCGCCTGGCTGCTGCGCCCGTGCGGGGTAGAGGGCCCGCTGCCCGTCGTCGTCACCTACCAGGGCTACAGCGGCGGCCGCGGACTGCCCACCGAGCACCTGTTCTGGTCGGCTGCCGGGTACGCCCAGCTGGTCGTCGACAGCCGAGGTCAGGGCCACGACACCCCGGACCGGGGGATGGGCGACGGCACCCAGTGGTCCGAGGGCTTCATGACCAGGGGCATCGACTCGCCCGAGAACTACTACTACCGGCGGCTGATGACCGACTGTGTGCGCGCGGTGGACGCGGTCGCCGAGCTTCCCGGGATCGACGGCGGCCGGATCATCGTGGCCGGCGGCAGCCAGGGCGGCGGACTCTCCCTCGCCGTGGCCGGCCTGATGACTGATCACATCGCCGCCGTACTCCCCGACGTGCCCTTCCTGTGCCACTTCCGCCAGGGGGCCCGGATCGCCTTCGAGGGGCCCTACCAGGAGCTCGTCAAGTACCTGCGCCGGCACAGCCGGCACAAGGTGCAGCCGACCTTAGCCACCCTCGACTACTTCGACGGCGTGTATTTCGCCCAGCGGGCCACCGCCCCTGCGCTGTTCAGCGTCGGCCTGATGGACCCCATCTGCCCGCCGTCCACCGTCTACGCCGCCTTCAACCACTACGCGGGCGTGGACCGCACCATCACCGTCTGGCCGTTCGCCGACCACGGCGGCGGCTACGGCTCCACCCCCGGGATCCACCTGGCCTGGCTGCGCGAGCGCGGCCTGGCGCCCCGCACCACCCGAGAGGACGTACCCCAGTGACGCACGGCACAGCGCAGACGATCCGCTGGGGCCACCCGGCCCTGGCCATGGAGATCGCCCTGGACGAGGACGGCGCCGCCCGACTCGTCCACCTCGGGACACCCGGGGAGGCGGACGGCGCGAGGCGCCCCGGCGCACCGCTGCCGCTGGTCGAGGTGACGGCGGGGGGCCAGGGCCGGCACTGGTCGGGCCGGCACCTCATCGACACCAACCTCGCCTCGCGGCTGCGGCACCGCTCCCACCGCGCGGGCCGTGACGGCGAATGGCACACGCTGAGCGTCGAACTCCACGACCCCGGCACCGGGCTCACCGCCGAGGTGCGCTACCGCTCCCCGGACGGCCTGCCGGTGCTGCGAAGCGAGGTGGTCCTGCGCAACGAAGGGCCGGATGCGCTGCAACTGGAGTCGGTCAGCTCGCTGGTGACCGGCTGCCTCACCGAGGACGGACCGGCGGGCCTGGACTCCGCCGACCTGATGTGGGCGGAGAACGAGTGGTTCACCGAGCTCCGCTGGAAGCAGGAGCCGCTGCGGGAGTCCTCGCCCGCCCTCAACGGCCGGGTCATGACCGGCAAGGGCGTCCGGTCCAGCAGCCGGTTCCTCCCCATGGGCGGCCTGACCGACCGTCACTCGGGTCGCACCTGGCTGTGGCAGATCGAGCACAACGGCGGAGGCTGGCGCTGGGAGTGCGGCGTCCGCGACGAGACGGCCTACGTGGCGCTGTTCGGTCCCACCGACGCCAATCACGGCTGGCGGCACCTGCTGGAGCCGGGGGCCGAGTTCCGCACGGTGCCGGTGGCGCTCGCTTTCGCTGCGGACGGCGGCCCCGACGAGGCGTTCGCCGTACTCACCCGATACCGCCGGATCACCCGCCGCCCGCACCGGGACCACCTCCACCTGCCGGTGGTCTTCAACGACTACATGAACTGCCTGATGGGCGACCCCACCACGGCCAAGCTGCTGCCGCTGGTCGATGCTGCGGCCGAGGCGGGGTCGGAGTACTTCGTCATCGACGCCGGCTGGTACGACGACGGTAACGGCCACTGGTGGAGCACCGTCGGCACCTGGGAACCCGCCGCCACCCGCTTCCCCGGGCCGCGCGGGATCCACGAGGTCCTGGACCGAATCCGGGAGCGGGGGATGGTGCCCGGCATCTGGTTGGAACCGGAGGGGGTCGGCGTGTCCAGCCCGGTCGCCAAGTCCCTGCCGGAGGAGGCGTTCTTCTGCCGCGACGGGCAGCGTGTGGAGGAGGGCAGCAGCCGGTACCACCTCGACCTGCGCCATCCCGCCGCCCGGGCCCACCTCGACCAGGTCGTGGACCGCCTGGTCAGCGAGTGGGGCGTCGGCTACCTCAAGCTCGACCACAACACCGACTTCGGCCCCGGCACCAGCAGCCACCCCGGGGAGGCCCCGGCCGACGGGCTGCTGGGCCACAACCGGGCCCTGCTCGACTGGCTGGACGGCGTCCTGGACCGCTACCCGGACCTGGTGATCGAGAACTGCGCCTCGGGCGGCATGCGTACCGACCACGCCATGCTCTCGCGGCTGCAGCTCCACTCCACCAGCGACCAGGAGGACCTGCTGCTCTATGCGCCGATCGCCGCCTCCGCGCCCACCGCCGTCACCCCCGAACAGGGTGCGGTCTGGGCCTACCCGCAGGCCGAGGACTCCCCCGACGAGGTCGCCTTCACCATGGCCAACGCCCTCCTGGGCCGCATCCACCTCTCGGGGAAGATCACCGAGCTCGGGGCCGGGGAACGAGCGCTGGTCCATGAGGGGGTGGCGGTGTACAAGTCCATCCGCGCCGACCTGCCGCAGGCCGTCCCCGCCTGGCCGCTCGGCCTGCCGGCCTGGGAGGACCCATGGATCGCCCTGGCCCTGCACACCCCGGCCACCACCTACCTCACGGTCTGGCGCCGCCCCGGAGCGGAGGACACCGCAGTCCTGCGGCTGCCCCGGCTACGGGGAGCCGATGTCAGCACCGACCTGCTCTACCCCAGCAGCGGGCGACCGCACTGCGCCTGGGATCCGGATGCGGCCGAGCTCACCGTGACCCTGCCGGCGGCACCGTCCGCCGTGCTGTTGCGCCTCCGGCAGCCGGCCCGTCCCACACAGACTTCCTGACCAGCACTTCGCCAGAGATCCACTCATCTCGAGAAAGGCACATGCAATGAACGACATCCAGCCACCCGCGCACTGGCGCGCCCGAGGCCGCGGCCTCGGCCGCCTGGCCGCCCTGCTGACGGCCCTGGCCGTCATGCTGGGCCTGTCCGGCACCGCCGCGTTCGGCGCCGCCGACGTTCACGGCGCGGCGCTGCACCCGGTCGTCCGCGTCCCGGCCAAGGCCATCGACGCCGTGGCGCAGATGCAGCCCAGCTGGAACCTGGGCAACTCCCTGGACGCCCCCAGCGAAACCGCCTGGGGCAACCCCCTGACCACCAAGGCGACCTTCGACACCATCGCCGCGGCGGGCTTCCGCAGTGTCCGCATCCCGGTGACCTGGAGCAACCACCAGTCCGCCACCGCGCCGTACACCATTGACGCCACCTTCATGGCCCGGGTCAAGCAGATCGTGGACTGGGCACAGGCCGACGGCCTGTACGTCGTGATCAACACCCACCACGACTCGATAGAATGGGTCTCGAACATAACCAAGGACCATGACAACGTCATGGCCCGCTTCAACTCCACCTGGTCGCAGATCTCCGAGGCCTTCAAGTCCGAGCCGCGCACCCTGCTCTTCGAGAGCCTCAACGAACCGCGGTTCCCCGACGTCACGGACGCGCAGAAGACCGCGCTCCTGAACGAGCTGAACGTCTCCTTCCACACCGTGGTCCGCGCCTCGGGCGGGGCGAACGCGACCAGGATGCTCGTCCTGCCCACCCAGGGCGGCGATGGCGCCCAGCCCCTCCTGGACGACCTGTCCACCACCATCAACTCCCTGCACGACAGCCAGCTGGTGGCGACCGTGCACTTCTACAGCTACTACCCGTTCAGCGCGAACCTCGCCGGCGGCACCCTGTACGGCGACATCGCCCAGAAGTACCTGGACGACTCCTTCACGTGGATGCACGACACCTTCGTCGCCAAGGGCATCCCGGTCTACCTCGGTGAGTACGGCCTGTTGACCAGCCCCAACTACTTCCACCCCGAGACCGTCGAGCGGGGCGAGCAGCTGAAGTACTACGAGCAGCTGGGGTACGCGGCGCGCAAGAACGGCGTCACCACCGCCCTGTGGGACGCCTTCAACTACCTGAACCGTGAAACGCTCCAGTGGCGTGACCCGGACCTCTTCGCGGCGATCAAGTCGAGCTGGACCACCCGCTCGGGCACGGCCTCCTTCGACAAGGTCTTCGTCTCCAAGTCCGCCCCGATCACCGCCAAGTCGCTCACCCTGAACCTCAACGGCACCCACTTCCTGGGCGTCTGGCAGGGCAACACCAGGCTGCGCCAGGGGCGGGACTACACCGTCTCCGGAACCACGCTGACCTTCACCGCCAGAGCGCTCACCCGCCTGGTCGGCGACCGCGCCTACGGCACCGACGCCACGGTCCAGGCCCGGTTCTCCACCGGGGTGCCGTGGAACATCGACATCGTCACCAACGACAACCCGACGGTGGCGGCGGCCACCGGCACCACCGACGGCCTGACCATCCCCACCGAGTACCGGGGCAACAACCTGGCGACCATGCACGCCACCTACGCCGACGGCACCAACGCCGGCCCGCTCGACTGGACCCCGTACCAGACGTTCAACGAGACGTTCTCGCCCGACTACCCCAACAGCACGATCGTGCTGACCCCCCTGTTCCTCGCCTCGCTGCGTGACGGCGTCACGGCCACGCTGGTCTTCCACTTCTACAGCGGCCAGACCGCCACCTACAAGGTCACCAAGAACGGCAGCACGGTGACGGGCACCGTCGGCTGATCATCCGTCAACCACGCCCCGGCCGTCGGAGACCTCCGACGGCCGGGGCTCCCCGGGCCCCGAGGAGCCCTCGTGGCCGCCCCTTCTATCGATACCAATCCCACGCCCTGGAGCCACCCCGTGCCCACTGTCACCGCCACCGCGGTCATCAACCTCGACATCGAGGGTCCGACGATCAGCCGTCACCTCTATGGTCACTTCGCCGAACACCTCGGCCGCTGTGTCTACGGCGGCTTCTGGGTCGGGGAGGACTCGCCGATACCCAACGAGGGGGGTATCCGCCTGGATGTCGTGCGGGCTCTGCGCGCGCTGAACATCCCGAACCTGCGCTGGCCGGGCGGCTGTTTCGCCGACGAGTACCACTGGAAGGACGGCATCGGCCCCCGGGACCAGCGCCCCCGCATGGTCAACACCCACTGGGGCAACGTGGAGGAGAACAACCACTTCGGCACCCACGAGTTCATGGCCCTGTGCGAGCTGCTCGGTGCGGAGCCGTACATCAGCGGCAACGTCGGCTCCGGCACGGTGCAGGAGATGAGCGATTGGGTGGAGTACCTGACCCGTGACGGCGACAGCCCGATGGTGCGGCTGCGCAAGGCCAACGGCCAGGAGGAGCCGTGGCGGGTGAAGTTCTGGGGTATCGGCAACGAGACCTGGGGCTGCGGCGGCAACATGCGCGCGGAGTATTCCGCCGATCTGGCCCGCCAGTACGCCACGTACTGCCGTGACCACAGCGGCAACTCGCTGTACCGCATCGCCTCCGGCGCGAACGGCGACGACTACAAGTGGACCGAGACGCTGATGCAGCAGATCAGCTGCTTCGGCTGCGAGGCAACGCCCCGCAACTTCTTCCAGGGCCTGTCCGTTCACCAGTACACGGTGATCGGCCCGTGGGAAGCGAAGGGAAGCGCCACCGTCTTCGACACGGACGACTACTACCGCACGATGCTGGAGGCCAAGCGGATCGACCGTATCCTCACCGGCCATTCCACGGTCATGGACTGCTACGACCCGGGCCGCAGGGTCGGGCTGGTCCTGGACGAGTGGGGCACCTGGTGGGACACGGAGCCCGGCACCAACCCGGGCTTCCTCTTCCAGCAGAACGCCCTGCGCGACGCCCTCGTGGCCAGCACCCACTTCGACATCTTCCACCGGCACGCGGCACGCCTGTACATGGCCAACATCGCCCAGACCGTCAACGTCCTCCAGGCCATGCTGCTCACCGACGGCGACGCGCTGGTCCTGACCCCGACGTACCACGTCTTCGAAATGAACAAGGGCCATCAGGACGCCGCTTCGCTCGCCGTGCACCTGCGTGCCCAGGACGCGAGGCGCCGGGTGGGGGACAGCGAACTCGACACGCTCTCCGCCTCCGCCAGCATCAAGGACGGCACGGTGCTGATCTCACTGACCAACCTGGACGCCGAGGAGCACGCCGAGGTGACACTCGACCTGCGCGGCGGCTCCGTCGGCGAGCCGACCGGCCGCCTGCTGACCGCGGACCGGCTCCAGGTCCACAACACCGCGGAGACGCCCGAGGCGGTGGCCCCGCGCCCGTTCGACGCGGTGAAGCCAACCGGCAAGGGAATGGTGCTGACGATTCCCCCGCACTCGTTCCTCACCATCCAGGCACCCGTGGCCCACCTGCGCTGAGGCCTGCCGCGGCGTCTGCGCCCACCATCGACCGAGGGTAAACGTGGCAACCATCCAGGACGTGGCGAAGGCCGCCGGGGTCTCGGCGATGACCGTCTCCAATGTCGTCAATGATCACCCGAACGTGCGCAGGGCGACGCGGGAGCCCGCAACCTGCGCAAGGGCCGGACCGGCATCATCGGTCTCGCCATTCCGGGGGTCAACAGTGCGTACTACGGCGAGTTGGCTGCCGCCATCGTCGCCGCGGCCGTGCGGTACGACCTGCGGGTGAGCATCGAGCAGACCGGTGCGCTGCGCGAGAACGAACTGGCTGCGCTGTCCCTCTCACGCAGCCGGCTGTACGACGGACTCCTCCTCAGCCGCGTGGGCATGGGCTCGGCCGATGCCGAGTGGCTCAACGTCGACTACCCGGTGGTCATCCTTGGTGAGCTGATCATCGGGGCCCGGTGGACCACGTCGCCATGTCCAAGGTCGACGCGTCGACGGCGGCCACGCGCCATCTGATCGATCGGGGCTGCCGGCGCATCGCGATCCTGTGCGGGCCGGTGGGTGAAGAGGTGGACGTGTCCAGCCTGCGCCACACCGGATACCGGCAGGCGCTGGAGGACGCCGGTCTGCGGGTGGATCCCGCTCTGGCCCAGAGCATGGAAGCGTTCACGATGCGGGCGGGTGCACAGCACGCCCGGGAGATGGTGGAGAGCGGGCTCGGCTTCGACGGTGCGTTCTGCGTGACGGACACCCTGGCGATGGGCGTGCTGCGCGGCCTCGCCGACGTCGAGGTGCAGGTCCCCGAGCAGGTCAAGGTGATCGGCTTCGACAACGGCGAGAGCAGCGAGTTCCTCGTCCCCTCACTGTCCACCATCGATCCGGATCACGGCGCCATGGCCGAGCGGGCGGTCGCGCTCCTCGCCCGGAGGATCGGCCAGGCCGAGCTCCCGCAGGACCGGGAGGAGTTCGTCAGCCACTTCTCCCTGGTGGTACGGGAGTCGACCGGCGGCCGACCCGGCAGCCGCCCGCCCGACACAGAGCTGCTGACCGGCTATCAGGTTTGGCTGGGAAGACCACTACGACATGCTCAGCGCTTCGGCCGGGCCGTGCTGCCGCGGACGGTGAGGGTCGTGGCGATCTCGGTGCCGCCCTGCTGGACCTCCTCGCGACGGCCGAGGGCGAGCGCCAGTTCGGTCGCGGCGGCTGCCATCTCGTTGAGGGGCTGGTGCACCGTGGTCAGCGGCGGCTCGGCCCATGAGGCGATCGGCAGGTCGTCGAAGCCGACCACGCTCAGGTCGCGGGGGACGGACAGCCCGAGTTCTCCGGCGGCCTGGTAGACGCCGAGCGCCTGCGGGTCGGAGACGGTGACGAAGGCGGTGGGCCGCTCGGGGAGGGCGAGCAGCTCGAGCGCGGCGGCCCGGCCGCCCTCGCGGGTGAAGGGGGAAACGGCCAGCAGCTCGGGATCGGGCGTCAGTCCGTCCTGGGCGAGCGCCGCGAGGAAGCCCGACTGCCGGGGCACGATGACGGGCTGGTCGGTGCCGATGATCATGGCGATGCGGCGGTGCCCCAGGTCCAGCAGGTGCCGCATCGCGGCCTGCCCGCCGCGGAAGCCGGTGGAACCCACGAACGGAACCTCGTCGGGGAGGTCGTCGAGCGGATCGATGATGACGAAGGGAATGCCCGCCGCGGTCAGCTGCTCGCGTTCCTCCGGCGAGAGCCGGTTCACCGCCAGGACGCAGTTCGGCCTGCGGCCGGCTGTCTCCTCGATCGAGCGCCCCGGTGGGCCGTCACCGCGGACCTCGGAGACCATCACCACGGCCCGGTGCTTGCGCGCTGCCCGCTCAACCCCGCGGATGACCTCAACCGCCCACAGGCTGTCGAGCTCACGGAAGACCAGCTCCACGACGTTGCTGCGGTTGCCGACCGGCTTGCGGTAGCCGTGGAGGGTGATGAGTTCCTCGACGCGCGCGCGGGTCTGGTCCGAGACGCCGCCGCGCCGGTTGAGTACCTTGGACACGGTCGGAATGGAGACGCCCGCCGATTCCGCGATGTACGCGATCGTGACGGCGCCCGCTTCCGCCCGGTCGTCCGTCGCCTTCATGCCGTCCCGTTCGTCGTGCCGCCGTGCTGCCGCGGAGGCGCGGTGCTCTGGCGGACCACCAGTGCGGTGGCGATCTCCACCCCGGTCTGGGGCAGTTCCCCGCCCCGGCCCAGCGCGAGCGCCAGGCCGGCGGCGGTGGCTGCCATCTCCCGCAGCGGCTGGTACACCGTGGTCAGCGGAGGATCGAGCAGCGCCGCGACCGGCAGATCGTCAAAGCCTACGACGCTCAGATCGCCGGGAATGGACAGCCCCAGCTCCCTGGCGGCCTGGTAGACGCCGAGTGCCTGCATGTCGGAAGCGGCGAAGATCGCGGTCGGCGGGTCGGGGAGCGAGAGCAGCTGCCGTGCGGTCGCATGGCCGTCCTCGAAGGTGATGGGCGTCCAGGGCGTCAGCCCGGGCTCCGGGGACAGGCCGGCCTCGGCCAGCGCGGCGAGGTGGCCGGCCTGCCGGGCCACACAGTAGGGGTGGTCAGGACCGTTGATCATGGCGATGTGGCGGTGCCCGAGCCCCAGCAGGTGCCGCGTCGCCGCCTGGCCGCCGCGGAAGCTCGTGGAGCCGACATAGGGCGTGCCCTGCGACAGCTCGGTGATCGGGTCGTAGACGACGAAGGGGATGCCCCGCGCCGTCAGCCGCTCGAGCGCCGAGGCCGGGAGGGGCCGCACCGACAGGCAGGGGGCTCCTGCGCGCAGGGGCAGCAGCTCACCGGAACGGGCCGCGAATCCGCTCACCACGAGCCCGACCCGCTGCTCCCGCGCGACGGCTTCGATACCCTGCAGGATCTCCTCGCTCCACATGTTCGTCAGCTCGTGGAAAACCAGCTCGACGAGCTCGCTGTTGTCACCCGGCCGGTCGGCGCCGTGGTGCCGCAGCAGTTCCTCCACGCAGGCGCGGGTGCGCTCCGGCAGGGCGTGGTGGTCGTCCGACGGCGTTTGCGGCTGCGGGGCAGGGGCCGGAGCCGGGAGGTCGGCGGGATCGGTCATGCAGGCGATCGTGATGGAGCTCCGGGTGTCGCCCGGAGCGGCCAGGTCCTCGCCCTCGCCTTTGTCCGTCACATTCGCCTCCTGGTTCACGCCGGTGCGTCCACGACCGCCGCCCTTGCCGGACAGGCCCGGCCGAGGGGCGGCCTGCCTGCCGGGGCCATTGTGGCACTTCAGGGCACCGGGCGGGGATTGGTTCGCCTGGGCGGGACCTTTCGGCAGGCTTCGAGGGCCGGCGCGCCCTCCTGCTGCGCACACCCGCGCGCCGGCCCCGTGGACCGGGCCCGGCGCGCGGGTGTTCCTGCTCGGCTGCTAGGCGATGTTCGCGTCGACCAGCGAGGCCCAATTGCGCTGTGATGACGGGTTCTTGGTGACAGTGACGGTGACCTTGAGGATGTGGGTCGCGGTCGGGTCGAGTCCGTCGGCGGTGAACACCGGTGCGTTCACCCCCTGGCTGGATCTGCGGTACAGGTCCACTGAGGTGGCCGCGCCGCCGTCGACGGAGACGCTCATGATGCCCTGGCCGTTGTAGGCCGTGGAGTTCAGTGCCACGTAGCTGCCCTCGAAGCTCAGGGTGGCGGTGTCGCCTGTGGTGTTGGACCAGGTGTTGCCGCTGCCGCCGGCTCGGTGAAGGTCCGGAGCACGGCGTACTGGGAGCAGAACGACCTTGCGCTCAGGAACGCCGGGCCGCTCACCGCGCTCACGGTGGAGGTGCACGTTGCGCTGACCGGCTCGGTGCAGCAGACCGGCAGCTGGCGGACCCTGCCCAGCGACGACTTCAGCTTTACCATCCAGCAGACCGGACATTCGCTGGTCTACCGGTGGGTGCTGAAAGCCGGACGCACCGTGCTGCCCGGCCAGCACGTGTTCGCCGTCCAGTTCAACCACGCGACGGGTACGCGCAGCGCCGCAGGCGACAACTACCGCGTGGACGCGCAGGGGCAGGCGGGCGGCGCAGTCTCGGTCTGGGGCGGCTTCGGCGGGCCGATGACCGCCGCCGCCGGAGCGGAGACCGACGGCCGGGGCGCACTCCCCGGGTGGGCGGTGTCGCTGCCGGCCGTCGGTCACTCATTCACGTGGTCTCACTTCCCGTGCAAAGCCCTGCGGCGATGTCCGCGAAGCACCAGGACGCTTCCGGCGATGATGGCCAGCAGGCCACCGAGGGCGCTGTAAGTGACCGTGCTGCTCACCCCGGTGGAGGCCAGGCTGCCGGACGCCAGGCTGCCGGACGTGCTGCTCGGGGTCGGCTGGGCGACGGGTGCGCCGGTCCCCGCCTGCGCGCGGGTGCCGATGGTGCCGGAGGCGGAGACAACCGGCGCGGCGGGGGCAGTGTGGCGGCGGCCGACGGCTTGTGCACGCCGGCAGTCCCCGATGCGGGCTTCAGCTGAAGGGTCTCCGTCAGTACCTGCTCCCTCGCCGGCCGGTGCGCACGCACGAGGTCTACCGGATCGTCGTCGACCACGACGAGTCGGTGCTGGAGACCGCGGACACCGTCGTGTTCGCCAGACAGGAGCCCAGCGAGCACCTGCTCACGACCGGCACGCTCCCCGGGGAACTCGCCGCGGCGTTGGACCGGATAGGGCCGCGGACCCGCATCGTCAGCCTGTGCACCTCGGCCTTCCTGCTCGCGGCGGCCGGTCTGCTGGACGGCCGGCGGGCCACCACGCACTGGGCGCTGTGTGACGCGCCGGCGCGGCTGTTCCCCGACCTCGAGGTCGATCCGGACGTGCTGTTCGTTGACAACGGACGCATCCTGACGTCCGCCGGCGGAGCGGCCGGCATCGAACTGGGCCTGCACCTGGTCCGTCTGGACCACGGGGCGGCGGTGGCCTCGGCGGCCGCGCGGCGCTGCGGATGACGTTCTTGCCCGGCCCTGTCCGCCGGGGGTTCCGCCGCCTCCGCGCGAGGACACTGCGCCCGGCAGGACCGTGAAAACCGGCCGAAACCCTCACCGAAGACGTCCGCTTGATACAGCAGCGAGGTCAAACATCAAACTCAGCGCCTACCGCTCTAATCAGCCGCGCGGAAAGGTGGCCCATGCGGTGATGGCGAAGCCGTCGCCGTCTCGCCGGGCCTCGGCGGCCCCGTGCCCCGGCCAGTGGGCCGGGATGATGAGCTCGCGCAGCTCGGCGGCGCGGGAGAGATAGGCGCGGCGGGTCTTGGCCGCGAGCCGGAGGTCGTCGCAGAAGCAGCTGTTCCAGCCGGGTTCGAGGACTTGTACGGGGCTGTGCAGCATGTCCCCGACGAAGACGGCGCGGTCGGTGCCCGAGCGCAGCGTGAGGACGGAAGAACCGGGGGTGTGGCCCGGTGCGGCCTCCAGCAGCAGGTTGTCGTCGATGCGGTGGGTGTCCTCCCACAGCACCGCCTGTCCGGCGTGGTGGATGGGAACGATGCTGTCGTTGAACACGAGCTTGCTGCCCTCCCAGCGGAGGCGTTCGTGCTCATCGCGCGGCTTCCGGCTGCGACCGGGGCTTTCCGGGTCGAAGTACAGGTTGTCGGCGATGGGGATCAGGTACGTGGCGTTGGGGAAGGTGGGTACCCATTGACCGTCACGCAACTCGGTGTTCCAGCCGACGTGGTCGTAGTGGATGTGCGTGTTGACGACGACATCGACGTCCTCGGGCTCGACGCCGGCCTCGCGCAAGCGGGCGAGGTAGTCGGTCCGTAGTCCGGCGAACTGCGGGATCTGCGGGCGCTCCCGGTCGTTGCCGACCCCAGTGTCCACCAGGATGGTCCTGCCCTCACTGCGCAGGACCCAGGTCTGGATGTGGCAGCGGTAGGCGTCGTCCGCGGGCGTCCAGAAGTCAGGCGCCAGCCACTCCTGGTTGCGCCGCCAGGTTTCCTCATCGCTGTCCGGGATGATGAAGCGGGTGGTGCGGATGGGGCCGGACCACTCGATGACGCGTGTGATCTCGACGTCGCCGAGTGAAATACTGGGTGCGGGCACGGTGGGTCCTTTGAAGAGCGCGGCGGGTCGGATGCAGATACGGTGGTCGCGTGGCGGGCGGGTCAGGCAGGCTGCGCCTGACTGTCCGACACAGGTGCGTAGCGAGCCAGGAAGCTGAGTACGGCCTCCTCGATCACCACTTCCGCGTCGGGCGGGACGGCGGTCTCCTCCTCGAAGGCCATGACCCTCGGCCAGACGAGAAACTCCTGGATGAGGCCCATGAATTGGCGCGCCGCGAGGTAGGTGTCCGGGCAGCGCAGGCGGCCGCTGCGGACCAGATCGTCGAGGCTGCCGACGAATGCTGCCACGACCGGACCTTTACCCAGCCGGTAGAACTCGTCCGCGATCCACGGCAGACGGCCCGATTCGGTCACTACGAGCTGGGCGAAACGAATCTGGTCCGTATCGGCGGCGAAGCGCTGGAGCGACTGGGCGAACCCGCGCAGAACCTCCTCAGCGCTCGCGCCGGCGTCGCACTTGAGAAGCCGTCGGTCCGCGTTTGCGAACGCCGACCAGTGGTAGCGGATCATCTCCCGGAAGACCGTCTCCTTCGACCCGAAGCGGTTGTAGACGGTCTGCCGCGACAGGCCGGCGCGCTCGGCGACGCGCTCCAGGGTCACCCCGTCGTAGCGGTCGGCCAGGAAAAGCTCCTTCGCCGCCGCGAGGATTTTCTCGTCGGAGGCCGACCTGCGGCGTCCGGACTCCTTGGCGAGGACGTCATCCACCCGTGTGTCCATGTCCTGTCTTTCTTCCTTCTCCGGCTCTACCCTTTACTTGACAGTACAGTCCAATTCCTCACTCCGTAAACCCCGAACGCACCAGTTGCAGGGAGCGGCGACGTTCGGCAGGACACCGCCCCGGTCGGCCACCCTGCGGGTCTGTCCGACGGAGCATGTGATGGCCTCACGTTGGAGCCATTGCTCTGGTCGTGGCGGGGCGCGTCGTGGCTGGGCGCGTGCGTGGGTGCCCTCCACGGGGGCGACGAACTCGACCGTCCGGCCAGTACTTCTCCTGCGAGGCCGGCGGGAGGCCAACCCGATGACGCCTTCCGCGGGTTCGCAGCCGGTTCGACACCAAGCGCGGACCGGACACCGAAGCGCTGACCCTTCGTGAGCAGGAGATGCGCGCAGGAACTCCTCGTGGAAGGGGTGGGCCCCGCCCCAGAGGAACCGGACGCAGTGAGGGTCGGCCGCGGGGCGGGGCGCGAGCGCGGCCGGTACGAACCCGCCCCGGGCTTTCGGGAGGCGTATGAGTAGGCCCGGTCCGCCGGCGGCAGGCCGCAGGAGCCGTCGGCGTCGCCGACCATGCCCCGAGGGAATTCCAGGGTGCAGTCGGCGGGCACTTCGGCCGTGCCGTCGACGGTTGTGCCGTTACTGGTCATGCCGTCTGCGGCCGTGGGCGGTGAAGCTGCCCGGCAGGCAACTGGGCGGGCGCGGGGTTCAGGCGCGGCGGGCGGGTCCACGATGTGGCGCGGTTCGGCCTTCAGCGGGAGCCAGGCGGTGATGGACGCGATGTGCTCGGCGAGGACCTCTGACCCGGCGGGCCGGGCAACTGGGCCTTGCTTCGTCCCACTCGGGTGCGGCGGTCGACAGCCCGCCCCGGCCCACGTCGGCCTGTGGTGCGTAAGCACCAGGACCCGTATGCGGCTGGTCCGAGGGCACCAGGGGAAGTCGGCGGCGGCGGACGATGCCAGGGCAGGGCACCGCAGGCGAGTGTGGGAGGCGCGTGAATCTCGCGCATTCCCCTTGCCTAGCAGCGTCTGGAGTGATCAACAGGTGGCTAATGGGACGTCCACGCCCGAAGCTGTCGTTTCCTCGGCCCGTATCGGGAGACCGTCCATCGGTGCCCTCGGCATCCTGGCACTCGCCCTTGGCACCCTGCAGTCAGTGGTGGAGCCCGCGCTCCCGCTGCTGCAACGGGAGTTGGGGGTCAGCAATGCCGAAGGGGCATTGGTCGGCAACGCATTACTCATCACCGGCGCGGTCATCACACCCGTCGCAGGCAAACTGGGCGACCGCTACGGCGGAAAGCGGGTGCTGGTCCTGCTGATGGCCGTGGTCTCGGCCGGTGGTCTGTTGGCCGCCGTGGCGCCGAACCTGCCGGTGTTGCTGCTCGGTCAGGTGTTGCAGGGCGTCATGGTGGGTGCGCTGCCCCTTTCCTTCATCCTGGTGCGCAAACACCTCCCGGCACGAGAGTCACAGGTGGCGATCGGGCTCGTAGTCGCGCTGTTCACGGGCGGCGCCGTGGTGGCGATGCTGTTCGCCGGGCGGATCGCCGAGGGAATGTCATGGCATTGGATGTTCGCGACACCGACGATCGTGATCATCGCGACGACGTTGGTCGTGGCTCGGGTGATGCCGCATGATCCACCGATCGAGTCGGACAACAGGATCGACTGGCCTGGCGTTTTTCTGCTGAGCGGCATGTTGCTCACCTTCATGCTCGGGCTCGTGACGGTGACGAGGGACGGCGGCCTGCCGCTACTCGCGGTCGGTGCCCTCGCGGTGGGCGTGGCCGCCCTTGCGACCGGGTGGGTCGTCGTCGAGCGCCGGGCAGCCTCGCCGATGGTCGATCTGCGCCTGCTGACAAGGCCCGCAGTGCGGAATGCGTTCGTGTTCACCTTCGTCATCACCATCAGTTCCGGGATGGTGGTCTTTCTTCTCCCGCAGCTGTTCGGGATATCAGGCGATGGGTACGGCTTCGGGGCCGGCACCACCGACATCGGACTGTTCCTGCTGCCCGGCACCATCGCCGGGTCGGTGAGCGATTCGGTCGGCGGGATCGCGGCGCGGCGTTTCGGTCCGCGCGCCGTGGTCATCGTGGGCACCGTCGTCACGGCGGCCACGATGATCGCCCTGGCGGCGCTGCACACCGCGGAATGGCAGCTCGCCCTCGCGAAGGTGCTGACCGCGTTCGCCGCGGGCATCGGTACCACGGCGTTGCTGGCCAGCACGGCCACCGCCGTCGAAGCCAGGGACACCGGCATCGCCACCAGCCTGCTCGTGGTGACCCGCGTGATCGGCGTTGCCCTGGGCGCCCAGGGCGCCGGCGCGATCCTCGACGCCGGGGCCGACCCGAAGACGGGCCTGCCGGCCGAATCGGCCTTCGTCACAGGGTTCGCCGTCGCCGGCCTCGCCGCCGCACTGTCACTGCTCGTTGTCCGTATCACGAAGAAGGGAATCCAGGCATGACACCCAACGGTCCGTCGATGGACGTGAGTACAACCGCGAAGCGCAAGATCCTCATCTCCGGGGCCAGTATCTCCGGGCCCGCGCTCGCATATTGGCTGCACCGGGCCGGTTGCGCGGTCACCGTGGTGGAGAAGGCCGGTGCACTACGCGACGGTGGTTACCCGATCGACATCCGCGGTACGGCGATAGAAGTGGTCCGGCGGATGGGGGTACTGCCGCAACTGCAGGACGCGCACATCGACTCGCGTCGCGTCACTTTCCTCCGCGCCGACGGCAGTGAAGTGGCCTCGCTCACCCCGAGCGCCGTCGCCGGCAGTGTCGAGGGACAGGACCTCGAGGTCAGTCGTGGGGATCTGGCCGCGACCCTCTACGCGCGGGTCCGAGACGACGTGGAATTCCTGTTCAACGACTCCATCGACACCCTCGACCAGTCCGGACAAGGCGTCGACGTTACGTTCCGCAGCGGGCAACGGCGCACGTTCGACCTGGTGGTCGGCGCCGACGGTATGCACTCACAAACCCGGGAGTCCCTGTTCGGCCCCGAAGTACAGTTCCACCGCTACCTCGGCTACTGCTTCGCCATCTTCACCATGCCGAGCACCTTCGGGCTCTCCCGCGAGGTCATGATGTGGAACGCCCCGGGGAGAGCCGCGGCGCTCTACGCCGTCGGGGACAACGACGAACTGCACGCCTTCCTGAACTTCCACCTACCACAACCGCCCTTCGACGCCCTCCACAATCCCGACGCCCAGCGGAACCTGGTCGCGAGGGCCTTCGCAGGCGCGGGATGGGAGGTCCCCGGCATGATCAACGCCATGCGCGACGCGGATGACCTGTTCTTCGACACAGCCGGTCAGATCCGTATGCCCCGCTGGTCCAGCGGACGCGTCGCGCTCGTCGGCGACGCCGCGTACGCCCCCTCGTTCCTCACCGGACAGGGCTCGAGCCTCGCGCTGGTCGGTGCCTACATGCTCGCCAACGCCCTTGCCGCGAACCCGGACTACACTGCGGCCTTCGCTGCCTACGAACGCGGCGTCCGCGACTTCGTAGCCATGAACCAGGCACTGGTCGACAACGGCGCGGCCACGCTCTTTCCCACCACGGCGCGGGCTTTGGAGCAACGCAACACGAGGCTACGCAACCTCGTCACCATGCCCTCCGCGCCGGCACGACCGGCCCACTCAGCCCTTACGCTGCCGGACTTCGTCCAACCGTCGTGATTCCACGGTTAGTCGCGGTACGTCAGCGCAGCCGGAATCGGTGCGCGGGGGTCTTCGGTGCGCCTGTGGCCGTGCGACCTGTGGCGGGCATGTGGGTGATGGGTCGTGGCAGGAACGACCACGTGATCGGCACCCACCACACCAATTGGTGACGGGCATGTCTGCCGAGCCGTTACGGCTGTCGGGGGCGGGTCGGCTGAGAAGGTAGTGCGGCAAACGCCGGACTTCTCCGTCCGCCCCGCCGACGGCACGGGTTTGGTGGAGGCGCGTCCGAATGAGCGCGGGTGGGTGGCCGACGCCGGATCGGAGCGTTTTGGCACACCGGCGGGTAGTGTTCGCGCGGAAGTGGCTGAACCCCTGCGGGGACTGGTGCGGGGATGAGCCGGCGGGTCTCGGAGGGCGTGCCCGAGGACGGCGAAGGTCCTCGGGGAGCGGGCCGGTGAGGCGGAGTTGGGGGTGGGTGGCAATGACCGGCCAGGTCCACGCCTGTCCTGGAACACCACCGCCTCCCCGGATTCGGGTCGCGGTCACCGGACAAGTGCTCGAGCTCTCGCCAAGCCCGGCCGGCCTCCTGGTGCACCCTCGACGGGTCCACCACCTACTACACCAGCCGCTAGAGATCGTCTTCAAAGGTCAGATCCAGAGCAGGATTGAGGCGATGGTGACGGCGGCTTGGTAGGACTCGCGGGTCTTGTCGTAGCGAGTGGCCAGCCCGCGCCACTGCTTGAGGCGGTTGAAGCAGCGTTCGACGACGTTGCGGTGGCGGTAGATGCGTCGGTCGAAGCCGGGTGGCCGGCCGCCGCGTATGCCGCGGTTCAGGCGGCCGAGGATCTGGTTGTCAATCCCCTCGCAGCGTGGTGACGATCTATGCAGCCAGTCCCTCGGCGAGGGTGGCTCGGTAGTCGCGTTCGTAGTCGATCGGGCTCTTGAACCCGCACACGCTGTGTAGCCGCCTGGCGTTGTAGAAGTCGGTGATCCAGGTGGCGATCCTGATGCGGGCCTCGGTGCGGGTGCGGAAGGCATGCCGGTGGACGTACTCGACCTTCAGCACGCTCTTGAACGCCTCGCTCACGGCGTTGTCGAAACATGAACCGACCCGGCCCATGGACTGGGTCACGCCGAGTCTGCGGCACGCCCGCCGAAAGCGCCGAGACATGTACACGCGGGTACAACCCGATACGCTTGCTCACCTGGAGAGTGCTTCTTTCCGTGCAGCCAACAGGATCCTAGACAAGTCCCATCGTTGCAGGTCAGGAGCACTCTCCGCTTATTTGATCAAGACGTGGACGGGCACGCTCATGAAAGCGTGAGGCTAGGCGCCGGGCAGTCGGAAGAGGTGTTCGGCGTTGCGGTGCGTGACCTTTTCCCGTTCTTCGGGTGTGAGGTCGAGTTCGTCGAGAAATTCCCGCGCGCCGTCAAGGTGCAGGTAGGGGTAGTCGACCGACCAGATCAGCCGGTCGAGTCCCACCACGGCGCGGACGAAGTCGAACTGGGGCCGGTGGAACATCCCGCTCGGGGTGATCCAGACGTTCGAGCGGTAGGCCTCGGTGAAAGTCTGTGACAGTCCGGTGTCGCCGGGAGAGAGGACGTCGTCCAGGCGGCTGAGGTAGAAGGGGACCATCTCACCCCAGTGACCGCTGATGACCTGCAGGTCGGGGAACCGTTCGAAGACCCCGCCGAGGATGAGCCGCAGTACGTGGATTCCTGCTTCGTGGTGCCAGCCCCAGCCGCCCAGCGAGAGTTCGGCGGTCACCTTGTCGTTGAACCCCGCGTAATAGGCCTGCTGGACTTGGGGGACCGGATGGAACGGGTGCACGTAGAGCGGCACCCGTAGCGCGGCGATCCGTTCCAGGACGGGCTGGTAGACGGGATCGTCGAGGAACCCGGTACCGGGGCGTCCCAGGATGAGGACTCCACGGAGGCCGAGGTCGGTCACGGCGCGCTCGAGCTCGTCCACGGCTGCGGCCGGCTGTTGCCAGGGCAGCGCTGCCAGCCCTTCGAGCCGGCCTGGGTGGGCGGTGACCGCCTTCGCGAGCCTGTCGTTGGCCGACCGGCAGAGGCGGATCGCCTCGTCGCCGGGGACCAGTTGTATCGGGCTGGTCCAGGAGACGATCTGCATGTCGATGCCGTGCTCGTTCATCCGCCGGATGCGCTCCTCCCCGAGGTCGGTCCCCAGGCGGATCGCTTCCCGCATGTCGACGGCGGGCCGCCGGCCAGGACCCGGCTGGACGGGGGAGGAGCTGGAACTCTGTGAGCGCATGTACGGCGCTTCACGGGCGAGGACCGGGCCGGCCGCTTCGGCGATCGCTTGATCGATGGCGTGCTCTTCGATGCAGATCAGTGTCATGGATCTTCCTCTGGGATAAGGACCCAGGCACATATGACCGGGACCGGGCGACCGCGAAGATCGCCACGACCGGCTTCCGGACCTGGTGCCGAGACGCTCGAGCGACCGAACCGCCGCTCAACGGGCCAACGCGGGCTTGACGGTCTCCGCGGCGAACTCACGGAAAGTGGTGGGCGTGGTGTTGCCGGCTGTGCGCGGCATCGCGTTGTTGATGCCGCGCTCGCCCGCGAGATCCATGTCCATCATGGACTGCGCCATCGCCTCGGAAACGCCGCGGCCGGTGAGGAACTGCTTGAGGGCGGCGCGGTCTGCGAGTTCGTACCGGATGGGAGTGCTGAGGACGTCGGTCAGGATTTCGGCGATGTCCTGGTAGGAGAGGTCTTCGCCGCCGAGGACCTCGACCGGGTCCAGCCCGGTCCACGTGTGGTCGAGGAGGTACCGGGCGACGAGCGCCGCGATGTCCTTCGTCGCGATCCACGGCATGCGGAAGTCGGCTGGGAGGGTGCCTGAGATGACGCCGTTCCTGATCGTGCCCACCTGCCGGAGGACGTTGTCCATGAAGGTGGGCAGCGCGAGCGCGCGCACGTGCGCGCCGGTGCTGCGGAACAGGTCCTCCATCGCGTGCGACGCGGAGATGTGACCTGCGTAGATCTGCGATCCGCGCCCGAGTGCGGAGACGATCACGACGCGCGGTACCGCATGGCGTACGACGGCGTCGGCGCCCGGGATGGAGGCCGTCACGTATGCCTCGTAGGGACTGCTCGCGGTCGGGGCCGCCGGCATGAGCCAGAACAGCGAGTCGGCGCCGTCGAGTGCACGGTCCAGGACGTCGCGGTCGCGGTGCGATCCGACCACGACCTCGGCCCGTTCCCGCACTTCGGCGGGCAGCTTGCCCGGGTCCCTGACGATGAGGCGGACCGGCTCGTTCTGCTGGAGCAGCGTGGCGACGAGCTTGCTGCCGATCTGCCCCGTGGGGGCGGTGATGACAATCATGGATGATGACTCCGATCAGCGACAGCCAGAAGTAAACTCAACTGTACCGTATACTTAGAGGTGGACGCCATGGCCCGACGTGGGGAAGCGCTGCGCGAGCACATCCTCGACACGGCGAAACTCGCGTTTCTGGAGGACGGCTTCGAGCGGACGTCCATGGACGCGATCGCGGCCCGCGCGGAAACGTCGAAGCGCTCCCTGTATGCGCACTTCCCCACCAAGGACGCGTTGTTCCTCGCCGTCGTCGAGCGCATCCGAGCCCTGTTCGGCGAGCGGATGCGCACGCCCGGCGAGTACCCGGGGCCCCCGGTCGAGGCGATCGTGCGGTATTGCGGGCGCTTCGTGCAGCTGTTGCGGTGGTCGTCGGTCGCCAGGATGCTCCGTCTCGGCATCGCGGAGGCGGACCGGCTGCCTGATCTGGCCGCGGGACTCCATGACGCCGTGTTCGGTGCCACGACCGCTGATCTCGCGTCCTACCTGGTGATGGCGTCGGGGGTCCCCGCCGGAGAAGCCGAGGTGGCGGCGAACGAGCTGATCGGACTCGCCGTCCACCCGACGCTGCCCCGGCTGTTGTTCGGCATCGAGCCCGTCGTGGACGAGCTGCCGGACGAGACGCGAGTGGAGACGGATGTCGATCTCGAGCGAATCCGGCGCCTCGTAGGCATCGTGTTGCCTCTGGCGACGCGTGGGTGACCATCCTGCCGCTGAGAGACCCGTCCCGTTGAAGCGGCCGGGGTGTGGCGCCAGCAGGACACGGCTGCCCATGCTTCCGTTCCGGGCCTCGCCCGGCGACTACGGTGTGAGGACAATCCTGCCGAAGACCTCGCCCGCGTCCATCTTTTGGTGCGCGAGCGCGGCTTCGTGCAGCGGCAGCAGTTCGTGCACCACTGCTTCGATCTCGCCGTGCTCGGCCGCGGTGAACAGTTCGGTGCGCGCGGCACGCAGGTCGCCCTCGGGGACGGTGGCCGCGCCGAAGGCGGCGAAGGACAGCGACTTCTGGAACGCTGTCATGATCTTCGTGCCGAAGTCGGCGGGTGGCTGCCCTGCCACCGCTCCGACGGCCACCATGCGGCCGTTCGGCTCGAGCCTGTCGAAGAAGGACGGCATGTCCTTGCCCGCCACCACGTCGACGACGACGTCGTACCCCTCAGGGGTGTCTGTTGCGCCGTCGCCGGACCTGTTCAGCACATGGGTCGCGCCCGGACGCCGCAGCCGCTCGCCGCGCTCGGGCCGACGATGTCGTGACCGCCACCGCGGCGGCGCCACCACGAGCGGCGAGCTGCACTGCAATGATCCCGATACTGCCGGCCGCGCCACGCACCAGGACCGCCTCGCCGGGTTCGAAGTAAGCGTGACGTAGCCCGAAGTAGGCCACCGCTCCGGCACTGCCGAGTGTCACCGCCGCGGCGGCGGGCAGTCCGGCGGGCAGGGGGACGATCGGATGCGCAAGCCGGTGCAGCCGGCCTCGGCCGCGGTGGCCAGCGCCTCGCTGACCAGCTTCGGGGCGCCGCGGGAGTCGGCTGCTTTGCCGCGGCGCAGCCGCACGGTGGCGATCACCGGCCGCGAGGTGGGGATGCAGATCGTGGCGAGCAGGGGGTGCAGGGTGCGGATGCCCTTGAACGTCGCACTGCTCTCGTTCCCCCAAGTCCGCAAGCGAGCGCTTGACATGCCGTCGGTGCAGGCACCGCCTGCCTTCGTCGGTGCGTGACCCTGGGGGAGACGCGTGACTTCCTATCTCGTGCGTTGGGACATCGACCTGGAAGCCGGCGACCCTGTCGAGGCCGCCCGGAAGGCCCTCGCGATCCAACGCGGAGGCCGTCGCAGCTGGCTGTGTCGCCCCTCGGGGGCTTCGCGGTGTTGCTGAAGTTCTACGCGCGGTACGGCCGGTTTCCCTCGGGCCGGTGAGCTGCCGGGTGAGGCGGTGGAGTTCGTCGCCCGGCAGGTAGAGGCGCCTGCGTCAGAGCTGACGCGTATGAGTGGAGCGGTCGGACGGTCGAGTACCACCGTGCGCAGATCCGCAGGCACCTGGGCTTTCGTGAGTGCAGCGTCGCGGACGCGGACAAGCTGACGGCCTGGCTCGCCGAGCACGTCGCCTGCAAGGAGCGGCGGCCGGAGCAGGTGCGGGTGGAACTTCTGGCCCGTTGTCGTACGGAGTGCATCGAGCCGCCCACGCCGGGGCGGTGTGACCGGATCGTGGGGGCGGCGCTGCGAGTGGCCGAGGAGGCGCTGACGGCGCGGATCTCGGCGCGGCTCACGAGCGACCTGCGGGCGGAGTTACGTGTTGCGCACGCGCACAGACCGAGTCACCGGCGCGGCAAGTTAGCGCAGGACGACGGGCCTTCCCTCAAGGCCCGTCAGTCGCCGACCGTGCCGGTCACCGTACCGACGGTGCCGCCCGCCGGGTCCGGCACGAAGCGGGGACGGCGGGCCGGGTTGAGCCGGTAGGCGGGATCGAAGGTCTCCGCCTCGTATGCCTTCGCCGCAGCGTACGCCGCATCCGTCAGCTCACCCTCCGCGTCGAGGAGCGCCCGAACGAGCCCGGCCCCATAGGGGGTGTGATCGTGTGCGGGCAGCACGACGAGACCGGGCAGCAGCCTGTGCAGCCACTGGATCCTCCGGACCGTGTCGGTGAACACCGGCTTGGCACCGTTCTGCACCTGCATCTGCATCACGTCGTCGACCGCCAAGTGGCGGACGGTGTAGAGGGCGTCACCGGCGAGCAGGGCCCGCCGGCCACCGCCCAGCTCGACCAGGGCGCTGGTGGATCCCGGGCTGTGGCCCGGGGTGGGCAGCAGCACCACCGAGCCGTCGCCGAACAGGTCGTACGAGCCCTCGAAGCCGCCGATCTCCGGGCCGGTGAAATCGACGGGGCGCCAACTGCGCACCTGCGCCACCGACTTGGAGAACGCGAGCGGGACGAGCCCGGCGATCAGCGAGTCGCGGGCGTCGTATTCCCCGCGCGACAGCACGATCTCCGCGTCCGGGAATAGCGGAAGCGCGCCGATGTGGTCCTCGTGGAAGTGGGTGACGATGATGTGGCGAATGTCCTCCGGGTGACGGCCGTGCCGGGCCAGCTGTGCCTCGATGCGTTCCTCGGCCGGCAGGTCGTACTCGTCCTCGTCGGTGAAGTACTGCATGACCGTGCCGCCGTAGTAGGCGTCGTGGCCGCCGGCCTGCGCGGGGGCGATCCCGGTGTCGAGCAGCATGGGTCCGACGGTGGGGTGCTCGATGAGATAGGCGTGGATCGGCACCCAGATGAAGGAGGACTTGTCGCCGGCCAGGTCCAGCACCGAGAAGCCGTCATGGCCGCCGTAGAACTGACCGTAGGGGACCTTGGTACGGCCGACGCGTAGCGGGAAGACCTTCATGATTCCTCCAGGAGGTTGCACCGAGAAACACGGAACTGTGCCGTTCCGTCTCGGTGCTCAGCCTAGGCTCCTGAAAACACGAGACGCAACCGTTCCGTCTCGTGTTTGGGTAGAGTTGCCGCATGGACACCTCCACGCGCCGCGGACGCCGAGGCCCCACTCTGCAGACCGCCGTCACCACCGCGATCACCGCCGCGGCCTTCGACGAGTTGGCGGAGGCCGGCTGGCCGGGGCTGTCCATGGATGCGGTGGCCCGCAGGGCGGGCGTCGGCAAGGCCGCGCTCTACCGGCGCTGGCCGTCCAAGGAAACGATGCTGACGGAACTGATCGGCGACGTGGTCGCACGAAACCTTCCGGACGTGCCCGACTCCGGTGAACTGCGCCGCGACATGAGGGCCTTCCTGGAACTGACAGCCCAGCAGATCAGCGATCCCCGGGTAACGCGCATCGGCCTGGACCTGCTCGCGGAGTCGACCCGCAACCCCTCACTCGCCGAGCAACTGCGCGGCGCGGTGGCCGGCCCGCGCCGCGAGACCGCCGCGACGATTCTCAGACGCGGAGTGGATCGCGGTGAACTCCCGCAAGAAATCGACGTCACCCTCGCAACCGACCTGATGATCTCCCCGCTCCTTCTGCGCATGATCCTCACAGACGCTCCGGTCGACGACGAGATCCTCGACCGGATGGCCGCGATGATCATCGCCGGCGCCGCCGCGACGGCTTCCCTCTGACCACGATCCGCGTACTCGGTCGAGTGCCGCCCTGCCGTCCACCGCGGGCCCGGTCCTGACCGGCACGCCTGCCGTCCACAAGTCACCAAGGCACTCACCGTCCTGCTTCGCCGCCTGGCGGGACGAGGCAGCCGACCAGGTCATCCATGAACTCCCGCGCTTCCAGGCCCGTGAGCGTGCCCGGCACCTGGAGGATCCGTCCCTGATGGCGCTGCCCAACGATGGGTTCAGCTGGTCGGCGAAAGCCTCGGTGATCAGCGCCTGTTTGGTCGGCGTTCGTACGCGCACGTCGGCGCGTCTACCTCACCGCCACCCTCTCCGACGACAGCGCCCTCGTGACCGACCTCTCCCTCGTGGTCCGGCCCGTCACCCCGGGCAGCGCGGCCGATCTCGGGGACCGGATGGCTTCGAACGACTCTTGTGGCCCCTTCTGAACGAGTTCTCTGGCCCCGATAGGCGATCTTCCCGGTGTGGCGTGAACGACTGATTTGGCCCCAACCTCGAGTGCCGTGAAGGACTTGGTGCCGAGAGCTCAGTGTGTGCCGGGCGGGGAGGTTAAGGTCGGTGTCCATGCAGCAGTTGGTGCTCTTCGACCTGGACAACACTCTCGTCGACCGCCAGATCGCGTTCTGCGCGTGGGCGAGGGAGTTCGCCGCAGAGCGAGGCTTCGGGGAGGAGGCGGCCCGATGGCTGGTCACGGTTGACGCACGGGGAGTCGGACCCCGTGATCAGTTTTTCTGCGCGGTCCGGGAACGGTTCGGGCTGGCAGAGCCTGCTGAGGCTCTGTGGGGCAGATTCCGCTCGCGCATGCCGGAATTGGTTGAGTGCCGTCCGGAGGTTCTTGAGGGCCTGTCACGGATGCGGGCGTCGCGTTGGCGCGTGGGAATCGTGAGTAACGGTATGGCCGACAATCAGTTGGCGAAGATCGAGCGCACGGGGTTGAGCGAGCACGTGGACGCCCGCTGCGTCTCGGGCGAGGGCGACATCCGCAAGCCGGACATCCGGATCTTCCAACTGGCCGCCGAACGGTGCGGAAGCGATCTCAGCCGGGGCGGCTGGATGGTTGGAGACAACCCCGAACATGACATCGCTGGCGGGCGCGCGGCCGGCCTGCAGACCGTGTGGATCGCAGGCCAGCAGGACTGGCCGGCCGGCGAGCCGGAAGCGGATCACACTGTTGCGGACGCGGCTGCGGCTATCAGCTTCTTACAAGCCGAGCCTTGGCATGGGCGAGCCGGTAGGAGTCAGTGCCGATCTCGATGATGTTGCCGCCGAAGGTGAGGCGGTCCACGATGGCCGCGCAGAGCCGAGGATCGGTGAAGGTTTTGGTCCACGAGGAGAACGACTCGTTGGAGGCGATCGCCATGCTGTTCTTTTCCTCGCGCTCGGTCAGAACCTGGAACAGCAGTTCGGCGCCGCGCCGGTCCAGCTCCATATAGCCCAGCTCGTCAATGCAGAGAAGATCGACCCGTCCGTAGCGGGCGATCGTTTTCGTCAGTACCTTCTCGTCGGCGGCCTCGACGAGCGACGCCGTAGCGGGTCTTCTTCTCGAAGTCACTGGGCAGGAAGCGCGGTGTGTTGCCGCGCCAGGCCCAGGTGCTGCCGCCGACCATGCGCTGGAAGCCGCTCTTGTACAGGTCGGGGCCGGTCTCGACGTAATAGCGGTTCATCGCGACTGCGTCGCCGACGCCGTCCGAGGAGGGCGCGTAGCCGTCCTTGTTGTTGGGCAGCGCCGCGTACGCGGCGGGGACGCTCTTGCTCGCGGAGACCTGGTAGGCGTCGACGAACGTGGATCGCTGGCTCGCGTCGAGACTGTTGGCTTCGTGGGTCTCCAGAAGCAGTGTTTGTCGACGGCTTCCGGAGGCGGTTGTCGATCAACTGACTCGTGAATGTCGGGGAGAAATGACTCCACCTGGCGGCCCCGCTGTGGTGGGTTGAGCCCGTGTCGGGTCACCACTGGGTGACGAGCGGCGTGTCCGGTCCGTGCTGCCGCCAGGCTTCGGCGAGGCGGGCGAGGCGGGTGGGGGCGGCGATGCCGCGCACGGTTGCGATCTTGCCGCCTGCGATGTCGAACGTCACGGCGCCGATGACCTGGTCGCCGATCACGAAGATGATGGCGGGGGCGCCGTTGACGAACTCGTAGTGGATGGCGGGCGTGCCACCGGCAAGTCGCCGTTTCGCGGGTGTGGGTTTGAAACCGGCCCGTGCGATGGCGGCGATGCGCTGCGGAGTGTCGTACCGCAGCAGCGTCTTGGCCGCGCCGGCGCCGTTGGAGTCAGCGATCGCGGTCGCGTCGTCGGTGAGCAACGCCACCAGGCGTTCGGTGCGGCCCGAGGAGGCAGCGGCGAGGAATTCCTCGACGATCCTGCGGGCGGATACCGGGTTGACTTCTCCGCCGTTGGGGCGCGCGGCGGTGATGCGGTGCCGGGCCCGGTGGAGGTGCTGCTGGCTTACGGATTCGGTGATGTCGAGGATCTCGGCGATCTCGGCGTGGCTGTGGGAGAACGCTTCGCGCAGGACGTAGACGGCCCGCTCAAGGGGTGACAGGCGTTCCATGAGAGTCAGCACGGCCAGGGAGACCGATTCGCGCTGCTCGAAAGTGTCGGCTGGGCCGAGCATCGGGTCGCCGTCCAGGAGCGGTTCGGGCAGCCAGGCGCCGACGGTGCGTTCGCGGCGGGCCTGTGCCGAGCGGAGCCGGTCGAGGCACAGGTTGGTGACGACCTTGGTCAGCCATGCTTCCGGCACCTTGATCAGCTGCCGGTTGGCGGCCTGCCAGTGCAGGAACGCGTCCTGCACTGCGTCTTCGGCGTCGGCGGCGGAGCCCAGCAGCCGGTATGCCAGCGAGGCCAGCTGGTTCCGGCTGGCCTCGAACCGACTGGTGTCGAAGCGATCAGTGGCGGTGCTGTCCACGCGGACCTCCCTCGTCAGGCGGCTACGCGACCGTCCTCTCGGCTGCCGCATCCGGCACGACGGCCAGGTGGCGCTTGACCTTGGGCAGGCCGAAGGTCGGGTGCGAGGTGGTCCACAGCGACATCTTGAGGATGCCCGCCTTGATCCGCGCGGCCTTCCGGCCGCCCACATACTTCGGCTTTGCTTGCGCTTCGCCGTCGACCATCTGCAGGATCCCGTCCCGCCGCCCGAGGCTGATGTGGTTGCCCAGGTACTCCATCTTGATGCTCGGGGCCTTGCGGCCGGTCAGACGTCCCACAATCGCGGACGTGGCCTGCATGCCGGTGTAGCCGGCCGAAGCGCAGGACATGGGCAGCGGCCGGCCGTTGTCGCCGATGGCGTAGGCACTGTCGCCGGCGGCATAGACGTTCGGATGCGAGACCGACCGCATGGTGCGATCGACGACGATCCGACCGTTCTCGGTGACCTCCAGCCCGCTGGTGGCGGCGATAGGGCTGACCGCGAACCCTGCCGTCCATATGGTTGCGTCGGACGCCAGGGCGGTGCCGTCGGCGCACAGCACCCGCGTCGCTTCGACGGCTTCGACGCTGGTGTGCTCCAGGACGGTGATGCCCAGCCGGTCGCAGGCCCGGCGCAGGTGCCTGCGGGCTCCGGCGGCGAGCGGGGCGCCCAGCTCGCCGCGGGCGACCAGCACCACTGACAGGCCGGGCCTGGATTCCGCGATCTCGGTGGCGGTCTCGATGCCGGTTAACCCGTCGCCGACGACCAGCACATTCCCGTCCTCGTCCCGCCTGCTCAGGCCGTCCAGGAGTTCGCGCAGGCGCAGGGCCGCCGGACGACTGCTGACGTCGAAGGCGTGCTCGGCCACGCCGGGGACGCCGCGGTTGGCGGCGTGGCTGCCGAGCGCATAGAGGAGCGTGTCGTAGCCGAGTTCGCCGCCGCCCTCGGCGTCGGCCACGGCGACGACCTGGCGCTCGGGGTCGACGGCGGTGACACGGGCCAAGCGCAGCTGTATCCCCGTGCCCACAAAAACGTCGGCGAGCTGCGGGGCCTCGATCTCCTGGCCAGCCGCGAGCTGGTGCAGCCGCAGCCGCTGGACGAAGTCCGGCTCGGCATTGACCACGGTGATCTCGGTGTCCGCCGGGGACAGCCGACGGGCCAGGGTTCCGGCCACGTAGGCCCCGGCATAGCCGGCACCGAGGACGACGATGCGGTGCTTCATGTGCTGCTCCTGTCGGTTCGCTTGGCTCTCCGTGACTCGAGCGGAACAGCGCCCCGATTACTGACAGGAATTGCATGTGTCATGCGTCACATCGCGGCAGTGGCTACCTTGCACCGTGAGCCACGGATAGGAGTCTGGGGCCCACAGCAGAACGGCGCCGTCTTCGTCAGCCCGCAGCGACCACCGCGGCCTGCTGTGCGGCGCGGGCGCGGGTGGCGGCCAGCCGGTAGGAGTCGGTGCCGGTCTCGATGATGTTCCCGCCGAACGTCAACCGGTCCACTATGGCCGCACAGAGCCTTGGATCCGTAAAGGTTTTGGTCCAGCCTCCAAAGGATTCGTTGGAGGCGATCGGCACAGAATGCCTTTCCTCACGCTCCGTCAAAACCTGGAACAGCAGCTCCGCCCCGCGACGGTCAAGCTCCATGCAGCCGAGTTCATCAATGCACAAAAGGTCGACGCGGCCGTAGCGGGCGATGGTCTTGGCCAGCAGCTTCTCGTCGGCGGCCTCCACGAGCTCGTTGACGAGTTCGGTGGCCAGCACGTACTTCACCCGGTACTCGGCATCGCCGCCTCGGTGCCCAGCGCGATGAGCAGATGGGACTTGCCGGTTCCGCTGTCGCCGATCAGACACAGCGGCAGGCCCTTCTTGACCCAGTCGCACTTGGCGAGGGTGTGGATGGCGGCCGGGTCGATGACGGGGTTGGCGTCGAAATCGAACTGCCGGATCGACTTTTCGCGCGGAAAGCCGGCCGCTTTGATCCGCCGCTCGGAACGCCTGCGGGCTCGGTCGTCGCATTCGGACAGCAGCAGCTCGGCCAGGAACCCGCGGTAGGTCATCTGGTCGCGGTCGGCGGCTTCGGCCAGTTCGGGGTATTGGGAGCGGATGGTGGGCAGCCGGAGCATCCGGCACGCCTGGTCCACGGCGGTGTCGGCGGCCTGTTCGGTCAGTCCGCGGTTGCGCTTGGCGGTCACGGTGCCTCTTCCTGGTATGCCTGGCCGTCGGCGGGACGCCGGCGGAATCGCAGCAGCTGGTCGTAGACGGCCACCGACGGCAGCGGCCTGGGGTCGGGCGGCAGCGCGGCCAGGCGCCGCTCGGTCAGCGAGGTCACCGTCGCCCCGCCGTCCACCCGGCGGCGCGGGGTGTCCTGGTCGGTCGGCTGATCGGCGCCCTGGTCGGCCTCGCCCCACTTGCGAGCCTCCAGGGCGACCGCGTCGGCGGTCAGCGCGCCGGCCCGCAGCGCGGTCGCGATCCCGGCCACCACGTGCTCGTGGACCATGTGCCGGTGCAGCAGCAGAACGGAGATCAGTGCGCGGGTGCCCTCGGCGTCGCCTGTTGGCGCTGCAGGCCGCCTGCCACCAGGCGTCGTGGACCCGGGTGAACTTGCCCGCCGACCTGGCCTGGTCCGACGCGGTCGCCCCGGGCAGTGCGCCGGGCTTGCGGACCAGGGCCTCCAGGTAGTGGTCCAGCTCCAGCCGGGAGCCGCCCTTGGCGATCAGCCGCTCGTGGCGGGCGACTTCCCGGTGCGCGTCGTAGACCACCAGCTCGGAGGCGTGCAGCACGACCCGCACCATCCGGCCGATCAGCCGCACCGGTACCGAGTAGTGGTTGGTGCGCACGCTGACCTGGCTGTAGCGATTCACCCGCAGCGAGGACACCAGCCCGGTCTCGAACTCCTCTTCCGGCAGCGCCACCAGCAGCGGCCGTTCGACGGCGAACATCTCACCGATGGTCAGCGCCCGCTGCATGATCCGGCGGGCGTCGTCCTCCTCGTCCCAGCGCTCCACCATCGCGTTCAGCTCCGCCAGCAAGGCGACCTTCGGCACCGGGACCAGGTGGTTCCTGCGGAACCAGCCGATCTGCCCCTCGACGCCACCCTTCTCATGGGCGCCCTCGATGCCGGGATTGCAGTAGAAACTGTTGATCGAGAAATGCGACCGGAACGCCGTCCAACGGTCGCTTTCCACCCGGCCCCGAGTCCGGCCCAGCACCTGGCTGACCGCAGCGCGCAAGTTGTCGTAGCGGACCTTGCCGCGCGGCACGCCGCCCAGCACTTCCAGCGCGTGGACATGGCCTTCCAGGAACGCTTCCTGCCCGCACGAAGCGAAAATCTTGTGCACGGCCTTCCCACTGAACGACAGCCGCAGCGAGGACAGGAACACCTTGGTGGACACGGCGTCCAGGTGGATCCGCACCTCCCCGAAGTCGACCTCTGCCTCGTCACCGGGGCGGTGGGTCTGCGGCACGAACGCCTGCGGCGGCTCCCGGCCCGCCTCCACGCGGATCTCCAGGCGCCGCTGGAAGATGTAGGCCCGAACCATCGAGTAGGTCACGCCCCGGGCGTCGTGCTCGTCGATCAGCCGGTCAAGCCGCAGGATCCCGTCGATCGTCGCCTTGAACGGATCCAGGCGCGAGATCCGGGGCGGAAGCTGCTTGCGCGGCGCCGGCCACACCGACTCCAGCGCCATCGCGACCGTCACCGGCCCACCCCGTACTTGGCCGACAAAGCCCTGCTGGACAGCCCTTCGACCCGAGCGTCATGGCGTATCGCCGCGTACAACTCGACCTTTGAAAGGGCCACTTGAGCCACCCAGGGCTAGCTGATGCACCCCGATACTCCCACCGCAAGGCCCCCAGTGGAGTCAAAACTCACCGACATCAACTCTCGACCAGCAGCGCTGGAGTCACAACCCACCAACACCTGGCCTCAACTCTCACCTACAAAGCCAACGGGGACACCCCCCGCCCCGAGACCCTGAAGCGTCTGGACGTGCACTCCTACGACAGCGTGATCGTGCTCGGCCAGGACTCCGCTCCCGGACAGCCGCAGGACGACCCCGACAACCGCACGCTCGTCACCTTGCTGCTTCTGCGCCAACTGGAGGAAGCCACCGGGCGCGAACTGCCGGTGGTCACCGAAATGATCGACGACCGCAAGCGGGCGCTGGCCCCCGTCAGCCCCAGAGCCGACGTGATCATCAGCGGCAAGCTCATCGGTCTGCTCATGGCACAGATCTCCCAGAACCGACACCTGGCAGCGGTGTTCGAGGAACTGTTCTCCGCCGACGGCACCGGAGTTCACCTGCGGCCCGCCACCGACTACGTGCTGCCGGGGCGTGAGACCTCCTTCGCCACGGTCGTGGCCGCGGCACGCCGTCGCGGCGAATGCGCCATCGGTTACCGAAGCCACAACGACTCGTCGACAAGTCCGGCTACGGCGTGCGGATCAACCCACCAAAAGCCGAGCGGCGCCACTGGTCGGTCCAGGACGCGGTGGTCGTCGTCGCCAAGACATGACGCCCGACTCGGTTGACGTGAGCATCTTCGATCCGGGAGAGCCCGAGCCGCAGGTTGTGCTGGTTCGTGGCGCCTGGGCCAATGGGGCTTCGTCACTGACTTTGACGACGCTTATTGCCGGCTGGCCTCCGCGTCAGACTTCGACTTGCATCGCTGAAGCGCGTCATGTCGTCGTCGGCCTCAAGGCCGTGTATCGAAAAGTGGATATTGGGCGTCGCGTCGTGCTGCGGTGCCCCGCCACCGTAGGGCCAGTCGGCCACCAAGGGGTCGAACGTGAGCACCGTCTGGAAGACGGGATGAAGGTCCACGAGAACCAGTCGGCCCCCCGGCCGCAGCGCTGTCGCCGCACCGGCCATCCAGGCGTCCGTTGGGCTGCCCCGCTGGCTCGCCGCACAGGCCTCTGGTCTGGCAGACCAGAAGTTGCTTACCTCTGTGTTGAGGCGGGTGGGGCGTCGGTCGCCTCGACGGTTGTGGCATGGACGGGCAGGAGTGAGTCGACGCCGGTCATGCTGAGCATGCGCATCAGGCGGTCGGGAACGGCGGCGAGGCTGAGCGAGCCGCCCGCTTCCTGGGCCGCGTGCCAGATGCCGATGATCGCGCTGAGACCGGAGGAGTCGCAGAAGCCGACTTGTGCCAGGTCCAGGACCAGGCGCGGGTGTCCTTGCTGGATGATCTCCAGGGCCCCGGAGCGCAGGGTGGGCGCGGTCTGCATGTCTACGTCCCCGCCGATCGTGGCGATCGCGAGGCCGGGGTGGGGGTGCTGGACGGTCAGGTGAAGTGTGTGGGTCACGTCGGTCATCACTCCTGGCCGAAGTGTTCGGGTGCGGCGGTGGTGTGGGCGGTGGCGGCGACGCCGGTGTCGGGGAGGGTTTCGGGGCCAGACACGGACAGGGCCAGCAGGGCCACGTCGTCGCCGGCTCCGTCGGGCATTGAGGCCAGCAACGTGACTGCGTCTTCCATCAGGGCAGTGGCGGTGAGGGGGCCGGTGCGCTGGTGGAGGAAGCCGGTCAGGCCGTCCTCGCCAAGCATGGCGTCCTGAGTGGTGCGGGCTTCGATCAGCCCGTCGGTGTAGAGGAACAGGCCCTCCCCGGGGGCCATCAAGAAGGTGGCCTGAGCGAAGGATGCCTGGGGGAAGGCTCCGATGAGCATGCCGCCCTTGGGCCGGACCGCCTTGACCCATACCGCGCCGCTGTCGTCGGGGCGCAGGTGGTAGGCCGGCGGGTGGCCGCCGGTGGCCACGGTAACGGCGAAGCTGCCGTCCTCCCGGGGTGTCAGGAGGCCGAAGAGGGCGGTGCAAAATCGGCTTCCGGCGGTGACGTCGGTGAGCAGGGTGGTATTGAGCGTGCTCAGAACGGTGACCGGGTCCGGGTCGATCTGCGCCGCGACGCGCAGGGTGTGGCGGGCGAGGGCGGTGACGGTCGCCGCCTCGGGGCCCTTGCCGCACACGTCACCGAGGAAGAACGCCCACCGGCTGCCGTCGACGGGGAAGACGTCGTAGAAGTCGCCGCCCACATCATGCACGGAGGCGGTGCGGTAGTGGCAGGCCAGCTCAAGGCCGGGCACCACGGGAAGCGCTGGCGGCAGCAGGGTGCGCTGGAGGGTGGAGGCGAACGCGGCGATAGCGCTCTTGTCCTTCTCCGCCCGTTCCCGCGCCGCCCGTTCCACCTCCCGCCGCTCCTGCTCGTTGCGTAGTGCGCGCAGCGCCGACAGCCGCAGCTCCATCTCGTCCAGCACGATCGCGGCAAGATCGGCCAGGGTGGCGGTGTCGTCCTCGGTGATGGAACGTGGCTTGGTGTCCAGGACGTTGACTGTGCCCAGCCGGTGTCCGTCGGGGGTGATGATCGGTGCGGCGGCGTAGAAGCGCACCCCCATCTCCCCGGCGACCAGTGGATTGTCCGCCGCCACGGGGTCACGAAGGGTGTCGGGAATGACCAGCGCGTCATCGCGCAAAATCGCCGAGCCGCACAGGCCCGGATCGCGGCCGATCTCCTTGACACCCTCCAGGCCGTGTGCGGCCTTGAACCAGATGCGGTCGGTGTCCACGATCGTGACCGTGGCCACAGGGACATCGAAGAGGCGGGCGGCCATCGCCGCCACCCGGTCGAACGCGCCGTCGGGCGGAGTGTCGAGGATGTCGTAGCGGCGGACCGCCTCAATACGGGCCGCCTCCGCATGTGGATCCGGGACCAGCTCGGGGCGCCGCCCGGGCGCCGGGTGGGCCGCCGAAGCCTGCTGCGTCATCGGCTTTCCTCTCCGTCGGTGGGCCGCCGCGAGCGGCACGAACCGACGCAGCCTAGATCGAGTCCACGTCCGAACGCCAATGCCGCGGTGAACGCCAGATCTATTGCGGCAGCGTCGTGAACCTTCTTTCGGCGTTCCTGCTGTGGTCTCGCATGTTCGACTGGACGAGCGTGGTCGTCGTAGCCGCGTGCGAGCAGCTCGCCGCTGACCGGGGTGTACTCCTCCTTGCGCAGCACCGAGACCCGTATGTTCTTCGGCTCCAGCAGCTTCTTCGCCTCCCGGTGTCCTCGGGCGGTGAGTACCCACACCTGCCTCTGGTCGTCCTGGACCGATTCGATCCTCAGCAGGTGGTGTTGCAGATCCAGGAGGTTGTCCCGCGTGAGCTTGTCGCTGGTTGTCCGGGCGGGCCAGTTTCCACAGCTGATCGGGCGTAACCCTCTGAAAGATCCTCAGCGCTTGCAGCAGTTCCCTGCATCGAGGTTCGGTCGAGTCCTCCTGTGTAAAGGGCGCCTTAGAACTCCTAACAGAATGCTGCAACGTACCTTGGAATGTTGGTGCCTGATGGGTTGTTAGCCTGCACTTGAGAAGGGGTGAGCAACCGCCGTGGATCGTGCCGGATGGGCTGTGGGCGCGCATCGAGCCGTTGCTGCCGGTTGTGCCGCGCCGAACGGATCACCCCGGCCGCAAGCGTCTGGACGACCGGAAGGTGCTGTCGGGCATCCTGTTCGTGCTGTACACCGGCATTCCGTGGGAGTTCCTGCCCCAGGAGCTGGGCTTCAACTCCGGCATGACCTGCTGGCGGCGTCTGCGTGACTGGAACGACGCGGGGGTCTGGCAGCGTCTGCACGAGTCGCTCCTGGCCGAGCTAAACGCCGCCGGCGCGCTGGACTGGTCGACGGCGGTGATCGACGGCTCGCACATCAGGGCACTCAAAGGCGGCCCAAAACAGGACCGAGCCCGGTCGACCGTGCCCGAACAGGCTCCAAGCACCATCTGATCACTGAAGGGCACGGCATCCCGCTGGCGGTATCGCTGACCGGCGGAAACCGCAATGACGTCACCCAGCCCCCTGCTCCAGGCCGTCCCGCCCATACGCGGCCGGCGCGGACGGCCCCGACAACGACCGGTCGCGCTCTACGCCGACCGCGGCTACGACCACGACAAGTACCGCAAGCAGGTGCGGGCCCTGGGGATCACCCCGGTCATCGCGCGGCGCGGAGTCGAGCAGGGTTCCGGACTGGGCGTGCACCGCTGGGTGGTAGAGCAGAGCTTCGCACTGCTGCACTGGTTCCGCAGACTGCGCATCCGCTGGGAGATCCGCGACGACATCCACGAAGCCTTCCTCAGCCTGGCCTGCAGCATCATCTGCTGGCGCCAACTGGTCAACCTCTCACTTTGTTAGGAGTTCTAAGGGCAGGCCCCGTGACGGACGTTTCGAAGGGAATCGAAAGCATGGCCTGACCGCCAAGCCCGTGGAATGGTGCTCCCTCACCCTCTACGAACAAGGGGAACATCATGCACTGTGCGCAGGAGGTTCGAAAATGACGAGTCATGAGACACGCTGGGTGCTTGCCTTCGACGCGTCGTGCGGAACCTGCCGGAAGGTGGCCGCGACGGTCGAGCAGTCATCCAGGGGGCGGTTGGAGATCGTGCCCCTGGACCGGCCCGAGGTAGTTGCATGGCGCGCTGCCGCCCTGGGCGAAGACGCACCCTGGCTGCCCACCCTCATCAAGGCACGCGGCGCCCAGGCACACGCTTGGACCGGTGTGCGGATGGGCTTACCGCTTACCCGCCGGCTGGGGGCGCTCGGCACGGTGCGCGTGCTGCGGGCGCTCGGGGATTTGACCGCCCGCAGCGATGCGGGTGCCCGCAAGACCGCACACGCGGACCCTGCCTCGCCATGCCCGGAGGAATCCGGCATGCCGCGCAAGGGATTCCTGCGTCTAGTGACCGGCGGAGTCGTCGCGGGAGCGCTGGTCCTTGCCGGTCGCACCCCGGCGCTCGCGGCGGACGGACGGTCTGAGGTTCGCGAGTGGCTGGAGAAAAACAAGGACGCGCTGCCCACCGAATACGCTGAAGTCACCGCTCAGCCCCTGGCTATCCGGAAGGCCATCTACGGTGCTTCCGCCCCCGAGGTGAAGAAGGCTCTGTGGCTGGCGCACTTCGATGACTACAGGAAGACACGGGGGGCGCTCACTCGAGACCAGCGCACCGCGATCACGCAACTCGAGGCATTCGTCCGGGGAACGGCAAGCTTGTTCACCGTGCCAATTGCTGCGGGTGACACCAACCACCTGACCCTCGACCCGCTCAGGACTGCTGCGATCGAGGCGTTCGGCCAGCAGGAGGCGCGCGCCCTGATGGCTCAACTGGGACCCGACTCCTCACAAGAGGCTCTCGCCGGCGAGTGCGGGTGTGCCCTGGGTGACCCGAGCTGGTGCGGCCGCACCTGCCACTCATGCTGCTACTTCCAGCTCGGCTGCCCTAGCGGTTGCGGCTGTTGCTGCACTCTGGTGTCCAGTGGCTGCGGCTCTCTGTGGGAGTACACCTGCGACGGACTCTGTTACTAGCGGTTGGAATACAAAGCCGCACCGAGGGGAGAACTCTCCCTCTCGCACCCCCTCTTGAGCCGCTCAGGCTGCGTCAACTGGTGCGTGGTGCGGTACGCACTCCGTACGGCGATGCGCACCGACTGACCGGAGCGCACGGCATCGTGCGCACCTGCTTGGGAGGAAACTGCACCGAATGCGCATCGCCGGCGGGGGAGTGTGCTGCATCGTGCACGACACATCACGCCGCGCGTCCTCCGAAGGCGCCCTCGCTTGTTGGGTACTGCCGGGCGGCACCGTGGAAGCGGGGCGAGACCAGTGCGCAGGCCACTGTCCGGGAGGCATTGGAGTGACGTCGTCGGCCTCTATTTCAACCCGCCCGAGGGCGCGGTGGTGCTGTCGGTGGACGAGAAGTCGCAGATCCAGGCCCTGGACCGGTCCCAGCCGGTGCTGCCGATAATGCCGGGCATGCCCGAGCGGCGCACCCACGACTACGTCCGCAACGGCCCGACCACCCTGTTCGCCGCGTTCGACGTCGCCACCGGCGAGGTCATCACGGCCCTGCACCGCCGGCACCGTGCCGCGGAGTTCAAGAAGTTCCTGATCCGCATCGACAAGGAGGTGCCCGCTCACCTGCAGGTCCACCTGATCGTCGACAACTACGGCACCCACAAAACACCGGCGATCAAGGCCTGGCTCGCCAAACACCCGCGGTTCGAGCTGCACTTCACCCCGACCGGCTCCTCCTGGATCAACCAGGTCGAGCGGTGGTTCGGCTACCTCACCCACCAGAAGATCCGCCGCGGCGCACACAAGAACATCCAGGCCCTCGAAGCCGACATCCGGACCTGGGTCAAGCACTGGAACGAAGACCCCAAGCCGTTCATCTGGACCAAAACAGCCGAAGAAATCCCCGACTCCCTCGCCCGCTTCTGCCGACGGATCTCCGGCGCAGGACACTAGTGGCAAGTCGTGGACGTCGGCGGCTATCGCGAGGACCGCTGCGGCGTACCCCTCGGTCTGGAGAAGGCCGGGTACGAGGCCGCAGGAGTACAGCCGAAACAGTTCCGTGTCGCGGTATCCGCGGACCCGGCTGTCCTGGATATGCCGCAGCCCCGCACGGACTTGGTGGCGCCACTGCCGGTACATGGACTCAGCGCCGAGGGACTGCACCACGAGATCTTGCGCCTGAGCTTCCGCACGGGCGGCCTCGCACCAAGCGCGAATATCGTTGGCCGACGGGCCGGTGAGGGCGTTTTCGATACGGCTCGTCTTGGAGTAGTGCCAGCCGCACGCTGCAGCAAGTTGTACAACCGTCAGGCCGGCCTCCTTGCGGATGTCATGCAGGCGTTGGGCAACGGCTTCACGCGCGGCCTGGGCAGACGAGGACGGCGAGGCGGGCATGGGCTGGCTGCCGCTGCTTTCTGATCAGTGGATGTCGTACTGGTCGTGGGGGATGGCGCGGTCCCAGACGGCCGCGAATGCCTCCGAACAGAGCTTCGCGGTGGACGGGTCGTCGATCGTCTCATGGCCGACCATGGCGCCGTTGCCGGAGAAGTAGCCCCAGCGGACCACCCGGTCATCAAAGAGCCAGAAGTCGTTGCCCAGTAGCGCGAGGTCGGAGGCGCGACGGCGGGGAAGCCAGCGGACCTCCTCGCCCGCCAGCAGGTTCACGACGGTGGAGGCGTGCTCGTAGCGGATGTAGTCAGAGACCGGTTCCGACACGATGCGGGCGCGCCGCACGGCGACACCGCGAGCGCGGGCCTGGGAGACGATGCTTACCCAGGGTGCCCAGTCCAGTGAAGCGGGGTCGGTGTCGAGGCGACCGGTCTCTAGCCAGGCCCGGAAGTCGTCGGCTTCTTCGGCCACCCCGTAGTGGTCCCGCATCTCTAGGTGCACGGCGGAGCGCGTGCAGCCAGCCATGAGCTCAGCGATCGTCGGCTCGCTCGACGGCATCGCACGCCTCCCTGATCATCGGCACCATCCTCGCGGGGATCCGGATCACAGCCTCGTCGTAGGGGATGCCGACAGGTGGCCCGGCACCTCGAACGCCGCGCACTCTGCTTCGAGTTCGGGGCCCGGCTTCCAGCCCTGAAGGACGAGTTCCTGCTTCTCCTGGTCGACCCTGCTCTTGCCGGAAAACTCGGTCCGCGCAGGTCACGCGGCATGTTCGTACTCGTGGGACGCTTGGCCGATCCTGAGCCAGGTCGGCGCTCCGAGGATCTCGATGTCCTTGCCGTGGTCGCTCGTCGGCAGCAGGCGCAGCATTGCGAACGCGTTCGTCACGGCGAGATACGTCAGTCGCAGCAGCACGGCCGGTCATGTTCCCGCAGATCCCGGCACGCCACCACACCGCCTCCCACCAGGACAGATGAGTTTCTCGGCAGGGGCAGCGTGCCATTCCATGGTGCGCCTTCCGGCGGGCGTCGCAACCTTCACGCCATCAAAAGGGTTCATTCCGCCCCCTCATGGCGAGAGGTGGCAGGTGGCGTCAGCCCGTTCGCTCATGCGTAGGATCCGTCCCCGTCGTGCCGCCTGTGCGAGTTGCGGGGACTGCACGTCGCACCCGATGGGTCTGTGACCGACAAGGCCCAAAGGTGAGACATCTGTTTCGGCGGCGGTGGCTTCGGGTGTCACTCCGGCTGGCGCTCGGGTCCTCCGAAGTCCGGGCTGGTGTAGTCCGGGCTCGTGAAGCTCGGGCGCGGAGCGGGGGTGGCGTCGTCCGGGCTGCTGAAGCCGGGCCGGTCGTAGCCGAGGTGCGGCGTGCGGATGGTCGGAGCCGGCGGTGCCGGACGACGCAGTACGTCGGTGCCGGGGTCGGCCAGCGCCTCCCGCAGAAACGGCAGGATGCCGCACTCCAACAGTGCGTTGTGCCAGGCCTCCCTGGCCCGGGTTACTTCCGCGGTCAAATCGCGGTACGGTCCGGCCTCGAGCGAGGGCTTGCTGCGCAGGGCGGTGATGAGCAGTCCGACGGCGGTGACGAGGATCGCGGCCGCGGTCACGGCGCCGAACGTCCATCCGGTGGTGAGCATGGTCTGGGCAGCTGCGGGTTCGGGGTCGAGCATCGTGAGGATGTAGCCCACGAGTAGGAAGATCGCTGCGATGGTTCCGGAGAGGGCGGTGGCAGGAGCGGCGAAGACCGAGAACGGGCTGGGCCGCGCGGCTCTGGCTGCAGCGGGTACATCTGGACGTACGTGCAGGCCGAGCACTGCTGCTAGCAGGCGACGGCCGTAGGACATTCTGGCCCACCGATGTACAGCGATCCCGTCGCTGGCCCGACCGTCGTACGACGGCCCGGCTCCCAAGGCGCCCGCGCCGGTGGTCTCGGCGACCTCTCCCATGGTGGTGGCGAGCCCCGTCGTGCTCGAGCGCGGTTCCGCGGAGCCGGTGTCACGGCTGGACTGCGCCGGGTGGCGCAGTTCCTCGCGGACCTTCACGTAGTGCTGGTACTCGGTCGCCGCGGCCGCCGTGATGAGTGCGGTGGCGTTGAGCGCCATGGTGCGCAGCTGTTCCGTGTTGAGTCGCTGTCCGACAGCGGCCAGTTCCGGGCGGTCTGGTGCGGAGCGCAGCGCCTCGTCGAGGATCCGCTCGTATTCCTGGCGGTCCTCGCTCAGCAGGTGCTCCGGATCGCTGTTCACAGCGCCTCCTCCCCGGTCGCAGGTCCCTGACGCCATCGTGGCGCGCCTCGACCATCGAGCCCAGATCCCGTTCTGTCGGTCGGATCGCCAGGCAAGGCAGTGTCCCCAGGAGATGCGGGCTCTGCACGGTGTGTGCGGTCCGCAGAGAGCGCGCCGGGGATGGGCTCCTGCGTGGGAGCAAGCGCGGCACGAGGCGTGGACGACGACAGCGGACGCACAGGGGGAGGCGGGATCTGAGTAGAGGCCGCCTGCTGGACCGGGCTGGCGAGGGACGGGGAGGGTGCCGGCCGGGGGTCCGTTTGGGGCAAGGGAGCGGGCGGTGTGCTGGTTGCCGCATCTGAGGCGCTGGCGTGGTCCGCACCGCCCACGGCACCAGTAGCCGGAGGCGCCCCGATTGCCGTGGGTGCCTCAGTCCCCTCGGCAGGCCGCCGATCGCCCGTCACCGCCTCGTTCACTGTCTGGACGCGGGTGAGCTGGGTGAGCAACATGGGGGCTGACATTCCGACGACGAGGGCTGCGTACTCACCGCTGATTTGCCCCGTAGTGCCGAACAGTACTGCGGCTCCGGCTCCCATAAGGGTGTGCAGGACGGGCGCGACGATGTCGGTGGAGGGGTCGAAATAGTCCTGGAATCGCGGTGCTTGCCTTGCCGATTGCCGACAGTCGAGGCGAACGGTCTGCCAGGACACGAAGCGGCTGTAGAGGTCCACGGCACCACGCAGCAAACCGCCCGCCGCCCCCAACACGATCAACGTCGGGACGTCCACGGTCTCCCCCGGGTGTAGACGCTGACGCCTGGCTGCAAATTTCCGGACACTGCGTCAGCGTAGAGCCAGGCGCGAGTACAAGGAAGGGCTCAAGACGGCTCACTGCTGGGCTAACTACCCATACCTCAGGCGTATTTGACGTCAACGGAGCCAGTCCGTGAGGTAGCCGTGTCGCGCAGTGTCCTCGCCAACTCAAGCGCTTCTGTGTGATGTCCCCGTGGAGGAGGAGATCATCGGGTCCGGGGGCCGGATGCCCTCTGCGGCCGGGCGGGGCTGGCGCCCGGCGGCCGGTGGCCGCGCGAGCAACGAGGGGACAGCAGATCTTTAGCAGAGGCCCGATTTCTGGCTGCGGCAGCAGCAGGCGCCGAGCGGTGTCGCCGGGCTGCCGAGTCAGGACGTCCAGCAGGTGTAGGTGAACCAGGTCTGGACCTCGTCGGCGGACAGCACACGGGTCAGCTCGGCTGTCCCCGGGAGCATCGGGAAGAACCGGTCTGCGTTCCAACTGCGCGGGTACATCGGCTCGTCCAGCACGAGTAGGCGTCGTCCCTCCACGACGGGTATGTCGTCGGGCAGCCCCTCGTTCCAGATCCGCTCCCCGTCCGGGGCGAGGAGTTCGAAGGCCCCGGACGCGAGGGCCCCCGTGCGGCCCTGGGCGGGCTCGGGGTCCGTGGCCAGGCGGACGCTCTCTGCCGACGGTGCGGTGCCGGGTACGTGGCCGCCGCCGACAAGCACATGGGCGAGCAGCGTGTGCAACTGGAAGTTGTCCCCGATGCCGCCGATGCGCACTTCGAACCCGGTCCCGGTGGGCCGGTGCAACACCACCAGGGACTCGTCGTCCAGGATCGCCAGCGCGTAGGCCAGGCACTTGAGGTCGTGCCGCTCCAGGGCCGCCAGGTCGCGGCAGGCGGGGAGGAGCGTGGGTGCGTGCCGACGGCGCACCTCGGCGCTGCGGCACAGCACGGCCAGGGCGGGGGGCTGCCACTGCTCGACCGAGCACCAGGCCAGCGCCAGCCGCAACGCCTCGTGCGCCTCGCCACCCAGCCGGGCCATCAGTGCATCGTCGATGATCTTCTCGTCGGTCTCCGGCAGTTCGTCCCCGGCACCGCCGGCGAGGGCCCAGCGGCGGGCGAACTCCAGGGCATCGAGTAGGTCCCGGTGGGTGCCGTCGAGGATCGGCCCCGCGCAGGCCGCCAGGTCGGCACCGCGTTCCACGCAGAAACCGGCCATTGTCGCCAGCATCGGGCGCGGACCGGTGGGCGGAAAGGCGGGGAGCAGCGCGGCCAACCGGGGTCCCACCGGCACGCATTCGGTGTCCGTCGCCGACTGCAGACCACTCACCACCGCGTTGAACGCACGCTCGGTGCGGCCACCGTCGCGGGCGGCCACTGCCTGCTCCAGCTCTGACATGACGGCGGCCAGGTCCGCGGCCTTCTGCTTCCTTCTGAAGATCACCGGCACACCTTAGGCGTGAGGCCTGACGGGTGTCATGAGGGCATCATCGTTCGAAGATTCTGGACCGTTCCGTGCTGTGGTTCGCCCTCGCTCTGAAGCTGCAGCGGCAGTCACGCCATCACCAAGAGGACGTCGCCCGTGTCTGGCGAAGCACAGGAGGAACCTCGGTTGGTGCTGGCCCCGCGTGATCTTCCTGTTGTAGTGGCCGACGATGCCGGGTTGCCCAGGGCAGCGAACGCGGACAAGCCGTCTTCACCTTCATCTGACCTGCGTGAACTGAGGTTGGCGATGCTCAGTGACGGGGTCAACAGAAGGGCCGGGGGCCCCGTGCACGGAACGGCTTATCGCGGCTACTGTCCTCTGACGAGCGTAGTGGGCAGTGACGCGCCGAGGATCAGATCACGCGGCAGTGCGAGTTCGAAGTGCTGCTCCAGCACGGCGAGAGAGGCACGGTGCGCCGTGTCCCTGTTTGTTTCCTCCGGGATGCGGGCGGCGATGATGTCAGCGCGGATGAGGTCGGCTCCGGGGCCGGTGATCTCCTGCGACCAGGTGTGCATGTACATGTCGAAACCGCACACGTAGTGGTCGTCGTGGAAGCAGGCGAATGCGGGGGGCGGGACCTTCGGGTTCTGCTTCTCGTAGTAGAGCTCGAAGATGTGGACGCCGTCCCGGGAGGTCCCGTCGTGGTAGGCGGGACCGAGGACGGACGGCCAGTGGCCGTAGGCTACGGCGAAACCCAGTCCGGCGTGGTCGCCGTAGCGGACGGCGATGCTGTCGGTGTCGCCGCGTTCGGCGTCGAGCCTGTCGATGAGCTCTTCAGCCTGCGGCCCGGTGGTGGCCTGGACCGGTACGGGTCCGCCGGTGGCGGCGAGGCGGGCGGCGAGCTGTTCGCCGGTCAGGCCCCGGGCCAGCTTGATGTAGTAGCCGAGCCAGGAGATGTCCGCGTCGGCTATCCATGTGATCCCGCCGGAACTCACTGTGTGTCTCCGTTCTCCGGTGTGGCGCGGCCCGGGGGCGGCCCTGTGGCCGGCCCCGGGCCGCATGTGCGGTGTGCTTCAGCATCTTGCTACCGGATGTCGCACTTGATGGTCGGCTTCGTGGCGTCGCACTTGTCGAAACCGGGCGTCCTGACGAAATACGCGTCCTGATCGATCAGCCGGAGGTTCTTGGCGAAGGTGGGGAAGCGGCTCATCGAGGTGGAGTTGATCCATCCGGACATCGCGGACCGGCCGCATACTTCGGACCATGTCGGCGCGGCTGTGCGCTCGTCGTCGTAGAGCCGCCAGGTACCGTCCGAGAGCTTGGTGGCGTAGGTCCGGGCGCACTTGTCGCCCGAGGTAACCGGGTTGGTGCCGCTCATGGCGGAGGGCATCCCGCCGCTGTTGTAACTCGCTGCGAAGGTGAACTCGTCACAGGACGCCTTGTCGCTGGCGGAGATGTCAGTCACCGGTGTGGTGTCCGGGTGGCCGGATTTGGCGGCCCAGCTGTCCGGGCAGATGACCCTGCGGTTGGCGTCGAGGTCGCGGCCGTACTGGTTGCGCTCACCGTGCTCGCCGGTATCACCCCTGCGGTCGGGGAGGTAGCTCAGCGGTGCACCTTCGCGGATTTTCGCCTGGATCAGCCAGGCGTGCGCGGCAGCCGCCGGGGTCTTGGCGGTGTTGAACACATAGCCGGGCATGTAGTCCCGGAACACGCAGCCCGCCGGGGAGTACACCATGTCGCAGCGTACGTATACCGGGTTGCCGATGAAGCCCTGACTGTTGTCCGTGGGGAACGTCTCCGGCACCGACGTGGAGAACGCGTAGGGTGCGAACGCCAGCGCCTGGGAGAGGTCGGAGTCCTTCTTCCCGGACTCATCCGGCACGCCGCCGGACCACGGCACGGTGGCCGTCGCAGTCTCCTCGTGGGGGTCGATGTCGTAGGAGCCGCCCCACATCAGATTGCCGTCCCATGCGTAGGCCGGCTTGTCCATGCAGCCGGCGGAGCACTGCGGGGAGATCGTCAACTTGATCGCCCCCGGCTGGGCGGGGAACGGCAGGTGTCCGGCGGGCATCGGCAGCGGTGTGACACGGGCCCACAGTTTCAGCTCCGTGCCGGTCAGCGCCGTGCTCATGTGAGAGGAGTACAAGAACTCTTGGTAGCCCTTCTCCTCCTGGCCCTGCTCATCGGTGACCTGGACGGAGAACTTGCCGTACATGCACGCTTTGTCGCGGGTGAAGATCGACAGGTAGGTGTCCTGAGCGGCGCCTACTTCGCAGGAGTCGTGCAGCGGCGGGTTCGCGGCCCGCGTGGACTTCAGCCTCGCCCTGGATTCGCGGGCGGCTTCAAAGTCTGCCTTCGTGGCCGGCTCCCAGGCGAGGCACAGCCGGTCACCCTGCCCGGTCGCCTCGCAGTGTCGTTCACCTGCGGCGTCCTTGGTCTGCACCGATCCCCAGCCGGGGACTGGCTGCCAGGAGGTGTCGAAGGCCGGGTCCGCCGCATCCTTCTTCGGCGCGGGGAGGGTGATGTCGACCTGTCGGCCCCGGGTCTTGAACGTCGCGTACGGCGACCAGTCCGTCTCGTACAGGGAGCCGTCGTAGGCGGGGGTACGGAACGCGTAGGTGGTGGCGGGCTTGAGGTTGCCGTGCGGGACGGTGACCGTGGCCTTCGACCCCGAGGTCACCATCTTGGACACGATGACGCCGTACTCGGCGGACACCTCGCCCTGGTTGGCCGGGTCGGCGTTCTGGCCCGTCAGCTTCATCCTTGGCCTTCGGCTTGCCGGCCGTGTCGACGCTCCACACCTCGAACGCGAGGTTCGCCTTGTCCCCGTCCGGGTCCGTGACCGAGTTGCGCAGCTGCGCCACGGTGCGGTCGATCTGCCACACAGTGCCGCTCTGCTTCCATGTGGGCCCAGCTTCCGGCTTACTCCCCGACGCGGGGCGGCCACCGGCTCGGGTGCCCTTTTCCGGCCCGGCGGCCGGCCGCGAGGACGGAGCATAGTTCCCGTCCTGGCTCGGAGCCGGGCTGCCGGCGGCAGACGCCACGCCGGTGCCGAGTAACGGGACCGCGGCGGTAACGCCGGTGGTTAACCGGGACGGACAGCGTCTTCTTGTCGTCGTTCCAGACATGCTGGATGATCCTTTCAGGCCCCATCCCGCGAGCCCTCGGCTGTGCATGGCTCCCGGGGCGCAGGCTGGTTGGTGGTTGAGGCTCGCCGGGAACCTTCCTGCAGGGCCGCCGCCTTGCCACTCCACGGGCATCAACTGGGGCGTTCAGTCTGAAACGCAGGTAATGGACGTGATGAGGCCGACGTTTAGCGAGGGTTGCCGCGCGGACCCTCCAAACCTTGAGCAGCGGTCGCTGTAGATCTCCACCAACCCTCCTGTGGGAATTCGGTGTCAGAGCGTGGGTGGTGTTTCCGGGGTGGCGGCTACCGTGAACCACATGGATGACTCCGCGCACAACCCCGCCGCCGTGCACTGGTTCCTGATCGCCTGAGGCCGAGGAGTGCGAGCGGGCATTCGGGTTGCGGGCCTGGGCGACGTCGCACGGTGATGTGTCCGGGTTGGTCGCGCTCGAGGGTGGTGAGCGGGCGATTGGCTCGCGGGTGTGGTGGCGGAGCCCGGTGGAGATGTGCGGCGCACCCGGGCCGGGGCGACGGGGCCCCGGTCCGGCTTCCGGCACAAGCCGCTGAGCCGCGCCAGGACCGCGGGCGGCTCCGCGATCGGGTCAGGGACTTAGGCGCAGCCAGGAACGCGCACGCGGTCAGGGACAGGGCGAAGGGGGCGGGTGGCGCCGATCTGGCGCCGACGGTAGAGGAGCAGGGGGTGCAACTGCTGCCGTGATGTCCCGCTGCGGGCGCTTGGTTCGGCGCGAACCGTCGTGGTGGCGCATCCCACGAACTGGAAGGCGCAAGCCGTGAATGCCCGCTGCTGCCCATGAGGCATCGGCTCGCCACCCCCACCGCCGTGCAGCAGCCCCGCGTTCAAGGCCCTGTTGTGCGCTCCAAAGGAAAGCTGACGCCCGTGCCTGGTGGGCGCATTGCCGTGTGGAAGGGTTGATCCGCAGAAGAGACCTCCGATTAGGGTGGCGGGGGTGCGGGCATCGCCTTGGTGCGCGTGAAGTGGCCGTGGTTTTGAGGGGGGTTCACGGGGGATGGGCTACGTCCTGCCTGGCTGGATGGACGAGATCCTGGACTTCATCGGGATCAACTGGCCGAACGTCGACGGTGATGGCGCTCTTTGAATCTCCTCATGTGACGCTCTTCAGGTGGCCAAACCTGCTCAGGTGATCTCCCCACCCTTTGCGTGATCCTTCTCGGCGTGTCGATCTGGTGTCGGCGTGTCGTGGAGAGCCTGCGTGGCTGCGTAGGTGAGAGGCGAGAGCGGATGTCGGTGGGTTTCGGCAGCGACTGACGCTGGGCTGGCGCTGAAACGTTCCCGAGTTCTGAGAGCGCCCCTGCTTCCGTGTCGGTTGCGGCAGGTCCAGGACGATGCAGTGCTGGAACGTTTGATCGATAGCATCTCGTCGTGACGCTGCGGTGGTCAGTGGTCTGACGAGGTGAGGAAGCTATGAGCGATGATGTCCTGTCGATCATTCCGAATGATCCGCAGTGGCAGCCGGACCGCGATGCGGTCGACCACGTCGTCGCGCTCGTCGAGGACCTGGCCCCTGGTGTGGCGGGCGGCGTGGACGTGGAGATCGAGGTGACGTGGCACGACGTGGTGACGGCCGTCGACTGCGGGGCGAACCTGGAGAGGATCGGTTGTCCCTTGTGTCAGGCGGCCATCGACACGGAGTGGTGGGGCGACCTCCTTGAGGCTCACTGCGACGACGGGTTCACCACGCTCGCGATCGAGGTCCCGTGCTGTGGAGGATCAACCACTCTTGACGTGCCGGATTACGACTGGCCCTGCGGTTTCGCCCGGTTCGAGATCGCCATATGGAACCCCGAACGCTCCTGGTTCAGCGAGGACGAATTGAGGACTCTAGGGGATCGACTGGGCCATCCGGTGAAGCAGATCCGGGCCCATATCTAAGTCTCCGCAGCTCATGCGATCGCCTGTTGTTCGGCGGCGGGCGCGGGCGCGGGTGGTGGCGAGGCGGTAGGAGTCGGTGCCGGTCTCGATGATGTTGCCGCCGAAGGTGAGGCGGTCGATGGCCGCGCAGAGCCTGGGGTCGGTGAAGGTCTTGGTCCAGCCAGAGAAGGACTCGTTGGAGGCGATGGCGACGCTGTTCTTCTCCTCCCGCTCTGTCAGAGTGCGAGATGTGAGCCTTTACCCGGTTCGTCGTTGAGTTTGGATGAGGCGCAGTGATCAGTGGTTCGGGGCGTGGGTCGATACCAGGTGCCGGGCGATGGGACTCAGCGGGCAGGAGCCGGCTCGGACGACGGCAGCCACTCTCGCCTGAGCAGCCCGTAGACCCACGAGTCAGAGACCTCGCCGTTGACAACGCAGTCTTCCCGCAACGTCCCCTCACGCACGAAGCCGAGCTTCTCCAGCACGCGGGCAGAAGCCACATTGCGCGTATCGGCCTCAGCCTGGACGCGATTCAGGTCCAGCGTGTCGAATGCCCACCGCAGCAAAGCGCGCGCGGCCTCGGTCGCATAACCGTGGCCCCACGCTGCATCGTCGAAGCAGTAGCCCAGCGACGCGCTGCGGAAGTCCGGATTCCACCTGTTCAGGGTGCACCAGCCGATGAACGCCCCGTCGGAGACACGATCCACGGCCAGCCGGGCCCCGGTGCCTTCCTTCTCCATCTCTCGGCAACGGGTGATGAACTTCTCGGCGCGCGCTTGTTCGGTCCACGGTGGATCGTCCCAGTAGCGCAACACGTAAGCGTTGCTCTGCAGCGCGAACAGGTCGTTCGCGTCCGCGTCTTCGAAGGCACGCAGTCGCAGGCGAGCAGTGTGTAACGAGGGGGTGGGCAGCGAGATACTCATGTTCCATCCCGTGATCGGTGGCCGATCAATCAGACATCCGATGCGGCTCACTCGCAACGGGTTTCCTCTGCGGGCTGGCAGAACGACGTGAATGGGCCGGTGGCGTGTTTGCCGGGCGGCTACGGTCGCGGCCTGTGAACAGTCCCTGCTCGGTCTCATCGAGGATTCCGCGCCCGGTCAGGCGCTTCAGTTTGATGCGGACGTTGTTGATGTTGTTCGGCACGAGGTCCAGGTCGCTGTCAGAGGGCCGGTGACCGCGCCGACGATCGCCTCCGTGGTCTCGCGCACCTTGTATTTCTGCCAGCCCCTGGTGGGTCGGTAGGCATCGTCCAGCCTTTTGAAGATCACGCCCTCCATTCCCACCGAGGCCCATGTCAGCCACTCGCGCACGGTGTCCGGGTCGGTGGTCGACGGGCACAGCACCCAAGGGGCCGACAACCGGCGGGCGGCGAACACGGACTCCAGGGCGGCCCTGCGCCGCCGATACGGCCATCCGGTCGTGTCGGTCCCGGACAGCCGCAGCAGATCGAACGCGGCGAAGTAGGCCGGCTACTCGCCAGCGGCCCAGACCGGCCGGGCGCCGCGCCGCTGAAGCCGGTTCTGCAACTGCTCGAAGGCGAGCCGGCCCGCAGCGTCCCGTACGACCAACTCGCCGTCTATCGCCGTCGCGTCCGGCAGCTGCGCGGCTCCCGTCCCGATCTCCGGAAACGCCGGGAGCATCTCGGTGCCGCGCCTGGAGCGCAGCACCACCCGGCCTGCGTCGACGGAGACCAGGGCGCGGAACCCGTCCCATTTGGGTTATGCCCTGTTGAACTGTCCGCGGGATAGAGTCCGGCGCCATGTCGATCACTGGCGGCGAGCGGCTGTCCTCGTGAGAGTGCGGTCAGGCGGCGAAGGAGGCGAGCAATTCGTTGTACTGCTTGGCGGCGGTGGCCAGTTCGTCGTCGGAGAGGCCGAAGGCGGTGCCGTACACCTTGACCATCGGCTGCTGGATGTCGAACTGGCAGAGCCGCAGGGTGGTGTGCCAGTTGCTGAGGAGGGTCTCGATGGTGGCCTGGTTCGAGCCTTCGGGGGTGTAGTGGTCGGCGGGGACGCCGGCGGTGACGGCGACGACGGCCTTCTTGCCGGCCAATTGCGAGGCAGAGCCGTCCATGGTGAAGGCCCAGCCGAGGGTGAAGACCTTGTCCTGCCACTGCTTGAACAGGGGGGTGGTGTTGTACCAGAACACCGGGTGCTGGAAGACGATCACGTCGTGGTCGGCGAGCAGTGCCTGCTCGGCGTCGGCGTCGATCTGGAAGTCGGGGTGGGTGGCGTAGAGGTCGTGAACGGTGACATGGGCCAGCTCGCGGACGGCGTCCACCAGGGCCTTGTTGGCCTTCGACCGGGACAGGTCGGGGTGACCTACGACAAGGAGAACCTTGGGCATGATGAGACAACCTCTTCAGCGATCAGTGAAATGGATGAGCAGATGCGGGCCGGCCGGGTGTGACGGGTCAGCACGTCGACAGGGCGTCAGATCACCGGTCGATGGTGGCCATGTTCGTCTCGTCGTGGCGTTCGCCCGCGGCCGGTGTGAGGTTGTTCAGGCGGTCGAGCTGAGTGGCGCTGAGTTCGATGCCGTCGGCGGCGGTGTTCTCTTCGACGCGTGCGACCCGCCGGGTTCCGGGGATGGGTGCGATGTCGTGGCCGCGGGTCAGCAGCCATGCCAGTGCGGTCTGTGCGGGGGTGGCGGGCCTTGTCCCCGGAGGGTGGACACCTGTTCGTATCGTTATGCGGCAAGTGTCAGGTAGCTGACTGCTGCTCGTAGGCGATCGGCGCCTGCTGTCCGTTCGCCGAATGCCGTCGGCGGGTGTTGTAGCGGGTGATTCAGGCGAAGACCGCCAGGCGGCAGGCGCGGGTGCCGGCGAGGCGGCGGGCACCGCGCAGTGTCTCGCGTTTGAGAGCGGCGTTGAACGACTCGGCGAGGGCGTTGTCCGCCGAGGTGCCGACCGCGCCCATCGACTGCCGCACTCCCAACTCGGCGCAGGTGTGGGCGAATTGGCGGGAGGTGTACTGGGCTCCGTGATCGCTGTGGAAGACGGCTCCGGTCAGGCTGCCGCGGGTCGCGGCGGCGGCCCGGAGTGCGTCGGCGCCCAGCTCGGTGCGCATGTGGTCGGCGATCGACCAGCCCACCAGGCGGCGCGAGAAGCAGTCGATCACCGTCGCCAGATACAGGAACTCGCCGTCGCCCACCGGCAGGTAGGTGATGTCGCCGACGTATTTGGCAGGCGAGCCTGTCCCAGTGACTAGGCCGAGCCAGGAGGCAGCCTACGTGCAGCCGTCATCCTCGGCACCGTTCGCCTGCACAAGATGGGAGTTCCAAGCCCGCTCCCGCATTGGTGAAGGTGCCGAGGAGGCGGTACTCGTGACGCTGGCGCATCGCTTCCGCACGGAAGCGGGAGCCCTGCGCCGCCTCGTCCCCTCCCGGGGTTTTCGACCGGCAGGGTGTGACATGAGTCATGGACGGGATCTTGGAAATGCCCTGCTCCGCCGCGCTGCTGCACTCGTTGTGGGCTCACCATGCCCTGGGGGCGCCGGCCGATGATGCCGGGTGAGGGAAGCCGCTTCGACACGGCCCAGGCCCGCCCCTCGTACTTCTGTACCACCTTCGAAAGGTTCTCCTGCGCCATGCCACTGGCTCTGCTGGCCCTGGCCGTTGTCGCTTTCGGCATCGGTACGACGGAATTCGCCACGATGGGGCTGCTGCCCCAGATCGCTGACGGAATCGGCGTGTCCGTTCCGCAGGCGGGCAACATCGTCTCCGCCTATGCGCTGGGTGTCGTCGTCGGTGCCCCCGTGCTGACGGCCATTGGCGCACGCATCCCGCACAAGAGGCTGCTGCTGCTCCTGTCCGGGCTGTTCGTCGTCGGCAACGTCGCGTCCGCGCTCGCCCCCGGCTTCGGCCTGCTCTTCGCCGCGCGCTTCCTCGCCGGACTGCCCCACGGGGCGCTGTTCGGCGTGGGCGCGGTGGTGGCGTCCCGGCTGGTCGCCCCCGACCGGGCCGCACGCGCGGTCTCCAAGATGTTCCTCGGGCTGACCATCGCCAACAGCAGCTGGGCTGGCGGGCCGCCTACGTCGCGGTGGCCGTCATCGGCCTCGTCGCCCTGGTGGCGCTGTCCCTCTTCGTCCCCCACCAGCCGCGCGGCCCGCAGACCGGCGTCCGGCACGAACTGCGGGCCATGGGCAACAAGCAGGTGGCCATCGGCCTGGCCACGGCCGTCGTGGGATTCGGCGGATTCTTCGCCGTCTACAGCTACCTCGTGCCCATGCTCACCCATCTCACGGGCCTGTCCGACTCCTCGACCACGCTGGTCCTCGCGCTCTACGGCGTCGGCATGACCCTCGGCACGCTCGTCGCGGGTCCCCTCACGGACCGCGCCCTGCGCCCGACGCTGTACGCGGGACTCGCGCTGATGTCCTCGGCGCTGGTGGTGTTCTACTTCACCGTCCACAGCACCGTGCCCGCCCTCATCACGATCACGTTGATCGGCGCGATGGGCGCCCTCATCACCACGCCCGTCCAGATGCTGCTGATGGCCAAGGCGAAGGACGCCCCGACCATGGCGGCGGCCTCCAACCACTCCGCCTTCAACCTGGCCAACGCGGGCGGCGCCTGGCTCGGCGGCCTCGCGATCTCGGCGGGCTGGGGCTGGGCGTCGCCGTCGCTGGTCGGCGCGGCGCTGGGCGCCGCCGGGCTGGGCCTTGCGTTCATGGGCGGCTTCATGGACCGCGGCGGCAGCCGTTCCGAGGTGATCACCGGCGCCCAGCGGGAGCAGGCCGCCGCCTCTCAGTCCCAGAGCGGATAGGACACGGTCGGGCCGAACTGCTCCGGCCGGGCGGCCGGGTACGTCAGTGTGATGCGGGAGTAGTGCGACACCTGGGGGTGCTTCTTCCAGGGCCGTGCACGGTCCAGTCGTACGGTCACCGGGTAGGCGTGGAAGTGCCCGGCCGCGCAGTACGGCTTGCAGTCGTTGACCCAGTTCACGCCCTTGGCCCGCGCCGAAGCCGCGTCCCATCGGGTCCAGTGCAGGGAGGCCAGGCGGCTGTTGCCGTCCCCGCAGGCGAGCATGAAATGCGTCGGCCGCACTTGCGGGTGCCACAGGCAGTCGACGAGGACCGGCGGCGCGGTGCGTGGCTGGACGGTCTGTGTCACGGGTGCCGGTGCGGGCCCGGCCGCGGGCGAGGTGCCCGCGGCGGTGGCGAGGGTGGTCACGGCAAAGACCGCGACCGTCGTGGTGAGTGTGCGTAGCTGCATGGCCGATCCCCGCTGCCGCTGGCCGATGGATGTCCCGTCTTCGACGCTACGACCGTGGGCCCGCGCTCACCACTCGAACAGGGCAGAGCGCGGTCGGCTCAGGCCGCTGCCGCCGGTGGCAGCGAGAAGAGCATGCAGGAGCTGGTCGCGTGCGCCAGCACCGGTCCTCGGTGTCGACCAGCGTGGCCTCGGCGAGAGCCGTCTGCCGGCCGCGGTGGACGATCGTGCCGACGGCCCGTACCGGGCCGGTGTCCACCGAGACCCGCTTGAGGAACTTCACGCTCAGGTCGAGCGAGGTGTAGCCCATGCCCGCGGGCAGCGTGGACTGCACGGCGCAGCCCAGCGCCGAGTCGAGCAGGGTGGCGTAGACGCCGCCGTGCACACTGCCGATCGGGTTGTAGTGCTCCTCGCCCGGAGTGAGCGAGAAGACCGCGCGGCCCTCGGACACCTCCTCCAGCGTGAAGTCGAGAGCGGCGGAGATCGGCGCCGCCGGAAGCCTGGCGTTCAGGACGTCACGCAGGAAGTCCAGGCCGGACGAGCGGCCCACGGCACCGGCCGTGACCATGGGGTCGTCCCATGTGTATGTACGTGTGCGTCCCATGCGTCTGTGCCCTCCCGGCTGACTTTGTACGGCGAAGCTAGCCCTGCCCGCAGCTGACTGTCAATCATGAAGTCAGCGGGCTATCATGGCCCGGTGGACTGGCTCGCATTCAGCACCGAGAACTGTTCCGTGCAGCGCGCCCTCGACGTGGTGGGGGAGAAGTGGACGCTGCTGATCGTGCGGGACGCGGCCAACGGCGTTCGCCGCTTTGACGATTTCCGCAGGCACATCGGCCTGTCGGAGGCGGTCCTCAGTGACCGGCTGCGCAAGCTGACCGAGGCCGGCATCCTCACGACCGTCCCCTACCGCGAACCCGGCAGCCGCTCCCGCAACGAGTACCGGCTGACCCGGAAGGGCTGGGACCTGTGGCCGGTGCTCGTCGCCCTGCGTCAGTGGGGCGAGACACACAGCCCGGACCCGGCCGGCCCGGTCCTCGACATGCGGCACAGCGCCTGCGGATGCCCGGTCCGTGCGGTCGTCGCATGCACCGGGGAGCACGGCGCGCTGACCCCGAGGGACGTGACGGTCGAGCCGGGGCCGGGAGCGCGACCCCTGACCTGACGCGACGTGGCTACACCGGCAGCCGGGAGCCCCCGCCGCGCATCAGCTCCAGATCCTCGCCCCAGGCGTCCAGCACCCCACCGTGCCGGCCGCCCGTGCGGCCGCTTCGACGCAGCTCCAGACCCCCGGCGACCCGGACCTAGCTTCTGCCTCCGTGATCACCGCCGTGCCCAAATGAGGATGGCGGCGCGGTGAAGTGCGGCCTGGTAGGTGATCGCGAGTTTGTCGGTTCGTGTGGCCGGGCCGCGCCACTGTTTGAGGCGGTTGGTGCATCGCTTGACGGTGTTGCGCTGCTTGTAGGCATCGGCGCCGAAGCCGGGCGGGCGTCCGCCTCGGCGGCCCCGTCGCAGACGACGGCCCATCTGGTCCGCGGGCTGCGGGATGACCGCGCGGATCTGCCGGCGGCGTGGATGACTGCGAATTGCGCGGGATGAGTACGCCCGGTCAGCCAGAACCATGGTGGGGCGGGTCCGGGGCCGGCCGATTCCGGTTCTTGGCACTCGGATGCGGGCCATGACCGTCTAGAAGGCGGGTGCGTCATCGGCTTGACCCGCAGTGACGACCAATGCCAGGGGCCGCGCATGGCTGTCTGCAGCCAGGTGGATCTTGGTGCTCAGCCCGCCGCCGGAGTGTCCCAGTGCGTAGTCGGCCGGCTCGTTCGGGTCTGCGGCCCCCTTTTGAGTGCTCCGGCGGCGTGCTGGTGGGCCCTAACGACGGTGGAGTCGACCGACACCGCCCAGCCGATGTCGTCGACGACATCCGCTGCCGCGAGGAGAGCGGTGAGGATCTTCTCCCAGGTACCGTCGATGGCCCACCTGATCAGCCGTTTGTGAGTGGTCTGGAACGAGCCGAGCCCGTCCGGAGCGGGCCCGCTCGGGCTCGTCCTCGCCGACAGGCTCCTACGTCCTCACCTCGCCCTTCGTGAGCAGCCACTCCTTGTGCAGGGCCCCCAGAGGGATCCTTGTCCGGAAGACGGGCGTGCCGAAGATTGAAAGCTGAAGATTCAGAGTGCCGGTGAGGTCGATTCCGCCGTACAGGGCCCAGGAGCCGGAGCCGGAGGCGGAGCCTGCGCCGTCCGTCGAGCCCTCGGCTGTCGCATCGGATTCGGCGCGGAGATAGGGGGCGAGGTCGGCGGTGACCCCCACCGTGCCGTAGAGGCCCACCGTCGCCTCGGCACCCATGGCGGCCTTGACGTCACCGACGGCGGTGAGCGTCGTCTTCAAGGGCTCACCGGTCATGTGGGATTCACTGACGCCGGTCCAGCCCTTGGCCCAGGTGAAGTTCCCGCCTACGCGGAAGTCTCCCTTGAGATCCTGCTCGGCGTCGACCGTGACGCGGCCGTCCGCGTCCACCCGGAAGTAACAGACGAGATCGAGATTGACGACAATCGGGACCGGGCCGACCTGGATCACGGGGTCGGCGTGCAGTTCGGCGAAGGGGATACGGATCGGCTTGCCGTTTGTCGTGCCGGCCGCTCGGCCCTTCAGCTGCCACTGGGAAGTCCACTCGCCGGTCAGACCCAGGAACGCGCCGCTGGGCGAGGAGCTCGCGGTAGCGCCGGATCCGTCGTACGAGAACGCGACCTCGGGGGCCAGTTGGACAAAGCCCTTGAGCGAGGCGGCGGCCGAGGCGGGGGCACCTGCGGCGGTCTGCACAGCGGCTGCGACGTCGATGCGCAGGTTGCCCAGCGGGAGCTTCGCGCCCTCGGGTCCGAAGGTGAGGTCACCGGTTTTCGCCCAGGAGACCTTCACGCCCTCGACGAGCGGGTCGACCTTCAAGGTGGACGGGTCGACGGGGACCGCACCGTCCGCCTTGCTCTTGCCCAGGACGGAGTTCAGCTTGGTCGGTTCCGTCTGGACTGTCGCACTGCCGTTCGCCGCGGTGTCGACGATCTCTGTAACCTTGGCCAGTACGCCGTGGGGGGCGCCGGGGGCGGGGGCGCTGGCTATGACGTCGCCAACAGCCACTGCGGTCGTGGACTTCGCGCCGCCCGAGCCCGCGTCCTGGGGAGTGCTGGAGTCGACGGGCGAGGAGGCGGTCGTCGTCGACGGGGTTGCCGACGGGGCAGCGCCCGAGCCGGACGGCGGTGCCGCTATGGCCGCCCGGCCGCTCTTGCTGTCGTACGACGCGACCCTGAGCGTGGATTTTCTGGCCCGGGCGTGGCCGAGCGTGTTCGCCGCGGCCACCGCGGTCGGGGTGGCCACGTCACCGGTCGGAGCGGAAACGACCGCGAGTTGCTCCTCGCCGGTGCCGGGTTTTGAGGCTTCGGCCGTCGAGGCGGCTGCCTCGCTGGTGGGGGCGGGGGAGTGGGCCGAGCAGCCGGTGGCCAGCAGAGCCGCGACGGTGACCGTCGACAGGGCCGAAACCAGGGCATGCGCTCTGAGCTTGTGCACGCGTGAGTCCTCGGGAGCGGTGGCAGGGGGTGTTTTTGGAAGGAATGGCGTAGCGGCGTGGCGCAGGTGCCATGGCGACATCCCGGACGGCGGGTACGAGAGGGGGATGGCACACGGGGTGGACGTGGTCGGGCGGCAGCTGTCCGCGTGACAATGCGCGGCGGTTTGTTACCTGTCAGTAGATGCGCATGAGCATGCCAGGTTGACGGCGCGACTGGGGCCACTTCCCCTGTGGCTCCCGCGTGACGTGGAGCACATCCATCTGTGAGTCAACTAGCGCTTGGGAAAAGGGCGGTTGGGCGGTCGACCAGTGTCCTTGGCAGCCGCTGTCGCCGGTGCGGGAGCTGAGGGGGGACGGCCACGACGTGCTCATGCTGATCTCCGGGGTGGGGAACCTGGGGATGTGGCCCCGATGCGGAAGTAACGGCGACGCCCGCGGCGCGATGCAGTGGTGGGGCGGCGACAGGCCCGCCGCCAGAACCTGCGAGATTCCCGAAGTTTCCCATGCAGTCCTCGACGCGTCCCGCATGAGAGCGGCGGCGGTAGGCGGCGCAACGAGGAGTCGATCGCTGCCCTGCCGAGCGTCCATCCGGCGCCGTTCCCGCTGTCCACTCGATCGCGCGGCGTTGCCGGTGCCTGTCGAAGAGGTCTTCTCCTTCGGGTTGGATCTCGTCCTCAGGGGGCTGGGGGACTTTCGTGATGGTGGCTGACCAGGACAACATACGAGCCAGATCGGTCAGGCACAGATGCCGGATGGCGTGGGTGGAGAGCAGCTCGATCTCGGCCGTCAGTGCAAGACGGCGGACCGCCTTCGACCACGTCCACAAGGTCAGAGGCTGGGCGCGGTTGCGCCGGGGCTCCGACAACAACAGTGGCCCCCGGCTTCGTGACGGGCCTGCAGCAGCTACCGCCGCAGCAGCGTACGGTTCTGGTCCTCCGCGACGTGCTCGGCTTCCCCGCAGCGGAAGTCGCCGACATCCTGGACACGAGCACGGCGGCCGTCAACAGCGCCCTGATCCGAGCTCGCCACGGTCTACGCCCAGGAGGCGATCCGCACGACATCCCGCTGCCCAAATCGCCGGCCGAGGCGGCGATCGTCGACCGATTCGTCGACGCGCTCGAACACTTCGACCTCGACCGGCTGGTGGCCCTTCTCACTCAGGACGCCAGGCTCACCATGCCGCCCGAGCCCTTCGAGTTCCGCGGTCCCCGGGCCATCGCCGGGTTCTTGCAAAACTCCCGTTCTGGAAGCGAGACCTCAAGCTCGTCCCCACCCGCGCAAGCAACAAGCCCGCCTTCGTCTACTACGTCCCCGACCCCCGCGCGCCGATCTGGCGGGCCGGCAGCATCATGGTGCTCGCGCTGGGAGGCGATCGAATTGGCGGAATCACGCGATTCGGAGATCACGGGCTGCTCGCTCGGTTCGGAATCCCGCGCACACTGCCCAGAAACTGACCGGCATCGGCCGGGCGGTGGGCAAGCGCGAAACACGACGCTTCGCCGTGAAGCAGTCATCCAACGCACGGGAAATCAACTCCCCGAGACCCACTGCGACGCGGGTCGGATCCTTGCGTCGATGCCCCGAAACGGCCGAGCGGCATGCCAGCCTCGCTGTCGAGGCGCATCGTCGTCAGGGCTGCGGGCCACGGCTTCGGTCCTCTCGTCTGCGCAGGCTCAGCAGGCGAACGCTTCGGTCAGGCTGATGCGGTAGCCGTCCTCTTCCATCAGCACGACGGTGACGCCGAAGGGGGAGGGGTGGTCAATCTCGATCGGGATGAAGGCGTAGTTCACCGCGGCCTGGATCGGCGGCACCAGTTCGGCGCCGGGCCGCGGTGCGGGGGCCGGCCTCCAGTCCGGGGCGACTGAGGCCCCGCCCTCGGGGCTGCGGGACAGGAGCTGCTCGGTGTAGGGGAACTGGTGCAGGACGTGCCCGTCGCGCGTGGCGAGCACCATGTTCAAGCAGGGCGTCGAGCCGGCGACCGGCAGCTCGCAGACGGTGGCGACGTCATGGGTCTCCCAGACCAGGACGACCTCGTCCGCGCCGGCGGCTGCGGCGATGTTCGAGAGTTGCGCGACACCTGCGAGTGCGTCTTCGCCGACTTTGATCCGGCGGACCCAGATCATCCCCACCAGCTCGCCGCGTACCAGCGGCATGATGAGCGGGCGCGGGACCGTGCCCTCGCCCAGCCCTGCGGTGTATGCCTGCTTCGCCACGCCGACCAGTGCGTCCCACATCTGCGCTTCCACGGACGCCCCCTTTGTCTGCCGATTCCGATCACCGCACCCTGGCACAAAGGGTGCTGCCCTGTCAGCAGGATGATCACCTGGCTCCTGAGGGCGCCCGTCATCGGCTGGATCGCGTCGTGTCCCACCGATGGGGGCCGGGTACGGCTTCGGCAACTGGCTGTGGCGGTGAGGGGCAGTAGATGATTGTCGCGGTCGCTACGAGGGCGAGTACGGCGCAAGAGATCGTGCCGGATCGTCAACGTCGCCTGGACGGACTGAATCCGATGCTCGTGAGTATGGACGGCGGCACTCGGGAAAGCTGCCGCCGGTCTGGTCTGTAGCGGAGCGGACTCGGCCGGTGGCCGTCGGTAGCGGTTTGTCCAGGAGGAAGGCGCGCAGCAGTGCGGTGTAGCGGCCGGGCTGTTCGCCCGAGATGGAGTGTCCGGCTCTCTTGACGGTCACCAACTCGGAGCCTGCGAGGGTGTGTTGGTACTCGGCGGTCACGGCGGGCTTGATGAAGTCGCACTCCCCTCGCATGATCAGAGAGGGGACGCGCAGGGTTCGCAGACGGGGCCGGGGGTCGGGGAGCCGCTCGAAGTCCTTGACGGTCATCTGGTTGCTGTAGAAGCCCTGAGGGTTGTCGTGCGCCGTGGTGGGCGGAGCGTCCTCGCACGAGGTGCTGTCTTTTCCCTGGAGGGCGACTTCGTGCATCCAGGGAACGACTTCGCGGTCGTCGACCAGCGCGTGCGGGGCGGCGGGGTTGATCTGGAGGAGCAGGGTCGCGGCGATGATGCGGGGTGCGCTGTTCAGCCGGTCGAGGCGGGCCTGCTGTGCGGGGGAAAGGCGGGTCCAGGGTTCGCCGTCCTTGGAGCCGGGGTATTGACGGCCCCACAGCGCGCCCGTCGACGTGAAGACCGCTTTGGCGACGTGCTCGCCATGGGCGGCCAGGTACTGGGCGGTGAGCGACCCGCCCCAGGACTGGCCGACCAGGATGATCCGGTCGGCGCCGAGTGTGCGCCGGATCGCCTCCAGGTCGGCGACCTGGCGGGCGACGGTGTATCCGGTGACGTCCCGCAGGCGGGTGGAGCGGCCGGCGCCGAGCTGGTCGCAGGAGTAGACGTCGAAGTCGTCCGCCGCGAGCTCAAGGCCCCCGGTGGGGACGCCCTCGCCGGGGGTGCCCGGCCCGCCGTGCAGGAAGATCACCGGGGTCGGTCTGGCCTTGCCTGTGGCGGGGGAGTGGACGTAGGCGATACGTGAACCGGTCGGCAGATCCCAGAACCGCACGCCAGGCGGGGCGGGGGCCGTCGTCGTGGGTATCGGACGCAGGACGGTGACGGCGCCGAGGACGGCGACGGCCGCGGTAAGGCCGACCGAGAAGAACGCGGACGCCCGTAGGGCCGGGCGGCGGTCGAGGCCGAACAGGGCGAACGCCGCCCGGCCCAGCAGCCCGCCGGACAGAGCGCCGCAGCCGAGAGCGACGACGACCAGGACCGGCACGCTCGCGGTGACGAACGCCGCGGCGAGGAAACCGGCCACCGCCACGGCAGGGGTCAACAAGAGCGCCAGGAACAGCAGGACACCGCCGGCGACACGGTGGAGAAGTATGCGTGACGTGCCGTCGATGCTAGGAAGCCGACGCGGGCGATCCGTCCAGCTCAGGGACGGTCCCGCCGCGTGCGGGGGCCGCCCTGCGGCGGGGTGTCACCCCCGCCTGGCGGCGGGGTGCGGGCTCGATCACGGCCCGCTGCCGGGCCTGATCAGCCCTGTCTCGTACGCGGCGATCGTCGCCTGCACCCGGTCGCGTACGCCGAGCTTGCCGAGGAGGACGGAGACGTGGTCCTTCACGGTGGGCGGACTCACCCCCAGCACCGCCGCGATCTCCGCGTTGGACAGCCCCCGCGCGACCTGCCTCAACACCTCCGTCTCGCGCGGGGTGAGCAGGTCGAGCCGGGCCGCGTCGAGCGGACGCGGCCCGTCCGCGAACCGGTCGATCAGCCTGCGGGTCACCGCCGGGTCGAGCAGCGCGGCGCCCCCGTGAATCACCCGTACCGCGTCGATCACCCGCTCCGGCTTGGCGTCCTTGAGCAGGAAACCGGCGGCCCCTGCGCGCAGCGCGGCGAACAGGTATTCGTCGAGACCGAAGGTGGTGAGCACCAGAACACGGGTCGCGGGGCTGCCTTCGGTGATCGCGGCTGTCGCCGCGAGCCCGCCGATCCCCGGCATGCGGACGTCCATCAGCGCGACGTCCGGCCGCGCCGACAGCGCGAGTTCGACGGCCGTGTCGCCGTCCGCCGCCTGCCCGACGACGCTCAGGTCGGGTTCCGCGTCGAGGATCGCCGCGATCCCGGCCCGTACGACGGCCTGGTCGTCCGCGACGGTCACTCTGATCGCCATGGGAACGCCTCCGGGAGCCACACGCGTACCGCGCCGCGGTCGGTCGTCGAGAGGGTACCGCCGGCGGCGTCCGCGAGGGCGCGCAGGCGCCGCTCCACCGCGGGAACCGCGGGTGCCGGACCGGAGACCTCCACGCCGTCGGGGAGCGTGCGCACGGTGAGGGTGACGCCCACGGCCATGAGCGCGGAGGCGGTCCGGTACGCGAAGACCTCCACGGCGGCGGGCAGCGGACGGCGTGTTCCGACGTACCGGACGACGGCGCCGTAGCGCGCGGCCAGCGCGGTGATCCCGGAGACGGTGGGCGGAGGGGCGCCGTCGGCGTCCGCGTCTGCGCGCAGCCCGGACAGCAGGTCCCGCAGCGCGGTCAGTCCGGCGCGGGCCCCTTCCCGCACGGCCCGCAGGTCCCTTTCCTCCGCTACGGCGACGACCGCCCGCGCGTGCCGGAGGGCCGTGTCCCGCAATCCCGCGGCGAACAGCAGACGCTGCGCGTATCCGGCCGCCTCGGCGTCCCCGTCGAGCAGGACCCGCCGCCGGATGTCCGTGGCCCGCAGCCGCTCATGGCGCCGGGCGGTCCGGCGCCCCCACGACCAGACGGCGAGGGCGGGGAGGGCCAGCCCGCCCGCGAGTACAGCCCAGGCAGCCGTACGGCTGCCGGTGATGCCGCTGCCGCTCGCCAGCGCGAGTCCGCCCACGGCGGCCACGGCGAGCGGCGCGTACAGGCCTCGGCGCCACGGCAGACGTACCCCGACGCTGTGGACGAGCGTCAGCTCGACCCACCCGTACACCAGGAAGATGTCGCTCACCGGCGGCCGGGTCCAGCCGCCCGGTCGCAGGCCCACCACAGCAGCAGCGCCGACAGTACCGCCGTGAGCGCGCGGCCGGGCGCCCGTGAGCGCCAGGCTAGCGGCACGGCATGCAGGCCCGACAGCAGGACGGTCACCAGCGCGGGCAGCAGGCCGCCGAAGGGGGCCTTGGCCGTCATGAGGCTCGCGCCGAGCGACAGTGCGATCGCCAGGGCCACCAGCGCGTAGTCGAGCGCGGCCGTCCCACGCCACAGAGCCCACCCGCGCAGAGGAAGAACCGGTGCCGCAGGCAGCGAGGCCCGCACACGCCAGCCCTCTCGACGACCTTGCGCCACGGGTCCCGCGCGGAACGTCCCGCCCGCCGCGGTGACCGCGGCCGCCAGCCTCGCGAGACCGCGCCCGGTCCCGAGGCCCGGCTCGACGACCGTACCGCCGTCGTCCGTGACGGTGACGGTGAAGAGGCGCTCACTGTCGGCCTGTTCGGGCTTGACCCGGTCGTCCGTCGGCTCGATCCGGACACGCACTGTCGCTCCCTCGGCGTACCGGGCCGCGTTGGTCAACGCCTCCCGGACGACCCGGTACGTCGCGTCCGTACTGCCGGAGATGCCTTGTCGACCGTGTATCGGTAGTCCACCGCGTGCGCGGCGGCCAGCGCGTCGACCTCGGCGAAGCCGGCCGCCGTCGCGTCCAGCCCGGTGAGGCGCACCAGTTCGCGGACGGCCCCCCGGCCCGCCTCGGAGGCATGGCGCAGCGCGTCACCGGTCCGTTCCCGGTCGGCGAGCCTGAGCGCGGCGCCCGCGGCCACCACGATCCCGGTCACGCGATGCGCGGCCACGTCGTGCAGCTCCGCCGCCAGCCGGTCCCGTTCCACCAGCGCCGCGAACAGCGGGACCGCCGCCGTACCGGCCTCGTAGTTCGCCAGCGCGGACCGGCGGGCCGACCCGCTGCCGACGGGAGCGGCCCGTCGCCCAGACGACCGCCACCACCCCACCGGCCGTCAGCGCGACCCCCGCCACGTAGTGCGGCGGTTCACCGCATACGGCGGGGATCGCGGCGACGGCCGGCGTGAGCACGACGGTTCCTATGAGGGAGGAACCGGCGGTCCTGCGTACGGCCAGCAGATGGACCAATATCAGCGCGCAGACCGCCGCGACGAGGGAGAGGACCCACACGAGCCCCGCGTAGCCGTTCATTGCCCCACGCCGACGACGCACGACCGCTCGACGATCTCCATGCCGGCAGACCAATTGGCTTCTTTGGTAGGGGTGAGGAGACGTCGTTGATCGTCGGCTGAGGTGAGACGGAGGGCACTCTACGTGCGCTGTATGAGGTTGCGTCCCAAGACGCGTTTGCGCCACAACAGCAGCCGAGCCCGACCCACAGGGCGAGGCCAGGGCAAACCCTGATCCCGGCGTCGGGGTGGCCGGACCGATTTTCAGGGAGATCCCTCATCCCCGGGGTGGATTCGTCGTACTGGCGTGGACGGACACCATCGTCCACGCCAGTACGACGAGGATCACCGGGAACAGTCAGGCGGGAGAACGATGAGGGACTCACGATTCGGGGCGTTGGCACTGCTGACAGTGTGCGTGCTGGTTCCCACGGCGGGCGGTGCGGTCGCCGCGCCGCCCGCCGTGGCACGGGACGCAACCGCGTTGCAGGCGGCACTGGACCAGGTGACGGCAACCGGAGCGATCGGTGCGGTCGCCGAGGTCCGGCAGGGCGATGCCGTATGGCGCGGCAGCAGCGGCAAGTCCAGGCTCAACGGCCGGCAACCGGCCCCCGTCGGCGGCCGCTTCCGCGCTGGAAGCGTCACCAAGACCTTCACTGCCACAGTGGTGCTCCAACTGGTGGGCGAGGAGCGGCTGCGCCTCTCCGACACCGCCGAGCGGTGGCTCCCCGGCCTCGTTCCCGGCCCTGGAGGCGACCGGATAACGGTCCGTGACCTGCTTGAACACGCCAGCGGCCTGGCTGAGTACTCCGATGGCCTGCTCGACGGCGATGCCCCCCGTGACCGCTTCCGCACCTGGGCACCGGCCGAGCTGGTCCGACGGGCCGTCAAGGACGGCAACAGGGACCGCCCGCTGCTGTTTCCGCCGGGCACCGACCACCATTACTCCAATACGGACTACATAGTGCTCGGCATGATCGTCGAAAAGGTCACCGGCCGCTCGTACCGCACCGAGATCGACCAGCGCGTCATCCGGCCCCTCGGACTCCGGAACACCCGCCTGCCGGGCCGCTCCCCCTTCATCACCGGGCCCCACTCCCACGGCTACGAACCGGTGGAGAAAGCGGACGGGACACTCGTCCCGGTCGACTACACCACCGTCAACATGTCCGTCGCCGGCGCCGCGGGGGAGATCATCTCCACCACCGCCGACCTCGACCGCTTCTTCCGCACCCTGCTCAGCGGCGGCCTCTTGCGCCCGGCCGAGCTGCGCGAGATGACCGCCGACCCCAGCGGCGGCGGCTGGGGCCTGGGCCTGGAGATCGCCACGCTCCCCTGCGGCACGATCGTGGGCCACGGCGGCGGCACACCCGGCTACCGCACCGTCTCCTTCCACACGCTCGACGGCACCCGCCAGGTCACGGTGGACTGGACCGACTGGGGCGCCGACGCCGACGCCGGCCCCGCGGCCCTCGCCCTGATGACCGGCGTCCTCTGCCCCTCGTAGCCGCCGACGGCCCAGCGTCCCGACCTCCTCCGGGAGGAGGCAGCAACTGGAAGCAGCGGAGCCGGTCTTCGAGAACACCCGCTCCGCGTCAGTGTCCTGCCACAATGCGGGAGGCGCCCCGTACCCGGGCACATCACGGCCTTGGGCTCCTCCCGTCGACCCTCGGTACAGGTCTCGGTACCTCCCCCTAAGCTGCGGGCGTGGACTACAGCGAGCTTGAGGCGGAAGTTCTCCGGCTGGTCGCCGGGGCCACCGAGGGTGGCGCTCGCGCCTTCGGCGAGGAAACGGTCACTCGTCTGGTGCGGCCGGAGCTGCTCCTCGGTGCGGCCGAGGACGAACTCACCGAAGAAGCCCGGGCCGCACTGACCACCGCCTGCGCGAATGTCCTGACGATCAGCGCCGCCGAGCTGCACGACAATCTTGCGACGATCTACGACGGCATCCTGGTCGAAGACGATCTGGACCCCGGAGTCCTCACCGCCATCACCGCGTTGGCGCACTGGAAGAGCTATCTGGAGCAGAACCGGCGCGGCGAACTCTACGAACTCGCCATCCGTTCCATCGAGGACGTCGACCACGAGGTCTCCGCCGATCTCGACGACTTCCTCGCCGCACCGGAGATGGCCGCCGAGTACGAGCGCATCCGCCGGCTGCTGGACCCCGGCGCAGGGCGGGAACGCGGGATCCACCGCGAGTAGTTCCGGAACCACGGCGATGCGGGCAGCCGGGGGCTGTGCCCGTCGCTGTTCAGTCCCCGGCCCGTATGAGCCCGCTCTCGTAGGCGAAGATCACTGCGTGGATACGGTCGCGGAGGCCGAGTTTGGTGAGGATGCGGCCGAGGTGGGTCTTGACGGTCGTCTCCCCGACGAAGAGGCGGTTGGCGATCTCGCCGTTGGCCAGCCCCCGGGCGACCAGGGCGAGGACTTCCCGTTCCCGCTCGGTGAGCGCGGCCAGGCGGCCGCGCTGGGCGGGCGCGGACGCGGGGGCGTGCAGGACGAAGCGTTCGACGAGGCGCCGGGTGAGCGAGGGCGCCACCATGACCTCGCCCCGCAGCACCGCCCGGACGGTCACCAGGATCTCCTCGGCGGGGGCGTCCTTGACGAGGAAGCCGTTGGCGCCGGCGCGCAGGGCGGCGTAGGCGTACTCGTCGAGGTCGAAGGTGGTAACGACGAGGATCCGGGGTGCATGCGGCTGCGCGCAGAGGTGTTCGGTTGCGGCGAGCCCGTCCAGGCCGGGCATGCGTACGTCCATCAGGACGAGGTCCGGTTCCAGGGCGGTCACGCCCGCGATCGCCGCGTCGCCGTCGGCGGCTTCGCCCACTACGGTGAGGTCGGGCTGGCTGTCGACGACCATACGCAGTCCCATCCGAATCAGTTCCTGGTCGTCGCAGATCAGCACCCGCGACGGCGACGGGGTGGGGGTGGGGCCGGTCATGGGGTCGCCGTGGTGGGCTTGGGCCCGGTGGGGCGCAGGGTGGCGGTGACTCGGTAGCCCCCGTCGGGTGTGGGTCCGGCGTCGACGCTGCCGCCGTACAGGGCGGTCCGTTCGCGCATGCCGGTGAGTCCGTGACCTCGGGAAAGCAGTGGGCCGGGGTGGTCTGGGGCGGCTCCCGCCCCGGCTGAGTTCTCCACCCGGACGCGGACCAGCCGCCCGGGCCCCTCGGTACCCGTGTCGACCCGTACGTGGATCGTGGCGTCCGGCGGTGCGTGCTTGACGACGTTGGTGAGCGCCTCCTGCACGATGCGGTACGTCTGCACGGTGAGATCCGCCGGAAGGCCGCCACGCTCTCCGTCAAGGTCCAGGCGGGCGCGCGTGCCGCTCGTGTTGAGGCGGGCGACCAGCCGCCGGAGATCGGCCGAGAGGGACTCGCCGACCTCACCGCGATCTGGCCCGGGTCCGGGGTTGCCGGATGGGGCGTCCGCGGGGGTGCGCAGCACCTCCAGAAGCCGGCGCAGTTCGTCCAGGGCGTCGCGGCCGGTCGCGCTGATGACGCCGAGGGTGCGGTCGACGACCGTGGGGTCGGCGTGCCGCATCAGCCTGCCGCCCTCGGCGTTCAGCACCATCACGCTCACGCTGTGCGCGAGGACGTCGTGGATCTCGCGGGCGATGCGGGCCCGTTCCTCGGCGACGGCTACCCGGGCCAGGGCGAGGCGTTCCGACTCGGCGAGCGCGGCCCGTCGTTCGAACTCGGCGATGTAGGCGCGCCGGGCACGGACATATTCGCCGAACACCCAGGCGCCTGCCAGCACGAGCCCCACGGCGAGCGGGGTGAGCCAGGCACCGCGGGCACCCGGGCCCCCGTAGTCCCGCTGCCAGGCGGGAATCCAAAGCACCACGCAGACGGCGGCACAGACCACCGTTGCCGCGGCGGCCCGGCGTCGGCCCCGCACCGTGAGGGTGGCCAGGACCGCGGCCAGGGCGACGGCGCCGCGTCCCGGCTCCTGCCCCCACACCTGCCCGAGGTACTGCGCCCAGAACCCGGCCGTCACCAGGGCCGCGACGAGCGCCGGCCGCCGACGGCGCCATAGCAGGGGCAGCACCAGGGCGGCGTACACGACCGTCTGTACCCACACCGGCCGCCAGCCCGGCTGCGGGCGGATCACCGGGGGCACGGCAACCAGCACGACCAGCAGCAGGTCCGTCAGCCACGGATGTGCGCGTCGCAGGCGGGGCAGGGTCTCGATCAGCCGTTGCACCGCCTCACGCTACGGCCGGGTCCCGCTTCCCGGCATCGTCCTGGCGGCCGTCACGGGGTCCTCCCGCAGTCGTACGGACACCGGCCGGAGATACGACGTGGGGCCACGCGGGGCGTTTCCACCATGGCCGCCATGTCGATCACCACCGAGTTCCTCAGACGGCCCCTGACAACCGGTGCCGTAGCGGCCAGTTCACGGCGGCTGGCGTACGCGATGACCGAGGGCATAGGCCTGGAGCGGGCCCGGCTCGTCGCCGAACTCGGGCCGGGGACGGGGGTGTTCACCGACGCGATCCTGGCCCGGCTCGCCCCCGACGCGCGGCTCGTCGCCATCGAGCTCAACCCTGTGCTCGCCGCCCGGCTGTCGGCCACCCGACGCGACACCCGGCTGACCGTGGTCCAGGGCACGGCCGCCGAACTGGCCGCCGAGGTGGGCGAACCGGTCGACGCCGTGGTCTCCGGGCTGCCGTGGACAGTCATGCCACGGGACCGGCGCGGGCACATCCTGGACGCCGTGACCGAAGTCCTCGCGCCTGGCGGACGGTTCACCACCTTCGCCTATCTGCACGCGGCCTGGACCCCGCCCGGCCGCCACTTCACCGCCGAACTGGCCTGCCGGTTCGACCGGTTGGAACGCTCGAAGGCGGTGTGGGCGAACCTCCCGCCCGCCTTCGTTCACCGGGCCATGAAGAAATAGCCTGACGTGGGAGGAGTCGACCACGCAGCGGGACCAGTCCAGGCGCTAAGCCGCGTTGAGTTCGGCGAGAAGGACCTCGTGCAGCCGCTGCCAGACGCCGGCTTCGTTCCAGTCCCGCAAACGGCGCCAGCAGGTCATGCCTGAGCCGAAGCCGAGGTCTTGCGGCAGGTACTCCCACTGGATGCCGGTGTGCAGCACGTACAGGATCCCGCAGCGCAACTCGCGGTCCGGCAACGGTTTGCGGCCCGGATACCGGAACCTGCGCTCACGCTGCGGCAGCAGCGGTTCAAGACGCTCCCACAGCTCATCCGACACGATCCAAGGCGACATCCCCACACCGGGCTGAACGCTCAACTCCCGCCCCAGACACGGCCATCAGGACACAGCTACCTCATTGTGTTAGCCGATGTTAGCTAAGTTAGGAATCATTGTTACGGGAAGCTGTTTGAGTTGCGGTTCGGCACGGATGGGGACAGTGTAAAAAGAGAAGAACGTCGTCGAAAATCAGCACCGGAGTCGCGGGCTCGATGATCGGGGCTTGCCCGGCGTCCTGGGCGAGGCCACCAGGCTGCCGGAAGGAGAATCCGATGGCCGGGCCGCCCCAACGGCGTATGGATAACCATCGGGCATCTCGCCATCTGGCAACGGGAACTTCTGGGGAGTCGTCATGTGCAGCGGGGATGCACTTGAGGCGACCAAGGCCATGGTAGGCAACGTGGCCAGGATCCTGGGCAGTATCCACATCACCGACTGACCGAGCGCCGACCGACTGAGTCGAGTCACCGGCAGGATCGTCAACCGCCTATCAAGGAATTGGCTGCCGCTCGACGCCAAGGAGGAGATAACCGTGGCGTGGAATAACAACGACCTGACATACGCCGGCGATGCCGTACCCTCCGCCGGTGATCCGGCTGGCTACATCGGGGCCGATGACAATACCCGGCATGTGGTCTACCGCGGCACCGATGACCGTGTTCACGCATTGTCGTTCGACGGACAGTGGCACCACAACGACCTCATCGCCACCGGCCACCCTCTGAATGCGCTGGGCAACCCTGCCGGCGATGCCTGGCACTTCGACCATCAGCACGTGGTCTACCGCGGCACCGACAGCCACGTCCACGAACTGCGGTTCGACGGACGGTGGCACCACAACGACCTCACCGGCGCAGCCACGGGCCACCCCCTGAACGCCACGGGCGACCCTGTCGTCTACGCCTACGACGTGTCCGGCGACCCAGCGGCCATCTACCGCGGCACCGACAGCCACATCCACGAACTCCGGTGGGAAGGCGGTTCCGGCCAGCAGTGGGTCGACGACGATCTCACCGATGTCACCGGCCCCCTGGGCCACCCGCCGAACGCGGCCGGCGACCCTGCCGCCGTCTATCACTGGAGCGGCGACAGGGTCACCACGTGATCTACCGCGGTGAGGACGGCCATATCCACAATGTGTCGCTTCACGGCCACAGCGGCTCGAACTACCAGGACATCACCGGCGCGGCCACAGGCAGCCCCCGGACGCGGCCGGCGAGCCCACCGGCTGTACCGGGCCCGACGACCAGCACGTCATCTACCGCGGCCACGACGGTCACCTCCACGAACTGGTCGGCGGGTTCAACGACAAGTGGCGCCACAACGACCTCACCAGCGCGGCCACAGGCGCCCCGCCGAACGCGGTCGGCGACCCCGCCGTCTACACCCGGGATGCCGACAACAGCCAGCACGTCATCTACCGCGGGCACGACGGTCACCTCCACGAACTGGTCGGCGGGTTCAACGACAAGTGGCGTCACAACGACCTCACCACCGCGGCCACAGGCGCCGGGCCGAATGCGGCCGGTGACCCCGCCGTCTATAACACCGATAACACCCAGTACGTCCTCTATCGGGGCACCGATAGCCACATCCACGAACTTTCGCTCGCAGGCGCGGCGGCAACTTCCTGACAAGCTCACCTGCCCGCATGATCGGAAACGCGACGAGTGCTCCTGACCTGCAACGATGGGACTTGTCTAGGGTCCAGGTCGTCGCGTGGAAAGAAGCACTCCTCAGGTGAAGAAGAGTATCGGGTCCTACCCGCGTTTCCGCATCGAGGGCGGCGGCCGGGCGGTGGTCTCCCAGGCCGGGGGTGTGCTGCTGGTCGAGACGGTCCGTAAGACCGGCCTGGACACCGCGATATCAGCGGCGCTCGCGCCGTGGCGGCGGCCACGGGCGGTGCACGATCCGGGCAAGATCCTGATCGATGTGGCTCTCGCGGTCGCGGTCGGCGGAGACTGCCTGGCGGATGTCGCGATGCTGCGGGCCGAGCCGGCCGTGTTCGGGCGGGCCGGTGGCCTCCGACCCGAAGTCTCCCGACTCATCGACACCCTCGCCGCGGCAGGCCCGAAAGCCCTGACCGCGATCCGGTCCGCGCGGGCCGAAGTCCGTGAACACGTCTGGAAGCTGGCCGGGGCATCGTCGCCGGACGCCTCCGGTCAGGTGATCGTGGACCTGGACGGGGTGCTGGTCCAGGCCCACTCCGACAAGCAGGACGCGGCCGCGACCTGGAAGAAGACCTACGGCCACCACCCGCTCATGGGCTTCGTCGACCACGGACGCGGCGGCACCGGAGAGCCGGTGGCAGCCCTGCTGCGGCCCGGGAACGCGGGCAGCAACACCGCCGCCGACAACATCACCGCCACCCAGCTCGCCCTGGCCCAGTTCCCGAAGCGTCATCGGCGGGGCCGCTCCACCGTGATCCGCACCGATTCCGGCGGCGGCACCCACGAGTTCGTGGCCTGGCTCGCGAAGCGCGGGCGGTGGCTGTCGTACTCGGTCGGGATGACCATCACCGCCGCCATTCACCAGGCCGTGCTGAAGGGTCCCCGCCTCGGCCTGGACACCCGCGATCGAACCGGACGGTGAGATACGCGACGGCGCCTGGACCGCCGAGCTCGACGGCGACGTCCTGAAAGGCTGGCCGCCGTGCCGATCACGGCGACTGACCTGATGCTCAGGCCGGGCCCCTGTGGATAAAGTCCGGAGATTTCTCCCCCGTCTCCAAAGCGGGGCGAACTGGTGCTGCATGGGTTGAAGCGGGCCCCTTGTCGAGTCTGGTCGGCCCGACCATGACCCCTTGTCGAGTCGTGGTCGGGCCGACCACGGACCCCTTGTCCGATCGTGGTCGGGCCGCCAGGAGCGTGCGTTCCTCCTTGACCGACCTCGCTACCGGCCGCCGTCAGATCGCGGACAAGGGGTGGGCGTTCACGATGGCCGCCACGCGCCCGCAGGAGGGGCATGCAGCGGCCACCGAGCCATCGGGGCGGCTCTCCCTCGCGCGAGCGTGCCACCGGCCGTCACCGGGCCGGTGGAAGCCAACGCACAAGGGAGAGACCGCCGATGATGACCGAACACAGGCGCCCGCCGTACCCTGACCGCGCCGCCGACCATGGAGCCGCGCACCTCGAGCCGGGAGGGCTGGTCGGGTGGGCAAGCCGCCGCAGTCTCCTGCCGCCGGCGCTTGCGATCCCACTGCCGTACCCACTTCCGTGCCCGGCACGAGCGCGGACCGCGTTTCCCCAGCACACCACGGCTTTTCGGCGCTCCGGGGCGTCGTCACAACCCTCTTCTCTCCTCCTCTCACTGACCAAGCCCGGGAAATAGGTGGGGGTGGGGTGTCAGTGGTGGAGGCGATCATCGGGTTCACGGCGCGCCGGGTGCCCTCTGCGGCCGGGCGGGGCCGGCGCTCGGCCGGTGGCCGGCCGCGACGCATGGGAGGGCGGGGCTGATGGCGGGCAAGCGCAAGACGAACGAGGCGGGATCGACGAACAACCTGCGCGCCGATGTGCTGCGCGTGCTCGGGGTGCTCAAGGCCGCGACGGCGGACCAGATCCAGCGCCTGTCCTCACCGCACCTGACGTACCGGCACACCCTCAAGAAGACGCCAGCCTACCAGGGGAAGATGCCGATCGTGGCGACCACGCTGGAGCTGCTGCGCGAGCACGGACCGACCGGGCCCGCGTTCTGGCGCTTCGGCCGCGAAGGACCGGCGGAACCTCTGGGACGCTATCGGCAACCCCCGCCGGGACGCCGCCCTCGCCCGCCGCGCCGAAGAGGGGCGGCGCCGTCTCGCGCAGGAAGCCGCCGAACGTGAGGCGCAGCGTCCGGTGTGCACCGACTGCGGGACCAAGTTCACCGACGACCGGTGGAAGGCCAGCATCGCGGTCGACTGGGGCCGCGGGGACAGCCACCCGCACCTGTGCGACGACTGCAAGGCCAGGGCGCTCGAAGTGGAGCGGCACGCGGAACAGGCCGAACGCGAGCGCCAGGAGCGCGAGCTCCAGGAGGAGGAGGCGCAGGCCGCGAGGGCCGGCGGCTGGCTCGGACGCTGGCGCAGCTGACCCGGGCAAGCCACCCCTGACAACGCGAGGGCTTGCCCAGGCAGTCCTGGGCAAGCCCTCGTTGTCGGTGGCGGCTGCGAGGCTGGAGGGCATGGAAAGCGACGATGAGCAACTGCTGCGCGGCCGGATCTACGGAACCGACCACGACCACCCCTGCCCGAAGCCGGGACGCAACTACGCCGAACTCATGGGCGGGCCGCTGGACGGACTGCTGCTCGACATCACCGGCTGGAGGCCGAAGGAGATCGACGACGGTGTCTCCCTCCTCACCGAGCTCGGGCAGTTCGGCCCTGGCGGGCGGGCGCTGTACGACCCGCGCCCCGGCCCAACCCGGCCCGCTGGGACTGGGCAGGCGACAGCCCCTGATCACCTGCACTCGGTCGGGTGAAGACACCACAGCGGCGGAACCCGCTCGGCAGCCCGGGCGTAGTGCCGTCCATGGACCCCATCAACGAGGCGCACGTGAGTGAGCCCGGCCTCCTGGTCGTCGACGTCGCCGCCGCCGACGACGCCACCGCCCTCGCCTTCCAGCAGCTGCTCGCCGACCGGTGGCCAGCGGCGACAGCGGAGCGGACGACGCGGGATGCGGGGGAGCCCGGCGTACGGCTGCGCTGCTGCCTGGACCTGCGCCAGCCGCTCAGCCCGGCTGCGCCGGACGAAGCCTGACACCGGTCAGCGCAGCCGCATCACCGTGACGACCGCGTGCCGGGTCGTGCCCGCCACAACCTCCACCACTACGTCGCCGACGGCGGGCGCGTAGGAGTCGCCGGCCATCGTGAACGCCCGCCCGGCCTGGGGGAGAAGGCGCGGGCCGACGACGGACGCGAGCGCCGTGGTCAGCCGCTGGGACAGCGCCCCCCGCCCGTCGGGCAGGCGTACGGCGAGGGCCTTCGGATGCCGGGCCGTGCCGGTGAAGCCGACCACGGTGGCGTCGACGGTGTCCGCGTGCCTGACCTTCGCCCTTAACTGCACCAACCATTGATCTTCAACGCGGTGTACAAGGCTGCTGCAGGCTCAGTTCTTCAAGGTCTGACCGCTCCACATCGTGCTGTCCCCGCCCTGGTCGCTCCTGGCTATCTGGCTGAAGGACGAGCCCTGAGCGGATATTCGGTTGCTCGTCTGTGAGGGTGGTGGATGCAATGTCCGGCATGGTGACTGAGGTCCGTCCGCCGCGGCGAGATGAGATGGCTGCCTACTACCGGGCATTGCCGTTCGCGAACGGGTTACCGAGCTGGGAGCCTGCGGACGCTGCGTGGCATGGTGGCCCCGAGCCGTGGCCTCCACAGCGCACGCCTGCGAGTGCGGAGCAGCTCGAGAAGTTGGCGGCAGCCGACATCAAGGATGAGTCCTTCCATCCGATCGCGACGTTCGTCGACGGCAGTTGTGTCGGCGCGTCGGCGACCATCTCCTTCGAGGTGACGGTCCCTGGCGGGGGAACGGGGAGGATGGCTGGCGTCACTGCTACCGGGGTGATCGCGACACATCGCCGGCGCGGTTACCTGCGGCAGATGATGCAGGCCATGTTCGAGGCGGCCCTGGAGCGAGGCGAGCCGTTGGCGATGCTCAGCGCAAGCGAGGGCAGCATCTATGGACGGTTCGGCTTCTCGCCCGCGACCTACCGCACCCGGTGGGAGCTGGCCCGCCATGAAGCGGCCCTCCTTCAGGCGGAGCCGAATCCCGGGTCGCTGGAGCTGGTCGACGCCGCGCAGGCGAAGAAGGCCTGGCCTCGGGTGCATGCGGACGTGCGTGCACACCGCGTCGGGGAGCTCAGCCCTCTCCCCGGGCGCTGGGACGGGCTGTCCGACGAAGCAGACGGCACAAACGGACCACTGAGCTTTCTCGTCCACCGCGACCAGCACGGCGATGTGGACGGCATTGCCAACTTCCGACTGCCGTGGTCTCCGACTGCGGACCGTGCGGGAACGCTCGTGGTGGAAGCGCTGGAGGCGACGAGCGCTGTGGCCTACCGCGCGTTGTGGGGGCTACTGATTGACTTCGACCTCACCAAGACCGTCGTGGCGCCGGGGCGTCCGCGCGACGAACCCCTGCGGTGGATGCTCACCAACCCGCGGGCGATGCGCGTCACCCGCCAGACGGACAACCTCTGGGCGCGCCTTCTCGACGTCCCCCGGGCCCTGACGCAACGCTCGTACCTCACGCCCGGCGAGCTGAGGTTCACCATCGACGACGACCAAATGTGCCGGGCGAACAACAGGACATGGCATCTGAGAGCAGACGGCCCCGTGGTGACGTGTGTTCCGACCGACGAGACGGCGGACCTGACTATCAGGCTCTCAGCGCTCAGCTCGCTCTACTTCGGTGGCATGTCGGCGCACCACCTGGCGTACGCGGGCCACATCACCCCGCACACCGGCGGCGCGATCGGACAGCTTGCCCGGATGTTCTGGACCGACCCCGAACCGCACAACTCGTTCGGCTTCTGACAAGACGGTGCGTGACAGCGGGTGAGGCCGTCGGCCTCAGGTGATTCTCTGATCTTCCAACCGTTGTAGGGCGATGAGGGTCCTCGCGCGTCGGACTGTTTTGCCCACGTCATAGCGGGGCGCCCGGTGTCTGTCTCCTTACGCCAGGTGACGGTCCGGGGCCGGGCCCGCTGTCGTCGTGTTCGGCGAGAAGCAGGCACGGGCTGCCCAGCATGCTCATCGCGAACCCGATGCTTCATCAACATGCAGAGCGTCGTCCAACAAAGGGCGCCGGTTCATCGCTCCGCAGAGGCAATGATCCGCCCTGCTAGGCAACCTGCGCGCCGTGGCGGTCACGGGGCGGCGGAGGGCATCCCCAGGTGGACAGTACGCGGGTGACCGGACAGCCGCAGGGCCTCGGCATGCTTTTGCCGCAGGAGGGAGAGAGTCAGCTCGATGCCTTCGATTTCGCCTTTCCAGCCTTCGTGTTCGGCACGGGTCCGGCGGTCAATCAGGTCCTGCTCGATCACTTTCAGCCTGGGGATCATGTCGGGGTTGATCCGCAGGACGGGACAGCGGAGGCAGGCGTGCTCGTGCTGGCAGGGGCTTCCGTAGGGGCGGCCGCAGGTGCCGAGTTCGACCTTGCGGGTGTCGAAGTGGTCCTCGAATGCGGACCACTCGTCGGTCGTGGCGGGCCGGTACTCGGCCTGGGGCCGCAGGTGTCGGCGGTTGTCGAGGAACTGCTGGTAGTGGCGGGTTACGTCTTCGTCGAAGACGGCGACGTAACCGCGGGTGGTCTGCAGGCTCAGGTGGCCCAGGAGGGCGGCGCCGATGTGGATGGGCACACCGTTGTTGACGAGGTCGGTCGCAAAGAGGCGTCGGAAGTCGTGTGCGGTGAATTTCGCGGTGCTGAAGCGGGGGTCGGCAGGGGCGAGGGATCGGCAGGCGCCGCGGAGCATGCGTGTGACCACGTTCTCGGAGATGCAGCCGCTGGCGGTGTTGCTGTGGCGCTGGAACAGGAACGGCAGCGGTTCGCTCAGCTCCTTCTCCGCCTGGTCCCACCGCCGCACCAGCCGGATGGGCCTGCCCGTGCGGGTGTGCCGACGGATGATCTCGGCGATCACGTGGAACAGCTCGGCGGACATGGGGATGACCCGCTCGCGATCGGTCTTGGACGGGGCGATCACCAGCAGTCCGATGACCTCGCCATTGGGGCGCTGGTACTGCCGGATGCTCAGGTGGCTCAGTTCCAGCAACTCCTCGATGCGGACGCCGGTCAGCCGCAGAGTATGGATAACGGCCCAGGTCCAGAATGCGGCGTCCTCGGTGAGCTCGGCGTTGGTGACCGTCGCGTCGGACAGGCGCTGGACGCGCACCGGTGCGGTGCCGTCCCAGCGGGCCCGGTCGCTGTCGTACTTGGTCCACATCCTGCGGTAGGCGATTTTTTCGCGGGTGAAGACCTCGCCGGGCTGCGCTTTCTGAGCGGCAGCCAGTAGCCGGCGGGCGGCAGCCAGTTCATCGTCGATGTGCTGTACCAGGCGGGGCAAGAGGGGCTGCAGGACGCGGATGCGGTCGGCGATGCCTTCCTGCCGACGGCGCTGCCGGACGGCGTAGCCGCGGGTGGCGCTGGGCGGAATGGGGTTCGGTGCGGCCCACATGCCCCACCGTTCCGGTTCGGCCGTGGCCCAGGCAGACAAGTCCAGGTAGAAGGCCCGCACGGCGAGCTGGATGTTGTCGGTGTCGATCCGCGGTTGTCCGTCGGCCTTGACCGAAATACGCTCCAGCCAGGCTCTGTAGGTCTCTGGGGAGAGCCGAAGATTATTTTGGTCCGGGTTGACAGACTCGATCGTCTGCCAGAAGTTGTGGGCCAGCGTGCGGGCGAGGCCCGAAGCACTGGAGAAGTCCAGACCATCGGCGACCCGGATGCGCATGTACTCCACCAGCAGTCGCTCGACAGCCTTGTTCCGCAGCTCGTATCTGCTGATCAGTGCGGCCAAATCGTGCGGATTTCCGTTCAGGGCCCGGCGCAGGGTGTTGGGCGTGGTCGGCGGGAAGTGGCCGGTCTCGCACAGAATCTCCCACAACACCCGGGCTCCGAAAGAGACTTCGCCGTTGCCGATGGTGGTGCAGATACGCCGCCATTCCCAGGCGTAGTGCAGCAGTGCCGATGGCGTCAGGTCGCTCGTCGCATCTTCTGGGTAACCAGCGCCGCAGCCAGGTCGTGACGGGCGCGTCGTCGGGACAGCCCGGAATAGGGAGATGACTCGATAGCCCTGAGGGCCGCGTCGATCTCGGCGGTGCCCTGCCCGGTCAGGAAGACTTCGGCGAAGTTCGGCAGCATGTTCGCGCGCAACGCCCGCAGCGACGGATGGATGGCGCGGAACGTCGTCATCAAGGTCACGCCCTGCACGCGATCGACCCGGTCTCCACCCAGCGCCGGCGCACCTGGCTGAACGGGATTGGATCCTCCGCGTCGTCCAACTCCGACGCGGTCCACCGCTCCTGCCAGGTTCTGCCAGGGAACGCTGACAGATACTGGGTGATCGCGCTGATCGACTGCCGCCGCTTGGACCGGACCGACGACGCGTCACCGACCCCGGTCATGTTCGCCGCCTCGAACAGCTCCTTCACCGAAGCCGCCGCGAGGTTCCCGAACGGCTGCGGAGGATTCGGCGTGGCCGGCTCCGGCTGCACCACACCGGCACCTTCCACGAAACGGCTGTTCAGCGCATCCGCAGCAGGCAGTGCCCGGCGCCGGGTGCGGCTGGTGGTCTCCGACAAAGCCCTAGCCACCGAAAACGACCTCCATGTCCTGCGGGTCGTATCCAGCTGGCAGCCTCGGCTCGTGCCTCGGTCGGCTATAGAACGTCTGCAGGCGGTCGAACATCTCCTCCACCCGCGGCACGGTGTATCGGGTGGTGGTCCGGATATCGCGGTGACCGAGGATCGTCTGCACGTCGGTCAGGCTCAGCGCCTGGTCGTTGGCCATCCGGATCGCCGCCGTGTGCCGCATGTCGTGCAGCGTCCAGTTCGTGCTCAGCACCTCGTTCGCCCGCTGCATCACCCGCCGCATAGCGGAGTAGGACAGCGGCCGTGACTCACCGCGCCGGGTCCGCCACACCACTTCCTGCAGATCGAGCGGCCCGCGGGCCGCGATGTACCGGGCCAGCCATCGCACGGCCTCAGGCGAGATGGGCACCGCCCGCCGAGCGGTGCTCCCCTTGGAGATCACCCACAGGCGCTGCCCAGCCCAGTCGACGTCCGCACCGAGCACTCTCAGCAACTCTGTGGCGCGCGCTCCCGAACTGACGTAGCAGGCCAGCAGGGCACGATCCCGGTCGCACCGCAAGCTGGCGCACATCTCGTCCCACTGCATGTCCAGGATGGACCGAGGAGACTGCTCCACCGTCTTCTGCCGCAGCCGACTACGACGGCTCACCTGCCAGGGGGCGTCCGGGGCGTGATGCCGGTTCAGCAAGCGCTGACGGTGCGACTCCGGCACCGGGTTGACCGCAGGCCCCTCCCCGAAATGGGCGTGGAACTCGTAGAAGCCCCGCATCGCCGCCAGCGTCAGGTTGACCGTCGAGGCGCTGTAGCCCTCGGGCAGAGCACGCTTCCCCGTCCGTACATTCACCGACCCCGCCGGAGCAGCATCCACTCGGCGCCGACGCCGTTGCGGGTTGCGTGCGACGCGAAGCCAACCGACCATCACAGCCGTGTCATTCTCGGTGGCTCGATCCCAGGGACGCCCCAGCGTCCACAACACTCGGTACCAAGTCAGCAGGGCATAGCAGTAAGAACGGCAGGTCTTCGGGCGGGCGTCCCCTGCATCAGGTCGCGCACCCAAACTTCCACCTCGGGAAGGGCATTGCCCTGGGCATCCACCACGAGGAACGGAACGTCCTCGCGGCCGGTCTCCATGACCGCACCCACCTGCACTGGGAGCGCTTGCCCCCTCGTCAAAAGTTCCCGTAGATCCATGGACCAGTACCGCCCCTTGCCGTCGCCGGGTTCGAAGGCTGCACTCTCACTTCGCTGAGATGGTGCAGTCAACACACCAGACCCTCTTGCCCGGCGTGTACGCGGACTGCAGCGGCTTGGCGACGATCCCCTCCACGCCCGTTCCCTCGAGCGCCTCGAACCAGATCTGCGCCTCGGAGCGGTCGGTCGTCGACCACACCGGCTCGATCGGCGGCCCGACCTCGGCGAGCACATCCACCAGGACCTGGCGGCGCTCGCTGTAGGGGTGCGCGCGAAGGTCGGGGAGGCCGACAGCGGGGTGGGCGAGAATGTCGAACGCCACGAACGTCGCCGGGTGTCGGCCAGCGAGCTCACGGGCCCGGCGGGGCGTGGAGAGGCCGCGGGACTGCGCCGCACTGAAGCTGATCCGGGCACGATCGCCGTCGGCGACGTATACGACGGCCTCGCCGTCCAGGATCACTCCCGGCGGCAGGCGCATGCCGGCCACGGCGAGGTCCATCCACAGAGCGGTGACATCGCGGCCGGTCCGCGACTGCAGCTGGACGCTGTCCTCGGTGCGCCACAGCACGGTGCGGTGGCCGTCGACCTTCACCTCGTACGCCCACGGTCCGGTCGGCAGATGGGTCACGGGCCGCGCGAGCGCGACGTCAACGGGCCACTCCACACGATCAGCGTGCGCTCCGCGAACGACGGCCGCCTGCTGGCGCTCCCGCGGCCAGCAGGCGGTGGTGGTGCGGGCGGCGCGGCCGCGGCGGTTCGGCCGCGCCGCCCGCGCGCGAGCCCGGCCGCGCGAAGCGAACCGGGCCTGGGCAGGTGTCAGTGCGGTGTGAGCTCCATGGCGATTTCTACGTACCGATCGGCGGGATGCACCGGATCTTGATTCTCCCGACGGAACCAGAGATCGAGGACGCCAAGGAGGACCTGAACGTCCTCCCGCTCGCCCTGTACCCAGATGATCGCTCCATCGCTCCATCGCTCCATCGCTGCCTTGCGGCCGCTGCGCCGCTTGAGCAACGATTCCCACATCGAATGCCCTGCTCCACACGGATCCGGTGTGCGGGGCACTCCATCGCAGTTCGGACGGGAGACGCGGCGCAGTGTCCGGGAAAGACTGAGCGAGCTCGTTCAGGAACTGGTCGCCGTTTGAGTCAGGGCCACCGACGACACGAACAGCGACGGTTCCCGGCTGGACTCTGGTCATGGTGCCAACGTAGGCCTGCTGATGCTGTACGGCTACGCAGCTGCTGCTGAACTTGATTGGGTGATGTCGGGTCGGTTCGCCTGACGCGGGGTGGTCGGTGCCGGTAGCTCTCTGGTCGTGAGGTATGCGCAGGGCGGCGGGTTGACGGACGCCAAAAGGGCCGCGCGGGAGCGGATCAGGCTGCAGGCCGTGGAACGCTTCGAGCGCGGGGAGAAGAACCGCGAGGTCGCGGTCGCGTTACGGGTGAGCGAGCGGTCGGTTGAACGGTGGCGCCGGGCTTGGCGCGAGCGCGGCAAGACCGGCTTGTTGTCGCTGGGCTCACCGGGCCGCCCCAAGCTCAGCGAGCTGCAGTTTGCGCGACTGGAGCGGGAGTTGGAGCGCGGGCCGCTGGCGCACGGGTGGTCAGATCAGCGGTGGACGCTGGCGCGGGTGAAGACGCTGATCGGTCGGCTGTTCCACGTCTCCTACACCGTGGAGGGAACCTGGCGGCTGCTGAAGCGGCAGGGCTGGTCCTGGCAGCAGCCCTGCCGACGGGCGATCGAGCGCGACGATGCGGCGGTGGAGCTGTGGAAGAAGGAGGTCTGGCCGCGGGTAAGAGCACCGCGGCGGCAATCGGCGCCTGGCTCGTCTTCCAGGACGAGGCCGGGCAGTCGATGACGCCGCCGCGCGCCAGGACCTGGGGCCGGGTCGGCCGGACGCCGGTGGTGCGGGTGCGCGGCCGGGGCTCGGGCCGGGTGTCGATGGCCGGGATGGTCTGCTACAAACCCGGCCAGCGTTCCAGGCTGATCTACGCAGTACGCGAGTACCACGGCCGCAAGGATGAGCCGAAGGGCTTCGGCTGGAGAGATCTGCGCAACCTGCTGGTGCGTGCGCGCCTCCAGCTCGGCGGGCCGATCGTGCTGGTGTGGGACAACGCGCGCCTGCACCTGACTGCCGGCATGCGGGAATTCATCGCCGCGAACGCACATTGGCTCACCGTCTTCCAGCTGCCCGCCTACGCGCCGGACATCAATCCCCAGGAGGGCATCTGGTCACTGGTCAAACGCGAGATCGGCAACCTCGCCGCCGCTGACCTCGCCCAGATCACCATGGCCGTCAAACGCCGGCTCAAGCAGATCCAGTACCGCCCCGATCTGGTGGACGCCTGTCTGGCCGCCACCGGGCTGATCGCGGACGGCTGACGCTGTGGGTCACCCGGACGCTCCCAGGCGGGAGTATTCGCTGGCAGGCCACGGCTCCTGGCTGACAGGCTGTGGCCATGAGTTCCGAGTCCAAAGGCATGTCCCGCACTTCTTGGCTGGGTAACCCGATCGACGCGCGTCCACTGTTCGGTCCGGAACTCAGGTCGCTGCTTGACACGCTGCGTGGCCTGACTGCATCCGACTGGAGCAGGACGGCAGCCGGGCACTGGACGGTGCACGACGTTGCCGCCCACCTCCTCGGTGACTATTACGGCCGCCTCGGCCACGACTACCGGAACGGCTTCGTCGATGGGGAGACGGTCGAGGCGTTCATCCACCGCACGAATCAGGAATGGGTCGAGCTGCACGCGGACGACAGCCCTGCTTCGCTCATCGACGCCCTGGCAGCGGCAGGCACCCAGCTCACCCACGAATTCGCCACAGCCAACCTTGACGCGGACGCCCTAGGCGTGTCGTGGGCAGGTGTCGACCCCGCGCCAGCCTGGCTGGACATCGCCCGGGAGTTCACCGAGCACTGGACTCACCGCCAGCAGATTCGCCACGCTATCGGCCGCAACACCGACCCGGAGCCGCGTGCCCTGGCCGTGGTCCTCGATACCTTCATGCGGGCCCTGCCCCACACGCTCCGGCGCACGTCAGCACCAATCGGGGCGCAGGTCCAGATGATCGCCAAGGGCACCGCCGGCGGCACTTGGGCGGCGACTGCCACAGCGGACCGATGGTCGCTGGCCGAAGCGCCTAGTGGCCGACCAACCGCAGCCGTGCTGCTGGACACAGAAACCGTCTGGCGATTGGCTACGCGGAACATCGATCCTGCGGCTGCCCTGTCCCGCGCCCATGTGCAAGGAGATCGTCAGCTCGCCAAAGCCGCGTGCCAGATCGTGTCCATCATCTACTGACGACGTCAACAGCACCAGCGATGGACACCGACATCACGCATTCAAGTTCAGTGACTACGTTCGTCCGGAAAGGCTGGATGCTCAGGGGCGGGTGCTGACGAATCGCACGGTCGCCCCCCAGCCGGCCTTCACCGGCTCCATGCACCACTGGCACAGCGGGCTGCCGCCGGTGCCCTAACGATGGGTCTTGCGCTGGCTTCTCTGCACTTCACCTGAATGGGCGGCGAGGGGATTCGGGGTGGCATGGGGCGTGCTGATAGGAGGCATCCGGGTGGAGCCCGTATTCGGCTAGCCACCCGAGCAGCTCGTGGCGGGAAGCCTGGATGAGGCACCCTCCCGTGAAGCGGGTGTCGTCGGTGACCTCTGCGACGCACTCAACCGGGGGGATAAAGGACTGGGCCTCGTCATCTGTAGTGAACTCGGCTTCTGCGAGTACCAGGCCCTGCAAGTAGCCGTCGAAGACGTCGACACCCAAGGGGGGAACGCTGAAGCGGGTCTTCGACAGCAGGGAGGCCGGCAGTGAGGCGATCACGTCGTACTCGGCTGGCGACAAGTACGTATTCGTGATCAGGCCCTGGATGGCCCCGCGCTGCGAGATCGGGACTTTCTGGGTGAGCTTGAGCTCACAGCGGCCATCCGAGAAATCGGCCCGACGCAGCCGCAAGCGCGTTCCTGTCACATACCGATCGTTGATCACGCGACTGACGGTCACCGCCGATGGTGCTGGTGGCTCGGCCAGCAGGAACCGTCTCTCCCGTTCGACACGTGCGTACTTGCCTGGGTGAACGGCCTGGCCTTCAACCCCGCCTCTTTTGTCCATCATGAGGACAGCCTCTCAGCCGCGAGGGCGCGGAAACTCAAGGTCAACAGTTGTTCGTCGTCGTGAGCGGATGGCGTCGGCTTGCTTGGTCCGCAGGAACGTCAAGGTCAGGTCGATGCCCTCGATCTCCCCCAGCCACTGTTCCTCCTCCGCGCGCTTCCGCCGCATGACCAGGTCTTTCTCCAGTTCGTCGAGACGGGGCAGCATTTTCGGGTTGATCTGGAGCATTGGGCAGCGGATGCATGCGTGCTCATGCTGACACGGTGTGCCGTAGGGGCGAGCGCAGTTGCCGAGCTCGACCTTCCTCTTGTCGAAGTGCTCTTCGAACTCCGCCCACTCCTTGGGGGTGATGTCTGTGTACTCGTCTTCGGGCCGCTGCGACCTGCGGTGGTCGAGGAACTTTTGGTAGTGGCCGACGATGTCCTCCGCGAAGACGGCGACGTAGCCCTGCGTGGTTTGGAGATTCAGGTGCCCGAGCAGGGCAGCGCCGATGTGGACCGGGAGACCGCCGTTGACGACTTCTGTGGCGAACAGTCTGCGGAAGTCATGCGGGGTGAAAGTAGCGTCCTCGAATGCCTTGTTCGTCTGCGCGATCTCTTCGCATCGCCGCGCGAGCATCCTGACGACAGTGTTGGGGGCCAAAACGCTGTGGACAGTGCCGATTTGGCGTTGGAACAGGAAAGGCATGGGTTCTGACCAGGTTCTTTCCTGGGGGTCGTAGCGGCTCAGCAGAGGGATCGGTCGGCCGTGTTTCGTCTGTCGGCGGACGACTTGTGCGATGGCGTGGAAGAGTTCGGGCGACATGGGAATGACGCGCTCGCGCTCGTTCTTGGAAGGGGCGACCACCAGGAGCGCGATGATCTCCCCGTTGGGCCGCTGATACTGGCGGATGCTCAGGTGGGTGAGCTCGGTCAGTTCTTCGATCCGGATGCCGCTGTGCCGGAGGACCTCGATGACAGTCCAGTCCCAGAACGCCATCTCCTCGGCTCGGTCCAGGTGGACCATCTTGCCTGTTTCCTCGTCCATGACTCGGATGGTGGGGCCCTCGGGCGTCTTGATCCGCCGTCGGTCCTCTGGGGAGTTGCTGCGGCGGTAGTGGCGGCCTCGATAGGTGAACTGGGCGCCGAGGGGTGTGGAGCGTGCGACCTCACGCAGGCCGGCAAAGTGCTCATGCCGTGATTCGACGTGTTGGACGAGCACAGGCAGCAGGGGCTGGCGAATCCGGGTCCGATCGGCCATCCGCCGGTGGATCTCACGTCGCCGCTGCCTGAATCCTTTGAGGTCGCGCGGCCGGATCGGACATGGAACGACCCATTGCGCCCACTGTTCCGGTTCGGTGACGGACCAGCTTTGGAGGTCGATGTAGAAGCCGCGGACCGAGAGCAGGATCGAGGCCCTGTCTTGGCGGATCTTGGATCTGTCGCCTCTCCAGAACTGGATCTCGGCCAGCCACTGTTCATAGATCTCTGGGCTGAGCCTGAGGTCCTTCTGACCAGGGGCGATGCGCTCGATGACCTCCCAGAAGTTGGCGGCCAGATGGCGGGCCAGTCCGTCCAGCGTGGTGTAGTCGGTGTCGGCCTTCCGTCGAGCGAGGTAGTCGATCAGCAGCTGTCGGACAGCAGCGTTCTCGATCTTGTAGCGGTCGACGAGGCCCTCGACGCTGTGCTGGCCCTGCTGGAAGCATGACCGCACCGTACGGGGTGTCCCCTGAGTGAAGTGCCCCATCTCCAGGAGCACTTCCCAGGCGGCCCGAGCGGCGAATCGGGTCTTGTCCTTGTTGCAGGCTCCGTGCGTGAGCCCGAGCCGCTTGTTCTCCAACGAGTAATGCAGAAGTGCCGAGGGCGTCACGTGCTCCAGGGCGATGCCCTGAGTGGTGAGCGCGCAGGTGATGTCGAACTTCGCCCGGTGCTTGTGGACCGAGTTCAGCCGTGTATGGGCGTCGACCACCTTGAAGAATTCGTCCAGCGCCGGATCTTCCTGCAGCAAGCGGAACGGCTCGGCGTAGCCGGAGAACCTGTTCACCCGGAACCCTGACAGGGAGGGCTGAATGATCCGCAGGCCGAATGCCATCTTCAGTGCAGAGGTCGCGCTGCTGGCCTGGCTCCGGGTTGAGGCAAGGATGCTGACCGGCGGGGCGCCCTCCGCGTTGAAGCCGGCAGCCTCCCATCGCTCTTGCCAAGTCTCGCCTGGATGAGTCGCCAGATGGTCGAACAGCGTGCGGATGCCGGCGCGGCGCTTTTCACGGACCCCCTCGCTGGCATCGCGCAGAATCTCCGCGGCGATGTCGATTAGATCGGGGACCGTGGCGCGTGAGAGATCACCGGACGGTGCGGGCGGATTCTCGGGTCTCGGAGCGGGAGCGGGTTTCACCACGGTACTCACGAACCGGGTTACGTCCTGCCGTTCACCACCACGGTAGTTTCGTCGCCGGTCCCGGATCGTGTAGGTCTCGACCGTAGAAGCTTTAACCACCGAACACCGCCTTGAAGTCCTCCGGGTCATAGCCCGGAGCGAACCTCTGCTCGACAGGGAGCCGGTTGTAGTGGGCTTGCAGGGCCTCAAAGAGTTCCTCGACCCGGGCGTTTAGGTAGCGGCCCGTGGTCGCCAGGTCGCTGTGCCTCAAGATCACACGCACCTGCGGCAAGGTGAGGGCCGGATCGTTCGCCATGCGGTTCGCGGCCGTGTGCCGGATGTCGTGGAGTGTCCAGTTGGTGCCCAGCTTCTCGTTCGCGCGCTGCATCACCCGCCGCATCGCCCAGTAGGACAGCGGCTTCTCCGGCCCTCGACGTGTCCGGAAGACTGGTTCATGGGCAGGTGGAAGGCCGGCCCTGTCCAGATAGGACGCCAAGATCACGAGGGCCTGCGGGCTGACGGGCACCGGCTCGCGTTCCTGGCTTCCCTTGGTCACCACATAGATCAGCTGACGGGACCAGTCGATGTCGGCCGGAGTGACGCCCAGCAGCTCACTGGCCCGGGCGCCGCTGGAGACATAGAGGAGCACCGCAGCTCGGTCCCGGTCGTGGGTCATCGCTGCGAAGAGCTCGTCCCACATTGCGTCCGGGATGGCTCGTGGCTCCGTACTCGGGACCCGTTGACGAAGGCGTGCCCGCCTGAACACGGGCGGAGCAGCGTCTGGATCGCGGTGAGCTAGGACGTGCCGCAGCGCGGACGCCTCGGGGACCGGGTTGACCACGGGGCCGCGTCCGTGGTGCCCGTGGAAGGCATAGAAGCTGCTGATCACCGTGATGTTGTGGTTGATCGTGCTCGGTGCGTAGCCGACCCGCAGGTAGTTCTTGCCGGTGCGGCCATTCACCGACTCGGGTGGCGGGGCGTCAGGGTTGCGCCGGCGCCGTTGCGGGTTCGCCGTGACGCGGAGCCAGCCCACCAGGGCGCTGGTCTCCGCCTCAGTCGCCCTGTGCCAGGGGACCTCAAGGAACCAGAGCACGCGGAACCAACGCAGCAGATCGAAGGCGTAGCTCCGGCAGGTCAGCGGGTGGTTGTCGCTCAGAGCGAGGTCCCGCAGGTACTGGACCACGGGCTCAAGAAGTGCTCCCGTAGCGTCCAACACCACATAGCGGGGGTACGACGTTTCCACCTCGATGACACATCCCACCCGAGGGACATCGGCCCGTCCCTCGATCAGGGCGCGGTGAAACTGCTGCAACAGACTCTCCTAAGGGGATCTCGATCCCCTCGCTCAACGAGTCAGAGAAGGTGCAGTTAACAAGTCAGCCGGTGCAGGGACCGGCCTTGTCGCCGGGGCAGATCAGCGCGGACGGGTCGGGCTCCGTGATCGGGGGCAGGGCTGGCTATGAACGACTTCTCTGGCCCCAGCGGAACGAAGGGATCACCGGAGCGCGAACGACGCTCGCTGCTGCCACCTTGTTCCGTCGTGGACCAGCAGATCGACCGACGACACGTGGGCAGTGACGGGAAGCCGGCCGCGAAGGTCGGCCGCGGCCTCCTCGAGCACGGCATCGTCCTGCCCCTGGGCGATGGTCAGATGCGGGACGACCTCGTCGAACTGCCCGCCGAACGGCGGGGCCTCCCGCCACCGGTCCGCGATCGCCTCGGTGAGCCGGCGGAACGGGATGTCCGGTTCGGGGACGAGATACAAGATCCCCGGGAATCGCCCGCAGTGCTCGAACTGCGTCTCGAAGGACCGGTGACGCCCGATCACTTCTCCGATAACAGCACAGGCATCGTTGTCGATGCGGCTCTCGTCGAGGAACGGGAAGAGGACGGTGACATGAGCCGGAACACCCGCACGGGCTGACGGGTCCAGCCGGTCACGCCAAGCTCGAACAGCAGGTTCTGCCTCTGGGACCCTCACGATGAGTCCCGACCGCCCTGCTTGAAACTCACCGGAGTCGTCGCCTGTCATCGCACATATGTATCAGCGGCGGGCGAGGGGATCGGGCGCCTCGGGTACGGCTCGCGCGACGGCGGGGCCGCGCGCGAGGCCGGGCATGAGGTCATGAAAGCGGTGTTTGACCAGGCGCCGCAGGATCGGGAGGCGGCGGCGCGCTCGCGTTGAGAGCGCGGGTCAGCTCACACAGAACGTCAGCACGCTCACTCTCCGGCAGGCCGGGCACGGCGGCCAGGATCTTCTCCCTGAAAGCGTTGTCCCGCCGCATCCGTGCGTGGTCGGTCCAGCCAGCCAGGAGGCGTGGGGCGAGGGCCACCACAATGCACAGGGCCACGATCGGACCCGGAAGGCCGGCGGCTATGCCGCCGATGCTGACACCAGGAAGCACAAGGGAGGACAGGATCTTCACGCGGCTCTCCGCGACGTGAGGGAGTGGGCGGGTGGCGGACACCTGCCTGGTGTCGTCCGCGTGGGGGAAGCCGCGCGGTCGGCCCAGCCCTCACCAGTCGACGTGCCTGGACGAGACGCTGAAGCCAGCGTGGCACAGATTTCATCGGGCATTGCCCCTGCTCCCCTCCGAGCGGACTGATCTCTCAGCGGTCCTTCCTCACCCCCTGGTGCCGTGAGCCGGGCCGCAGACAACGGCTGCGGGCCCGGAACCTCAGAGGGATGACAGAAGGCCCGGAACGGGTCCGGGCCTTCGACGGCCTTACACATGGGTTATGTCGTAATCACGGGCGGATGTTAGGTACGACGGCGAAGTCAGTGGAGCGCTCCGCGCTTCACTGCGGTGTGAAGGTGTCGACTGTCAGGGTGCCGTCGTCGTTCATGCGGACCCGGTCGGCGAGTTGGGCGAGGATCTGCTCGGGTTGAAGGCCGGTGTGGGCGGCGATGGTGCGTAGCCGGCGGCTCGCGTCGGCAGGTGATAAGCATTCGGAGGCCATCGCTCTCTGCATAGTCGCCCGGTATAGGCCATTCCAGGTGGCGCTATCGGACAAGGGTCTGTCAACTGCCTTTGCGAACTGTTCCTGGTGTGGGGAGGTAGGCAGGCTGTAGTGACTGCAGAGAGCATCGACTCGAAGGAGCTTTCATGCTACGAGCGAGAACGATGGGGTGGCAGTGACGCTGGCGGCACTGGCGGCGCTGACACAGGCTGCTGACGTTGCGTCGGCGCATCCCGCTGCACGTGGGACATCTGAGCCCCGCAACAGCCCGCTGATCCTCCGCAGATGCGCGCTCAGCCCTTCACGATGGAGCACTGGGGACTGTCCCTGCCCGACGTGGACGCTACGCCGGAGACCGCGCGCGGACCGCTTGACGAGCACGAGCAGCGTCTCCTCGCCGAGGCCCACCGAGCCGTCGACAACGCCCGCACAGCCCGCTGGATGCTCGGCTTCTCCCTGGAAGTTGTCCGAAGGCGCCGCCTGTACCGCGGTGACGGCACCCGTACCTGGGAGCAGTATCTGGCCCAAGAGCACGACGGCCTCTCCACCAGCGAGGCGGATCGACTCCAGAAGACGTGGCGTCTGGCGCAGACCGTGCAGAAGGAGCTGGGTCGGCCCCTACCTGACAGTCACCTGCGAAAGCTGCAACCGTACGCGGAGCGCACCAGCGACCAAGAGGCCGCGCGCGCCTACGCAGAGCTGTACTGGGCTCACCAGACAGGCGGGGTGCGGCTCGTAGCCAACCAGGTTCAGCAGCGCGTGAAGAAGGCGCTGGCGGCAGCCAAGGGCGTTTCCGATCCGGCTGAGCGAAGCCAGGCGGTCAGCGCAGCCTGGACGACGGCACCCGAAGCCGTCATGCCCGCACAACGGGGCGAGGCGGAGCGCGAGCAGAGCCGCGCATCCGAACGAAGCTCGGATCCGGTAGACGCGGCGCTGCAGCTACTGAATGCGGCGCGGCAGGCAGTCGAGGACGCCACTGAAGACAAGGCTGCCCGCAAGGCTCGTAGCGGCGAGGAAGCCCAGCGACAGCAAGATGCCATCCGCCGCATCGGCCGAATCCTCAGCAAGGTGAAGGTCGACGCCGATGCCGACACCGTCGATGAGGACGTCATCGTGGATGCCGAGCTAGTTGAGAGCTGACCCCTGCGGTTGAGCGGGACTTCCCCAATTGGGGAAGTCCCGCGTCTTTTGGCGATTCCGGCCCGGACTTCCGGGAGCCCCGCGAGACGGAAGGCGGACCCGGGCTGCCGCCCTCGTCCCGGACGAGACCTGTGCTCCCGACAGCCCCAACGTGATCACGGACGTGGCCACCATCGCGGCCACCACCCACGACAGCAAGGTCCTGCCCGGCATCCACACCCGCCTGCACCGCCGCGGCCTGCTACCCGCCGAGCACCTGGTCGACAGCGGCTAGCGAGCGCAGCGGCCACACCCCGCTGAGAGCCGCGCAGCGAACGGACCCGAGGGTCACCCACGGGGCGGCAGATACCCGGCCTTGAACGGGCTTCAGTCGATCCTGACGCAGTAGACGAACGGGACGCTGACCGTGCTTCGACCCGACGTCAGATCGACCGCGCGAACCCGGGAGTTCGGGTTTCCGGGAGCGCATGGTCCGGTGAAGCCGGGGACGAAACCGAAGCTCCCCCCGGCGTATCCGGAGTGCCTGGCGGCCGTGACCGTCCAGGACCTGTTGACCGCGCCGGAGAACACGATGCGGACTGAGCTGTTTACGTTGAAGTGGTCGCCGCTGACCTTGAGGGTGCCGTTTTCCGAATTGATCCACAGCCGCACCGCCAACCGCCGGTCATCGGCCTGACTGTTGTCGTATCGCGCCTGCGCGCGGGTCTGCGGGGTCACGCAGGTGAGGTCGTCGGAGCCCCATGCCTCACGCCAGACATAGCCCTGCTTGCAGTAGCCGTTCGGGAGGGTCCGGCCGGGGGCCAGAGCGTTGTCGTTGGCGGTGTCCGTACGCGTCTGCGGTGTGACGCACACGAGATCGCTGGCACGCGCGACCCGCCAGACATATCCCTGTCTGCAGGTGTTGGGCCCGGAGTCCTGAGCGTTGGCGGCCGACGGTGCGATGAGCCCGCCGCCGATCCCGGCGGCAACCACCATCGCCGAGGCCGTAAATCTCCTGAACATAGTCATACCTCCACAGTTCCGAGGTTGCTATGGCTCTATCGTCCGCTTTCGCCACGGAATCATCAAATCCTGAGGGTGGAAGTCCGGTCAGGCCTCACCGTGGGACGCCGCCCGACTCGGCTACCCGCAAGACCGCCAGACGTCCGGAATCATCACCGCGACGCCGTGCGCCCCGGACGGCAGTGCGGCCAGGAACCGGCGCTGCACGGCGTGGAGTTGGAGCGCGTGGCCTGGGTGCACGCGCGCAGGAACGCCCCCAGCGTGGACAGGGCGCGGATCCGCCCTGCGCAGCTTCGCCATCAACCGACTCCGCACCGCCGGCCACACCGACATCGCCGCCGCACTCCGCACAACAACAGCCCTCCGCCCCTACGGGGCCCCTGACCCTCATCGGCCTCAAGTGACCTGCACCGATCCATCACCAGACGACTTTGCACGGTTGAGCAGGGTCAGGTCGAAGGCGAACGGCGCCAGCCCGTACAGCGTTTGCAGCTTGGTCACGCCCCTGGAGATAACGCGTACCCGGCCTGCGGCGGCAGGGTCCGGGTGCTGATTCACCCGCCGGACAGGCGGGATCGCCCCAGGAACGTTCGGAGGCGAGGCCAGGCGGGCCGCGGCCGCGAGGAACGCGGTGTTCAGGTCCAGACCGACCGCGAAGGGCAGCGTGCACTCCTCATCGGTCAGCAGGCCGCACCCACTGGTACGCCTCCTCGTTGGGGAAGCTGTCCATCCAGCCGCACCCCTGAACCAGCAGGTCAACGTTCTGATGAGGAGGCCAGCCGGAATAGGCCGGAAACGTGCCGTAGGCCGTCTGCGGTGGTGATCTGAAGCTCGCTGGCCCACCGGTGGATCACCCGTTCGTGGGTTCTTCTGATGATTCGCGGCGGGGTGGCTGGGGCTTCTTCGCTGGTCATGTGCTTGTGGTGTCTGTGATCGACTCGGCTGCGTGTGCTTCGTATGAGTGAGCGGCCGGGATCATGCGGCGCATGGCTTCGGTGGAACGTACCGCGTATCCGCGGTTCAAGCGCACGATCTCCTCTCGCGAGTTGCACGAGGCGTTCACCCCCGGCACGGCCGAGATGGCGTGGGCGCGAGGCAAGGCGCGCTCGCCGGAGCATCTGCTGGCGCTGGTAGTGCTGCTGAAGAGCTACCAGAAGCTGGGCTACTTCCCGGATCCGGGCGAGGTGCCGGAGTTGGTGGTCGGGCATGTGCGCGGTCTGCTGGAGCAGGACGAGAGCGTGTCACCGCGGCACGACTCGGTGCGTACGGCTGGGCGGCAGCGGGACTTCATCCGTGAACGGATCGGCGTGGCCTACGACATGGAGAAGGCCCGGGAGGTCGCTGCAGTGGCGATTAGGGAGGCCGTGCAGACCAAGGACAACCCGGCCGACCTGATCAACGTGGCGCTGGAGAAGCTGGTCAAGGCGAGGATGGAGCTGCCCGGCTACAGCACGCTGGACGAGATGGCCTCGGCGATCAGGACCGAGGCGAACGAGGACTTCTTCGCAGCGATCGTGTCGCGGATGGACGAGGTCGACCGCGCCCGGTTGCTGGGACTGCTGCGGGTGCCTGCGGGCGGTCGCACAGGTTCGACGAGCTGAATTGCCCGGCGAAGGCGCCGACGGTCTCCCACCTGCGCGAGCACCTTGCCCACCTGGACAGGCTGGAAGCGATGGGGGCGACGGCGACATGGCTTCAGGGGGTTCCGCCGGGGAAGGTGGAGCACTTCGCTGGGCAGGCGAAGGTGCTGGATGCCGCCGAGATGTCCAAGGTCGGCATGGTGAAGCGGTTTGCGCTGCTGGCGAGTCTGCTGCACATGGCGAAGGTGCGGGCCCGGGACGAGCTGGTGACGATGCTGTGCAAGCGCATGGGGTCGATCACGAAGAAGGCAAAGGAGGATCTGGAGAAGATCCGTGAGCGGCACCGGGCGGAGTCCGAGCGGCTGATCGCGGTGCTGGGTGAGGTGCTGGAGGCGGCCAGGGACGCGGTCGGCTTCGACGGGGAGTCGGTCACCGTCCCCACCAGTGTCCGCAAGCAGAAAGCGGTGCACGCCGAGTGCGGCAAGGCGGTGCTGGAGCGGCTGGAAAAGGCCGGCGGGCTGGCCAAGCTCTCGGAGGACCACGAACTGGTCTCCGCCCACCACGGCGACAACTACGCGTCGCTGATGCGGCGGCACTTCCGCAGCCACCGTAAGGTTCTGCTCGACCTGACCGAGACCTTGTCGATGGTCGCCACCTCCACCGACGACACGGTGCTCCAGGCGGTGGGGTTCTGCCAGGCCATGCGGCACCGCGGCAGCCAGTGGGTGCCGGTGACCTACACAGTCGCCCAGGAGGACGGCACTGAGCTTGTCTTTTAACCTCCGAGGCTGTCGCGTTCGATGATGCTCTCGGGTCGCCTGGTCGTTTTCCCGACGTCATAGCGGGTCGCGGGGCGGCGATTCTTGGAGCCGAGCGGCCTTCCTGGACCGGGTGTTGAGGGTTTCGGTGCACGGGCCGGACAGTGCAGGTGCGGGCGGAGGTTCCGAAACCCCCGGCGGACACGGGCCGGGCTGAGCCGTGCGGGCTCGGCCGGCCTCTCCCAGGGGCGGCGGAGATCCGCCACGGCTTCGCGGGTGAGCCGGAGCTGGGTGTGGGCAGCGATCACGAGCCACGTCCAGCGGTCTCCGGCCTCGGGGGTGCGGAGCTTCGGCCGGGTCCACCCCAGTGTCTGCTTCATCAGCCGGAAGGTGTGTTCCAGGTCGAAGCGCCGCAGGAACGCCTGCCAGCGCACGTCGACGTCCTCGCCACTCAGGCCGGTGGCCGACGACCACAGCCAGAGCGGCAGCGGGTCGTGGCCACCGGGCAGACGGTCGACCTGGAGACGAATCAACGTGCCTTCGATGACCGGGAGTTCGCCGGTGTGGTCGATCCACGCGGAGCGGGTGGTCAGGCGGGGGTGGATGCGGTCCCAGGCCATCGCTCGGGCGGTTCCGTGCCGGTCGGTGACCTGCACCGTGGCCGCGTCCGGATCACCCCAGGTCTCCGGCTTGGCGAAGCGGAACTCTTTGCCGTGCTTCGGCGGCCGCCCACCCTGCGGCGGGGAGATCCACGGAACCGGGACGGGCTTGCGCATCACCCGGTCCGTACGCATCCGGCCCAGGACTTCCACCGGCAGCCCGGCCAAGAGGTGGGCCATGCGCGGGGCGTCGTAGCCGGCGTCGAACACGATCAAGATGTCCCGGTCGCCAGGGTGCCAGCGGCCCATCTCGATCAGATCGACGACCACCCGGCGGACCTGGGCGGCGGTGACCTCGGCGGCGTCGTCGGCCGGGCCGAGACGCACGGCATCCAGCAGTTGGCACCAGGACGTCCGGCCCGATTCCAGGGCGGCGACGAACGAGTACGGCCAGCCGGGCACGAACTGGTCCGAGGACCGTCCGTTACGGCCGTAGACGTGGCAGAACAGGCGATCCGCGCTGGTGGGAGCGTTGGGACGGAGCCAGTTGCTGACGTCGACCGCGAGGACCAGGCGGCCGTCGCCGGCCTGCGGCATGGGCAGGCCGGCCAGCACCTGCCGCAGACGGGGCACGTCGACGTTCCCGCTGTTCAGGGCGTCATACATGGCGCCGTGCCCACGCCGGTGCTCAGCCACCAACGTCAGGTCCACCGGCGCCCTCACCGGCCCGTCCGCACACAGCAGCGCATCCGTGAGGTCGAACAATTCATCCCCGCGAGCGCTCAGACTGTCGAATAAGTCCTCCCGGAAGCGTGACGCTTTCGCGAACGCATCCCCTGGAATCTGATCAGGCAGCAGACTCACCTTCACGGCCTTCGTCGTGGTCACGTGCACCTTGGTCGGAGCACATGATCAGATGAAGGCCGCCTCAGCGTCCGGCGAACACCCAGGTGAGCGGCCTAGTTCGAGGAGCATTTCGACTCATCGATAGCCTGCATGACCATGATGCGCGCTTGGATCCTGCCGATGCTGCTTGTGCTCAGCGGCTCAGCCGTCGCGACTGGGCAGATCTTAAAGGGGAGCCCTGGCACAGCCGCAACACTCCTGCTGGCGTTCCTCGCGCTCGCCGGCGTCAACTCACCCCTGATCTTCCCAAGGCCGATCGGCGCGCTGGAGGCACAACGCCGCAGTGCGGTCGACGGCCGACCGGTCGTCTTCTGGCGGCCGGGCTGCAAGTACTGCATACGACTGCGCATACGGCTGGGCCGCAGCGCCCGTCAGTTGCACTGGGTCAACATCTGGCGCGACCCGGCAGGAGCCGCAGCGGTGAGAGCAGCCAACGACGGCAACGAGACCGTGCCGACCGTCGTCGTGGCGGGCCAGCCACACACCAACCCCGATCCCAAATGGGTGCGCGAACAGCTTTCCCCGTCCGCGTGATCAGAAACCGCGCCCCGCGGAGAAGCACCCGTAGACCCAAGCGGACAGAGGTTAAAAGACAAGCTGAGAAGACGAAGACGGTCTCGGCCGAGCCTCGCAGATGTGGCAGCGCATTCTGTTCGACAAGCACAAGCCGGGGAAGATCAACCGGCGGCACTTCGAGGTGTGCACGCTCTTCTACCTCACCCAGGAGCTGCGGACCGGAGACGTGGCGGTCATCGGCTCGGAATCGTACGCCAACCTGCACGACCAGCTGCTGTCCTGGCAGGCGTGCGAGCCGCTGGTTGCCGACTACTGCGAGCAGGCTGGGCTGCCCGCCACCGCCCCGGCGTTCACCGCGGCGCTGAAGCAGAAGCTCACCGCCACAGCCGCGAAGGTGGACGCCGGGTACCCGGATAACGCGGACCTGACCATCGACACCGCGTCGGGGAAGATCGTGCTCACCCCGCGCAAGGGCAAGGACCGCCGCAAGTCCGCGCAGGACCTGGAGGCGGAGATCCTGCGCCGGCTGCCGGAGTGGAGCCTGCTGGACGTGCTCGCCCGCACGGCGTACTGGATCCGGTGGTGGCGGCACTTCGGCCCGGCCTCCGGAAGCGATCCGAAGATCCGCGACAAACTCGCCCGCTATGTCCTGACGGTCTTCTGCTACGGGACGAACGCGGGGCCCGCGCAGGTCGCCCGGCACATGCGGCAGAAGGTCTCGGTGCACGAGCTGTCACTGGCGGGCAACCAGCACATCAGCGCGGAAAAGCTGAACGCCGCCTCGGCGGACGTGATCGACATGTTCATTCAGCTCGACCTGGCGCACGTGTGGGGCGATGTCGGCAAGGCCGGGATCGACGGCTCCCAGTACGACACCTGGGAGAACAACATGCTGGCCGAGTCCCACATCCGGTATGGGGGATTTGGCGGCATCTCGATGAGGCACGTGTCCGATACCTATATCGCGCTCTTCAGCCACTTCATCCCGTGTGGCGTGTGGGAGGCGGTGTATCTGTTCGAGGGCCTGTTGAAGAACCAGTCCGAGGTGACCGTGGACATCGTCCACGGAGACACGCAAGGCCAGTCGCTGCCTGTCTTCGGGCTCGCGCACATGCTCGGGGTGGAGCTGCTGCCGCGCATCCGCAACTGGAAGGACCTGACCTTCTACCGGCCCAGCGCCACGATGAAGTACCAGCACATCGACCCGCTGTTCGGCGACCCGCAGAAGGACGTCATCAACTGGCGGCTGATCGAGAACCACTGGCAGGACCTCATGCGCGTGGTGCTGTCGATCCGCGAGGGGCGGCTGTCCTCGGCCGCCCTGCTGCGCAGGCTGGGCAACGAGTCCAGGCGCAACCGCATCTACCAGGCGTACCGCGAGCTCGGCCGGGTCATGAGGACGATCGTGCTCCTCAGGTTCTTGTCGGAACCGGAACTGCGCGAGTCGATCCAGGCGATGACGAACAAGGTCGAGGCGTTCCACAAGTTCAGCAACTGGCTGATGTTCGCCTCCGACGTGCTCCAGGACAACGACCCGGACCACCAGGAGAAGACCATCAAGTTCAACGAGCTGCTGGCGAACTGCCTCATTTTTCATACCGCGGTGGACATTACGAAGGTGGCCAATGACCTCATCGACGAGGGGTGGGAGGTGGACCCGGTGGACTTGGCCACCGTCACCCCGTACATCACCAGCAAGACCCGCCGCTTCGGTACCTGGCACCTGGACATGGAGCCGCCCGAGAACGAAGCGGTAGGGCGGCTGCGGATGGCCGCGTGACGGTGTGGTCCATGCCATGAACTGCGCCAGTACAGCCGAAGGGGCACCCGAGTTCCAATGGCGCGCTCTGCAACCACCTTGTCGAAGACGGCCCGCAGCTTCGGCTCACTGTCGGCAGCTGCTTGTCGAAGACCCTATTGCTGGCCGGGGTGAGTCCGTGGCCATGGTGAGCGGTCTCGCTGACGTCCATCCCGAGGAAGACGCACACGTCGCCGATGTCGACATCGTGCTCCCAACTGCTTCGGTGTGGTACTGGCCAGGGAGCTGGAGACAGCTCTGGTGGCGAACTCCCGGCCATGGATGCACTCGGTCTTGATCAGCATGATCGCGGTCGGGACGGCCATCGGGCCTGGCAAAGTGCGCAGGCCGGTGATCACGCCTAACGTGGAAAGGGCGAATGGTGCAAGAGGCCCCAAACGGTGTTGGGTTGCGTGCCCTGCCGAAGGGAACCGACCTTCGCCCCCGAGGTCGGGTGCTCGCACTTCGGCCGCGCTCACGCCGACCCGTCCGACCGACGAAGTCTCGACGGCAGGGACGTTCCGATGGACATCGAAATCATGAAAGCCGCACAGCGCATCACAGCCGGCCAGGCGGTCCGCACGACAGGATCAGGCACCGTCACCCCTGCTATCAAGACGGATGAGTTGCATACCAGTCCGTTCTTCGGGGTTGCTCTGGAAACGGTGGATCCCCCACACAACGTCAAAGTCAGAGTTCAAATAAGTGGTGTATTCACCCTTCGCAGCCTGGGCCCCGATAAGCCCGGCGCGGTTGGCGCGGTTGGCATCGACAGTTCGGGACAGCTCGTCCGCGCTGCAAGTAAGAAATGCGTGAGCGCTCCGAACTGGATCGGCGACTGCGATGCTTCAGGCACGGTGACAATCCGCCCCCGCCGCGACACGCGCCTGAGCGTGCTCGACTTCGGAGCAGTGGGAAACGGCAAAACCGATGAAGGCGCCGACGACGCGGACGCGATCCAAAGTGCCCTGGACTGCGCGATGCGATTCGACACTACTGACGGCAGTGTCGTCTACCTCCCTCCGGGAGACTACCGTATTAAGAAGCCTCTCCGTATCTCGAACGGTTGCATTCTGGAGGGTGCCGGCCTTGCTTATCATGACGAAACCAGCCGCATACTCGCAGATGTCAAATCCGGAAATTTCAACCTCTCTGTCTCGACTAAAATCGGTGAAGTCGGCGGGGGGACAGCGCGGGAGACCGTTTATTGCGCAATTGCCCTGGTGGGCTATGAGACCGGATTGGCCATGACGCCCCCTCGCGGCCGTGCGGACTATGCTGTGCTTCGTCAGCTCGCCCTCCATTCGATCCCCGCTCAAGGGACGCCTGCCGCCAGCTTCCAGGCTCCGCAGATGGATGGCATACGGGTTATGGCGACCGGCGCATGCATTGAGAGAATGAGCGTTGTCAGTTTCAGGCGCAACGGGATAGAGATATCCTCAAGCGAGGTCGCACCGGTGGTTAACGCCAGCGGCGTGCAGATACGTGATTGCCGCCTTACCAGCAATGGCCAAAATGGGCTCGACATCGGCAGCCTGGGCAACGACAACGCCAGTACCATACTAGTTATGAACGTCGATGCCACATCAAATGGGCGTGATGGAATTTGCGACAATTCACGATTTGGCTCCACCTTCGTTTCATGTCACACTGCAGCAAACCGACGCCGAAACTATAGCTGTGACGGCAAATCGAGGCCCTCCGTGTACGTCGGCTGCTACGCCGAAGCCGATGCACCATCGGTATTCAAGAGTAGGAATACCGCTGTCATTGGAGGCGATATAGACACTACCTCCGACTCAGTGTTTTGGGGCTTCAACTCTCTCGGCAAGGGACCTTCTGCACTCCGCGTGGTAAATGACTATTCCAAAGTGCACAAGTATTGGATCGCCGATGCGGGGGTCGATATCGAGGAAGGCGAGGAGCAGACGCCCCAGAAGGGACCCGGGAACGGATACAAATATCGAGCAATTCACGCCGGGCATACTTATGGAGTGAACGGCCTACCTCGCGAAAAGAAGGGCATGCCCGACTTCAAGCCGGATACAGACCTGGTAGAGCTCGATGGTTTGGTGTGGAAGTGTGAGGGAAAAAATGAGCCTCAGGTCACAACGTCCAACACCCTCGGCAGCTATGGTGAGGATCCCACGATCATTCATGATTTTCAGATCGTGACGGTGGACGGCAAGTTGCAACCCGCGGGGGACTCCCTCTTCCGTACCCAAGTCCAGACAGGCCCCCCGGGTACCAAGGGCAGGGTTGAAGTGTCCCTTCTGAGTCATGGGTTGCCTTTCCATACTTACTATCAAACCGCGTACGAAAACGGTCCACTTCCCGGCAAACTGATGCTTCCGGAAGCGTGGATTGGAAAACCTGATGATGAGCGGCGAATCGGTGTTGTTTATAGCGGAACTCCCTTCGATACCTCTGTGGGTAGCTGCTACTTCTACAGCCCGGGTGATCTGATCCTCAATGCCCTCGATGATTCAACGCGCCGAGGCCCGATCGGGTGGGCGGTGCAGGCTGCGTGTGGAAGGTGGAAACTGGCTCTTCCCTGGACTCGGGGGACGCACTACCACATAGGGCAAACCGTCAGGCCGACGCACGCCAATCACTTCCTGTATCGGCTGACCGCCTACATCACCGATGGCCCGTTGGACCCGGGGCTCAATGTCTCCGGTGAGGAGGATCCCTGGCCCCACGACCAGGACCAGAGGGTTGGAAGCCTGACTAACGACAAACACCTAGTTTGGCAGACGATCTATGACTTGGATGATCCCGCAAACCAATGGTGCATTGAACCGCTTCCACAGCGCGCGGAAAAACAGACGAAGTCGAATGCGACTAGCATTGACCAGCTGAAGAATGATTTCAATGCACTTCTTGACAAGATGAGAAAGGCGAACCTGTTGGAATAGGCGGAGGCGCGGACGGAACTGATATCGGGCATGCCGCATCTCATCGAATCCGACAGTGGGTCAGCTGAGCGTGGTGAACGTTGACGACACAGCGGGCCGGTGGCGCTTCGAAGGCGGCGAGTGTTCCAGGATGAATCCCGTGTCGCCAACGCCACGCCAACCATTCATGGGAGCACACAGGGCGTCGTGACGGTATGACACGTGCAGGGTCGCATGAGCGGCGGTTCTGCTTACCGGACCTCCCGCGCCTGTTGGCTCGTCAGGGTGGTGCCGCGGTAAATACCGGATTTGCTGCGGCAGGGCCTCTACCGTGATCACCACGACCTGCGGCGGGGTGTTCCGGCCACCGGGGGAGGTGTACGCATTTACTGCGGCAGCGCTGAGTGGGGCGGGGCGGGCGTGACGATCGAACCAGTGACCGAACTCGGGGCCGGGGGCGTGCTTCGGTTGCCGCGCGCCCGGGTGGTGCCGCTGTCCGCCCCGCCGGCGTCGTACACCGCGGCGGTCGAGCGGTATGACGTGGGGGTGGATGTTCACCGGCGAACCCGCGCCGACCGGAGCCGCCCGCCGGGGCGCGAAGCCGCCCGTCTTCCTCGTCGCGGCGATCGACGACCCGGCGCTGCCGGAGGTGCTGGCCGAACTGGCGGCGGCGCGGGCGGACGAGATGGACGCCGATACCGTCAACCGGGAACTGTCCATCGCGCGCAAGGCGATCGGCTGGTGGCAGCGTCAGGGCTGGATTGAAGGCGATCCCACGATCGGCATCGAGCGGCGGCCGGCGCCGCCGGACCGCACCAAGGCCCTGGCGGACAATCAGATCGCTGCCCTGTGGCGCCTGGACGTCTCACTGCGTGAGAAGACGTTCTGGAAGATGCTCTACGAGTCCGCCGCACGGGCCGACGAGGTGCTGTGCCTGAACGTGGAGGACCTGTACCCGCAGGGCAAGCGCGGCAAGATCACCGCCAAGGGCGGCGCGACCGAGTGGATCCACTGGCAGTCCGGCACCGCCCAGCTCCTGCCCCGCCTGATCGCCGGCCGCACCCGCGGGCCCCTGTTCCTGACCGGTCGCAAGTCCCCAGCCGGAACCGCGACGCTGGACGTCTGCGAGGAGACCAGCCGGGCCCGGCTCTCCTACCGCCGGGGGTGGGAGATCTTCGAGGAGTCCACCCGGCTGCTGGCGAACCCGCTTGCCCGGCCCGAGGACGTCGAGGACCTGGCGGGATGGACATTGCACCGGCTCAGGCACAGTGCGTTGACGCACGACGCGGAGTACGGCACGTCCACGCAGATGCTGCTGGCCCGCTCCCGCCACGCCTCCGTACGGTCCCTGGAACGCTACGCTCGCCCCGGCGTCGACGCGGTCGCCCGGCACGTCGCTGACGCGACCCCGCCGCCCGCCGTCGGGGTTGACCCCTACGGCACGTTTCTGGCGTATTCCGGCCGCCCTCCGATGAGGTGCGCGATGGAATCCCTGTCATCCTGCCCTGCACGGAGAGAGGGGCCCGCGTGGCGGCGCCGGCCTAACGGACGATCACCTGGAACCAGCGGGCTCGCCGAGCGATCTTCACCCGTTTGGCCGGTTGACTCGAGCGCCCGGCTTGCCGATCAGCGTGAGCCGCGCGAACGCTGGAACGGAGGGAGGGGCATGAACGCCCGTCTGGGCGTGGGAGAGGAGAAGGATCACATGTCTGTTCGAAGCATGGCATCAGCACGGCTCACGGACGGCCGTCCGCAGCTGTTCGCGGGAAGCAGCCAAGGGGTGTTCACCAATTGGAAGGTAACCGAACTCCCGGACGCCGGCTGGACCGGCTGGCAGCCGTTCGACTTCGTCCACGGCCACGTGGTGTCGCTCGCCGCAGCCCCGCTCACGGACAATCGGCCGCAGATATTCGCCGTGACTGACGGCGGCGAGCTGTGGACCACCTGGAAGGTGACCACCGAACCGAGCGCCGCCTGGGCCGAATGGACGAAGTTCAACGGCCTGCCGGGATCGGCCCGCAGCGTGGGCGTGGCCACCCTCACGGACGGCCGTCCGCAGATCGTGGTCGGCACCGACACCGATGCGGTGTCCTCGTGGAAGGTGAGCACTGACCCCAACGCCGCCTGGTCCGACTGGTCCTCCTTCGACGGTCCGCCCGCCTGATCCCGAGACGCACAACGCCACCCGACCGTGAGGTGGCTGCCGATCGTCCCAGCGACCTCGGCGTGCGAGAGGTCTGCGTCCACCCAATCATCGGGCAGCGGACATCCGACGGCCACGGCGCCGGCAGGGAACACGCGTTGAGCCAGTCCGCGACCTGGTCGGGACACTTCGGTCCGCCGGTGAGCAGTCTGCTGTTCCCCCTGTACAGGCGCAGCGGGCCGGCCCGTCGTGAGGTGGGTGGGCGCGAAGCGATGAGAACCAGCCGGGCCAGGCGTGCCTGGGCGGGCCGGGTCGTCGAATGCCGCAGGTCCGAGGTCGGCATACCTGGCGGTCAAAGGGCCGTGGGCTGGGGCGTGTAGAGACGTTCAGGCACCTCGGCAGCGTGGCGCCGGACGGTACCGGGCCCTGTCGGGTGTCATGGCGGGGTGAGGAGCAACTCTGGTGCCTTCCCCGGGCGGCAGCGGCTTTTCCCCGGCCGCGCGCAGGGTGCCGTTCGTTCCGCTCACCGCGCTGCCCGGCCCGGACGCGGGCGCGCCGAGCGATGGCACCTTCGCCCTGGAGGCGCTCGGACGCGTCTTCCTGTACGCCCTGGTGCGTGGTCGCCCGGCCCTGACTCGACAAGGTGGCCCGTTTCCGACCCATGCGGCACCAGTTGTGACGACTCAGGCTTGCTGGCAAGAACCAGAGCAGGCTGCCGGGGCAGCAGGGCTTCGCGACGTAGAGCTGTGGCGTGTCGATGACGGCGTCCTGGTGTTGCCGCTCACCCGGCACCGGGAGACGATGGTCAGTGGGTCCCCGCCACACTGTCTCATCGCACACGCAGAGGCGCATCATGGGCATCTCCGACGAAGAAGTCGCCCGGGCCAAGAACATCAGCGTCGAGCAGGTGAAGTTGCTCCGCGAGACGCGGGGAACCACCAACGAGACCCTCGAGGGCCTGTCCACCGGGGCGATACGCAAAGCGCTGCGCCGGCTGGACTTCCCCGACTTGCCCAACGCGCGCGGGCTGTTCAGACTTCAACAGGAACGGGGTGACGACGGGCGGGTCCCCGCTCACCCCTGGGGCACGGCCCGCGAGCAGGCCCGGACCCGTCTCCACGCCGCCGCGCAGCCGGAGACGGCCGGTGTGCCGACCGGCCCCCATCCCGCGCCCGGCGAGCACGGCGTGACGCCCACGGCGGGGCTGGCGCTCGCCCGCTGGAAGTGGCTCGGCCCCGGGAACATCGGAGGCCGCACCCTCGGCATCGTGATCCACCCGGACCACCCGGAGCGGATGTGGGCCGCGAGCGCGGGCGGCGGGGTCTGGCACACCGGGGACGGAGGCAAGGCCTGGAGGCCCGTGGACGACTTCCTCGCCAACCTAGCCTGCGGGGCCCTCGCGGTGGACCCCTCCGACCCGGACACTCTGTACGCCGGCACCGGGGAGCTCCTCAACATCGACGCCCTGCGCGGCAACGGAGTCTTCCGCACCACCGACGGCGCCACCTGGAAACCCCTGGCGGCCACGCAGACGAACGACTTCCGCGCCGTGTCCGGGATCGCGGTGTCCGCGTCCGGCGAGGTCGTCCTCGCGGCCACCTCCACCGGCCTCTTCCGCAGCTCGGACCCGGCGCACGGCGACTGGACACGGGTCCTCGGCGTCCCCGTCGGCACGGTCGTCTTCGACCCCGCGGACAGCGGCCGGGCGGTCGCCGGAGCGCTGCGCGGCGCCAAGGCCTGGTTCACCGAAGACGGCGGCAAAACCTGGCAGGAGGCGGCCCACAGCACCTGGCAGGGCCGGGTGTCGGTGGCGTACGCGGCGAAGGACCCGGCGGTCGTATACGCCTCGGTGGAACTGGACGGCCTCGGCGGCATCTGGCGCTCCGACGACGGCGGGCGAACCTACCAGCCCCGGCGCGGCCGCGGCCCGGACGGCAAGCGGGCCGACTACCTAGGCGGCCAGGGCTGGTACGGCAACGCCGTCTGGGCCGGGGACCCCACGGACGAGGACCTGCTCGTGGTGGGCGGCATCAACCTGTGGCGCAGCACGGACGGCGGCGACCACCTGGCCGAGATCAGCACCTGGGAGGTCGCGCCGGAGTCGGCGCACGCAGACCAGCACGTCATCGTGTCGCATCCCGCCTACGACGGGGTGCACCACAGAACCGTGTTCTTCGGCACCGACGGCGGGGTGTTCATGGCGGACCTGGCCAAGGTGGGGACCGAGCCGAAGGCGCCGTTCGTGCGGGGCTGGACCGAACTGGTCAACAACTACGGCGTCACCCAGTTCTTCGGCGGCGCCGGGAACCCCGTCACCGGAAGGATCATCGGCGGCGCCCAGGACAACGGCTCCCTCGTCCTCGACCCGGAGGCCGGCACCGAGGGGTGGCAGGAGTTCTCCGGCGGGGACGGCGGCTGGTGCGCCTGCGAACCCGCCGACCCAGGCGTCTTCTACGGCGAGTACGTAAACCTGAACATCCACCGCAACACCGACGGCGGCGCCACCGAGGACGACCCGCACCGCTACATCAGCGGAATGTTCTTCAACGAGCAGAAGCACAAATGGGACTGGAAGCCGGAGCCGTTCCGGATCCCCGACGCAAAGGACGGCACGGCGCTCTTCATCGCGCCGTTCGTGCTGGACCCGGGCGAGCCCGAGCGGCTGCTCGCCGGCGGCCTGGACTTGTGGCGGACCGACAACGCCAAGGCGCCCAACACCCCCACCTCGGGGCCCGCCTGGCACTCGATCAAACCCAGGACCGGCCCCGACGCCGAGGGCAGCGCCCCGATCAGCGCCCTGGCGATCTCGCCTGCCGACTCCGATGTGGTCTGGGTGGGCCACAACGACGGCCAGGTCTTCCACTCCACCGACGGCACCACGGCCGCTCCGGCCTGGCGGCGCGTCGGGGTGGGTGGCCCGAACCCGCTGCGGCCGAAGCGCTATTGCGCCTGCATCACCGCCCACCCGACCGACCTGGACACCGCCTACGTCTGCTTCGGCGGCTTCGAACCGGACAACCTGTGGGTGACCCACGACGGCGGCGCGCGGTGGGCCGACCTCTCCGGCACGCTGCCCGACGCCCCCATCCGCGCGGTGACCGTGCATCCACGGCGCGACGTTCTCCTCTACTGCGGCACCGAGGTCGGTCTCTTCGCCAGCGAGGACAAGGGGGCGACCTGGTCGCCGACCAACGAGGGCCCGACCAACTGCTCGGTCGACGACCTGTTCTGGATGGACGAGACCCTGGTCTGTGTCACCCACGGCCGCGGAATGTTCGAGATCGACCTGTCCGCGGTGTGACGCGGCCGACCGAAGGCGAAGGTGACGACGATGATGCGGAACGTGCGCCTGCGCGGCCGGATCGAGGCTGTCCTGGCCGTCGTGAGCGGCCTGCTGTGCCTCCTCACCCTGTTCTCGCCCGACTGGATCGAGGAGGTCTTCGGGGTCGATCCCGACCAGCACAGCGGCGCCCTCGAATGGGCCATCGCCGTCGTCGCCCTGTGCGCCACGGCCGTCTTCTCCCTGCTGGCCCGCGCCGAGTTCCGCAGGGCACGTACGCCGGTCGGAGACCAGTAGCGCCGCGCACGGCGAAGGCCGCCTCGTGCAGTTCACGAGGCGGCCTTCGGGGTCACTGCTTGTGCGGAGTGCACCCCGGGGGATCGCAGCTGAGCGCGGCGAGGCGGGCTCTGCTCCAGGCGGGGTGCGCCATCCTCTGCGATTGAGCAGTGTTTGGCGGCTGAGGCGGCGTACGCCGGGTCGGATGCTCAGATAGTGCGGGTCAGCTCGTCTCTGAGAACCGGACTGATGTCGTCGACGTACGTGACGTCGCGCATCCACACCGTCGAACGCACCCTGGGCTGGCTGATGAACCACCGCCGACTGGCCCGCGACTACGAGGCCAAACCTCATCGCTCCGAAGCCATGGTCCACCTCGCGATGATCAACCTCATGACCCGCCGACTCGCTGCAGAATCCACCCCGAGCTGGCGCGGCACCTGAACCGCACCCAACCGGGCAATCCGGGATAAAACAGCGGGACAAAACGCCCTCTGAGGGTGCAGGTGAGCCCAGACGTGTTCCGGACGGCGGCGCACTGGGCGGTATCCAACCTCTGCCAGGCGACTCGCCGCCATGGTGGGCAACTGGGGGCTCCAGTGGTTGGTCGGGCGAGTTACGGCGACCTGTGACGGCACACCGAGAGAGCTCCGACCTGGGCGGAGCGCTGGAGAGGCCGGAATGCGCACACATGGGGCTCATCTGCGGATATTACATAGAGTCACAACTGTGATGCTTTGCGTGTACAGCAATAAGCGGGTAAGTGCGTCACTGAAGCGATGGCGGCGCCATGGCATCTGGTTGGGAGCAGCCGCGGCCGCGGGGATCGTTGTGATCCAAACGTGGGGAGAGAGGGATAACCCCGCCTCGGTCACAGCCGTTCTTGGCTTCGGAGTGTCCGTCGTCGGCCTGGCCGTGAACCTGTGGCGGGAAAGCGTTGCCAGAGAGCGAACCGAAGAGACCCTGTCGCAGGAGCGGCTGCAGAATCTGGCCAACCGGCTGGCCTCGGCGGTGCAGGAGCAGTGGCAAGCGGAGTGGAGGCTGCGGAGGCTCCAGGACCCGTCCCCGCTCCAGGTGCAGTGGGCGCCTGCTGAGGAGTGGCTCGCAGATGAATGGGACGGTGGGAGCCGAACCGCTGGGCCGGAGGGCGAGCTTGAAGGAGTCGCGGACGTTTTCGACACCGTGCCCTCGCGACGGATGGTGGTGCTCGGCGGTCCGGGCAGCGGCAAGACAGTCCTCGCGGTCCGCTTCACCTTGGACAAGCTCGCACAACGTGCCTCCGGTGATCCTGTCCCGGTGGTCTTCCCACTGGCCGGCTGGCAGCCCGATCGGGAGCGGCTACGGGACTGGATGTCAGCTCACATGCGCACCACTTACCCAGGGGCGCATTGGAGCCGGGACTTGTTGGAGGCCGGGCTCGTCCTGCCGGTCCTGGACGGGCTGGACGAGATGGCGGAGTCGTTGTGCGGTGCGGCGCTGCAGCGGCTGAACGCCGAACTCGATCCGGGGCAGAGTGTGCTGCTGACCTGCCGAACGCAGACGTATGTGAAGGCTGTGGAGAGCGGAAACGTGTTCGCCCAGGCTGCCGTCGTTGAGCTGCAGCCGCTGGCCTTCACCTCCGTCAGCGCCTATCTAGTGCGTACCGCCCGGCCGGTGCGTGGTGCGGGCGGGAAGCGGACCACGCGGTGGGATCCCATCTTTGCTTATCTGCGCGAGTTTGATGGTGGCGATGGCCCGGGCCGTTTACGGCGATGCGGGCCGGGACCCGGCCGGACTTCTCGAGAAGCGGTTCGCCGATCCGGCCGTGCTGGAGCAGCATCTGCTGGAGGCGTTCGTGCCGGCCGCCCTCGCCGACAGCCCATATGTCGAACGCGCGCCTGAATGGCTCCGTTACCTTGCCGGCATCATGCAGCGGCGCGGCACTCGACGGTTCGCCTGGTGGCAATTGCGCCTGGAGTTGCCGTGGCTCCTGCGCAGGCTGGGACCGCTCTTGGTGGTTGGCTGCGCGGCCATGGCCCTCAGCCTGCTGCTGGTCCCGGCACGCGGCCTGTTCGACACGTATGGACTCTGGACACTGCCTAGTAGGGCTTGGTCAGGTTGGTATCGGTTCTGGCATGTCGCGGTGAGAGGTGGGGCAGGCGCTGGTCCTGACCGCGAGGAGTAACTGCAGTTCGCGGGCGACTTGGTAGAGGCTCAGGCCGGCGCCGTCTCTTTTGGGGACCGGGTGATGCGCTGGAGGGTGCAGAAGGCTTGCGCGAGGGAGACGAGGGTGACGTGGTGGTGCCAGCCTCTCCAGGTGCGGCCTTCGAAGTGGGCCAGGCCCAGGGCTTGCTTCATCTCGCGGTAGTCGTGCTCGATGCGCCAGCGCAGTTTCGCGGTGCGCACGAGGGTGGCCAGCGGGGTGTCGGCGGGCAGGTTGGACAGCCAGAACTGGACGGGTTCGGGTTCGGTGGCGGGCCACTGGGCCAGCAGCCGGCGCGCCGGCAGTTCCGGGCCGTCGCAGGCTTTGCGGATCTCGCGTCCGGCGGGCCTGATCCGCAGGGCCACGAAGCGGGAGTACATGCGCTTGACGCCGCTGCGGCCGCTGCCCGGCCGGGAGCCTTCCCGCCACTGCACCGCCTTCGCGGCTCGCTTCCCGGCCGCGGTGACCAGCTTCTTCACCGTCTGGGCCGGCTCGGGGTAGGACGGGGCGGGCCTCGGACCACGACCGCTGTAGGGCGGGATGTGCGGCCGGGCTTCTTCCGGGTGGGCGGTGGTCGTGGTGGAGATGCCGACCGCGTAGCTGAGTTCGCGTTCTTCCAGGCCGAGGCGGAAGGCTGCGGTATCGCCGTAGCCGCCGTCGGCGACGACGAGCGGGACGTCGATGCCCCACGACCTGGTCTCGTCGATCATGTCCAGGGCCAGCTGCCACTTCTCGACGTGTCCGACGTCGGTGGGGATGCCGCACCTGGTGCGGCGGGCCACCTTGCCCGGATCGGCCTTGGGTGAGGCGGGATCCCAGCTCTCGGGCAGGAACAGACGCCAGTCGACAGCAGCCGACGCGTCGTCGGAGGCCAGGTGCAGTGACACCCCGGCCTGGCAGTTGGTGACCTTGCCCGCGGTGCCGGTGTACTGCCGGGCCACACACGCCGAGGCGTCCCCGTCCTTGAGGAAGCCTGTGTCATCCACGATCAGCGCGGTCGGTTTGATCACGTGCTGCATCCGCCAGGCGAGGCGGGCGCGGACATGCGTCGCGTCCCACGGGCTGGTGGTGATGAAGTTCGCCAGGGCCTGCCGGTTGCCGTCTTCGCCCAGGCGGGCGGCCATCGGTTCCACCGACTTGCGCCGCCCGTCCAGCAGCAGGCCCCGCAGATAGACCGTTCCCCACCGGCGTTGATCCGCCCGCGCGAACGGCTCGAACATCTCCGCCGCGAAGTCCTCCAGATCGCACCGGACCGCGGCCAGCTCCCCACCCATCACAACAGGTCAACGGAACAAGCGATCAAACGGACACGCCACCACCGAGTGAACCTGACCAGGCCCTACTAGGCGAGGGGTGATTTCTAGGCGCGGGCGTTGGTGTCAGTCGTCGCGACCCGATGTCATCTGCCGTGACCCGTCGCACCGGTCTCCGCGAGATTCGCTTCCGGCCCCGGGATGTCAGTGGCAGCCGGTACGGTGTTGTCCACGGGCCGCGCACCGGCCCAAGCTGGCCCCTTGCCCATGACTGGGAGCCCTGGGGCGAAGGTACGCGGGACCAACGGGTCCGGGCGCATCAGTGCGAAGAACACTGCCGCTTGGCGCAGTACCGATCACCGCAGTCATCTCTCATGCGCGTGTTCGGGTCATGGGTCCGTGCACGCCAGTCGAGGACTGTGATGGTCAGGAACCAGCGCAAGAAGAGCCGGGACAAGGCCCGCGCCGTACGCACCGGAGCCTCCCGGGCATCGGCCGCGACGGGGAACGTCCACCGCCACGACCCCGTCCCGGACATGACGATCCCTTCAGGGCCTGCCCCACTCAGCAGGCAACAAGCTCAACCTCGGCTTCGCCAGCCGCCTGGTGGCCGCGGCCAGGTCAGGGTGCGGCCCGTGCCAGAGTTCACTCACGGGCAAGATCGTCCAGGGCCACCGGGCAACCCTCTCGGCGCTCGCCGGAGCCGTCTACGGGATGGAGCTGAACGCGGGTGCCCAGCACTCGCCGAGCGTGTCGTCCGCGACCAGGTCGTGGTCGCCGCTCGCCCGGTCAGCCGCAGAGTCCGGCGACGGCACCGCGGCCTTCGCGGCCGTAGCACAAATGGAAGAGACGCAGGCCGCCGAGCTGCTGGACGACGCGCTCACCCACTGGGCCGCCGGAGGCGCCGGTCCGGACGTCTTCCAGTTCCTCGACCTGAAGACGGACCTGGACCCGCAGGGAAGCGCCTCCAAGTGGGTCGACGGGACCGGGCCCGGCTCGAGCCCCATCGGCAAGGCCGGTCTGCCGTCCGACCCCGACGGCGTCCCCGCCTACGCGGTCATGCTCGCCACCACCCACATGCCCGACGGGCGGCCGCTGCCCATGCTCATCCTGGAGTGCGAGACGGCGGGTGCCGGGCTTGCCGACCTGGCCCGCCGGACGGACTGGCAGGCCTGGGACGGGAGCCAGCTACCGCAGCCCGACTACAACTGGCGGCTGCGGGTGGACATCGCCACAAGGTCGCTGGAGTGCCTCGTCCAGATTGATCCCGACGGCTACGACGTGCTGCCGCACCTGTGGGACGCGAGCGAGACCGTGCCGCTGCCGGAACCGTTCTGGGACCTGCTCGACCGTGCCCAGCACGTACTGATCGCGGGACCGGTGAAGCACGGCGAGGACCAGGACGCGTTCCAGCGGGCCGCCGACACCGGCGAGCTCCTGGCCGTCGTCGCCCGCGTCCGCTTCATGTGACGGGGGCCCTCCATGAATCCCTCCCAGGTGAACCTCTCCCAGATCGCCCGGCTGGCCGGTGTCGGCCGTGTGGCGGTCGTCAACTGGCGCCGCCGCCACGGCGGTCTCGACGCCACCGGCGGGACCGAGGAGAGCCCGACCTTCTCCCGCGAGGCCGCCGAGCAGTGGCTGCGCGCCCTCTGCAGGCTCCCCCAGACCACCCCGGCCGAGCCCGCCACCCTGACCTTCGAAGGCGGCCAGACGATCACCGTGTACGCCCCGGACCTGCGCGTGCCCGCCCCCGGGAACCGGTACGACCGGTACGAGGAATTCGGCGGCTACATCCACGCCGAGGGCCGCGACGGCATCCCCTGGCCCCAGGCCACCGTCCGCATCGAGGCCCCCGGACAGACCCCGTACACGGTGACCGACGCGGACGTCGACATCAGCTACGCCACCAGCACCATGCAGTACCTGAGCCTGATCTGGCCCCCCGAGCGGCGCCAGTTGCAGGCCACCGCTCCCGCCCTGGCACCGGCGCAGACGGAGGAGGACCGATGACCGAGACCACCACGAAGACCACACAGCCGGCCGCCGAGGAGGGGTCGGCGCTGCCGGAGGAGCTGGGCGGCTGGCGGATCGCGGGCCTGCTGTCGCAGCGGCTGGGCATCGAGGTGACGATGGCATGTACGCGACGGCGACCGCGCTCACCCTCGACGAGAACCTGGTGCGCGCCGTGGTGTCCGAGCGGCTCGCGTGGGAGGCGGCGAGCCTGACGTGGGATGCGGCAGCCGAACGGATCGGCTGGCACTGGCGGGACATTGAGCGGATGGGCGCCGAGGGGCGCATCACCCAGGGCAAGGGCGGCCGCTACCTGGTCACTGACGTGGATGCGCTGGCCGCCGAGGCGGACGGCGAGCAGTACATCACCGCGCAGACCGCCGCCGAAGACGTGCTGGAGATTAGGCACCCGGCCGACTGGAAGTACGTCGAGGCCGCCGGATGGATCACTCCCGCGACCACCTACGAGCGCGAGGTCGGCCGGCACCGCACCGTCACCGTGGCGCTGTACCGGCTCGCCGACGTACGCGCCGTGCGGGACATGCCGGGCGTGGACTTCGAAGCGGTACGGGGCCCTGCCCAAGGGCGCCATCTCACCGCTGCGCGAGGACGCCGCCCTCGCCCCCACCCGGGCCGCCGTGGTGAAGGCATTCGCGCAAGGACTGGCCGACCGGCACGGTACGACGGTGTGGGCCTGGAACTCCCCGTACTCCGGGGGCTGGGAGCTGGACTGGGAGCGCGTCGACGGCGGCCCGACCGAGGATGAGGTCCGGCGGGAGTTGCTCGCCGACCCGGCGGCCGCCCCGTACGCCAGCGAGATCACCCTGTGCCCGGCGTGGGGCGAGGTGACCCGCATTGCGCGCGAACTCCTTCAGCCGGACGCCGCGGTCGTCATCGACACCGAGACGACCGATCTGCCCGGGCAGATCGTCGAGGTCGCCGCGATCGACGCAGCTACCGGCAAGAAGTTGCTGGACACTCTGGTCAGGCCGACCGAGCCGATCAGCGACGGCGCCCGTTGGGTCCACGGCATCACCGACGAGATGGTGGCCGACGCCCGGCCCTTCGAGAAGGTCCTCCCGCGGCTGCGCCAAGTCACCAAGGAACGGGTCATCTGCGCCTACAACGTCGACTTCGACAGGGGAGTCGTCCTCGGCGACGTCCGGCGGGCGGGGAAGAAGCCGATGCACCTGGAACCCGAGGACTCCTGGTTCTGCCTCATGGAGGCGTACAAGGACTGGGTCGGCTCTTTCCGGTGGCTGCGGCTCGGCGGCCGTCACCGCGCCCTCGGCGACTGCGAGTCCGCGCGGAAGGTACTGATCGGCATGTCCAAAAGCCGGGGCTCCACTTCACGCCGACCGCGCCCGCACCGGGCGACGCCGTCCCCGGACCACCTGCCGGGTCGGTCCTCGTGGCCACGGCCCTGACCACGGACGACAGTTAGCGAGTACGGAGATCTGGGCACAGGCCGAAGCCGTGGACCGTGCCTGGCAGGAGCTGGGAGTCCTGAAGCATTTGGCCGACCGGATCGGGCTGCCGGTGGTCTACGACACCAACATGTTCAACTACTGGAGCCAGCACGGCGACATCCCCTGGCGAAGGGTCCTCAAGAACCAAGGCGAGAGTGCGAAGCTGTGCCGCCTGATCGTTCCGCTGGCAGTCATCGACGAACTAGACCGCCAGAAGTACGGACAAGGCCAGCTCGCGAAGAGGGCCGCCACCGCGATCCGCTACCTCGAGCGCGCACTGAAGGACAACGGCCCGGGGGACCAGGTGCGGCTCCGCGAGGACGTGACGCTGGAGATGTGGGTCGACACCGACGAGCGTGGCGGCGATGCAGACTTGGCGATCCTCCGCTGCGCCTCCGACCTCGACAACCTCCATGCCCCCCAGATCCGGCTGATCTGGCACCCGCCAGAAGACCACCCCGCGCAGGGAGCCCGAGTCCTCACGGACGACTTCGGCATGCGGCTGCGCGCTCAGCAGATGGGGCTGACGGTGTTGAGGCTGCCCGAGGAGTACCGGAAGAAGGGCACTGCACTCGATGACGGTTCGAGGGCCTAAGTATTGTGACGGCATAGGGTCCATCCGAACCACACGGTCAAGACCCGCGAGCTGCACACCTACCTGCCCTGGCGCAACACCAAGTCCGCCGCCCCGGCGTCCTGGCGGGCAGCGAATGCGCGCTGCCTCGCCCGGTCGACCCGTGGGCAGTGCGTTGATTGGCCCGGAAGCGTGCCCGTCGCGCGCCCGAGTTCCAGCCCGACGGCGCCCCCGGTGCCGTAGCCGACGGTGGCGACCGGTTGGGGTCCATTCGGTGCGCAACACCTCGAGCTCCGCATGACCGATGCCCACATCCGTTCGGGATCAGCGAACAGCGGTAGGCGACTGCCAGCATCTCCTCGGGGTCGCCCATATAGCGGCTGCCGTGAAGTCGAAGGCCAGCGCTACGTATCCCAGCGTGGCCGGGGCGCGCGCACAGCGCCGCGTAGGCCACCACCTGAGCCCAGTGAGTGGGCGACGACGACCCTCGTGTCCGGGCCGATCTGGTCGGTGACCCGGGCGAGAACCCGCGCTCGTAGACCAGGGTCGGTGAAGTAGCGGCTGACTTGTTTCAGGTCGGACACCATCGCCTGCAGCGCGAGGCCGGCGAAGAACCGCGAGTTGGACAGTGCCCGCAGTGCGGCCTGAACGCGGGCCCGACTTCCGCCGTGCTGCCGTGCAGACGTACCGATCTTGTCGTCTTCTTACCGATTGCTCCCCTTCTTCTTTCAGTTCTTATAAAAATCTTAAAACGGTGCAGAGGGTGTGGTCGCAGGCTCAACTGCCTACTATCTTCGGCTCGAAGTGCATGAAGGCAGGCCAATTGGGACGACCGGGGGCTACTGCCGCGAGCAGCCCTTTAATGCTTCTTGGTGACTTACAGGGCAAGATTTGAATATCTGGCGGACTTTCAGTGGCCGAAATCTGACCCTCTTGTGAAGATCAGCTCCGTTTCTGTTGACTCCGCATTGCGGGGCGTAGGGGAGGTAGCTGATCGTGCGTCACAGACCCGTGGCCCATGGCAGATCTAGACGGGGCCGAGGGCGCCAGGCGCGACGGCTGCGGCAGATAGCCATCGGCGTCGTCATGCTGTTCGCGACCGAGGCAGCACTGGTATCGCAGGACACCGGCATCGCGTTCGCCACGCCGACTACCGATGTCTCGGCGGTGTCGTCCACCGAGTCGCCGGGTCCGGCGGAGGCGCAGGATGAGGCGTCGGCGGTGCTGATGGCCCGGTTGCAGGGCCGGAAGATTGAGGTGCTGTCGCAGCGGGCGGCGGACTCGACGACGTACGCGCTGCCCAGCGGGGAGCTGGAGACGGCGGCGTACGCGGGCCCGATCCGGGTGAAGCAGGCGGGGGTGTGGAAGGGCATCGACACCGCGCTGTCCGACACCGGTGCCGACCTCACCCCTACGGTGGCGGCTGCCGACATTGCGGTCTCGGACGGCGGCGACACCAATCTGGCGTCGGTGACCAAGGGCACGGAATCCTTCGGATTGGGCTGGCAGGACAAGCTGCCCACGCCGACGGTGAAGAACAGCACCGCCTCGTACGACCTGGGGAGCGGCCAGACGCTCTCGGTGACCGCGCTGGCGCAGGGCTTCTCCGAGAACATCAAGCTGGCCCAGCAGCCCGGTGGCGATGCTGTGTCTTATCGGATCCCGCTGGACCTGGACGGGCTGAAGCTGTCCCAGGCCGGCTCCGGGCACCTGCTGCTGAAGAACAGCGCAGGTGACCTGGTCGCCGAGGCGCCGGCGCCGATGATGTGGGACGCGTCCAAGGACCCGGCGTCCGGCGAGTCCGCCCACCAGGAGCAGGTAACAACCAAGGTCGAGACCGCGGACGACGGTGCACAGACCCTGGTGCTCACCCCGGACCATGATTTCCTGGCGAGTGCGACCTACCCGGTGACCGTCGACCCGACGTCCACGCTGGCGGTGACCACGGACACGTGGGTGCAGACCCCGGACTACACCGACTCGCAGGTCTCCTCGACCGAGCTGAAGTCGGGAACGTACGACAGCGGCAGCGACATCGCCCGCTCGTATCTCAAGTTCGACGTGTCGAAGTTCGCCGGCAAGCACATCACCGACACCAACCTGGCGCTGTACTCGTACTACTCCTCGACCTGCTCCACCTCGGGCGCAGGCACGCAGGTGCGCCGGATCACCTCCTCGTGGTCGTCGTCGGACGTCACCTGGGCCGTCCAGCCGTCGACCACGACCACCGGCGCGGTGACCAGCACCGTGGCCAAGGGCTACTCCAGCACCGACTGCCCCGGCGGCACGGTGAACTTCGACATCGACGCGATCGTGCAGGCGTGGGCAAGCGGGTCGGCCAACTACGGGCTCCAGGTCCGCGGTGCGGACGAGAGTGACTCGCTGACCTGGCGGCGCTTCCGCTCCGCGAACTACATATCCGGCGACAACTCCGTCGAGCCGCACCTCACGGTCACCTACAACTCCTACGCCACCACCAGTGCGCTCGCGATCTCGCCGAGCAGTGTGAACGCCTACAGCGGCAAGCGGTACGTGACCACCTACACGCCGACCCTGTCGGCGAAGGTCACCGACACGGACGGATCCTCGGTCAAGGCCCAGTTCGAGATCACCAACGATCCGGCGTACTCCGGGGAGACCGCCTACTCCTTCACGGGCACCTCCTCCTCGGTAGCTTCCGGTGGCACAGCGAAGCTGACGATCCCGGCCGCGTCAGCGGTGGCGGCGTCACATCTGCGGTTCCGGGTGCGAGGCTATGACGGGACCGACTACGGATCATGGTCCGGCTACACCACTTTCGTACCCAACGTTGCCAAGCCCGGCGCGCCGACCGTCTTGTGCGACAGCTACCCGGTGAGCACATGGACGGCCCGCGCCGACGGCGCGGTGACGTGCACCCTGGACACCTCCTCCTCGGACGGTGCTGGCTACTACTGGGGCCTGGACGATTCACTCACACCCACACACCTCTACGACACGGACGACGGCAACGGCGGTGATCCGCTGACCGTCTCCATCAGCCCGGCAGACGGCTGGCACAAGCTGTACGCCAAGACTGTCGACTCCGGCGGCAACATTTCCACCGCTACCACCACGTACGAATTCGGCGTCGGCGCGGACGGGGCCGCGCTGCTCACCCCCGCCGAGGGCGACACCGCAGCGCGCCGGGTCAGCCTGTCCTCCACCGGCAAGCCGTCCTACACGGGAGTGATCTACCAGTACCGGCGCGGCGAGACCGACACCACCTGGCACGATGTCCCGGTCGGTGACATCAAGTCCTCCAAGGGATCTACCATTTCCGCCTGGCCGGTCGCAGTCGTCAGCGGTACTCCGGCCACTCTGGTCTGGAACATCACCTCGTCCTTGTCTCAGGACGGGCCGATCGACATCCGGGCGGCGTTCACCGACGGCACCACCACCGGGTACAGCCAGACCCGCACCATCACGGTGGACCGGGAAGCCGGCACCGCGCCGAGTGACACTGTGGGACCCGGTTCGGTCAACGACCTGACCGGTGACTACACGATCTCGGCCACGGACGTTTCGGTCTTCGACCTGTCTGTCTCCCGTACCGTCTCCTCGCGTCATCCCAGCGTGGGGGCGGATGCTGAGGGCCAGGTCGCCATCTTCGGCCCGCAGTGGACAGCGGGGATCAGCGATGAACTGACCCAATCGAACTGGTCGTACATCCGCAAGTCCTCGGCCACCTCGGTCGCCCTGGTCGACGGAAGCGGTGAGCAGACCGGTTTCACCAAGACCACAGCAGGCGGCTGGAGCCCCGAACCCGGCGCGGAGGACCTCACCCTTACCGGCTCTGTCGACGCTGCCTTCACACTCAAGGACAACGACGGAACCGTCTCGACATTCGCCAAGGTCAGCTCCTCGGCCACGACCTGGCAGCTCACGGCGACACGCCTGACCACGGATAATTCCACCACCACAGTGGTCCCCGAAGCGGTCCCTTCGGGCACCAACACGCTGGCACGCCCCAAGTTCGTCATCGCCCCCACCACCGCAGTCAGCGCGGCAAGTTGCCAGACCGCGATCGAAACAGCGGTGGCTGCTGGCAACGACTGGTTCACCAACACCAGCACCACGGCCGGGTGCCGGGTCCTGCAGTTCGTCTACGCCACCTCAACGACAGCCACCGGCTCCTCGCTCGGGGACTACAGCGGGAGAGTGCAGCAGATCAAGGTATGGGCCACATCCCCGGGGGACACCAAGACCACGGCCACACCGATCGCCCGCTACTCCTACGACACCGGCGGACGCCTGAGCCAGGAATGGGATGCGCGGATCTCCACCCCGCTCAAGACCACATACGCCTATGACAGCGCAGGCCGGATCATCACGCTGACACCCCCCGGAGAACTGCCCTGGACCCTCGTCTACGGCAAGGCGGGAAATGCTGCCACCGCCGGTGACGGCATGCTTCTGTCCGCCTCGCGGCCGAACCTGGCCGCAGGCAGCAAGAGCACCCTGGCCGGCACCACCGCCACGACCACGGTGGTCTACGACGTTCCGCTGTCCGACACCAAGGCCCCCAACGCCATGGGCCCTGACAACGTGGACGACTGGGGCCAGACCGATGTCCCCACGGACGCCACCGCGATCTTCCCCGCCGCTGTTTCTGCCAGCGACGTCACTCCGGCGTCCAGCACCGGCTCCGACCTGTCGGCCTCCGACTACACCCGGGCAACCATCTCCTACGCGGACGCCTCGGGCCGGGAGGTCAACGTGGCCACCCCCGGCGGCTACATCGCTACCAGCGAGTACGACCAATTCGGGAACTCCACCCGCCAACTCACCCCGGGCAACCGGGAACTGGCCCTCGCCACCGACACCGCAAGCCCGCTCTACGACGAACTGACCGCGCTTGAGATTGTCGGCATGCCGACCGCCGACCGCGCCCAGCTGCTGTCCAGCACCTCTGCATACACCCACGACGGACTGCGGGAGACGGACGCGTACGGCCCCTTGCACCAGGTGACCCTGATCTCGCCCCTCAAAGCCGGTTCCGGCGGCTCCGATCTGCCGGCCGGAACCCGGATTCCGGCCCGGCAGCACACCACAACCAGTTACGACGAAGGCCGTCCGACCGACGGCACCGCCACCGTCGCCAACCAGCCCACCACGGTCAGGACCGGGGCGTTCGTGGACGGCTACCCGTCGGACGCCGACGTGAGAACCACGACCACCACCTACGACTGGGTCAAGGGGCTGCCGACGAAAACGGCCAGCGCCGACAAGCCGACGCTGGCCAGCACCACTACGTATGACTCCCAGGGCCGGATCGTGCAGACCACGCTGCCGAAATCCAACGGCACCGACGCCAACACGACGGTGACCGCGTACTACTCGGCGACCGGCACCGGCGCATGCCACGGCCGACCGGAATGGGCCGACCTGATCTGCACCACCGGCCCCGCCGGCGCCATCACCGGCGCCAACTCCAATCCAACCCAGCTCCCCGTCAGAACAGTCGAGTACGACCGCTGGGGCAACACCGCCAAGGTGACCGAAACCGTCAGCGGCGTCACCCGCACCACGACCACCTCAACCGACGCAGCAGGGCGCGGTATCAGGACCTCGGTCTCCGGCGGGGTCGGCACAGCAGTTCCCGACGCAGTCACCACCTACGACGCCGATACCGGCGAAATCGCGTCCGTAGCATCCGGTGGAAAGACCATCACCCATACCTACGACGCCCTCGACAGGGAGATCTCCTACAACGACGGGTCGGGCAACACCACCACCGCGGCGTACGACGCTCTGAGCCGGCTGGTGAAGAGCACGGACTCCGCCCAGTCCGCCACCACATACGCCTATGACACGGCAAAAGAACCCCGCGGCCTGACAACGTCACGTACCGACTCCGTCGCCGGCACCTTCGCCGCAACCTACAACGCCGACGGCGGTCTGACGACGGAGTCCCTTCCCGGCGGCTACACCCTGAACGTCACCCGGAACGAAGTCGGCGCCCAGACGTCCCGGGTCTACACCAGGGACAGCGACAGCACCATCGTCGCCTCCGACACGGTCGACCGATCGGTCCACGGTGAGACAGCCGCCGACACTGACAGCAACGGCCAGACCAGGAGCCGCAGTTACGGCTACGATCCGCTGGGCCGCCTGATACGGGCGGACGAAACGAACCCCGACGGTTCCTGCACCCGCCGGGACTACTCCCTCGACGACAACAGCAACCGGACGGCGCTGGCCGCCTCGACCGGTGACGTCGGTGCGGAGTGCACCAGCACCGGCGCGGTCACGACGGCCTACACCTACGACAGTGCGGACCGGCTGACCAACAGCGGCACCGTCTACGACGCCTTCGGCCGCACCACCACCCAGTCCAGCGGCGCCACCATCGCCTACTACGCCGACGACATGGTCCGCCAGCAGACAGCCGGCAACAGCCGGCAGACGTGGACCCTGGACGCCGTCGGCCGCCTGGCAGCATGGACCACCCAGGACAAAAACAGCGACGGCACCTGGACCCAGACCGGCTCCCGGACCAACCACTACGCGGCCGACGGCGACGGCCCGAGCTGGACCGCGGAAGACGCCAACGGCACGATCACGCGCAACGTGCAGGGCCTCGACAACGGTCTGGAAGCCACTACCGGCAAAACCGGCGCCACCGCGCTGCAACTAACCGACATACACGGCGACATCACCGTTCAGGTCCCCCTGGCCACAACCGGAGCGCCGACCGCACTGGCCTACGACGAATACGGCAACCTCCAAGGCGAAAGCCCCAGCACCCGCTACGGCTGGCTCGGCACCACACAACGCGCATCCGACACCCCCACCGGCGCGTTGCTGATGGGCATACGCCTCTACGACCCGGCCACCGGCCGGTTCCTGAGCGTGGACGCCATGGAAGGCGGAGGCGCGAACGCCTATGCCTACTGCTCCGCAGACCCGGTCAACTGCACAGACCCGACAGGCCTGTTCGACTACGAGATCACCTATGACATCGGCTGGTCGAAGGTGTCCGCGAAGAGGTTCTTCACGTTCGTCAAGGCGAATTTCGGCGCGGTCTTCCCCATCGCCGGACACCCGAACAAACTCCCCGGAGTCGGCACACGGATCAACCTCCACGTCGGCCCCGCACCATTCCCCGTACGCGTATCCGCCATGAATTCCCACTACTGGAAGTTCGACACACTCAAGGGCCATCCCGACTACCCAGGATGGATCAGCTTCAACTTCAAGCGGAAGAAGAACGGTCACATGCTCATGATCGTTCACGGGCATTCGAGGTTTTCTCTCGCGGACATCTTCGTGGGCGGGTCAACCTACGAGAAAATTGCCACGGATATGTGGGCCAAATTCTGGAGGAACTTGCAGAACCTCGAAGCCCAGATAAACCACTATTATTAACCGCGCCAGGCATGGATCTACGCGATCTTGCCCGCAAGAGAGAAGTGAGAGGCAGGCCATGGTAGGCCGAGTTGTATCGTCTGCATACATCCTGACGGTTGTGGTCCTGGCCGTCGCGGATGTCGCATGGAACCCGGGCGCCGGCCTGGTCACCGAGATCGTGATGTGGATCACCGCGCCGACGTCGATCCTCATCGTGCTGGGGGCGACAATGGCATTCCTCAACCAGAACGACAGCCAGGACCATGCAACCGTCGGAGACAGCGGACCATCGGTGACTCTGGCCGTCCTCTGGGTGTGCTGTGCGGTAGTCCAGGTCTTGGCTCTCCGGTTCGCCGCGCGCAAGCTGAGCAAGATGAGCTAACGCCGCAGCCGTGCTGCGCAGGATGTTCACCAAGTAAAGATCAGAAAAGTCTACACATGGTGAATTAGGATCAATGGCCCGTTGGCGACAGAACGCAGCTTCTGTCGCCAACGCGGCAATCTCAGATCTCTATCCGTCGGCTCATCTACAGAGGCGTCAGCCCTGTGCGCGCCGAGAATCTCGTCCGTGCAGATGACCACTCGTGCTCCTGCGTCTCGCCTGATCTGGACAACGGAGTTCTTGGCGACTTCGGTCGTCGGTTCCCGCGTCCGAGCGTAGGGCGGTAAGGTGCGGGCAGTGGCCGTCGCATCGGCCCAAGCCAGCGGCCTGGCCCATGACCGGGATGCATGACGGCAGAGGTGCCCGCGGGCCCCGTGCAACGGGACCGGACTGTGCGCATCAGTGCGATGGTGAACATCAACTCTTAACGGCTTTCCAGCTGTTGAAGCCTTCCGCATGCTGCTCTTCGACGCGCGCATCGGATCATGGGGCCGGGCACGGGAAGATGAGACATGACCAAGGGCCACGGCCGTAAGAGCCGGGCGCGGAAAACAAGCCGGAGTCGAGGGGCCGCGTACACCGCCGCCCAAGCCGGCACTCTCCACCAGCACACCAGCGGCCCGACCGACAAGGACCTCCAGCCGGACGAGCCCGGCCGATGGGGAATCGACGCGGCCCCGGACCTGCGGACCGCGTCCGCGCTGATCAGCGCGCGCATCGAGCAGTGCGCACCGTGCCAGACCTCCCTGGCCGCGAAACTCCTCGACGAAGACCCGATCGTGCTCGCGGTGACGGCCGGGACCGTCTACCGCCTGCATGAGGCCCACGAGCCGGACGGAGGAGGCCTCACTTCCGACGTCTCCCAGTTCTTCCTCATGGTCGTCCGGGCGTCGGCGCCAGGCAAAGAACACGTCATGCTCCGCTGCGTCGAGCTGCTGCTCCCGGAAGACCGGGCGGCGCTCCTGGAGGAGTCGCTGGGCTTGTGGACGTTCTACGGGACCGAGCCCACCGGGCTTCTGCAGGGCAATAACAGCGGCACGACGGACGCGTCGCGGGCCGCCATCGCTGTCACGGGCGGGAAACCCGAATCAGGCGGTAGCCCCGAGCCATCCGGCCTCGGCACGGTGGCCGACCCTTCCGGCCTCGCTGTTGAAGACCGGTCAGGCGGGCAGCGTCCGGCCCGGCATCGTCCGGTTCCTGGACGCCACCTTCCTGCCCGACCAGCCGCACTGGGAATGGCGCCCGCATCCCCACCACGTGACCAGCACTCTCCGAGGAGAACCGGATCAATGACCGAATCCATCGAACAGCATGCGGAGGGCGCGGCGCGCTCCCTCGTCGAACTCGTCCGCACCCTTCAGTACCGCGGTATCGAGTACCCGGGGGAGGCGCACCGCGTCCACAGCTATCTCACCCGCTGCGCCGGCGAGTTGCGGACCGCCATCGAGCTGATCGAGGCCTCCGTGCAGCAACTGCAGGACAAGGACCAGCTGATGAGCGACTGCCGGGGCGAACCGCTCGACGATGTCCTGCAGCGCTTCACGGAGTCCTCCGACGCGGCGAAGGACCTCGCGGGTGCGCTCCACGGCAGGCTGAGCACGGCCTACTCCGCCATCGGCCGCGTCGCGTACAAGGACGGCCCCGGAGAGCAGGAGTCGGCCACGGGGAGCTGAGTCCGCCGGTTCGGCGGATGTGATCGTCTGCGGACGGTGCGGAGCGAAGGCCGGGGCCGGTGGTCCCGGCCTTCCCGCTGGGCGGCTGGGGCACCCCGACCGGTCAACACAGAAACCGCAGGGTCACCAATAGTGAGTGATATTCACGAATAAAGTAGTCACTTTACAACGTTAACTAGGTGAATATTACTATGATGATGGGCAGTTGCGATTCCAGGGAGGGTGAGTGAGCCAGTCGTCACAGGAAGAGGGCGCGATCAACGCGACCACAGCGCGGAACAGCCTGTACTCGCTGGTGAAGCTCGCCGAAGAAGAGGGGCGCACCACGGTGATCACCAAGCACAAGGTGCGCGCGCTGCTGGCGCCGCTTGACCGGTTCCCGGCAGCCCGGAAGACCGACGCTTTCCCGGCTCACGTGCTGAGCGTGGCGCAGAGGGATTTTGGTGACCTTGTCGCGCTGGCGGCGAAGGGGCAACCGCAGGTGCTCCTGCGCAACACCACCCCGGTCGCGGTGCTGCTCCCCGCCGACTCCTCTCCTGACGCCCTCTCGTCCGACATGGCCGCGCACCCCGGCGCGGCGACCGCAGGAGGTGCGGTGAACAGCCAAGGCAACCAGGACCGCGGCAGCACGCCCCGCAGGCTCGCCACGCTCGGCGATGCCATCGGTTCCGTCCTCACCGACGGCCCGGTCAGCGGCCCCACGTTCGGGCTGCCGGGCCTGGACGCTGCCACGGGCGGTCTGCAGCGGGGCAAGCTGACGCTCGTGGCGGCGCGTCCGAGTGTCGGGGGGAGCCTGCTGGGGCTGGCCGCCGCGCGGACGACGGCGCTCGTCGACCAGGCCATGGTCCTGTACGCGGCCTCGGGACCGAACCGGGACGACATCTTCCGCCGGATCATCGCTGCCGAGACCGAGGGCGAGTACGCGCGTCTGAAGCAGGGCCGCCTGACCGAGCATGAACAGCAGGTCGCCCGTCAACTGGTCCAGGCCGGAGACCTGTTGATGATCGATGACGGCAGTGATCTGAGGGCCGAGGACATCGCGGACACCGCCCCGCACATGCAGGGCCTGGCCCTCGTGGTCGTGGACCGGCTGCAGGCCGCCCACAGCGCCCGCCTCCCGCTGTCCGGGGACCGTCTCCCGGCCGCCTCCGAAGTCCTGGCCACTCTCGCGCGCACCCTGCACGTGCCGGTCCTCGCCATCGTGGACAGCGACGATCCCGCACTCCTGGGCCTCCTGGACGCCGACATCACGCTGACACTCACGCCGACCGAGGACCCTGCCCGGGTCCAGGTGACGGTCGCGGAACGCGGCTTCGGCACGATCGGCTCCGCCTACCTGAAGCCCGACCTGATCCACGCCCGCTTCCTCGACGCCGGCACCATGCCCCATGAGCGCGCCGACACCCCGGCGGGCCCGAGCCGCTCGACGGCTACCGGTGGAAGGGCGGCGCTGGAACTGGCGGAAGCCGCCCTTCCCTACACGTCCGGCGGGCACCAGGGGATCCCCGCCGCCCTCACCCGCGAGCTCGCCGCGTGGCGGACCGCCGTCGCGGGCGGCGACCACGAGGCGCTGAAGGAGATCCTGCCGACGCTCATCCAGGCGGCCGCGACGGTCTCGCAGTGGCCGGACACCCATGAGGGACACCGCCTCGCCAACGCGCTGCGCCCCTACGGCACGCCCGAGTCCGCCGACACCACCACAGCCGCCGGGCAGTCGCCTGCTGCCGGTGCCGCTGTCCAGACCCTGGCGGACAACCGGCAGGCGACGGCCGACGTGGTCGAGGACGAGTGGAGCGGCGTCTTGGCCACGGACATCGCGCTCCTGGGGGCGAGGACGGAACCCGCGGTCAGCCTGGTGGACTCGTCGTCCTCGTGGGACGGCGCGTGGGGACTGTCGAAGCCGGCCGCGTCGTGGACGCTGGTCCTCAGGAACAAGGCGACCGGGGCCACTGTGCGCACGCTGTCCGATGGCGCCGCGCACGACGCGATCCATACGTCCTGGAACGGCAGGACGTCGAACGGCGCGTATGTGCCGAACGGCACGTACAGCTGGACGCTGACGGTGGCCCCGGCTGACAAGCAGGAGGAGCCGCTGCGCCGCGCGACGACGAGCGCGTCACCGACGACGCCGAGGATCGTGTTCTCAGAGGTGCGGGGGAACGCAACCTCGTGAGTGGGCGAGTCGTAGGCACCCTTGGCATACACCCGCACCCGGGACGTGCCGTACCAGCTGACCAGGTAGTCGGATCCGACCACGGTGTCCGAGTTCGCCACCAGTGGAGACAAGATCGTGGCCGCACCGGTCTCGGCATCCACCCAGGCGTAGTGGAGGACATGGTCCGGGCCGTTGTAATTGACGAGGATGCCGGAGGCGGAACCCCTGGGAAAGAAGGGGAAGACCGTCCCGTCCGGGAATCCGGTCACGGGCTTCTGCACCGTGCTGCCGTTCTCGTTGTGCAGCAGGAACAGCTGAGTCCGTTGTCCACCGGTCGACGTGCTGGTCAGGACAGTACGTCCGTACGTCTGCAGATAGCTCTGGCCTGCTGGGATGGCCACGGTCTCCGTCGTACGGGTTCCCATGTCCCGGAGCAGGACCTGCCCACCACTGCTCTGGGTCGGGCCAAGGGCGACGATGTCCGAACCCGTGCCGTACGAACCCGCAGTGCGCGGCCCGAGTCCCTCGCCACCTTCCACCGGCTTCCGGCTGCCGTCGTAGCTGGTCCACCAGAGGCCGGAACCCTCAGCGGTGGAGCGGTACTCGAGGAAGCCGGAAGCCCCCGCGCTCTGCAGATACGCCGTGCGCGGGGTCGTGCGCATGGTGGCCGGAACGATGATCTCCGTTGCGGTCTCCGCGTGCGCCGGCGCCACCAGCGGCACGGCGGACACAGAGAGCGCCAAACCGATGATCGTGGCAAGGGAGCCACGCATGAAGGTACGACGAGTCACTTGCTTCCCCTCCCCGACGGAGGGCCCCATCCCCCCGAACAAGCGGGCGAATACTAGCAGTTGTTCAAGACGGATGACCTTGGCGAACTGGTTGGCTGGCCCGTGTGCGGATGGCGCGGCCGTCCGCGTGTACAAGCCGCGGAAGACTCCCGCACGGCGAGGCAGGGCACGTATTGCCAACGCACGATGCAATCTTCGGCAAAGGCTGGCACGACGGCACGGTGGAGAAGGGGATGTTCCTGGCAGGCGGGTTCTACGTCACGTCGATGTAGTCGCCGGCGGCGTTGATGGCCGGGGTGGTCGTGGTGCCGGGGAAGGAGTAGCGGTAGTAGCCGTCGGCGGTGGCCGTCACGGTGGTCTTCAACTCGCCGGTGCTGGTGGTGGTGACGGTCTTGAGGGTGGTGTAGGTGGTGCTGTTCTTGGGCCGGTACTGGAGCTTCACTTTCTGGCTGCTGTAGCCGGCGTACTTGTGGGTGTCCCAGTTGGCGCGGGAGAGCTTGCCGGTGACAGTGAGCGTCTTGCCCTTCTTGACCGGCTCGGGGGCGGCGTTGGCGGTGAGCTGGGACGTGCGCTGGACCTTGGTGGTGGCGTAGGAATCGATGGTGGTCTGGACGCGGTTCTTGGAGAAGGCGCTGGCGTAGATGTGCCAGGTGCCGGCCTTCGCATTGGACACAGTGTTGGTCATGTCGCGGGTGTCGGCCTTGACCTGGAAGTTCATGGTGCACGTGGTGGTCGTGGCGCTGTCGGCATGGCAGGTGGGGGCGTCGTAGGAGATCGCGCCCGTGCGGTTGTCGCGGGAGGTGCCGTACCACAGCTGCACGTCCGCCACGATGACGCCGGACGGATCACTGGCCGTGATCTGGGCGCTGAACTTGGTGACGGCGGTGGGGCCGACCAGGATGTTCTTGCCCTTGTTGACCACGACCTTGGTGATGACCGGTCCGCCCTCGGCGTGCACCGGAACAACGGCAACAGCAGTCAGCACAAGGGCGGCGGACGCTGTCCCAGCGGCCGCCGCAGCACGTATACGCATGTGAGTCCCATGAGAACAGGGCCGGGTGCAGCAGCGCGCTGCTGCACCCGGCCGTAGAGAGTCGGGGAGCCGTTCGGCTCGGGTGATCAGACTGTTCGCGCGGGCCGACGGTTGTAGGGGTGAGCCCTGGAGCTGACCACGATGGGCAGACCAGCTCAGTGTTTGCGCAGTGGTTCCCAGGGATCGGGGAGGGGGGCGTTGGGGTCCTGGCCTTCGGTGGGCAGGCCGACGTAGGCGCGCAGGGCGGGGCGGGTGCCGGGGAGGCCGTACCGGGTGAACCGCTCGTGGAGATCTGAGCCGAAGGGCACGGGCTGGAAGTCCTCGGCGGTCAGCAGCTCGGCCAGGGCCCTCAGCAGCTGCTGGCGGCCGGGGGAGAGCTCGGTGAACACCGGCACGGCGTCCGCGGGTTCGAACAGGGCGTCCAGCAGGTTCCCGGCACGGGCTGCCAGCGGGCGGGGCACGACGGCGGTCTCCTTGATACGGGGCAGGGCGCGGACGATCTCCAGGAGGACCCCGTCCAGGTCCTCGGCCGCGTTCATCAGGTGGAGCAGGCTGCGGACGGTGTAGCTGTGCAGATCGCCGACGTGGTGGACGGTAGCGGGCTCGGGGGCGGGCCCGGCGCCGAAGGCCGCCAGCTCGGCGGCGATGCGCTGCGCCGGCGGCAGTCCAGGCGCGGCGGCCGGGTGCGCGACCAGCACGCGGGCCAGGGCTGTGGCGGCGGCCCAGCGCGGCAACGGGTGCTCGTGATCGAGATGGTGGCGAAGCCGGCCGTCCGGGTCGTGGTCGGCGAGCAGCCCGACCGCGACCAGGACCGTGGCGGCGCAGACGGGGTCCCGCTCGCCGTCGAGGCAGGCCAGCAACGCGGGCAGGGTGGCGTCGGCCTCCTCGGGGAACCAGCCCAGGAGGTACGCGGTCCTGGTGCGGAGCTCCGGATCCCGATCGCCGAGCAGTTCGAACAGGACGGGAAGCTGGGCGCGGACCGCGTCATAGGAGCGCAGTGCCCCCTCGCGGGCATCCACGGGGTGCCCGGCCGCACAGTCTGCCTGTGCCTCACGCCAGCCCTTCAGCTGCTCCTCGTCGGTCTCGGCGGCGATCTGCTCGTCGTACCAACGCAGGGTCTCTTCGGGGCTGATGGCCGCGGCGCGCCACGCGGCGGTGTCGATGCCGAGCGGGAGGCTGTACTCGTCGTGCCAGTCAACGGCCAGACGGGTCAGCAGCCCCAGGGCGTCGACTCGGGCGCCGGCCGGGCCTGCGACAGCGATCCGGGTGAGGAACGGCACGGCGTACGGAGAGGCCGAGTACCGGGTGCCCTGGTGGAAGATGTTGCCGAACAGGCTGCGGAAGGCGCTCTCCCGGGCCTCCTCATCCGGCCCGCACACCGCCCGGAGCTGGCCGGGCACGTCCTCGGCGCTGCCGTAGGCGTGCCCCAGGGCTGCCCAGTCGATGTCGTCCAGCCCTGCCAGGAGATCATCCGATCGCTTCATGATCCGAATGCTCGCAGGCAGCACTGACACCGATCCCGCAGACGATCGATCGAGGGCTGCTGCGCTACAGCTGATACCAGCCGTCGCCGCCGTCTCGAAGGCAATGGGTGAGGTAGTCCTGGAGGTTGCTTGCGACCCAGCGGCGACTGTCGCTCTCGTGTTCCCAGACAAAGATGTCGGGACGCTGGGGCGTCTGTACGAAGGCGAACTGGTCGCCGCCTCCGTTGTCCCCGAAGAAGAGGAAGGGGGCGAAGGGCATGTAGAGCTGCGCGAACGTCGGGTCGGACCAGAAATGCAGGTTCGTCTCCACGATCTGATCGGCGGGCCAGACGGTGTCCACGTGCGTGCGGCCAATGATGCCGTTGCTTTCGAGGAGCAGTTGGTGAAGCTCCGAGGGCAGCGTTCGCCCAAGGTGCGTCTCCGCCGCGGCGAGTTCACCGGCCTGCGCGGGTTCACGCAAGCCAACGCCGGGAAAGACGGCTGCCGCTGCTTCTCTCCACATGATCCGGAGCTTAGTCCTGCAAGTGGAGCTCCCGATCCCGCCTGGGGTTGCGGCTGCCGTCGGCGCGGGCAAACCCGTCCGCATCGACGGCTCCACAGGGCGTCTTCCGTAGAACGGCAGGCAGGAGCTCTGCTCGCGGAGGAGACTTCCTGCCTCGAACTCAGGGAGGCGCGTTGAAGATCGAAGAGCGGGGCTCTGCCCACCGCTACACACTGCCGACAAGGACTGGACACTGGAGTCTGCCGAGATGACGTGGCAGGGCATCACCACCTACATCGACCGATGGATCAAAGAGGGCACCGACATGACAGTGACCGTGGTCTGGGTGCACTCACCCGACGTGTATCCCCACCCCTACTGGGCCAAGGGCCACTGGGAGGCCGAGGGGCAAAAGGGACGCATTGAGTCGATGATGTCCGCGTCCCACGTGCCGAACGTGAGTCTCCAACGAGCCCTGGACGGTCACGCCCTCAGCCCGAACATGGCGTCGTGAAACTGACTGGGTCTCAGGCGGTTGGAGGGCGGCCAGTCATCGTCAAGACCTGTGGATGGGGTGCCCGCCTGCACTGACCCACCGCACCCGGTGGCTTCCACCGCGTCCGGCAGGCGTTGCTCACACGGCTGTGACCAGCTGGTTATGGAAGCAGGCCGGTCCAGTCGTGACGATCGAGGCGATGCTCCCGGTCTCCGTGCGCCCCAGCCATACAACGCTCCCTCCTCCGGTCGGGAACGTCACGAGGTCGGCTCCGAGAGCCTCGTCGCTCACCCGCTCGAACGACTCGCCCAGAGACTCGGTGGCCCGGGATGCATCCGGCTTGCCCGCATCGACGTCGAGCCAGAACTGGCGGAACGGCTCGGTCAGCGATGGCCAGGCGGTGGCGTCGGCGAAACTCCCCATATTTTCCTCTGAGTCGAAGGTCGGCCGCTCACCGGGGACGATTTGCTCGATGCTCTCACCGACACCGAGGGCCACTTCCCAGCAGGCCACCGGGGCATCGCTGACAAGCAGGCGGACGGCGACCTCCTCGCGGCCGTCGAACTGCTCGCCGTTGTACTCGTACGGCGCTTCCGTCCAGGAGGCCTGCACCCGGTGAACACCAGGGCGGATCCGGTCCTTCAGTTCCCGGCCGGCCGGGGTGGGCAACTCCCAGTCGGAATCATCTGGCCAGGGTGAGGCGACGACGAGCCGGCCGCTCGGCACCCGGATCGGGCTCACCTCCGCCACCTCGACGACGTACACGGGTCTCGCCGGATCCTCGGCATGCGTGCCCACCTGCGCCCCCAGTGTGAACACCGCCTCCAAGTACCGGCTCTCTTCCGGACCTGCCGCCAGACGCTCATCTGCTGTATATCCCATGGCCGAACAGTAGAGGGCACCACCGACAGAGCCCGACGTCCCGGCACCTCCCATCCCGCTCTCGTTACACGAGTGGCCGGCGGGACCTTGCGGTGGCGGTGCCCCGTGTGATGAGTGGGGGGCCGGCCGGCCTCGGTATGGGCGGGGCTGGCTGTCACACGGCGACGAACAGTTGTGGCAGGGAGACCGCAGCCTCCCACGCGGACTTCCGGGCGGCGTCCAGGACCCCTTTCTGTGCGATCTCCTCAAAGAGTTCCACGCGTGCCCTCTCCAGCATTGCAGCTGTCGCGCACTCATGGCCCACCTCCCACCCGCGCTTCGGGGCGGCGCCAGTACACCTCACACCGTCCTGCTGGAAGGTGAACTCGTCGGACCGACGGCTTGATCCAGGCCGACATCTCATGGTTATTGGTGCAGTAGCCGGCCTGCAGCGAGCATCAGAACTCTCCGAGGAACGGACGCTGCCTGCGCTGTCCAGGAGCCGCAGCGCTCACGTGAGGAGGGGGGTGAGGGCTGCGGTGATGGCGGCGGCGAGGGTGATCGCTGTGGTGAAGGTGAGGGCGGCGCGGGTCAGGGCGCTGGGCCAGGTGCTGCCATCGAGGCGGGCCAGAGTGGCGGCGCCGGCGGCGGCCATCAGCGCAAGAACGGTGACGACAGCGACAGCGAGGAGGACGACGGCGACGGTCACGGCAAGCTCCCTGCACACGGTGGGTGTTGACAGGGATCAACCTCCCGGAATGCCTGTGCGCCATGGTTCAGCGAGACGAAAATGAACACGGGCGCACACACCACCCGGGGGGCCAGCACATGCACGAGGCGGACAACAGCCGCAGCCCGGCACTCGCTGAGCTGCGCGGACGGCTGGAAGAGGCACGAGCCCGGGCCAGGCTGAACCAGACAGAGCTCGCGGGGTTAGCCGGGCTGGGCCGAGCGACGGTGGGCAAGGCTCTTGCGCTTGATGAGGGCGTTCCGTCAGCGAAAACGGTGGCCCGTCTGGCACGCGCGTTGAAGCTGTCGGCGGGGGAGCTGCTGGAGTTGCGGCGGACCGCGATGGAGGAAGCAGACGGGCACCCAGCTGACATGTCCGGGCCGGGGCGTCCGATCGAGCAGTGGGAGCCGCACGACCTGGAAGTCCACCCGGCCGGTCCGGGCACCATCGCGGTCGGCGAGCGGGCCCTGCCGGGATACGTGGAGCGCCGGCATGACGAAGTGCTGGCCGCGGCGGTACGGGAGGCGGCTAAGGGCCGCAGCCGGATCGTGGTCCTGGTGGGCAGCTCGTCGACGGGCAAGACGAGGGCGTGCTGGGAGGCCGTGCAGCCGCTCGCCACGAAGCGCTGGCGGTTGTGGCATCCCTTTGACCCGACCCGGGCGGAGGCCGCACTGGAAGAGCTGCACCAGGTCGGTCCGCGCACCGTGGTGTGGCTGAACGAGGCTCAGCACTACTTCGGCGACCGGGCCTGCGGCGAGCGGATCGCGGCGGCCGTGCACCGGTTGCTGACCGACGAGGAGCGCGGTCCGGTCCTGGTGCTGGGCACGTTGTGGCCCGAGTACGCCGACCGGTACACGGCACTGCCCGCTCCGAACGGGAACGATTCGCATACCCGGGTGCGGGAACTGCTCACCGGCCGCACCGTTGCCGTCCCCGACGCGTTCGACGCCGCGGCCCTGGCCGCCGCGACCCTCCTGGCCGAGGAGGGTGACGCCCTGCTGGCCGATGCCCTCACGCGCGCACGCGAGGGCGGACGGATCACCCAGGACCTGGCTGGAGCCCCCGAACTCCTGCGCCGCTACGAGCAGGCCACCCCGCCAGCCCTCGCCCTGCTGCACGCAGCCATGGACGCCCGCCGCCTCTTCGTCGGCCCCCACATCCCCCAAACCTTCCTGACCGACGCGGCCTCCGACTACCTCTCAAAAGACGACTACGACCAACTCACCGACGACTGGGCCGAACAGGCTTACGCCGAACTCGCCACACCAGGGCACGGCAAACAAGCCCCGCTACGTCGCGTACGACCCCGCCCTCAACGACGCCCACTCGGCCTATCGCAGCCAGCCGACCACCCCGAGCCCCAGCCCAGGGGCACGATGTACTGGCTCGCCGACTACCTCGAACAACACGGCCGCTCTACCCGCCGCTCCCTGTGCCCGCCGGCCTCGTTCTGGGATGCCGCCCACGCCCACCTCACCAACCCAGATGACCTGGACGTCCTGGTCGAGGCAGCCGAGGACCGACACCGCCTGGAATGGGCCCACCACCTCCGCCACCGCGCGGCCTCCCTCGGCAGCGTCAACGCCCTCTATGTCCTGGCTGGGATGCGGGAGGACGTGGACGACCGGGAAGAGGCTGAGAATCTCTATCGGCGGGCAGCCGACCTCGGCGATACCGATGTCCTCTTCAACCTGGCTCTATTGAGGGAGGCAGCGAATGACAGGGAAGGCGCTGACGACCTTGCACGGCAGGCCGCTGACCTCGGAAATATCAAAGTGCTGTCCGACCTGGCGGAGTTGCGGGAAGAGGCCGGGGACCACGAGGGCGCTGAAGCCCTGGGCCGACTGGCCGCCGATCACGGCAGCACCACCATCCTGTACCGCCTGGCCATGATGCGGGAGGAGGCCGGAGACAGGGCGAGTGCCGAGAGCCTCTACGAACAGCTCGTCGAGCACGTCGGCGCCGATGCCCTGTACTGCCTGGCCGTGATCCGAGAGGACAGGGGAGACCAGGCCGGCGCAGAGACGCTCTATCAGCGCGCCGACGACCACAGCGACCCTGATGCCTTGTGCCGCGTGGTCACGGTGCGAGACATGGTGGGCGATAGGAAGGGCGCTGCAGCCCTCGCGCGGCGGGCCGCAGGCCGCGGCAGGCCTGACGCCCTGCACAGCCTGGCACTGTCCGTCGAAAGGGCGGGGAACGTAAAGGAGGCTGACAGGCTCTATCAGGAGGCCGCCGATCACGGCATCACCGAAGCCCTCTACCGGTTGGGCCGATTGCGGGAGAAGGCCAAGGATCTGAAGGGTGCCGAGACCTTCTATCGGGGGGCCGTCGAACACGGCATCACCGAGGCGTTTTTCCCGTTGGCTGTTCTGCGGGAGCGGGCAGGGGATGGGGAAGACGCGGAGAATCTCTACCGGCAAGCTGTGGACAACGGCAAGTCCGACGGTCTGCGCCGCGTGGTCACGTTGCGCGTGAGGATGGGGGACAGGGAAGGCGCTGAAAGCCTGGCACGTCAGCTTGCAGACAACGGCGACCCTAATGGGATGGGCTACCTGGGCCACTGCCGGGAAACGGCGGGGGACAAGGACAGCGCCGAAAGTCTCTACCGGCAGGCCGTTGAACGCGGCAGCGTTTTCGCCCTGAACCGCCTGACCAGGCTACGCGAGCAGGCGGGGGACCTGAAAGAAGCAGAGCGCCTTGCCCAGCTGGCCGATGACCTCGGCAGTCCCGACCCTCTGTACCGGCTGGGCCTGTCGCTGGAGAAGGCGGGTGACCGGGAAGGCGCCGAACACTTCTTCCGCCAGGTCGCCGACCGTGGCCACGCGCGCAACATGCCTCCTGATGGATCAGCCTTCAGTGCATGGTGGCCCGATGGTCTGGACCCGGATGGACAGCCCACACCACCCTGGCGGTGAACTGCGGCGCGCGACGACTACAGACGCCGGCGTACCGCAGACCGTGATCCACCCCAACGGCCGCACAACGACAACCACCTACCGGAGCCCGCTGGCCGACGGCAGCAATACGCGCCTCGCGTCCACGACGCGGCCACGCTGGCTTCAGTCCAACCCGCGCGCAGTGAGGCCGGATGGAGCCGGTTGACTGGTGTGGCCATGGTGGTCGCAAGTCGGTATCAGGGAGTCGGGTATGGGCGCGAGTGAACGCGCTGAAGCACCGTAGTTTCCGCCCTTCGTCACAGCAGCGTCAGCAGCTCCCGCAGTACCGCGCGGAGCCGGATAGACGCGGGCAGGTCGTCCATGGTGAGGGTGGAGTTGCTCTTGCCGAGTGAGCCCGGGCAATGAGCCTCACTCGAAGTACTGGTCGAGCAGCCCGGACGGGAGTGGAGACGGCGTCGCGCTCGCCTGGAGTTCCCGTACGACCTGGTTGTAGTACGCCACGTCGTGCGGCTTGAGGACGTAGTCCTCGATCTGCCCGTCGGGCTGGGGCGCCTGGAGCGTGAGCGTGCTGCCGCTGAGCGTGCCCTTGAGCGCGGTCTTGCCAGCCTCGAAGTCGACGTTGAGGGTGACGCGCTCGCCGTTGACGGTCCCGCTCACCCGCCCGTGCTGGTGTGTGACGTTGGCGCCGTCCGCCTCGCTGGTGTCGAGCGTGCCGGTGACCGTTTTGCCGGACGTGTCGGTCTCCAGCATGGTGACGGAGTTGTAGTCCGAGCCGACGAGCGTGTGTGGCAGCCTGTGGCCGCCACCTCCAGTGAGGCCGTCGGTGCCGCAGCCCGCCGTCGCGAGGAGGCAGATGAGGGCGGCGGCCAGCGCCGCGGTTCTGACGTGCATGGGTCCCCCCGGGGTGAGGGCGCCACCGTAGCGCCACTTCGCCACCTCGCCCAGTTGTCCTCCGGGTCCGTGACAAGTCCGAGTCATCCTCGGGTTAGTCGTTCTCAGTCTTCGTGGTTGCGGTGACCTCCATTTCTCTACTGCTGGGAGACGCCCGTGCAGACGAGATCCGGCGCCGCGCTCCAACGCCCGTTACTGCGTGAGCGCTTCGCCGAGGTGTGAGAGCGCGCTGTTTCCCGGCGTGCGCCGGCCGGCAGAACTACGCTGTCACGGTGACTATCTCGGCTCCCCAGATTGCCCGGTTGCCCGCCGATCCCTCGTTGATCAGCCTCAGGTACGACCACGAACACCCCGTCCAGGCGTACGAGTTCGAGAACACGCTGGAGGTGTGGACGGTGTCTGCCCGGATCGACGCGGACGTCCTGGCGGAGGAGTTGGCTGCCTACAGCGATATGGACCAGGAGGCGCTGGACGCGGTCCAGGACGTCACGGTGGGCCGCATGTCGTTCGTGCGGGTGCGGATGTTCGGCCCGGACCATCCGTGGGAGGCGATGGACTCCTACACCGGGGACGTCTCCCGCATCGGCGAGGTGGTCCTCGACGTCGCTGACGGCCGGTGGGAGCCGGCCTTCGAGGCCGCACTCGCCCACCCCGTCGGTGACCTGCTCATCATGGACCGGGTCATCCTGGAACCCCTGTGGCGCGGACTGGGCCTGGGCCCAATCCTGGCAGGCGCCGCCATCCGCCGCCTCTCGCAGGACTGTGTCGCGGTCGCGTGCGAGCCCGGATCGGCCGACGGCCGCGAGCTAACCGAGGAACAGCATCGCGAAGCCGCCGCCAAACTCGGCCGCGTATGGGAGCGGATCGGCTTCGAACCCTTCCAGGACGGCGTGCACATCCTGGACTGCCACCTGCAGCGGCCTCAGGACCTCCTTGCCGAACGCCAGGAAGAGTTCACCGCGCTGTGCCGCGCCTGGCGGGAGCACCGGTCGGTCAGGTGACAGCAAGTTCGGGGTGCTCCGCGTCAGGCGGAAGGGTCACACCGAGCTGCTCCACGGGCATCCGGAACGCCTCCTCGTGCCGGCCGTCGAGGTTCGTGCAGGTCGCGGTCCAGCGAAGAGCAGCGGCTCCGTCGGTGGAGGGACAGCCGTACACCACGACCGGGGGCAGCAGCACGTTCGGTCATGTCCCCTGTGGTGGTGTAGCTGATCACTCGGCAGTGCCGGGCAGGCACGTGGTGTTGTCCGGATAAAGGCTGTCCATGCTCTCGATGGAGAGGTAGCGGCGGGGGAACGCGATCCACTCGTCGTGGAGCTCGACGAGGACGGCGGTGGCCAGGCGGTTCACCGCGTCGGTGTTCGGGAAGACCTGGACGACGTCGGAACGGCGTTTGATCTGCCGGTTCAGACGTTCAAGAGGGTTGGTCGACTGGATCTTCTTCCAGTGCTGATGGGGGAAGTCCGCGATGCGGTCAGGTCCTCCTTGGCATAGAGGAGCATGTCTCTGACCTTGGGGAACCGCCGGCCGAGCATGTCCGCGACGGTGTCGAGCTGGGCCCGGACCGCTTCGGCGGTGGGCTGGGCGAAGACGGTGCGGATCGTCGCGGCGACCATTTCCGCGGATCCCTTCGGAATCACGGAGAAGACGTTGCGCACGAAGTGAACGCGGCAGCGCTGCCAGGCTGCCCCGATCATGACTTTGCGGATGGTTTTGACGAGGTCGCTGTGACTGTCGGAGAGGACGAGGCGGACGCCGCTCAGGCCGCGTTCGCGTAGCGAGCGCAGGAACTGGGTCCAGAAGGCCTCGGTCTCGCTGTCGCCGACCATGACGCCGAGGACTTCGCGGCCGCCGTCCTCGGTGACACCGGTCGCGATGACGACGGCCTGGGACACGATCTGGTGGTTGAGGCGGGCCTTGACGTAGGTGGCGTCGAGGAAGAGGTAGGGGAACCGGATGTGATCGAGGGGCCGGGTCCGGAACGCGTCGAGCTGTTCGTCGAGGCCGGCGCAGACCCTCGACACCTCGCTCTTCGATATGCCGGTGTCCGAGCCGAGGGCTTTGACCAGGTCGTCGACGGAGCGGGTGGAGACGCCGTGGACGTAGGCCTCCATGACGACCGCGTAGAGGGCCTGGTCGATGCGGCGCCGGCGTTCCAGCAGGCTGGGCAAGAAGCTCCCGGCCCGCAGTTTCGGGATGGCGAGTTCCAGGTCTCCGGCCTGCGTGGTCACGGTCTTCTCCCGGTGCCCGTTGCGGTGGGCGGTGCGGGTGTCGGTGCGTTCGCCCCACTCGGCGCCGATCCTGGCGGTGGCCTCGGCCTCGATCAGTTCCTGCAGCAGCCGCTCGGCGACTTCGCGGACGAGTTCAAGACCATCGGCCGAACGTAGTGACTCAAGCAGGCGAAGTAGGTCATACTGGGACAAGGCCACCGGGCACCTCCTTGGACTGAACTGGCCGTTCACCAAGGACAGTTGCACGGTGGCCTGCCCCGTTTTCAGGGAGCATTCACGGCAGTCGATGCACGCGAGGGCACGGAAGCGGCGCACTTCCCAGCCAAGATCAGCTACACCACGCCGTGGGACGCCATCGGAACGGCTGTGCCGTGGCGTTGTAGCGGTCTTCGAATGCTCGAAGCCGATGCCTGACCTGGGTCAGGTCCGTGAAGTCGTTGGGTGAGACGACCTTGCGTTGCACGATGGAGAAGAAGACCTCTATCTGGTTCACCCAGGAGGCGTGGACCGGGGTGTGGACCAGGACGGCGCTCGGGAACCGGGCGGCCAGGCGGTCGACGGACTTCTTGCCGCGGTGCGAGGAGCCGTTGTCGACGACCCAGAAGACGCGCTTCGCGCTGGCGTAGGGCTCCTGTGTCATGACCTGTTCGACCAGGGTCATGAACGGCACGATGCCGGTGGTGGCCTCGCAGCGGCCGAAGACTGTGGCCTGGTGGACGTCGTAGGCGGCCAGGTAGGCCACGGCTCCGCCGCGGCCGTACTCGTGGCTGACCCGCATCGCCCTGGCCTGTCCGGGGCCAGGGTGGGATGGCAGCGGCAGCGGGCCTGGATCGAGGTCTTCTCGTCGCTGGAGATCACGTACTCGTCCTCGCCGAGCGGCTCGCCTTCGTAGGTCCGGGCGTACAGGTCAAGGACGCGTTGGGCCTTGGCGCGGAAGTTCGGGTCGCGGATGAAGATCCAGGACCGGTACCGCCAGGGCTTGAGTGCGTCCTGGCGCAGCCAGCGGCGCACGGTGGATGCGGAGATGCTGCCGGTGACGCCGCGCGCGGTCAGCTCGGCGGCCAGTTCCGGGCACGACCAGTGCGACAGCGGGACCCCGGTCTCGGCCGGGAGCTGGCAGGCCAGGGCCTTGACCTCGGCGACCTGCACGGGGGTGAAGCGGACAGGTCGCCCGCTTCGCTTGCGGTCGGCCAGGGCCGGCAGGCCGCCGTCGGCGAAGCGGCCCCGCCAGGTGCGCACCGTGTCCAGGTGCAGCCCGGTCTCGTGGGCGATGCGGGCGTTGGAGCGTCCCCGGGCCGCGCACAGCACGACCTGCGCGCGCATCCGGGCCTGGTGAGCGGTCTTGTGGCCGTAGGCCGCCTTCTTCAGCCGGTGGCGCTCGGCGGCGGTCAGTACGATCCTGGCGGCGCCGGCAACGGGCACGGGGGCAGGCATACCAGGACACGATCCTGCCCACCGGCGGCTTCGCCGCAACCCCCGAGGACGCTCTCGACTGCGCCTGCGTCCTCTACCGCCGCCAACCCGGCCAGTAACCCGATCCCCGCGCACACCCTGACGCCACGTCAATCCCGGAAGCCTGGCAGTCAGGCGACCGCTGAACGGTCAGGCGGCGGGAACCGTCTGCGGATAGAGCACGCTCGGGTCGGCGGACAGGGCGGCCTTGAGCTGGACGGAGTTGTCGTCGGCGAGGATCTCCATCCTCCCGGCCTCGATGCCGTCGAGGGCGGCGCGTACGACGTCGGCGGGGTCGTTCTTCTCCACGTCCCACCCGGCCATCATGTCCGTGTCGGTGCTGGCCAGGTACAGGCCTGCCACCGTGGTCCCCTGGCCCGCGAGTTCGAGGCGGATGCCGTTGGTGAGGCTCCACGCCGCCGCCTTCGACGCGCTGTAGGCGTTGGCCCCGTCGTAGGAGAGCCAGGACATCGCCGACAGGACCCCGGATCGGTTGTTCTGTGCCGAACCTGAAGGCGACCCCATGACGGTGTATCCGAACGAGCACCAGGAGGTATTCGGCATGAGTGTGTTCCATCAGGTGGACGGGCTGTCCGACCTGCCCGCGAATTTCGGCGGTACCGTATTCCGGCCGCAGGACAGCGGCTTCGCCGAGGCCGCGAAACTCTACAACGGCCGGGCGGCGGACCAGCCGCCGGCTGTGATCGTGCGGTGTCTCGACCCCGACGATGTGGTCGCCGTGGTGCGCAGCGTGGACCACGCCATACCACTTGCCGTTCGCGGCGGCGGGCACAGCATAGACGGGTCGGCAGGAGCGGCTGGAAGCATCGTCGTCGACCTGTCGCAGATGCGCGCGGTGACCGTCGACCCGGTGGCCCGAGTCATCCGCGCCCAGGCGGGCGCTCTGCTCGGTGATCTCGACACTGCAGCCCAGCGTCACGGGCTGGTCGTTCCTTCCGGCACCAACAGTGTCACCGGAATCGCGGGGCTGACGCTCGGTGGTGGCATCGGTCATCTCATGCGCCGCTTCGGAGCGACCGTGGACAACCTGCTGGCCTGCGAGGTCGTCACCGCCGACGGGCGTGTGGTGCGGGCAGACGAACAGACGAACCCAGATCTTTTCTGGGCCCTACGAGGCGGCAGCGGCAACTTCGGGATCGTCACCCACTTCGAGTACCGGGCTCATCCCCTCGAGTCCGACGTCGTCAGCGGTCATATCGTCTTCGACGGCGAGCAAGTCTCCGGGATCCTGGAGGGTCTCCACGACTACATGCGATCGGCCCCCCGTGAGCTGAGCCTGCTCGCCACGGTCGTTGCAGCACCGCCACTGCCGTTCCTTCCCGCCGAGGTCCACGGCACGACCGTGCTCATCATGACCCCCGTCTACAGCGGCGATCTCGAGAACGCAGACGAGATCATCGACTCGCTCCTCGCCCTGGGCCGCCCCCTGGTCAACCTCGTCACCCGGCGGAGCTGGATCGAGACGAACAGCCTGCTGGACGCGATGGCTCCTCCAGGCAGGCGCGTCTCCCAGCGCGGTGGGTACCTCGCCGCCCCCACCAAGGACACAATCGCCACGGTCATGAGTGACGTGGCGGACACTCCTCGGCACGCCGGTACGATGCACGCTCTGAACCTGTATGCCATGGGCGGAGCCATTTCCGAGGACTTCGCCGAGGACTCCGCTGCCTTCTCCCGCCAGGGCGCGGGTTGGATCTGGGAGAGCCTGGCTCTGTGGGACGCACGCGAAGAAGACGATGGCCATGACGCATGGTCCAACCGGGTCTACGACCACCTCAAGCCCCTCAGTCTCTCCAACGGATACATCAACCTGACTCAGGACCTCGGTCCGTCCTGGCGCGGCCGCGTCTACGGTGACGTGGCCAAATACCAGCGCCTGGCCGAGGCGAAGCGGACGTGGGATCCGACCAACCGTTTCGCGTACAACAAGAACATCGAGCCGGCGTGAGGGGTGAACTTCCTGTGACCAGCACCCCGAGGACCACAGCCAGACCGGCTTCGGGTCGCGGTCACCGGGCAGGTGGTCGACCTTCAGCCGGATCAACGTGCGATGGATCAAAGGGAGTTCGCCGCAGTGAGCGGTGTGCATCGTGAAGTCGCAGGTTGCGGGTCTGGTGTGAATGACGAGTGGGGTACTCACGGCGACCGATGACCTTGGTGTAGATCATTGGGTGGGTCCGGTTCCGGTGGGATGCCTGGTTCGGCTGCGCCCGCGACTTGCCCCCCGCCTACGATCCGTCGGCAGGTCGGCACGCCACGAGATCGCGGGAGGACCCGGGATGCAGGAGCGGCAGTGGATCACCGCCCGCCGGAACGAACTGGACGCCCTCGCCGAGGAGTTGACCAAGCAGCTTCAGGAAGTCCAGGTCGAGCGGGACGAACTGGCGATCGCAGAGCGGGTGTTGAACCGCCTGGCCGAGCAGGTCCAGGCCGACGCCGAGGCTGTCGCTCCGGTATCGGCGAAGGTGGCCGGGCGGGCAGTCCTGCTCATCCCGCACCGCAGCGACGCGGCCGACGAGGGCGCGCTGCCCGGCGACTACCGCAGGATCCTGGCGATCGTGCGGGAGGCCGACGGCCCGGTGCAGGTCAGGGCGGTCGGCAAGCGGCTGGGCCTGGACGCCTCGGTGCGCGGCAAGCTGGAGCCGCTGCGGGCGAAGATGACCAAGCTCGCCGATCGCGGCTGGCTGCACAAGCGAGGCGACGGGCGGTTCACCGCAAGTCCGTAGCCGCGTGGGGCGCGCCGTAACTAACGGGCTCCCGACGGCAGTTAAGTTTGGTGTGGAGAAAAACAACGGTCTCGCCGAGGGCCCTGACGGCCTTGTTTACACCGCCCGTCTGCCGCTGTCGAGCGCGACCTTGAACTATCTCGCCGGCCTGATACGCGGCCACCTGAAGAAGATCGGCTCCCGGTGGCGGGCCCTGCCCGCCGGAAAGATCGCCGGCATCGTGCTGGCGGTGCTGCGCTGTGACCAGCGGCCCGGCGATCTGGCCGGTGGGAACGGGGTGCACCGCACCACCGTGAGCCGGTGGGTGCGCGAGGTCGTCGGCCTGCTGGCCGGCCGGGCCCCGCGTCTGGACCGCGCGTTGAAGAAGATCGCCCGAAAGGGCGGCGGCGTGGTCCTGCTGGACGGCTCCCTGATACGCACCCGTCGTCGCACCGGGGCGGACGATCGGCCGAACTACTCGGGCAAGCACAAATCCCATGGCCTGCTCGTGATCGCGCTCACCGACGACCGCGGCCGACTGGTGTGGATCTCCGCGGTGCGGCCCGGACGCACATCCGAGATCACCGCCTGCCGACACGACAAGCTCACCGCCCACCTGCGGGCCGCCGGGCTCGGTGCCATCGCCGACCTGGGATTCATCGGCCTCGACGACGGTCCTCCTGACGCCGACCCGGCGGTGATCTGCGGCTACAAGGCGGCCCGGAACCGGCCCCTGACCCGCGGCCAGAAGCTGTCCAACAAGGCACTGGCCGCGGTGCGGGTCCCGGTCGAGCACGGCTTCGCCCATCTCAAGAACTGGCGCGTCCTCGGCAAGGTCCGCACCGATCCGAAGTGGGCAACCGCGCTGGTGCGAGCCCTGCTCGTGCTGACGAACCGGGAAGTCACCCGCTGACGGATGATCTTGACGCTGGACTATCGCCCCGGACCTGCCCAAGCCGCCCGACGCCTATGCACACCAGATCAGATGACGTGCAACTTTCACGATGCACCGGGCCCACTCAGGCGCGGTCCACTCAGAGCCGGCGCTTTGGAGGCTGGCTTCTACCCCGAACGGGGGTGCTCCGATCCACCGAGGCTGGGATCGGCCCTCGTGATCCCGGCTGGCCGCAAGGGCCGATCGGCTTGCCATCACCGCAAGCAATGCTCGTCGCGCTGTCATTACATGCGGCGCGGCTACACGTTGGTGGGACGGTCGGCCCAAGACCGCCCCACCCATGCCAAACCCCCGCTACACTCCCCACCCCCAGGCCGTTGACCAGGAGAAATACAGAAGTCCGGCTGGAGTACTAGGCCGCCGAAGAAGGACAGTCCGCTGGGGTCGCTGTTGTTGACGGGGTCGCCGCCCGCGTACAGGTACGGGTTCTTCTCCTGTCCGGAGGGGTCGGGCTGGGTGAAGCGGCCGAGTTGGGGGTCGTAGTAGCGGGCGCCCATCTTGTACAGGCCCGTGGGATCGAGGTAGGCGCCGCTGTAGCGGAACGGCTGCGGGACTGCCTCGGTGGTGGTCCCTCGGGGCAGACCCGTCGGGCCGTAGGCGTACGTGTGGGTGCGCTTGCCTGCGTCGTCGACCAGGCCTAGCACGTTGCCGGTGGCGTCGGTGAGGTCGTAGTAGGACTTCCCCCCAGTCGTCATGGAGTTCAATGTGCCCGCCGGTTCGCGGATGTATCCGGTGTCGACGCCGTTGGTGGTCGTGGACGCCAGGCCGAGCGCGGTGTGGTGGAACCAGGTCGAACGCAGCTTGGTGCGCTCCGAGTTGTCGGTGCCCGTGTGGACCAGGTCGTAGTTGGTGCCGGCGACTGTGACGGTGGAGAGCTGGCTGTAGTCCGTCCAGGCCTCGTCGGTCCGCGCGGAGGCCGCGACGCGTCCGCCGGCTGTTTCGTTGCCGAGCTTGTCGTACGACCACGGCGTCGCCGAGCCGGTCTGGCTGGTGAGCTGGCTGGCGTCGTTGTAGGTGAACACCGCGCTGCCGGGGCAGGTGGAGGCGGTGCCGTCCTGGGAGGTGAGGTTGCCGGCCTTGTCGAGGCAGTACAGCCAGGACGCCTTGCGGGTGCCGGCCGAGTCGGCCTCCAGCGCGTAGGACAGTCGGTCCTGGGAGTCGTAGGTGTAACTGGTCTTGTACTTGGTGAGGTTGTCGGTGCGGGTGCGGATCTTGGTGGTGTCCTTGCCCGCGTTGGCGTAGCTGTAGGCCAGGTCTACCAGGGTGGTCGTGCCGGACGTGGTCCTGACCGACTTGGGGCGGCCGTCCTCGTCGATGCCGACGGATTGGGTGGTGCCGCCGGGGTAGACGGTCTTGGTGCGCTTGTCGTTGTCGTCGTAGTCGAAGTCGGTCTTCTTGCCGGCCGGGTCGGTCAGGTAGTCCAGGCGACGGGCCTTGTCCCAGGTGTAGTCGGTCTCGCCGGAGGGGTCGGTGTAATGCGGTGACCGTCTCGACCGCGCACAAGGCCAAGGGCCGCGAGTGGGCCCGGGTGAGAATCGCCGACGACTTCGCCCCGTCCAAGGACAGCGACCAGGACGACGGCACCGGCCGTCCTGTGCCCGTGCCTTCGACGAGGGCGAGGCCCGCCTCGCCTATGTCGCCGTCACCCGTACTCGCCGCCGGCTCGACATTGGCGGCCTGTCCTGGATTCACGACCATCCTGATGGATCCGCCGGGGCGCCCACGTGGATCGAGCCGCGTGCCCAGCCCGCCCGTGCGGATGCGGTCAAGTGAGCACCAGCTCACTTCTGCCGCGCCTGGCCAGAGCCAGGCGCGGAGCCCGGGTGACGATCGCCGGACCGGCCGGACGTATGTCTGTATCTGTGGGATGGCTGGCCATATCGCCATGGCGCGGCGGGGGCTGCCGGCGCCAGGCTGAAGGTGGCGCCGCCGAGTGGACGGCGAGCGCACATCAGGAAGGCTGACACCATGGGAATCGACGGCGCCGCGGTGGCGGACGTGGACGTACCGGGAACGAAACTGGCCCGCGAGGCGACGGAGCTGATCCGGGACACCACGAGCGAGCTCATCTACCACCACTCACGCCGGGTGTACTTCTTCGGCAGCCTGCAGGGACGCAACCGCGACCTCAGCTTTGACCCGGAGCTGCTCTACATCGGCGCCATGTTCCACGACGTGGGCCTCAGCGAGGCCTTCCACGGCAGTGGCCGCCGCTTCGAGGTGGACAGCGCACAGGAGGCGAAGCGGTTCCTCAAGGCGCACGGGATCCCGGAAGACGGCATTCGCCGCGTCTGGACGGCGATCGCCCTGCACACCACGCCCGGGATCCCGCAGTTCATGGAGCCGGAGGTGGCCCTGGTCACCGCCGGGGTGGAGTACGACGTCCTGGGCATCGGCTACGGTGCGATCCCGGAGGCCGACCGGGCCGAGATCGTGGCCCTGCACCCGCGCCCCGACTTCAAGCGTCGGATCCTGGAGGCGTTCACCGACGGCATCCGCCCGAAGCCGGACACGACCTTCGGCAACGTGAAGGCGGACGTCCTGGAGCACTTCGTCCCCGGCTTCCAGCGCGGCGACTTCGTCCGTACGATCCTCGAGTCCCCGTGGAAGGAGTAGGTCCGCCGGTGCCCCACCCCCGTCACACTGTGGCCGTCGTCGCCTTCGACGCCGTCCAGCTCCTCGACGTCACCGGCCCGGTCGAGGTCTTCACGACCGCCAATCGCTACGGCGCGCACTACGACGTCCGCGTCGTCTCACCCACCGGTGCCGACGTCGTCACCTCCTCGGGACTGGTGGTCGGCGTCAACGGCCCGCTCTCCTCGCTTCCCCGCCGGATCGGCACTTTGCTGGTGCCCGGGCGCAGCGACTGGCGGGCCGCTGTCGGCGACACGGACCTGGTGGAGTCCATCACGCGCCTGACCGGCCGGGCCGCGCGCGTCGCCTCCGTGTGCGCGGGAGCGTTCGTCCTGGCCGCGACCGGCACCCTGGACGGCCGGCGCGCCGCGACGCACTGGGAGCTCGCACCGGACCTGGCGGCCGCCTTCCCCCAGGTCCGGGTGGAAAGCGATCCGGTCTTCGTCCGGGACGGCCACGTGGTCACGTCGGCCGGCGTCACGGCGGGCATCGACCTTGCGCTGGCCCTGGTCGAGGAGGACTGGGGGGCCGGGCTGGCGCGCAGCGTGGCCAGACAACTGGTCGTCTTCATGGCCAGGCCCGGCGGGCAGGCGCAGTTCAGCGCCCGCATGGCTCCCGGCCCGCCCCGGCACCCGGCGGTGCGACGGGTGATGGACCATGTGGGCGCCGACCCCGCGGCCGAGCACACCCTCGATTCCCTGGCCGCCGTCGGTGGGGTGAGTACCCGGCATCTGGGACGGCTCTTCCGCACCGAGATCGGCATGCCGCCCGGGCAGTACGTCGAATCCATCAGGGTGGAGGCCGCTCAGGCCCTTCTGGAGAACGGCAGCGGCACGGTGGAAGACGTGGCGCAGCAGGCGGGGTTCGGTTCCTCGGAGTCCCTGCGCCGGGTCTTCCAGCACACCCTCGGCGTCTCACCGACGGCCTACCGTGCCCGCTTCCGGAGCACCGCGGGCAGCCGCCGCATCGTCGCGGCCTGAGGGCGGGCTGGTAGTCCGGACCATTTTCAGTTTGGCTTCCAAACCGAATAGCGTGGCAGTATGGAGGCATGGTTGCCCGACGTGATCCCCAGACCGTTGCCGGCCGGCCGTGCGCCGTCGCGGCGTCCGTGCAGCTGATCGGAGACCGCTGGTCGATGCTGGTGATCCGGGAAGTGATCTTCGGTAACCACCAGTTCAGCCAGATCGCCCGCAACACGGGTGCCCCGCGCGACCGGCTGACAGCACGGCTCCGCGACCTGGTCGAGGCGGGGGTGCTCGAACGCCGCCCTGTGAGCGAGGGCGCCCGCCACGAGGGCTACTACCTCACCGAGGCCGGCGAGGACCTTCGCCACGTCCTGCGGTCACTGCTCGCCTGGGGCGACAAGTGGGCCGTAACCACCCCTCCGATGCGCCTGGCCCACCACGATCACCCGCTGGAGCTGGAGAGCCACTGCTCCGCCTGCGGCGAGAAGGTCGACGACGCCGATCTCACCGAGGAAATGCTCGTGCCCGGGTGGGACATGCGAGGACGACTGGACGAGGTGGTGGCCGAGGCGTGAGGGCGGCGCCGCCGGCGCGGGCACGGCGGCCTTCCCCGTCGCCCCGGGCGGGGCTCGCGATCCGGCCCCGCGCCGCGATGAATCTGATGCCGTTGCGGAGCCTTTCCGGCCATGCGCCGCGGATCTGCCGCCGGTGCGCGGCAGACCGGTCGGACGGGCCCGAGGGGCGCTAACGCCGGGTCGAGCGCACCGTGACCTCCTCGGGTTTCACCTCATGTCCCGCGGCGCACATCAGCCGTGCGGCCACCGGCTCGTCGCAGTCCGTGTGGTGCAGAGTCAGCGGGGGCCCGGAGGGGCGGGGCACGTGCTGGTCCCCCCACTGCATGAGCGCGACCAGAACCGGCTGGAAGTCCACGCCGGCCGGGGTCAGCACGTATGCATGACGGGTGCGCTGTCCGGGCTCCTGGTAGGGGCGGCGCTCCAGAAGCCCCGCGGCCACCAGTTCCCGCAGGCGTGCCGCCGCGACGGCCTCCGTGATGCCGACGCGTTGTACGAAGTCGTCGTACCGGGTGGTCCCGTAGTGCGCCTCGCGCATGATCAGCATGGCGGACCGGGTTCCCAGAACGCGCATCGTCCCGTCGATGGAGCAATCGTCAGCGGTCCACGTTGTCCGGTCGGCCAATTCACCCACCAGGGTCATGTGCGTCGATTCCATGACCACCTCCTCTGGCTGCAATTTTACATAGCCAGCAGGGAAAGGTACGGTTCTGGCTATGGTATCCCAAAGTCAGGTGGCCGTGGAGCCCACATCCAGCCGGGCGCGGCAGCGACCGGGCATCGTACTGACCGTGCTGTGTGCGTCCGGCTTCATGGCGGGCCTGGACGTGTTCATCGTGAACGTGGCTCTCGACGACATCGGCCATGACTTCCCCGGCGCCTCCCTGGCGGACATGAGCTGGATTTTGAACGCCTACGCCATCGCCTACGCCGCGCTGCTGGTGCCGCTGGGCAGCCTGGCCGACCGCTACGGCGCCAAGCGCGGCTTCCTGCTGGGCCTGACGGTGTTCACCTCGGCCAGCGCCGCGTGTGCGGCCAGCCCCTCACTGTGGGCCCTAATCCTCTTCCGGGGCCTGCAGGCGGTGGGAGCGGCGGCGCTGACCCCGGCCAGCCTGGGCCTGCTGCTCGCGGCCACGGCCCCCGAACGGCGCACCAGGGCGGTGCGGATCTGGTCCGCCTCAGGTGCCCTGGCCGCAGCCGCCGGACCGGGTTTGGGCGGGCTGCTGGTGCAGTCGTCCTGGCGGTGGATCTTCCTTGTCAACGTGCCCGTGGGCGTGCTGGCACTCGTTGCCGGCGCCCGTGTCCTGCCCGATGTCCGCAAGACCGTGACGGGCAGGATCCCCGACGCCTTCGGGGGCCTGGTCCTCGCGCTGTCGATCGGCTCGCTCAGCCTGGCCCTCGTCAAGGGCCCCGCCTGGGGCTGGGCATCGCCCGCGACCGTGGAGTGCCTCCTGCTGGCCGCCGCGGGAGCCGCCGTGTTCACCCATCGCACGGCACGCCACCCTGCGCCACTGGTCGAGCCCGCCCTGCTCCGGGTGAAGGCGTTCGCCTGGTCCAATGCCACGGCGCTGCTGTTCTCCGTCGCCTTCGGCGCCAACCTGCTGGCCATCGTCCTGTGGACGCAACAGGTGTGGCACTACAGCGCGGTCAGGACGGGACTTGCTGTCGCCCCGGGACCGCTCATGGTGCCGCTGTTCGCCGCGCTTGCGCACTACATGACGCGTCGGGTGCCGGCCGGTGTGATCGCCACCGTCGGCAGCCTGCTATACGGGCTCGCCGCCGCGCTGCTGGCCCTGCGGATCGAGACGCATCCCCACTACGCCGCCGACCTGCTGCCCAGCATGCTCATCTCGGGAGCCGGCGTAGGGCTCACCATGCCGACCATCCTCGCCTGCGCCACCGCCGACTTGCGCCCTACCCAGGGCGCCACGGGCTCGGCCATGGTCAACATGAGCCAGCAGATCGGCAACAGCCTCGGCATCGCGGCCCTGGTCGCCACCCTCGCGGCCACCACCGCCTCCGGCGACGCCGCACGCCCCTCCCCGCACGGCTGGTGGCTCGTGTCGGGCGCCGCACTCTTCGCGGCGCTGTGCGCCCTGGGCATGACCCCGCGTGGCAAGACCGTCGACGTCACCGTCGTGGAGGAACCCGCCCGGGCTGGCTCCGCAGCACCATGACGGGCTGAGTATTTTCTCGCCTTTCCGGCAGAAATGGGCAAGGTCCGCACTCGCATGCGACGTTACGCCTGCACGCGCGGTGAAGAGCTCATCGCGATGGCAGGTTCCTCCACTTTTGTCCCTGCTCTCTTCTCCTTTCATCCCCTGCCGGGGACCGCAGGAAAACCCTCAACTGGCGTGCCCCTGGACCAAAGTCAGGGTGGTACAGGCAGGGCCAGGCACCAACAACACGTGAAGAGGCTGAATAGGCTTATGAGTTCAACCATCGATCTCAGGGAATTTCTCAAGGACCGGCGATCCAGGCTCGCGCCTGAAGACATCGGCCTGTCAACCGGTGGTGGACTTCGGCGGGTGGCGGGACTACGACGTGAAGAAGTCGCACAGGCTGCCGAGATCAGCGTCGACTACTACACCCGTATGGAACAGGGACGTGTTTCGGCCGTCTCGGCGGACATCCTGGACTCCCTGGCCCGCGCCCTGCGTCTGGACGACGAGGAAACCCGCCAGCTGCACCGGATCGCCGGGGCAACCCCTCACTCTGGGCACCGCCAGAGCGCTGACCGCCACCAGAAGCAGCCCGTCCGGCCGACGCTGCGGAACATGCTGGACTCCCTCATCGGACACCCCGCCCTGGTGATGGGACGTGCCATGTCCGTACTTTCCTGGAACCGGGCAGCCGCCGCACTCCTGGGCGACTTCGGCGACCTGCGGCCGGCCGACCGCAACATCGCGAAGATGACCTTTCTCGACCGGAACTCCAGGGACCTCTATGCGAACTGGAAGGAACACGCCCGGGAAAACGCGGCCTGTTTGCGCGTGGAAGCCGCTCGTTACCCAGAAGACCCCCTCCTGACCTCTGTGATCGGCGAGTTGGCCGTCAAGAGCCCAGAATTCCGTTCTCTGTGGGCCGACCACCGGGTACGGCACAAGACATCCGGCGCCAAGGGCTTCCACCACCCCGTCGTAGGAGATCTGCGGCTTTCCCTCGAGACGCTGCGCGTGGTTGATGATCCACGTCAGACCCTGGTGGTCTATTCTGCAGCATCCGGCAGTTCTTCGGCGGACGCTCTCCGTCTGCTTCTGGACTGGACGTCCGATTCCCCGCACGACGCGGTGAGTTCCTGATAAATCAATCGCCTTGAAGGCGCCGCTGTCTGCGCGTCTGTCGGTAAGGACCCGAGCACTTTATGAGCCCGGTTCACGGCGACGCTTTCGAGACCGGCAAGCCCATCGTCGAGACGGTGCGTGAAATCGCCGGCCGCAAGCATCACCCCGGGACAGCCGGCTCCCGGGCCTCGCCCCAGGGAGAGGAGATCGTCACGATCCCGGCACCAAGAGGGTCGTCCACCCGTAGGAGAACCTCGGGGATTCCGGGCCGGCCCAGGCTGTGGGTGCTTTCCGGCACGTGTGGTGGGTGTTCGGCGCGCTGGGCCTGGTCAGCGGGCTGATCGTCTGTCTTCCGGTACAGGCTCGCGGTACCGGCGGACTGGAGCTGGTCGGGGCCGTCGGCGAGTCGGCCGGCATCTCGCATTGAATCGTTCGGAGCCACCGTCCGCCCCGCGATGACCCTGCTCCGCCGTCTTTCTGCTGCCTGTGCAGGCGGCAGAAATCCGGGCGGGGGGGGGGGGGGGGGGGGGGGGGGGGGCCCCCCCCCCGGGGGGGGGGTGGGGGGGGGGCGGGGGGGGGGGGGGGGGGGGGGGTGGGGGGGGGGGGCGGGGGGGGGGCGGGGGGGGGGGC
>NZ_JBIWLX010000020.1:0-212384 GCF_044766405.1 Streptomyces sp. NPDC102270 | reverse complement strand
CGCGCGCGCCGCCCCCCCCCCCCCCCCCCCCCCCGCCCGCCGCGCGCCCCCCCCCCCCCCCCCCCCCCCCCCCCCCCCCCCCGACACGTGGTCGGGGGCCGGTCCGGTGGTGCGAAAGGGAACGCGATGACTGTGGGAACGGCCGGCGGTACGGCGGCACTCGACTCCGGCACCCGTGAACTCACCCGTGTCGTCGTGCTGTTCAGCCTCACCGGCCGACTCGACCCGGGGCGGCCCGCGCCGGCCAGCCTCGTCGACACCTTCGACTTCGGCCGCTTCGCCCTGCACCTGACGTCCAGCGAGGCGGTCCTGCCCGTGCCGGTGCTCGTCGAGGACGTGGCACCCGAGGAGCTGCGGCTGCCGCACGGCGACCACGGACTCGACCTCGCGTCCGTCGGGATCGCCGTCCTCGCCACCCCGCGCGGGGACATCACCCTGGCCCTGGACTGCGGATTCGCCGGACAGACGCCTCCCGCCGCCCTCGCGGCGTGGCTCGCCGACACCTGCTTCGACCGGGACCGGATCACGCTCGGCAGCACGGCCCTGCTCGACTCGCTGGGCGGCCGGCTCGCCCCGCGGGAGCCGCTCGCCTTCGGCCAGAACGTCCACCAACTGGTCTTTCCCGGTGGCGACTTGGCGAACGACCTGCTGGGCCCCGAAGAGACCCGCCTGCCCACCCTGCTGAACGAGATCGTGTACCGCGGCCGGCTGTCCCTGTCCGAGCCGCCCCACCTCCACAAGAACGGCCGCACGCTCTCCGCGCACGGCCGTGGGGTCTCCGTCCACGCCGGCTGGGCCGGGCACGTGGAGAACGGCCTGATCCTGGTCGCCGTCGGCATGGTCTCCGCCCTCGCCGTCCTCCAGCGCACCCGGCTGGCCGCCTTCGAGACCATGCGCGCCAACGAACAGGCCGCGGCCGAGTCTCCGTACGAGATCCGCAGGCTGATCTCCCGGCTCTCCGACGGGGTGAACGAACTCCAGCTGGACCTGGCCTTCGGCGTCGAGGCCTACGTCGACAGCCTGCTGATCCCCGAGACGGTCATGGAGACCTTCCAGTCCTCGCTGCGCGACGCCCTCGGCATCCCCGACAGCCTGGACAACTCCGCCAGGATGGTCGAGCGGCTGACCTCGGTGATCAGCGCCCGCTCGGCCGCGCTGCAGGCCCAGCTCGCCGAGCGCGACGACCGCAGGGACCGTACGGTGTCGGCGCTCGTCGCGGTGGCCACCGGCATCGCCCTGCCGCCGACGCTGCTGCTGGCGTTCTTCGGGGCCAACGCCTCGAACGTGGACAATCGGCGGTCCATCTTCGATGCCCACTACCTCCCGGCCTACCTGCTGGCCTGGCTTCCCTTCATCGCCCTCGCCGTCATCGGATACCTCCTGCTCAGGCGGGTCAGCAGGCGCTCCGGCGCGCTGCTGGCGACCCCGACGGCCGTCCCGGTGTCCGCCCCGCGGTCGCCGCTTCGTCCACCGTCCGGAAGCTGAGAGCCGTATGCCACGACGTCCCGCCATCTCCGCCCACCGGGGCGGAACCGAGCGTGCCGGCGCCGCGACCTGGGAGGCCTACGAGGACGCGATCCGGTCCGGGGCGGAGTACGTCGAGTTCGACATCCGGCGTACGGCCGACGGGGTCCTCGTCGTCCACCACGACGCCCGGGCGGGGCGCACCGGTCCGCTCCTCAGCGAGATCACCCACGCCGAGCTGAGCGAACGGGCCGGTCGTCCCGTGCCGGCCGTCGACGAGGTGATGGCGCTGATCGCGGGGAAGCTGGTCGGTCATCTGGACCTGAAGGAGAGCGGCTACGAGCGCGAGCTGATCGACCGGGCGGTCGCCCTGCTCGGCACGGACGGCTTCGTCGCCACCACTCTGGAGGACCGTTCCGTAGCGGCCATCGCACGGGCCTTCCCCCGGGTGCGCACCGCGCTGTCCCTGGGCCGCGACCGCAGGGAGATCGCCCGGTCCCGCCTCGTCGGCACCCGGCTCAGCGAGTTCCTGCCGATGCGCCGGGTGCGCGCCTGCGGCGCGAGCGGGGTGGCCGTGCACCAGCGGCTGGCCCGCGCCAACGTGCTCCGCCAGGCGGCCCGGCACGACCTGTTCACCATGGTCTGGACGGTCAACGACGACACCGTCATGCGGGCGTTCCTCGACCATCCGCGCGTCGACGTCCTGATCACCGACCGGCCGCGCCGGGCCGTCGCGCTGCGCGGGGAACGGCACGAGGAGCGTTCGCCGGGGTACACGTCACACTGAGCAGGTGGTGCAATTCCCTGGTGGACATCCCTGGCGGAAGGGGACAGCGATGGGACGTGCGGTCGGGATCGATCTCGGTACCACGAACTCGGTGGTGGCCGTGCTGGAAGGCGGTGAACCCTCGGTCGTCGCCAACGCGGAGGGAGCCAGGACCACACCGTCGGTCGTGGCCTTCGCCAAGAACGGCGAGGTGCTGGTGGGCGAGGTCGCCAAACGGCAGGCCGTGACCAACGTCGAGCGCACCGCGCGCTCCGTGAAGCGGCACATGGGCGACACGAGCTGGCGCTTCCCGGACCAGGGCTCGATCGACGGCACCCGGTACCGGGCGCAGGAGCTGTCGGCGCGAGTCCTGCAGAAGCTGAAGCGGGACGCCGAGTCCTATCTCGGCGAGGACGTCACCGACGCCGTGATCACGGTACCCGCCTACTTCGACGACACCCAGCGGCAGGCCACCAAGGAGGCCGGGGAGATCGCCGGCCTCAACGTGCTCAGGATCATCAACGAGCCCACGGCGGCGGCCCTGGCGTACGGCCTGGACCGGGGCGAGGAGCAGACGGTCCTGGTCTTCGACCTCGGCGGCGGCACCTTCGACGTGTCCCTGCTGGAGATCGGCGACGGGGTCATCGAGGTCAAGGCCACCAACGGCGACACGCATCTCGGTGGTGACGACTGGGACCACCGGATCGTGGAGCACCTGGTCAAACGCTTCAAGGGGCAGTACGGCGTCGACCTCGGCAACGACAAGATGGCGCTGCAGCGGCTGCGCGAGGGCGCCGAGAAGGCCAAGATCGAGCTGTCCTCGTCCTCCGAGACCACCATCAACCTGCCCTACATCACCGCCTCCGCCGAGGGGCCCCTGCACCTCGACGAGAAGCTGACCCGCGCGCAGTTCCAGGAGCTCACCGCAGATCTGCTCGACCGCTGCAAGACCCCCTTCCACCAGGCGGTCAAGGACGCCGGCATCAAGCTCTCCGCGGTCGACCACGTCATCCTCGTCGGCGGCTCGACCCGGATGCCGGCGGTGACCGATCTGGTCAAGGAGCTCACGGGCAAGGACCCGCACAAGGGGGTCAACCCCGACGAGGTCGTGGCGGTCGGGGCGGCGCTCCAGGCGGGTGTCATCCGCGGCGACGTGAAGGACGTGCTGCTGCTCGACGTGACGCCGCTGTCCCTGGGCATCGAGACCAAGGGCGGCATCATGACCAAGCTCATCGAGCGCAACACCACGATCCCCACCCGCCGTTCGGAGATCTTCACCACGGCCACCGACAACCAGCCCTCGGTGGGCATCCAGGTGTACCAGGGCGAACGCGAGATCGCCGCGTACAACAAGAAGCTCGGCGTCTTCGACCTCACGGGTCTGCCGCCAGCCCCGCGCGGCGTTCCCCAGATCGAGGTCGCGTTCGACATCGACGCGAACGGGATCATGCACGTCTCGGCGAAGGACCTCGCGACCGGACGCGAACAGAAGATGACCGTGACGGGCGGATCAGCGCTCCCCAAGGACGACATCGACCGCATGATGCGGGAGGCCGAACAGTACGCCGAGGAGGACCGCAACCGCCGCGAGGCCGCCGAGACCCGCAACCAGGCCGAGCAACTCGTCTACCAGACCGAGAAGTTCGTCCGCGAGAACGACGACAAGATCTCCGCCGACACGAAGACGGACGTCGAGTCGGCGGTCTCCGAACTGAAACGGCTCCTGGAGGAGAACGCCGACACCGACACCCTCCGGGGCGGCGTCGAGAAACTCGCCTCCGTCAGCCAGAAGATGGGCCAGGAGATGTACGCCCAGGCCCAGCAGCAGTCCCCGCAGGACGAACCGGCCTCCCCGCCGCACGAGGAGGAGGGCGTGGTCGACGCGGAGATCGTGGACGACGAGAAGGACCGGAAGGAGTAGCGGCCGTACGGGGTCAGACCTTGCGCGCGACCCCCGCGTACACCGGCACGATGCCCTCCGCCTGCGCCGCCACGTCCTCCGGGCCCGGACGCCAGCCCGACACCGGGATCACTCCGGGGCCGAGCAGCTCCAGGCCGGCGAAGAAGCGGGAGAACTCGGCGAGCGAACGGGGGAAGAAGGGGGTGCCGCTGCGCCGGAACTGCTCGGCGGCCTTCTCGATGGCCTCGGGGCTCAGATCGGGCGTGACCTGCGAGAGGATCACGTAACTGCCCGGGGCGAGCTCGGCGACGTACCGCTCGAGCAGACCGTACGCGTCGTCGCTCAGGTAGTGGGTGAGCGCCACCAGGGACAGCGCGACCGGCTGCGAGAAGTCCAGGGTCTCGGCGGCCAGGCGCAGGATGGTGTCCGGGTCGCGGACGTCGGCGTGGACGTAGTTCGTTGCGCCCTCGGGAGTGCTGTGCAGGAGGGCCTGGGCGTGCCTGAGGACGATCGGGTCGTTGTCCGCGTACACGACCTTCGACTCCGGGGCGACCTCCTGCGCCACCTGGTGCAGGTTGGGCTCGGTGGGAATGCCGGTCCCGATGTCGAGGAACTGGCGGATCCCAGCCTCGGCGGCCGTCCGCACCGCCCGCTGCATGAACCGGCGGTTGGCGCGCGCCCCGCGCATCACCGTGCCGTCCACGGCGAGGATCCGGCGTGCCAGTTCCTCGTCCACCGGGTAGTTGTCCTTGCCGCCCAGCCACCAGTCGTACACCCGGGCCGGGTGCGGCCGACTGGTGTCTATGGCGGGGGCTGCGGCGTCGGATCCGGTCATGCGGTGTCTTCTCCCTTGTGGTGAGACGTGTCGTGGGACGTGTGGTGCGGTGACGCCCGCTCAGAAGTCCTCGCGGCGCTCCCGCAGCAGCTTCTTGGTGCGCTCGGCCGACGCGGCCCGCGCCGACATGTGGTCCAGCACCTCCAGGTGCGTGGCGACCTCCTGGCGGGAGTCGAGATACAGCGCGCCCGTCAGGTACTCGGTGAAGACCAGGTCGGGAAGCTCCGGCTCGGTGAAGCGGAACAGCGAGAAGGGCGCGTACGTCCCCGGGTGCGGGCCGTCCTCGAACTCGCACACCTGGAGCGTGATCCGGTCGCGCTCGGCGAACTCCAGCAGCTTGTCCAGCTGTTCGCGCATCACCTGGGAGCGGATGCTCACCGGGCGGCGCAGCACCGTCTCGTCCATGATCACCCAGAGATGGGGTGCGTTCGGGCGCTCCAGCAGTTCCTGCCGGGCCATGCGCAGCGACACGTGCCGCTCCAGCGACTCAGGACCCGCGTGGCCGATCGTCCCGGCCTCCATGACGGCACGCGCGTAGTCCTCGGTCTGGAGCAGTCCCGGCACGAAGTGCGGCTCGTAGGAGCGGATGATGCCGGCCGCGCCCTCCAGGCTCACGTACAGGCTGAACCACTCGGGCAGCACGTCGTGGAACCGCTGCCACCAGCCCGGTTTGTTGGCCTCCTCGGCCAGCTGGACGAAGGCCCCGACCTGCTCCTCGGGCACCCCGTACGTCTCAAGGAGCACCTGGACGTACGGGATCTTCAGGGCGACCTCGGCCATTTCCATCCGCCGTACGGTCGCCGGGGCCACCCGCAGTACCTGCGCGGCCTCCTCACGCTTGAGGCCGGCCGCCTCCCGCAATTCCTGCAGCCGTCTGCCGAGCACCACCTGGCCCACGGTCGGCGCAGGTCGCCGCTCACTCACGCCACGCCTCCCCTACGCGTCGAAGCTTGCGTGCAGTGTGCCATGCCCGGTGCCGGTCTCACCGGTCAAGACCGCGAGTGAAGGTACTTGGCCGTCGCCGGGTCGGCCGGCAGGAACGTCTCGATGGCCAGTTCGGCGACGGTCACGTCCATGGGGGTGTTGAACGTGGACGTGGACGAGATGAACGACAGCGTCCGCCCTTGGTGCTCGATCCGCATCGGCAGCGCGAAACAGGGGACCTGCTCGGCCGGTCGGTCGTCGTCGGTCTCCTCCGGACCCGGCACCGGGTAGGCCGCGACTTCCTCGTACAGTTCCCGCAGCCGTTCCGAGCGGCGCAGGGCGATCTGCCGCCGCATCTGTTCCAGCAGATGGCCGCGCCACTCCCGCAGGTTGCGGATGCGCGGGGCGAGGCCCTGCGGGTGCAGGGTGAGCCGCATCGTGTTGAGCGGGGGCCGGAGCAGGGACTCCGGGATGCCGTCCAGAAGCATCATGATCCCCCGGTTCGCGGCCACGACGTGATACGCGGCGTCGAACACCAGGGCCGGATAGGGCTCGTAGCCCTGGATCAGCCGCTCGATCCCCTCCCGCACGGCGTCCAGGGCCGGATCGTCCAGCGGGGTCTCCGGGAAACGCGGGGCGTAACCGGCCGCGAGCAGCAGCGCGTTGCGCTCCCGCACCGGCACCTCCAGATGCTCGGCGAGCCGCAGCACCATCTCCTCGCTCGGACGGGAGCGACCCGTCTCGACGAAGCTGATGTGCCGGGCACTGGAGTCCGCCCGCAGCGCCAACTCCAGCTGACTGACCCGCCGTTGCTCGCGCCAGGCACGCAGGAGCGGACCCACGCCCTGGCCGGGAGGGGTGGCTGTGGCGGAGTGGGCAGTGGTCATACGTACGACCGTAGTCGAGGGAGCGGGCGTACACGGCCGAAGATGTCCCCCGTCCGGCCGCCGGGAACCGCCTGACCAGGGCCTCGGCGGTACAACTGTGGGACGCTGAGAACATCCCCGACCCCCAGGAAGGAGCGAGGCCATGCCCGTCGAACCGCTGTCGCAGAAGGAGATCGAGGACCGGCTCACGGAACTGCCGGGCTGGTCCGTCGACGACGGCCGTCTCACCCGCTCGTACCGCCTCGGCACCCACTTCGCCGCCACAGCGATGGTCGTCCACATCGCCCAGGTCCAGGAGGAGCTCGACCACCACTCCGACCTCACCCTCGGCTACAACACGGTCGCACTGTCCGTGCACACGCACAGCGCGGGCGGCGCCCTCACGGAAAAGGACTTCAAGCTCGCACAGCGGGTGGAGGCGCTCGCCGCCGGTCACGGAGCCCAGTGAGCCGGCGCGCGACCACGACAAGGAGACCGACGCCTACGACGCCGTGGCCTGCGGCACCGGGATCGTCACCCGCAGGCTCGCCGCCGCCCGGCCCGGGACCCGGGTGACGGGCGCCGACCTGACGTGCGGCATGGCCCGGACGGCCGCCATGCGGCAGCCCGGCGCGGTCGTGATCGCCGACGGCCGTGCGCTGCCGTTCGCCGACGGGGTGCTCGACGCCGTCACCGGCGTGTGACGGCTGCACCTCCTCGACCGGCCCGAGGACGTGCGGGCCGGGGTCACCGAGTGCGCCCGGGTGCTCAGGTCCGGCGGGATGTACGTCACCACCGTCGACGAGACTGCCGCCCGGCCCCGGCCCCGGACGCGGTGCCGCGCGTCGTGTCGTACGTCGCCGCCCACCTCCTGCACCCGGCCGGCCGGGCCCGCTTCCCGGGCCGCGGCCAGGGGCGCAGTCCCCGGCGCGCCGCCGACGACCTGCGCCGCGACTCGTTCACCCGGCGGCCGCCCGGCGATCCGCTCACGCAGCGGTTCGCGAGCGACTGGAGGGGCTCCCGGACCAGGAACTCCCGTGTCATGGAAGCGGAGTTCACCCGTCCCGAGGGCTTCGACCTGGCTGCCTGGTGGACGGCGTACCAGCGGGAGTTCCACGACCGGCTGCACCGGGGCGAGGCGCTCGTGCGGCTGGCGCCGGGCGTGCGGCTGCCGAGGGCGGCCCATGTCCGTACGGATCCCGCAGGTAGGACCCTCGCCCGGGTCCCCATCGAGTCCGTCGAGCACGCCCATGGCGAATTCCTGCGCCTGGGCGCCGACATCGAGGTGCTGGAACCCCCCCCGAACTGCGCGAACGGTCGCCGAACTGGCCGAAAGGTACGGCAACGCGGCTGCCCCGTGCGGCGACTGAGGGGTGGAACCCGTCCGTCCCCACAGCTTCGGAGGTTCACCCCGTGCAGCACCCGCACCCGCACCCCCACCGGCATCCTCACCCCCACCGCAGACGCCGGGTCCTCCTCTCGGCGACGACCGCCGCCGTGGCCCTCGTGGCCGCCGGTCTGACCGCACTGTCGCCCGGCACGGCCGCGGCCGCCACCGCCCGCCAGGTCGAGAAACTCGACCGGGGAGTGGTCAGCGTGCACACCAGCAGCGGGAACCTGGTCAGCTGGCGCTGGCTCGGCACCGACCCGAACGACGTGTCCTTCAACGTCTACCGCGCCGGCACGAAGGTCAACTCGACCCCCGTCACCGGCTCCACGAACTACTTCCACTCCGGCGCGCCCGCCGAGGCCGACTACACCGTCCGGGCGGTCGTCGGCGGTGTCGAGCAGGCGGACTCGGTCCACGCGGTCCAACTCCGCAGCGGCTACAAGGACGTTCCGATCAGCCCGCCGTCCGGCGGCACGACTCCGGACGGCGTCGCCTACACCTATGAGGCCAACGACGCCTCGGTGGCCGACCTCGACGGTGACGGGGCACTGGACTTCGTCCTCAAGTGGCAGCCGACCAACGCCAAGGACAACTCCCAGTCCGGCTACACCGGCAACACGATCCTCGACGGCGTCAAGCTCGACGGCACCCGGCTGTGGCGGATCGACCTGGGCCGCAACATCCGTTCCGGCGCGCACTACACGCAGTTCCAGGCGTACGACTACGACGGCGACGGCAAGGCCGAGGTCGCCATGAAGACGGCGGACGGCACGGTCGACGGGACGGGCGCGGTGATCGGCAGCTCGTCGGCCGACCACCGCAACTCCAGCGGCTATGTCCTGTCCGGCCCCGAGTACCTGACCATGTTCAACGGGCAGACCGGCAAGGCGATGCAGAGCGTCGACTACGTCCCGGCCCGGGGCACGGTGTCGTCATGGGGCGACTCGTACGGCAACCGCGTCGACCGCTTCCTCGCGGGAACGGCGTACCTGGACGGCGCCCGGCCCTCCCTGATCATGGCCCGCGGCTACTACACCCGCACCGTGATCGCCGCCTGGGACTGGCGAGACGGCGCCTTCACCCGCCGCTGGACCTTCGACACCAACTCCTCGACCAACAGCGGCAAGGGATACGACGGTCAGGGCTCGCACAGTCTGTCCGTCGGAGATGTCGACAACGACGGCAAGGACGAGATCGTCTACGGGGCGATGGCGGTCGACGACAACGGCAACGGGCTGTGGACGACGAAGACCGGGCACGGCGACGCCCAGCACCTCGGCGACCTCGACCCCTCCCACGCGGGTCTCGAGTACTTCAAGGTCTCGGAGTCGACCTCCCAGCCGGCGGAGCTCTACATCAACCCGGCGAACGGCACGGTGAACTGGAAACTGGCCGCGTGCTGCGACAACGGGCGAGGGGTCGCCGGTGACATCTGGGCCGGCAACGACGGCGCCGAGGTCTGGTCGGCCTCCGACTCCTCGATCCGCGACGAGGCCGGCGCCACGAAGGGCCGCGAGCCGTCCTCGGTGAACTTCCTGTCCTGGTGGGACGGCGACACGGTCCGCGAACTCCTCGACGGCACCCACATCGACAAATACGGCACCTCGTCCGACACCCGCCTGCTGACCGGAGCGTCGGTCCACTCCAACAACAGCACCAAGGCGACCCCGTCCCTGTCCGGCGACATCCTGGGCGACTGGCGCGAGGAGGTCGTCTGGCCCACCTCGGACAACAAGGCGCTCCGCATCTACTCCACGCCGTACGAAACGACGACGAAGATCACGACCCTCCTCCACGACACGATGTACCGCACGGCCCTGGCCTGGCAGAACACGGCCTACAACCAACCCCCGCACCCGAGCTTCTACCTCGGCAACGGGATGGCGACGGCACCGAGGCCGACGGTGTACACGCCGTGAACACCGGTGGGTGCGTGCGTCTTCGCGGAGCACGCACCCACCTGGGCCGCACGGAGCCTCAGCCCACCGTGCAGTTCTGGTCGCCCAGCTTGAACGCCGTCGGTTTTCCGTTCGTCCCCGACCAGCTCCCCGTGAAGCCGAAGCTCACGGACGAACCCGCGGCCACGTTGGCGTTCCAGCCGACGTTCTTCGCCGTGACCGTCGAGCCCGACTGGGTGGACTCGGCGTTCCAGGTCTGGGAGATCGTCTGGGCGTTGGGGAATGTCCAGCCGAGTGACCAGCCGGTCCAGGCACTGGAACCGGTGTTGCTCAGCTGGACGTCGGCCTGGAAACCGCCCGACCACTGGTTGGTGATCTTGTAGGTCACCGCGCAGGCGCCCGTCGGGGTCGGGTCCGGCGGGTCCGTCGGATCGGTGCCGCCTCCGCCGGTGTCGGACGTGTCGCCGTAGATCACACCCCGCCCGTTGGTCGAGACGTACACCCGCCCGTACACCCGCGGATCACCGGTGATCGCCGCGCCGGTCCAACCGAACTGGTGGGCGTCGTCGTTGATGCGGGTCCAGCTCGCGCCCTTGTCCGTCGAGCGGAAGATGCCACGGACCCCGCCGATCTTCGCGCTGGTGTAGAGCGTCTGGTACGACGCCCCGGCGGCCGCCTTCCCGAAGCCGATCGTGTCGGCCTGGTCGACGTTCGAGAGCTTGGTCCAGCTCGTGCCGGCGTCCGTCGAGTGCCACAGACCGTACGCCCCGTCACTCGCCCCGCCCGCCAGCCAGACGTCGCCCTTCACCCCGGGCAGCGCCTTGAAGCGCACACTGTCCCCGGCGGGCAGTCCGGTCGCCGAGGACGCCGTGAACGTCGCCCCGCCGTCCGTACTGACGTAGAACTTCCCGGACTTGAAGCCGTAGAAGGTCCGAGGGTCGACCCGGTCGGACTCGACGATCGCGCCCGCCGGAATCCCGCTCGACGCCGACCAGGAGGAACCGAAGCCGGTCGTGTACTGCACACCCGCGCCGCCCGGACTCCACACGAACCGGCTGCCGTCCGAGGCGGCGGCCACCGTCCCGCCCCCGCTCACGCCCGAAGGGTCGCTCCCCGCGAACCAGTTGGCGCCGTTGTCCGTCGAGAACGCGATGTGCGGCCCGGAGTCCAGATCGCCGACCCGCACCACCGTGTTCGGGTTCGTCTCGGCGAAGTCCAGACTCGTGGTCGTGGTGAAGTTCGGGGAGGTGAACATCATCGACGGGACCTTGGTGAGGTCCGTGTGCCGGAAGCCGCCGATGTCGCCGAGCGCGCTCAGCAGCGGGGCGCCGGAGGGCGGTGAGGCGAGGTCGTTGACCGCGGTCTCCTCCAGTCCCTGCACCATCGGCTTGATGGTGAACTGGCCGCCGGAGTCCCAGTTCGTGAGGTTCTCCGTGCCGTAGAGCGTCGCCCCCGTCCCGTACATCATCCGGTTCGAGTTGAACGGGTCGATCTCCAGCGACTCCGTCATCCACCCGAGCTTCGGCGCCTGCTCGGGCGGCGAGGGATTCGCGCCCCAGGTGAGCCACGGGGAGGAGGAGACGTCCATGGTGTAGCGGTTCGCGCGGTTGGGGTACGAGGTGTAGTCCCAGGCCCGCGTCCAGGTCGCCCCGCTGTCCGTGGAGCGGAAGATCTGGGTGTCCGGCCACCAGGAGCTGTAGGCGGTGGCCATGACCGTGCCGGGCTTCTGCCGGTCCACCGTCAGCCCGCTGAAGCCGTAGTAGGTGTCGGCCTCCGCGACCGGGCTGATGTTCGTCCAGGTGCCGGTCGCCGTCGCGTACCGCCACACCTGGCCCTTGCCGCCGTCGTACGGGCCGCCCTTGTCGCTGTAGGAGAGGTACAGATAGCCGCCTGTCGCGTCCAGGACACCCTTGTGGGCCAGGTATCCGGTCGGCTGCCCGGCGAGCCTCGTCCAGGTCGCGCCCGCGTCCGTCGACCGGTACACCGAGTTCTGGAGGTCGGCGACCCCGACGTAGACCGTCTTCGTGGCGTTCCCGGACGTCCCGGTCGACTCGTCGAAGGTCACCCAGACGACGCCCTGGTTGTCGCTGGCGTAGCCGCTGGTGTCGCTCGGATCCTGCTGGTAGTTGCCGACGTTGGGGAAGTTCGCCACCTGCGACCAGCTGACACCCGAGTCCGTGGACCGCCACAGTCCCTTGCCGCTCGGCGCCCCGAGGTACAGCACGCTGTTCTTGTTGGGGTCGACCGCGAGCCGCTCACCCATGCCCCGCCCCGGCATGTTGCCGCCCAGCTTGAAGGGCAGATCGGTCTTCTGCCAGCTCGCGCCCCGGTTCGAGGAGCGCAGCACAGCGCCGTTGCCCGGGTCCCAGCTGTTGGTGTACGTCCCGACGGCCGCGTACACCTTGTTCGGGTCCACGGCGTCGGAGGCCAGGCCGACCACGCCGGTGTGCCCCCAGTCGGTCCAGCCGACCGAGTCCAGCAGGGGCGTCCAGGTCTTCGAGGACTCCTGCCAGCGGTAGGCGCCGCCGATGTCCGTGCGGGCGTACGCCAGGTTCTTCTCCTTGCGGTTGAAGACGATGCCGGGCACGAAACCGCCGCCGTCGATCCGGGCGTTCTTCCAGGTGTACGTGTCGGCGGTGAGCGGGACCTTCGCGGTGCTGTCCGCCGCCAGTGCGGGTGGGGTGCCGGCGAGCAGCCCGGCCGCGAGCGCGAGCACGGCTGTGAGGATGCAGGTTCTTCGCACGGGGGGTCCTTTCCGGAAAGGGGGAGTGGGGGTAAGCGCTTTCCGTCTGGTGCGAGAGTTGCCGGGCGACCCCCAGTGCGGGAGGGGGCCGCCCGGCCGTTTCGGCCCCGCCGTCCGGTGGCGGAGCCTTATACGCGGAGCCTTTCAGGCGGTTCCGAGGAAACGCCGTGCACTGTGGCGCCCCTCCAGGGGCGCGGGGCTGCGTTCATTTGCGGCTCCGCCGCGCGAGCGCGACCAGCCACAACGGACCCGCAGTCAGAACACGGCGCAACCCGCGGAGCGCCCGGCGGGGGCTGGTTATTCGAGAAGCTCCGCGTACGACCCCATGGCCATGGCGATGTCCGCCTGGGCCCAGAACCGGTGGTACGTGAACGACGGCACCGCACCGCCCTTGAGGTAGGCCTCGATCTTCGACCAGGCCGGGTCGCTCTTGTAGAAGGACCGGATGGACTCGAAGGTCGACGACGAGTTGATCGCGTCACCGTTCGGCATGGTCCCGGTCCAGCCGCTCGGGACGTACACCGAGTCGTCGAACCGGTTGTAGTCCGCCCGGTTCTCCGGCACCGCGATTCCCAGGCTGTCCTGGTAGTTGTTCCACATGCCGTCCAGCAGCGACTTGGCCGTGGAGGCGGCCTGGGTGTCACCGCTGCGGTCCGCGTAGTACGTCAGGGTCTTGGCGTACGCGGCGGCCACGCCGACGTCGTTGGTGTAGTCGGCTACGGTGACGTGAAGGCCGCTGTTGGCACCGGGACTTGACGCGTTCCAGGTGTCGGGCTGGCCCGACCACTGAAGCGTCGACGGGATCTGGTACGTGCCGTCCGGGTTGATCGTCGTCTTGGACAGCGCCCACTTGACCCACTTGTCGAGGACCGCCTTGGCCTGCGCGTTCCCCGTCTGCTGGTAGTACTCGGCCACCCGCTCCATCGACCACGCCTGGAAGCCGAACCACTGGTTGGACGGCGGGTCGTGATAGACGGGCTGCTGGTCGTAGTACATGCCGTAGAAGGTCGACTTGCCGGCCGGGGGAGTCGCGTAACGGCCCGCCCAGCTGTTCGTCGCACCGCCCGCGATGGCACCCTCGTCGGACTGCAGCCAGCGGTAGAACTCCAGCTGCCGGGCGAGCGAGGTGTTCCAGTCCGACGCGCCCGTGGCCGACTTGGGCTTGAGGTCGGCGTAGGAGCTCAGCGCGTACGCGGCCATCGGGTTCTGGTAGCCACCGTGCGCGTGACTGGATCCGATGCGCCAGGCCCAGCCCGCCGAGGTGTCGGTGGCGCCCCCCCAGGCGTAGTACCAGGACAGCAGGTACATCGAGGCGTCCTTGCCGGTGCCGGCCGCGCAGGTGGACGGACCGACACAGTTGCCGATCTTCTTGAAGTACTTGTCGTACATGGCGTAGCGCAGGTAGTCGCCCATCTTCGCGGCCTTGCCCACGGTCGTGGAGACGTCGGAGCCCTTGCCCTGCTCCTTGGCCCACTTGTCGGCCCAGTACGCGGCCTGCACCGCACGCGCGTCGGCGTCCGGGGCGTTGGTGAACTTCCACTGCTTCGAGTAGGAAGAGTCACCGGTGAAGAGGTCCAAGTACCCGTTCTTACCACCGTACTTGAACTGGTCACAGGTCGGCTGCGGCACCGTCTCCCACACCGACTCCTGCGCACCGCGCTGGAAGGTGTTGATGTACGACGGTCCGGTGTCCGTCGGTCCCGCCTCGCACTTGCCCGGGGCGTTTCCGTAGCCGTAGACGTTGTCGACGTCCTGCAGCCAGTGCATGCCGTAGATGTCGTCCGTGCCGTACGCGCTCTTCAGCTCACCCGCGATCGGGTCCGAGCCGGCCGAGACCGAGGAGTCCAGCTTCGCCGGGTACTCGTTCGGGGTGTCCAGCTCGGGCGCGTAGGTCGCCGGCTTGGAGGCGTTGTAGAAGGAGTTGGTCGGCTGGTCGGCGTGCGTGGGGATCATGTACTTCTCCATGATGTCCCAGGCCCCGTTGAACTTGGACCAGTCGCCCGTCACCTTGCCGTACATGGCCTGCAGCCACAGGAGGTAGCTGTACGCCTCCGAGGTGGTCTCGTGGCCCTGGTCCGGCGCCTCGACGATCAGCGTCTCGACCGAGTGGTAGGGGATGCCCTCGGGCGAGAAGTAGCCGTTCGCCGGGTTGGTGATCTTGCCGTACAGATCCAGGAAGCGGGCGTTGTACGTGCCCGTCGCCGCGATCTGGGTGACGGTCACCGAGGCCTTGGCGTGGCCGGTCGCCGTCGACTCGAAGGTCGCCGCGCCGGTGCCGGAGGCGTTGCCGGTGATCGTCACCGTCTGCGCGGTGCTCCAGTTCGACGGGGTGAAGGTCAGCGAGGCCCCGCCGGTCACCGACAGACCCGAGTTGCCGCTCGTGCGGGCGGTCGTGACGGTCACGTTGGCCGAGGGCTGTGTCGACAGCTTCACGGTGTACGTGCCCGTCTTTCCCTGCTGGACGGCCAGTTGGGTGGCCGAGGCGACGACCGCGGGACCCGAGGCGACCGTGATGCCGACGGGCGTCGACTCCCCGGACGCGCCCAGGCTGTCGTACGCCTTCGCGAGCAGCGAATGACTGCCCACGGTCAAGCTGGAGACCGAGAGCGAGTACGGCGACGTCGTGTCGGTGCCGAGCAGTGTGGTGTTGTCGTAGAACTCCACCTTGCTGATGGTCGCGTTGTCCGCGGCGGCGGCCGTCGCGGCGAGCGGGACCGCGGTGCCCTGGGTGTAGACCGCGCCCGCGGCCGGGCTGGTCAGCACGGTGATCGGCGGCTGGTGGGCGCCGGTGCACGAGGTGCCGTTGATCGCGAAATTCGTCGGAGCCGCGTTGGCGCCGCTGTAGGTGAACTGCGCGCCGGTGGTGACCGCGGAGCCCGCGGCGATGTTCGCGTTGTACGTGGCGCTGTTGACCGTGACCGTCTGGCCGGTCTGGGACCAGGTCCCGTTCCAGCCGTTGCTCAGCTTCTGGTTGCCCGCGTAGCTGTACGTCAGGGTCCAGCCGTTGATGGCGTCCGTGCCGCGGTTGGTGATCGTCAGATCCGCGGTGAAACCGGAGCCCCAGTCATTGGTCTTGTAGTCGACGCTGCACTGAACTGCAGCTGCCTGTGCGGGAGTTGAAGCCGCACTCAGCATCGCGAACGGCAGTGCCATGGCCGCCACGACAGCGGTCCACAATCGCCGGACGGTCCGGCGTCTCCTGGTGGGGGGCATTGCTGGTTCCTCCTTGTGCGGCTCGGAGAAGTCAAGGCTTGAACCAGTGGGAGCGCTCCCATAGTGAGGACGAGTGTTCAAGGGGTCAAGGTGCTTGAAGAGTCGAAAAGATTCGACGAACGGCGCTGGGGAAAAGTCAAGTGACCCCCCTGTTCTTTGCCGTCACTTGGCGCTACCTTCCTTGGCACCAGTGGGAGCGATTCCATCAGTCGACGCGTTCGTAACGGCGCGCTGATCTGCAAGGAGTCGCTCATGCGACACCCCCCGCGTTCAGTACTTTTAGTCGTTGCCGGCGCGGTCGCCCTTATCGGGTCCGTGACGGTTCCGGTGGTCACGGCGTCCGGTGCCGCCCCTGCCTGCTCGGTGGAGTACTCCGTCACCAGCCAGTGGGACAGCGGCTTCCAGGGGTCCGTGAGGATCACCAACAACATGGCCGCCGTAAGCAGTTGGAGTCTCACGTTCGACTTCGCCGGCGGGCAGAAGCTCAGCCAGGGCTGGAATGCGAAATGGTCCCAGTCCGGTAAGGCGGTCACCGCTGCCAACGAGAGCTACAACGGCTCGCTGGTCACCGGAGCGAGCGTCAGCGCCGGATTCATCGCGTCCTGGTCCGGGAGCAACACCGTCCCGACCTCGTTCAAGCTCAACGGCACCAGCTGCAACACGGCTGCCGAGCCCTCGCCCACGCCGGACCCGACGGACCCGCCGACGGACCCGGCAGAGGGAACGCCCCCCGCTCTGCGGGTCTGGGGCAACAAGCTCGTGGGCGCGGGCGGCACCACCCGTCGGCTGCTCGGCGTGAACCGGTCCGGCGGCGAGTTCATGTGCGTCCAGGGCCGCGGAATCTTCGACGGCCCGGTCGACGACGCCTCCGTCAAGGCGATCGCCGACTGGAAGGCCAACACGGTCCGCATCCCCCTCAACGAGGAGTGCTGGCTGGGCCTGTCCAACATCGATCCGGCCTACGCCGGGGCGAACTACATCAACGCCGTCAAGGACCTGGTCGCCAAGGTCAAGGCCCACGGCATGACACCCGTGGTCGAACTGCACTGGACCTACGGGCAGTACACCGGCAACTCCGCCGACGTACACGCAAGCTGCCAGAAGCCGATGCCCGACATGCAGTACACGCCCGCCTTCTGGGCCTCGGTGGCCAACACCTTCAAGAGCGACCGGACCGTCGTCTTCGACCTGTTCAACGAGCCCTACCCGGACCGCGCCACCTCCACGACCACCCAGGCGTGGCAGTGCTGGCGGGACGGCGGCACCTGCCCGGGCATCGGGTACGAGGTCGCCGGTATGCAGGATCTCGTCGACAGCGTCCGGGGCACCGGCGCGACGAACGTGATCCTGGCCGGCGGCATCGCCTACTCGAACGACCTCAGCCAGTGGCTGACGTACAAACCGACCGACCCGGCGGGCAATCTCACCGCCGCCTGGCACGTGTACAACTTCAACACCTGCTCCACCGAGAGCTGTTGGAACTCCACGCTCGCCCCGGTGGCCGCTCAAGTCCCCCTTGTGGCGGGGGAGATCGGCGAGAACACCTGCGCGCACGGCTTCATCGACCAGGTCATGAAGTGGTTCGACAGCCATGGCCTGTCGTACCTCGGCTGGACCTGGAACACCTGGGACTGCTCCACCGGACCGTCCCTGATCGGCAGCTACGACGGCACACCCACAGCGTTCGGCACCGGGCTGCGTGACCATCTGCGTGCCCTGAACGGATAGCACCCGCTCAACGCACAGCACCGCTCAACGGACAACACCCGCGAACGAGAAGGAAACCCGCACTCATGAGTCGTACGAGAACAGCGCTCCTCGCTGCCCTGGCGCTCGTCGCCGGGGCCTCCGGGACCGCGCTAGCCGTGGCCCCCGGGGACGTGGGCCTCGCCGCCGTCCCCTGCACCGTGGACTACAAGGTGCAGAACCAGTGGGACACCGGCTTCACCGCGGCCGTCACGATCACCAACAACAGCGCCGCCAAGACGAGTTGGTCGCTGAAATGGTCGTACGCCGGAAACCAGAAGGTCACCAGCGGCTGGAACGCCAAGATCAGCCAGAGCGGGACGGCCGTCACCGCGGCCAACGAGAGCTACAACGGCACGCTCGGCACCGGCGGTTCGGCCAGCTTCGGCTTCCAGGGCACCTACAGCGGCACCAACGCCGTACCGACCACCTTCACCCTCGACGGAGTGACCTGCAACGTCGACGGCGGCGGCCCCACCGATCCGGGCCCGACCGACCCCGGTACCCCCGGCACCCGGGTCGACAACCCGTATGCGGGCGCCAAGGTGTACGTGAACCCCGAGTGGGCCGCCAACGCCGCCGCAGAGCCGGGCGGCAGCCGCATCGCCAACCAGCCCACCGGCGTGTGGCTGGACCGGATCGCCGCGATCAACGGCGCCGGCGGCAAGATGGGCCTGCGCGCCCACCTCGACGAGGCACTGAAGCAGAAGGGCTCGGGAGAGCTCGTCGTCCAGCTGGTCATCTACGACCTGCCCGGACGCGACTGCTCAGCACTCGCCTCCAACGGCGAACTGGGCCCCACGGAGATCGACAAGTACAAGACGCAGTACATCGACCCGATCGCAGCGATCCTCGCCGACCCCAAGTACGCCTCGCTGCGGATCGTCAACACGGTCGAGCTCGACTCGCTGCCGAACCTCGTCACCAACGTCACGCCGCGGGCCACGGCCACCGCGAACTGCGACACGATGAAGGCCAACGGCAACTACACCAAGGGCGTCGGCTACGCGCTCAACAAGCTCGGTGACGCCCCCAACGTCTACAACTACGTGGACGCCGGGCACCACGGCTGGCTCGGCTGGGACGACAACTTCTCCGCGACCGTCCAGACGATCAAGCAGGCGGCCACCGCCGAGGGCGCCACGCTCAACGACGTGCAGGGCTTCATCACCAACACCGCCAACTACAGCGCGCTGAAGGAGCCGAACTTCACCATCAACGACTCCGTGAACGGCAAGTCCGTGCGCGAGTCAAAGTGGGTCGACTGGAACCGGTACGTCGACGAGCTCTCCTACGCGCAGGCGTTCCGGCAGGAGGCCGTGAACCAGGGCTTCCCCTCGGGCGTCGGCATGCTGATCGACACCTCCCGCAACGGCTGGGGCGGCACCGCCCGGCCCAACGGCCCCGGCGCCATGACGGACGTGGACACCTACGTCAACGGCGGCAAGCTCGACAGGCGTATCCACGTCGGCAACTGGTGCAACCAGGCGGGTGCCGGCCTCGGTGAGCGGCCGAAGGCCAGCCCGGCCGCCGGGATCGACGCCTACGTGTGGATCAAGCCTCCGGGTGAGTCCGACGGGTCCAGCTCCGCGATCGCGAACGACGAGGGCAAGGGCTTCGACCGGATGTGCGACCCGACGTACACCGGCAACCCGCGCAACAACAACAACATGTCCGGCGCGCTGCCGAACGCCCCGCTGTCGGGACACTGGTTCTCGGCGCAGTTCCAGGAGCTCATGAAGAACGCGTACCCGGCGCTGTAGATCTGCCGAGTGCGCGACGCGACACCCCCGCCGGGGTCTGGTCAGCTCTCCTTGGCCAGACCCCGGCGGATCGCGAACTCCACCGCCGAGTAGTCGCCGTCCGGGCGGTCCAGCTCGTACGGCTCGGCCGGCAGCAGAGGCGGCTGGGCCATGAAGCGGGGGCGCGTGCCGTGGTGGGGCTGGGCCGCGTGGACCAGGAAGGGGTGGCAGAGGTAGACGTCGCCCGGGCTGCCGGTGGCGTGGGCGAGCGGGCGGTGGGCGGAGGCCTCGTCCACCTTCGGGCCCAACTCCAGGAAGGACGCGCCCTGTTCGCCGTACGGCTCCAGGACCGGCGGTACGTCGAGATGGGAGCCCACCCGGATGCGGGTCGGGGCGTCGGTCTCGGTGACCTCACTGAACAGGAACAGCATCAGCAGGGCACGGTCCCTGGAGCGCAGGTTGGTGTGGTACGTCCCGGCCGGTGCGCCCTCGGGGAGGTAGCTTCCCTCGATGTGCCAGCCCGCGTCGTCCGGTTCCTCCGTATGCGGAAACCGCAACGGGAAAGTGCCCAGTGAGTAGCGGGGCTGCCAGCGGTTCTCGCCCACCAGCAGGTCGAACGCCTCGTGCAGGACCGGCGAGTTGGCGGCGGCAGCGAACGGGCCCTGTGCCATCCCGGGCACCCACACCACCGGGACCTTCCAGGAGGCCGGGTCCTCGCGATCGTAGCCCGTCTCCCGCCACAGCAGCGACGCACAGTGCTGGGCGACGCGGGGCGGGAAGGCGCCCTCGATCCTCACGAATCCGTCTTCGAGGAAGCGCTCCACCAGTTCGTCGTCCATGGGGTCATCGTGGGGGACCGGCCGGGGTGCGCGCATCCCCTTTTCTTTGCGTCCGCTTTGCCGTGTTTTTTGCCGTCGCGGCAACAACACTGGCGTCTTCGCGGTGCGTCGGCACACGCTGGCCGCATCCCGAGGAGAGGCTGACACCATGGCGCACGATCACGGCACCCACGGTCACCATCACCACGAGCACACCGACATCGACTGGTCCAGGATGGCCCAGCACCTGGAGACCCAGGCGGAGCTGTTCACGCCGCTGTACGAGCGGGCCCTGGCGTGGCTCGGGCACAAGCAGACCGAGCCGGGGCTGATCGTCGACGCGGGCAGTGGGCCCGGGGTGCTGTCCTGTCTGCTCGCCGAGGCGTTTCCGGGGGCCCGGATGGTCGCCGTGGACGGGGCCGAGCCGCTGCTGGAGCGGGCGCGGGCCCGGGCCGAGCGGCTCGGTGTCGCCGACCGCTTCGGCACCCTCGCCGGTGAACTGCCCGGAGTCCTCGACGAGTTGGACTATCCCGTCGACCTGCTCTGGGCCAGCCGGAGCCTGCACCACCTGGGGGACCAGCGGGCCGGGATCGCCGCGTTCGCCTCGCGGCTGGCCCGGGGCGGCACGCTGGCGTTGCTGGAGGGCGGGCTGCCGGCGCGCTTTCTGCCCCGGGACATCGGGATCGGACGGTCCGGCCTGCAGGCGCGGCTCGACGCACTGGAGGAGGAGTGGTTCGCGCAGATGCGGTCGGATCTGCCCGACGCCGTCTCCGAGGTCGAGGACTGGCCCGCGCTGATGGCCTCCGCGGGGCTGCGGCACACCGGTACCCGCAGCTTCATGCTGGATCTTCCGGCGCCGACGACGGATCGGGCCCGTGCGTACATCGCCGCGTCGCTGGGGCGGCTGCGGGAGGTGTTCGGGGAGCACCTGGAATCCGGTGACCGGGACACTCTCGACCGGCTGCTCGATCCCGAGGACGCGGCGAGTGTGCACCGGCGTACGGATGTGTTCGTGCTGGCGGTGCACACCGTGCACACCGCTGTGCGGACCGGTTGAGGTCGCCCAGGGCGCGGGTGTACTCGGTGATCAGTGCCCCCTGTACGTGTCGGACACGGTGGGCGCGAAGGACTCGGCCAGTACCTGTGGCTTGACGTCCTCCTGTGGTGTTCGGTCCAGAGGCTGCCCCGCCGGATCCCCCCGGGCCAGGTCGCGCAGCCGTCGCACCGAGCCCGGGTCGGCCAGTGACCACACCCGGTGGCGGGACGGCAGGTGGAGGACGCCGTCGACGTCAGGCGTGGCACTCCGGAAGGCCGCCGTGCAGGTCCACCATGTCGGCGAAGAGCATGTCGACCTCGGCCGGAGGCTGTCGGCTGCCGCCGCGCAACTCCTCGTAGGCGCGGTGCAGGTTGGGGGCGAGCCGCTCGCTGTCGAGGAGTCCGGGGAACGCCCCCCGGTCGGCCTTCCTGGCGGCCTCCAGCGGGGTCAGGCCCATGGCGGCGCCGGTCCGGGCGAGCTCGGTCAGCCAGTCCAGATAGCGTTCCGTCGCATCCAGCAGCTCCGGGCCGCCGACCGGGCCGTGGCCGGGTACGACGGTCAGCGGGTCCAGCTTGCGCAGCGCGGTCACGGCGGCCCGCAGCCCGCGTACCGACCCGGTGAGGACGAACGGCGTCACGCCCGACATGATCAGGTCGCCGGTGAACAGCACCCGCTCGCCCGGCAGCCAGACGACCGTGTCCCGCCCGCTGTGAGCGGGCCCGAACGAGTGCAGTTCGGCCACATGGGAACCCAGCTGCAGCGTCATCGGTCCGGTGAACGTCAGCTGCGGCAGCACCAGTTCGACGCCACCCCAGTCGACGTCCGGCCACAGGCCGGTCAGATGCAGACCGACGCGTGCGGCCTCCCTGCGGGTGCCCTCGTGCGCGAGCACCAGCGCCTCGGGGAAGACGAAGTTTCCGAAGGTGTGGTCGCCGTGCGCGTGGGTGTTGACGATCAGCCTCGGCGGCGCACCTGCGGCCTTGACGGCGAGTTCCCGCAGGAGGCCGGCCCGCGCCCGGGTGGCTGCCGTGTCGATGAGCACGGGTCCGTACGCGGAGACGATCAGGCCCGCGTTGTTCAGGCACCAGCCTCCGTCGGGCTGCAGAAACGCGTGAACCCCGTCGCCTATCTCTTCCATTCCCGGTTCGCCGGTGAAAGTGCGCATGCCGCGACCCAAGCAGTCCCCGCTCGACTATCGCTCAAAAGCGTTCGCGTAAAAGCAAAGGTTTACTCAAAAGAACAGGGAGGTATTCATTCCGCTTATGTCGCTGGCCTTACCCGACACGTGTGGACGCCTCTGACTTCGGGTTTCCAAAATGGCGGAACGTCGGGTAGCGTCCGAGGCTGAGTGGGCAGTACACAACGGGGAGATCAGAGATGATCGGCGATCACATAAGGATCAGCCTGCTGGGACCGCTCGAAATCAATCACAATCCCAGACGAGAGAATGCCGGATCGTTACAGGTAACGGCGATCAAGCTGCGACAGGTGCTGTCGATGCTCGCCGTGAACGCGGACACGGTGGTCAGCACCGAGCAGCTCATCGACGAGCTGTGGCCCTATGGGCCGCCGCGAACAGTCAAGACCATCGTGCAGACCTACGTCTATCAACTGCGCAAACTCTTCAGCAGCGGCCTTCCCGCCTCGCCGGACGAGTCTCTGCTGGTCACCCGGCCTGGCGGCTACCTCCTGGCCGTCCCTCGGCAGAACGTGGACACCTTTGAGTTCCAGCGCCTGGTCGAGGCCGGCCGCAGCGCCCTGACGGCAGGGCAGGGCGACTGCGCGGCCCGGCATCTGCGGGAGGCCCTGTCGCTGTGGCGTGGCCCGCTGCCGACGGACATCGTTCAGGGGCCCTTCCTGCACGGCCTGGCCGCGCTTCTGGAGGAGCAGCGGCTGGAGGCGGTTTCACTGCGCATCGAAGCCGATTTGGCGAACAACCGGCATCGGGAAATCGTGGGCGAGCTGCGTTCCCTGGTGGCCACGCACCAACTGCATGAGTCGTTTCATGTCCGGCTCATGCAGGCACTGCACCGGTGCGGGCGGCGCGGTGAGGCGCTCACGGCATACCACCAGCTTCGCCGGATACTCGACGACGAACTGGGGCTGGAGCCCTCGCCCGAGGCGAAGAGGCTGCATCACGAGATACTTGCCAGCCATTGATGCAATTCTCAACAACCGTCTCGAGCGGCTTTTGAGACGCCGCCGCGACAATGGATATGCACCATGTCCGCTGTTCCACTGACGGCACGGGATGAGATGATGGCGAAGGAACTCCGTTTGGCGATGCTGGTGGCCTGCTCGTCGTCGAGCGGCACGGGGGCCATGATCGCGGACTGGCTCCACGAGACCGCATCCGATCTGAGCAGCTTCGACGTGGACCGACTGGATCTCGCGGAGTGGCAGCTGCCGCCCGTCCCGACGCTGGCTCCCGCGCCGGCCGTCGAGGAGAGCGCTCGCCGGTTGGGAGGGCGGCTCGAGGACGCGGATGCCTACGTCGTCGTCACGCCGGAGTACAACCACAGCTTCCCGGCCCAGTTGAAGATCGTCATCGACTGGAACCATAAGCAGTGGCAGGCGAAGCCGGTGACGTTCGTGTCCTACGGCGGGCGTTCCGGCGGCATCCGTGCCGCCGAGCAGTTGCGCCAGGTGTTCGCGGAGCTCCACGCCGTCTCTCTGCGTGACGGGATGAGTTTCCACGGCCCGCGGGACCGGTTCGGCGCCGACGGGCGCCCGGAGGACGTGGCGGGTGCGCGTACCGCGGCCAAGGTGATGCTGAACCAGCTGTCGTGGTGGGCGCGGGCCCTCGCGGACGCCCGGCGGAAGACGCCGTACACCGCGTGACACCGGCACAACGGCAGGCGCCCCGGGGAGCCCCGGGGCGCCTGCCGTTTCGGCCGCCCGGTTCGCTCAGGCCGCGTCCGTCAGCAGCGGGTCCGCGAACAGGCCGCGCAGGCCCTCGGCGATCTCGTCGGCCTGGGCGAGGGTCAGCAGGACCTCGCCGTCGAACAGTCCGTCGGCCCGCCAGTCGCCCGGGTTCAGGCCGATGGCATAGGGGTTGACGGGGACGTCGGGAGCCGGGTGCTCGGCCAGGTTGCGGGCGGCCCGGTGGAAGAGCCCCACGGCCATCGCCTCGGCCACCTCGACATTGCGCGCGACGGCCGCCCTCAGCTCCTCGTCGCTGTGCTCGACGACGAGTTCCGTCGCGCTGTCACGGACCGCCTTGGCCACGGCGTGGGCCGGCGCCGGGCCCGGCGCCGCGCCCCGCTCCAGCCGGTTCCAGTCCCTGAACAACTGCTGCACCCGCTCGTTGAGCAGGTAGAGCTTGTCGATGTCGGCGCGCACACTCCGCAGGAACGCGTACTCGAACCGGTTCTGGACGAACAGCAGGACGACACCGAAGTGGTTCAGTGCCCTGTCCCAGCTCAGCTTCGGCACCATCACCACCGGGTTGCCGAAGGAGGGGTAGTGGTCCTCCACCTTCGACAGCACGAACGCGAAGGTCTTCAGGTGGAAGTCGTTGTAGAACTCCAGCGGCTCGGTGACGTCCTGCCCGTCGAGATCGCGCACGACCAGGTCGGTGGTGGCGGTGTTGCCGTAGGCGATCATGTCGGAGCCGGGGGAGTAGAACGCGTCCGCGAACGCGCCCGCCTCGCCGACCAGGGCCCACCGGTCCGGCGAGTACACGCGCTGCACCCCGAAGGCGAAGTCGCGTACGGTGAGGAAGTCCGCGACGTCCCCGGTCCGCCCGGCCATCGCCCGGGCCAACTGCGGTTCGTGGCGGTGCAGCCAGTCCAGGACGCGGTCGAAGTCGCTGATCTCCTCGTACGGATGCAGTCGCGGGTCGGTGCAGATCCCGACGCTTACGTGGTCCGAGCCGAGCGGAATCAGCCAGACCCAGTAGCCGTCCCCCATCAGGTGGTTCGTGCTGAACTGCCGTATCCCCGTCCGGCGCATCCGACTCAGCCACTCGGGGTTGTCCGCGCCCCACTGCTCCAGATCGATGCCGCCGGCGAGCCGGAACCACGACGCGTCGATGGTGTGGGCGACCTCCCGGCCGATGCCGAGGTGTCGTTTGATCACCCCGGCGCGGCCGGCCGCGTCCACCAGCCACCGGCTTCGCAGGGTGCGTTCGGCGCCGTCCTGGGCGAAGGAGACCTCGTGCCCCGTCTCCGGTCGCAACGTCACACCGCTCACATCGCAGCCCTGGCGCAGGTCGACGCCGAGGTCGATCGCGGTCCGGGTCAGCTCGTTCTCGAAACGGCCGCGGTCGATCTGGTAGTTGACGTGGACCGGGAAGTCGAGCGACCCCAGCTCGATGCGGCGGGTCAGGTCGCTGTTGTCGCCGGCCGGCTGGAAGAACCGGAGCCCGTTCTTCTGCAGGTGAAACTTGTCCAGGTGCTCCTTCATGCCGACGATCTCGGCGAAGTAGTGCGCGCCCGTGGGGACGGTCGACTCGCCGACCTTGAACGCCGCCTCCGGCGCCAGTCCCCTGCGCTTGTCGAGCACGACGACATCGGTCTGCGGCCGCGCGTTCTTCAGCTGGATCGCGAGCGTGAGGCCCGCTAGGCCCCCGCCCAGGACCACGACGTCGCAGCTGGGTCGGTCGAGCATCTTTCCTCCCGGTGAACTTGCGATGAAAGGTGAAGCCGTCGCGCCTGCGCGTGGGGCGCTCACTCGGCCTTGGCGGCTTCGGTGAGGTGCGGTCGCGCGTTGGTCCGCGGCCGTGTCCACAAGGTCTCCGGCGGGCGGTACCGGATGATCAGGCCCGCGGCCGCCGTGGTCCCCAGAGCCATCAGCACCATGATCGTGTACATGCGGTCGTCGAGTACGCCCATGCTCACACCCACGTTGAGGACGATCAGCTCGGTCAGCCCCCGCATGTTCATCAGCACCCCGAGCCGGCCGGCGTCCCGCCAGTCCAGACCGTTGAGCCGGCCGGGCACGCTCGCCCCGAGGACCTTCCCGGTGCAGGCGACGGCGGTGACCGCGACCGCCTCCGCCAGGTCGCCGCCGCTCAGCGAGCGGATGTTCACCGAGAGCCCGACCTGGATGAAGAACACCGGAAGCAGCAGCAGACTCACGTGCTCCAGCGGCACCCGCACCTGCCTGACCAGCAGCTCCCGGGGCTCACGCGGCATCAGGCAACCGAAGACGAAGGCGCCGAAGACGGCGTGCACACCTATCCACGAGGTCGCGGCGGCCGACAGGAAGACCCCGGCGCACACCGGGGCGAGCAGCGACGCCCGCCCGCCCCCACGACCCCACCGCCCGATGGCCGCGTTCAGCACGGGACGCACCAGCAGCGCCGACACGAGGGCGTACCCGACCAGTTGGCATCCCATCCGCAGCAGCCCTCCGGCCCCGGTCACCTGCACCACCGCGACCACCACGGCGAGCAGCACCCAGGCCACGGCGTCGCAGGCCGCCGCGCTCGCCAGGGCGATCTCACCGACGCGGGTGCCGCTCATCCTGGTGTCGGCCAGGAAGCGGGCCAGCACCGGGAAGGCGGTGATGGAGATCGCCGTCCCGATGTAGAGGACGAAGGCGACCCGTCCCACGGCGTGCCCGCCGACCTGGTCGTGCCGGCCGTACAGCGCGAACGCCAGCGCGGCCCCACCCAGGAACGGCACCGCCATGGAGGACAGGGCCACCGACGTGACCGTCGTCCGCAGCCGGCCGCGCAGCACGTCCTGGTCGAACTCCCAGCCGATCAGGAACATGAACAGCAGGATGCCCAGCTGCGCCACCACGCTCAGGAACGGCCGCCCCTGCTCGGGAAAGAGCCGAGTGCTCAGGTGTCCCGGCAGCAGCCCCAGCACGCTGGGTCCGAGAACGACCCCGGCCAGCAACTCCGCCACCACCGGCGGCTGCCGCACCCACCTGGCGACGCGCAACAGCAGACAACCGACCAGGAGGATGCCCGCGATGTCCGCGATGACGACGGTCGTCGTCCAGTCCAGCTGATGAGCACTCACGTGCCCCCCTTTGTCTTCAGTGGAGGGTCCCGCCGATGAACGCGCCTGCGTGGGCCAGGGTCGCCCGCCCGTTTCCGCCGAGCGCCGCACGCAGGTGTTCTCGGGCCCGGGCCACGGTGCAGTCGGCGCCGAGCACGGCACGGGCGGCCCGATGGTCGATGGCGACGGTGTGCGTGGCCGTGACCTCGACGCCGCGCTCGACGGGGGTGAACGTCCAGCGGCCTCTGTGGCCGAGCAGCGTGCGGGGCGGCAGGAGCTGCTTGTAGGCGATCCAGGACGGTGCCGAGCAGACCCGGACCGAGCGGGTGGTGTGCGCCGTACCGTCCGCGGTCACGGTGTCCATCTCCATGTGCTGGATCCCGGACGCGTCCTCCGACAGGTCGACGCGGGCCACGTGCGGGAGCCGCTCGGGCCACAGGTCGCTGCGGCGGACGAACTCGTAGACGTCCTTGGGGTGGGCGTCCAGTACGACCGTGTCGGAGAAGGTGTCGATCACCTCGTCCAGAGGGTGGCCGAGCTCGGTGATCCGCCCCAGGGCCGCCAGCTCCTCCTTGCTGTTGCGGTCCACCGCGGCACGGATGCCGGCCGCGGCCCCCTCGCCGTCCACCGAGAACGTGTGCTCCAGACGCACCTCGGTCCGTCCGTCCCGCAGTGGGTGGAACGACCACGTTCCCGCCATGGCGGTGACCGGGGGATGCGTGCGTTCCTGGCGGAAGACGATCCGCCGGGCGGCCGGGTCGAACTCCCGCCGGGAGACCCAGGTGTGCACGTCGCCCCCGACCAGCGCCCACAGCTGGAACCGTTCCTCGCCCTCGGTCCGGTGGAGGTGCCGGACGTGCACGGCGGGGCCGAACACCACCGGCCACGACGTGACGTCGGCGACCACCCGGTAGACGTTCTCCGCGGGCGCCGCCACCAGACGGCTGTGCGTCATAGAGATCTGCATGGTTAGGCCGCGATCCGCTCGTTGACCAGCTCGAGCAGGTCCGCAGGGGTGCGGACCTCGGTGATCAGCTCGTCCGGGATGACCACGCCGTGGTCCAGCTTGAGCCTGGTCGCCGTCTCGATCAGGGCCAGCGAGTCGTATCCGAGGTCGTCGAAGCTGACGTCGGAGATGTCCCCGTGCAAAGCTTCCGCGTCCTCGCCGCCCGCACAGGCGATCAGGATGCCGCGCAGCTCGTCGACGCTCATCTGCTTGTTCATGGTCAACTCCTGTCCTGGAACGTACGGATCACGGCGGCCGCGTTGAACCCCCAGCGGCCCCGGGCGAGTACGAGCGCGGTGTCCACCCGCGCCTCGCGAGGTTCACCGAGCACGACGTCGAGGCCGTAGTCGGTCGGTACCGTGCCGGTACCGAAGGTCGGTGGGATCACCTGGTCCTGGATGCTCATCAACGCGGCCACGACGTCGAGCGTCCCGCCGCCGGAGAACAACCGGCCGGTGAGTGCCTTCGGCGCGGTGACCGGCGCCCCGCGCACTCCGAAGACCTCCCGCAGGGCGAGTGCCTCGGCCCGGTCCAGCTCGGGCAGGCCCGCCGCGTCGGCGAAGACCGCGTCCACCTCTTCGGCGGCGATCCCCGCATCCGCCAGGGCCAGTTCCGCTGCGCGCCGCAGCCCGGGAGGACGCCCGGTGCCGGGCGCCGGGTCGAACGTGGCCGCGTAGCCCGCGAGTTCGCCGTAGACGTGGGCACCGCGTTCGCGCGCCGAGCCGGCGTCCTCCAGTACGCAGATCGCGCCGCCCTCGCCGGGGACGTAACCGCTCGCCTCCCTGTCGAAGGGCCGGTACGCGGTCGCGGGGTCGGGGTCGCGGCTGACCCGCCCGCTGGACAGGTGCGAGACCCATCCCCAGGGGTCGAAAGCGGAGTCGACACCGCCGCTCAGCATGATCGGCACGCCCGCCCGGACGCTGCGTCGTGCCTGCCCCAACGCGTCCAGTCCGCCCGCCTGTTCGGCCACCAGCGCACAGCTCGGTCCGCGCATCCCGTGCCGGATGGAGATCTGGCCGGTGTTCACGGCGTAGAACCAGGCGAAGGACTCATACGCGCTGACGTGCTGCGACCCCTGGGACCACAGCTTCCTGAACTCCCGGTGGGTGAACTCGAATCCGCCGGAGGCGTTGGCGGTGACGACGCCCATGTCGTAGTCGGTGACCGAGGCGGTGTCCAGGTCGGCATCCTCCAGGGCGCTCTGGGCGGCGATCAGGGCCAGCCGGGTCGACACGTCGGTCTGCGGCAGCAGCCGGCTGGGCAGGTGCTGCGCCGGGTCCAGGTCGCGCACCAGTCCGGCCAGACGCGCGGGCTGGCCGGAGGTGTCGAACCGGTCCAGCTCGCCGATGCCGCTGCGGCCCGAGAGCGTCGCCGCCCAGAACTCCTTGACGCCGACCCCGTTCGGGGCGACCACGCCCACTCCGGTGAACACGCTCATGCGGTCACCGGCCTCGGCCTGGTCAGCACCATCGCGCTCTGGAACCCGCCGAAGCCGCTGCCGACGGTCAACACGGTGTCGGTGCGATGTTCCCGTGCCGTCATGGGGACGTAGTCCAGATCGCATTCGGGGTCCTTCACCTGGTGGTTCGCTGTCGGCGGCACCACCTGCCGCTCGATGGCCAGCAGCGATGCGGCGATCTCCACCGAGCCGATGGCGCCCAGTGAGTGGCCCACCATGGACTTGATCGAGCTGACCGGTGTCCGGTACGCGTGCGCGCCGAGGCTGCGTTTGAACGCGGCGGTCTCGTGCCGGTCGTTCTGTTTGGTGCCCGAGCCGTGCGCGTTGACGTAGTCGACCGCGGTGGGGTCGAGCCTCGCCTGGTCGAGAGCCGCTCGGATGGCCTCGGTCATCTCCCGGCCGTCGGGCTTCAGGCCGGTCATGTGGTAGGCGTTGCACCGGGTGGCGTAGCCGCCGACCTCGGCGTAGATGTGCGCGCCCCGCCGCCGGGCGGCCGTGAGCTCCTCCAGGACGAACACGGCCGCGCCCTCGGCCAGGACGAAGCCGTTGCGGGTGCCGTCGAAGGGTCGGGAGGCGTGCTCCGGATCGTCGTTGTACGTCGTGGTCGCCTTGATCGCGTCGAAACTGGACACCACGATCGGGGTGATCGGGGTGTCCGCGGCGCCCGCGACCATGACGTCCGCGCTGCCCTCGCGGATCAGCGCGACGGCGTGGCCGACGGAGTCGAGCCCGGAGGTGCAGCCGTTCGACACCAACGCGACCGGTCCCTCCGCACCGACCGCCCAGGCGATCTCGGCGGGCATGATGCTGGGGATCATGTGGTCGAACATGTGCGGGGACAGATACTCCTGCGACATCACCCAGCGCCTGCCGGAGTCCGACAGCACCAGGTACTCCTGCTCCAGGCTGGTCGCCGCGGCGACCGCGCTGCCCAGGCTCACACCGATCCGGTGCGGCTCCCAGGCGCCGGGGTCCAGTCCGCTGTCGGCCACCGCCTCGCGGGCGCAGACCACCGCGAACTGGGTCGCCCGGTCCATCCGCCGTGTCTCACGCGGGGTCAGGCCCTCCGCCGCGGCGTCGAAGGCGACCTCCGCGGCGACCTGGGAACGGTAGGGCGAGGGGTCGAAGAAGGAGATCCGGCGGGTCGCCGTCCGTCCCTCGCACAGCAGGGACCAGAAGGCTTCCCTGCCCAGGCCACCGGGCGCCCGGACGCCCATTCCGGTGATGACCACCCGGCGATTCACGGGGCGCCCCCGGGTATGTCGGTGCCGTTCGTCTGCATGGCTTTCTCTCCCGTGGGTGTGGAGTCGGCGCGTCGCCACTCCAGAACGAGGAACCGCGGCGATCCGCCGAGGCGTTCGCGCAGGACCAGCCGGTCACGGTCCAGCCGCGCCTGACGGACCTGCTCGGTGTGGACGATGCGGGGATGCGAGCCGACGACGACCTCGTGGACCACGTGGTCGCCCGCCACCCGCCACCGCCCCGAATAGCCCATGTACGCGACCGGCGTCCCGCTCGCCGTGTCCGGGTCGGCGGTGCGCATCAGCGCAGCCGACATGTATCCGTGGGCGTCGTAGATCAGCAGTCCGTCGGCCCGGTCGCCGCACGGGCCGGCCCGGGTGGAGCCGTCCTCGGCGAGATAGAAGTGGGTGACCAGACGCCAGGAGCCGACGAGTCCTTCCGCTGTCAGGTGCTCTTGCGGCGACAAGGCGACACTCCCTAGGCCGGCCGGAGCTGATCGGACACCCAGTCGGCCGTCTCGGTGCTCCACAGGTTGACGAGGTTGGGGCAGATGTGGGCCTCGTTCTCGTGCACCACGAGCCGGTGCTTGCCTCCCCAGGCCCGGTCGAGTTCCTCGAGGCCGGCCACCGGGAAGATGTCGTCCCGTCCGCCGTGGACGCTGAGCACCGCGGCGCCGGGGGGCACCGCCGGGTCGATCTCCAGCGCGTCGAAGCGGGCCTGCATGTCCACCGGCTCACCGCAGGCGAACACGAAGCGGAAGTCGTCCTTGAGCCGGCGGGGAAGCCCGTCGAAAGGCGCGACGCGCGGACCGCCCGACAGGTTCACCAGGCAGGTGAACAGTGGGCCGAGCCGCTGGGCGATCCGCAGGGTGAAGTAGCCGCCGAAGCTGATGCCGAAGAAGGCGAGCCGGTCGTGCGCGATGCGTGGATCCTGCCGGAGCCGGTCCACCAGGCCGGCGACGACCGACTCCATCGCGATGCGCAGCGGCACCTGCCCGACATGGATCCCCTGTCCGGGTCCGTCGAACAGCAGCGCCGCGATGCCGCGTTCGAGATAGGGCTCGGCGAGGGCCAGGACCTCCACCTCGGTCATCGAGTCCAGGCCGTTGGACAGGATCACACAGGGCACCGGCTTCGCCCCCGGGCCAGCGGACGGCGGCAGGAAGAGCCAGTACGGAACCCGGCAGCCGCTGTGCTCGCCCGCGGCCAACTCGCCCTCTGTGTACCGGAGTTCGCCGTCGGCGAGGCTGCGCAGGAAGTGCTCGCGCACCAGCGAGCGCAGCCGGAGCTTGCGCTGCCGGTCGCCGAAGTCCATGAACTCCGCCCAGTGGTACGACACCGCGGCCCCGCGCTCGGCGCGCGTGCGTCCGGCGCGAGTGGAGGAGGTGCGGGCCAGCCGGGAGTAGAGGTCGCCGTGGGCGATCCAGCGGGACTGCCATTCCTCCCAGAATTTCGGCGACCCCACGGCGCTGCTGTCCTCGGGGAAATCCCGCAGCACCGTGGCGATGTCCCCCCAGTGCGTCTGCGGCGCGTACCGGGAGTTCAGGAACATCAGACGCGGAAGATAGTAGATGCATTCCGACATCAGCGAACTCGCGGTGCGGGCCGGCGGCGCTGTGCGCGGCATAGCGGAAGCCACCCTTCGTGACATGAGTAATGCAGGGGTTCGGAGGCGTGGGAATTCAGTAGTTGCCGAGCCCGCCGCAGACATTGAGGGCCTGCGCGGTGACTGCGGCGGCGCCGGGAGATATCAGGTACTCGACCATGGCGGCCACCTCGCTCGGCTCCACATAGCGGCCGATCGGAACGCGCGCGGTGATACGGGAATGCGCCTCGGCCGTGTCGACACCCCATATTCCGGCGTAGTGCTCCCGTACCTGCTCGGCCATCGGTGTCTCGACGAAACCGGGGCAGACCGCGTTGACGGTGATGCCGGTCTTCGCCAGTTCCAGCCCCAGTGCCTTGGTGAATCCGACGACTCCGTGCTTGGAGGCGGAGTACGGAGCGGCGTGGACGACGCCCTGCTTGCCGCCGGTGGAGGCGATGTTGATGATCCGGCCGCGGCCGGTCCGAAGCATTCCGCCGGTGGTCAGAGCCTCTTTGGTCATCCTGAAGACGCTGGTCAGGTTGGTTTCGACGACATCGCACCACAGGTCGTCGGAGATCTCCGCGGTAGCCCCGCCGCCCGGACGGCCGGCGTTGTTCACCAGGACGGTGAGCGGACCGAAGCGGTCTGCCGCCCGCCGCACGAGGTCGTGGATCTGCTCCGCCGACCGGACGTCGCAGCCGTGTCCGTCGACCGTGTGTCCCTGCTGCTGCATTTCCTTCACCGTTGCCGCGACGTCGTCATGGTCGCGCGCACAGAGAAATACCGCCATTCCGTGCCCGGCCAGTGTCCGGGCTATTTCCAGGCCGATCCCGCGCGTTGCGCCGGTGACCAGGGCAACAGGCTGTGTTTTTTCGGCCGTTGTCATCCGCATCCCCCTGTTGCCGTCGATCGGCGATCGAGCAGATCTGTTGTGGACGGGATCAACGTAACCAGGTCACCTAAAAGGTTCCTCAAGGCGTACTGAGCCGCTCTTTCGTGGCAGGCGGAGCGATTGCACATGGCTTGACCGAAGTTCGAGCGCTCTCGCAGAGACTGTGCGCGCATCAACCGAGATCTGGGAGAGCGCCAATGACAACAGTCCCCGCCCGGCTCGATCCGGTCACCGCGTATCCACGGGTGCAGCAGTTCTATGCCGCTCAGATGAGGCTCCTGGACGAGCGGGACATCCGCGGTTACGCCGGCACCTTCACCGAGGACGCCGAGTTCGCGCACACCCCCGGACGTGAACCGGCCCGCACCCGGGACGGCATCGTCGCGGACCTGACCGACTTCCACCGCCGGTTCCAGGACGATCCGATGCAGCGGCGGCACTGGGTCAACATGATCGATCTGCGGCTGCTGGACGACGGCGGGTTCCGGGCGACCGCCTACTGCCTGGTCGTCAAGGTCCGGCCGGAGCGGGAGCCGGTCTTCGTCAGCTGCGTCATGCACGACGAACTGGTGGAGCGCGACGGCGTGTTCCTGACCCGCTCGCGCCGCGTCAGCTACGACTGAGGGGCGCACACCGACGCCCAGGGGGCGGCCGCCGGTGCGAAACCGGTCGGCCGCCCCCTGGGCGTCGGTGGTGCGCGGTTCGGGTCAGGAGAGAACGGCCGGCTTGAGCACCTCCTCGCACCACTGTCGGAAGGTGGTGGGGGTGGTGCCCTCGGCGGTGCGCGGTTCGGCGTGGTAGATGTCGCGCAGTTCGACCTCGGTGGCCATGTCGACCAGGCCCTGGGCCCAGCCCTGGGCGATGCCGTTGCGGGTCAGGTTGGCGAGGTAGGCCTCCGCGGGCACCTGCTGGGCGCGGATCGGCCGCTCCAGCACCTCGGACATGATCCGGGCCATGTCGTTGGGCGACAGGTCCTCGGGGCCCAGTACCGGGACCCCCGACTGTCCGTCCCAGGAGTCGTCGAGCAGCAGCCGGGCCGCGACCGTGGCGATGTCGCGCGTGGCACAGGTGGGCAGCTTGTGGTCGGGGGAGATGGCCGTGAAGAACATGCCCTGGTTCTTCAGCGGCATCACCTGCTGGAGCATGTTCTCCATGAAGCCCGGCATCCGCAGTGCGCGGTAGGCGACGCCGGTGGCCTCGATGAGTTCGTCCATGGCCAGCGCGGCCGAGACCTGTCCGGCGTTCTTGGCCGCCCCGCGGCCCAGGGTGGAGACCCCGACGACGCGCCTGACGCCCTGCTGTGTGATCGCCTCGCACGCGGTTCGGGTGAAGCCGAGCACGTAACCGTCGACGCTCTCGGCGCGCGCGTTCGGGGGTACGAGCCAGAACACCGTGTCGGCGCCGACGAACGCCTCGCTGAGCACGGCGGGGTCGGAGTGCGTGCCCTGGACGACCTCGACGCGCTCGCGCACGGGGCCGGGCAGTTTGGCCGGGTCGCGGGCGATGACCCGGACGGGCCGGTCGCCCTCCAGCACCTTCTCGAGGACCTGACGGCCGATCTGGCCGGTGGGAGCGGTGATCACGAGCATGATGCCTCCTGGCAGGAGCAGGGTAAGAGGAAGAGGAAGTCCGGTTCCGTCTTGTCGTGTCGACGATAGTGAACTAAGGTTCCGCTTGTCAATCGACCCCTGAGCCAGGGCCGGAGCGATGTCCGATACCGAACGACCGCTGCGCGCGGACGCCCGCCGCAACCGCGCACGGATCATGGCCTCCGCGCGCGAGCTGTTCGCCCTGCGCGGTCGCGAGGCCCAGATGGAGGAGATCGCCGCCCACTGCGGTCTGGGCATGGGCACCCTTTACCGCCATTTCCCCAGCAAGCAGGCGCTGTTCACCGCCATGGTCCGTGAGCGCTACGAGGGCATGGCGGGCCTCGCCCGCGCCGCCGAACAGATCCCCGACCCGGGCGAGGCCTTCGAAACCGTGCTGCGCAGCTATCTGGAGGCCGCGGACGGCGACGCCAGCTTCCAACTGGCGCTGATGGGCGCGGGCGACATCGAGTGGGAGGGGCTGGAGCAGCAGAAGGCCGAGTTCGCCGAGATCGTCACCCGAGTCATCGAGCGCGCCGTGGTCGCCGGGGCGGTGCGCGCCGATCTCACCTACGCCGACTTCCCGCTGCTCACGCGCGGTGTGATGGCGACCATGTACTTCCGCCCCACGGGCAGCTCCGGCTGGCGCCGCCACCTCGAGCTAGCCCTCGACGGGGTCCGCGCAGACGCCGGGCGTGGGTCCGCCCGCTGAGGCGGACCCCCCGGGGGGTCAGCGGATGTTGTGGTTGACCCGGAACAGGTTGGCCGGATCGTAGACATGCTTGAGCCGCAGCAGCCGGCACCAGTCGCTGTCCGTGTACGCGGCCCGCACCTCCTCCACCGTGGTGTCCAGGGTGCCGAGGAAGGTCGGCACCGTGCCACCGGTGAGCACCGGGGCCAGCGCGTCCAGCACCCCCCGCTGCGCCTGCGCCACGGCCTGCTCCTGCGACGGCTGGGGCACGGGGTTGCTCAGGAACAGCAGGAAGTCCGCGTCCCGGTTGCCGATCGCGCTCGGCACCGCCGGGGGTCGCGCGAACGCGCCACCCAGCTGACGCACCTCCGCCACCCCGGACGGCAGCGTGTTGCCGAAGCCCAGCGTGTCCAGCACCAGATCCGTTCCGGCGGGGTCCAGAGCACCGATGAGACCGCCCTCGACGAGCCCCGCACTGGGCCTGGCGGGGACGTTGAAGATGCCGTCCAGCTGCGCGACCGGCACGTCGGTGACGGTGTCCGCGACGGGGTGCAGGGCCCGCAGCGGGGCGAGTTCGGCCGCGCCGTCGGTCGCTGAACCGACGTACACCGTCTCGATCCGCAGCACCTGGCTGGTGGGCTGGCGGATGAAGGAGGCGACCGACGTCATCCTCTCCGACACCGTCGCGGTCCACGCGACGTACGCCTTGAACGCCTGCGCGGCCGCCGCCGCGGGGAAGACCAGGCCGCCGCCGTACACGGTGGCGTTCGGCAGCAGGTCGATCTCGAAGGCGGTGACGGCGCCGAAGTTGCTCCCGCCACCGCGCACCGCCCAGAACAGGTCGCGTTCCCTGGCCGGGGTGAGGTGCCGCAGCCGCCCGTCCGGGGTGACCAGGTCGATCGAGCGCACCCGGTCGGAGGCGAAGCCGTAGGTCCGGCCGAGCACCGGCACGCCGCCGCCGGTGGCATAGCCGGTGGCCCCCACGTCCGAGGTCGAGCCGACCGGCGGGAGCAGACCCGCCGGGGCCGCGACGGCGAGTACGTCGGCCCACTTCGCACCGCCGGATATCCGCGCCGTCCGGGCGGCCGTGTCGACGCTGACGCCGTTCATCTTGCGCATGTTGATCAGCAGGGCGCCGTCGGCGGGCACGCAGATACCGTGTCCCGTCGCCTGCACCGCGATCGGCCAGCCGAGCCCCCCGGCGCCGATGCGCACCGCCGTCGCCACGTCCTGCGGCGTCTCGGCGACCACGATGGCGTTCGGGCTCTGCTGGATCAGGGTGTTGAAGGCGGCACGCTCCGCGTCGTAGTCCGCGTCCCCCGGGAAGAGCACCTTCCCGCCGAGCGCGGTGCGCAGGTCGTCCGGTGTGGTGCCGCCGGTGGCCGTGGCCGGGCCCGCCGCGGGACCGGCTCCGACGGCGAGCGCCGCCGCCCCCATGCCGACGGCCTTGAGGGCCGACCGTCTGCTCATGTTCGAGCTCATCTGATTCCTCCGTAGATGGCCCCGCCTCCAGGCGGGGAGGAACGGACTCCTGCGGAGCAGGGCGAGGGCCCCTCGTCGCACGGTTCCCGTCCGGGAACCGTGGCAACTCTGGCAAAACGACCTAAAGGATCAGTCGACCCGGACACGGTGCCGCCCGCTCTCCCCGGACCGCCCGAACAGGCCCACCAGTTCGCGCTTGAGGACCTTGCCGCTCGCGCCGACCGGGAACGTGTCGACGAACTCGACCCGGCGCGGATACTTGTACGCCGCCATCCGTTCCTTCGCCCAGGCCGAGATCTCCGCGCCGAGCGCCGGGCCGGCCGTCCTGCCCGGCACCGGGCGGACCACCGCGCACACCTCCTCCCCGTAGCGGGGATCCGGCACGCCGATCACCGCGGCCTGCGCGACAGCGGGATGACGCATCAGCACGTCCTCGACCTCGCGCGGATAGACGTTGTAGCCGCCCCGCACCACCATGTCCTTCTTGCGGTCCACCAGGGTGAGGCAGCCGTCGGTGTCCTTGAACCCCAGGTCGCCGGAGCGGAACCAGCCGTCGACCAGGGCAGCGGTGGTGGCGTCCGGGCGGCCCAGGTAACCGGCCATCAGATTGTGTCCGCGCACCACGATCTCGCCGATCTCGCCCGCCGGCAGCAGCTCGACACGCTCCTCCAGGTCCGCCCTGGCGATCTCCGCCCGCACACCCCACACCGGGAAACCCACGGCCCCTGGCCGCCGGGGCGTCCCGGGCCGGTTGTAGGCGATGACGGGCGAGGTCTCGGTCATGCCGTAGCCCTCGTAGATCGGGCACCCGAACTCCCGCTCGAAGTCCTCCAGAACCCGCACCGGCAGCGCGGACCCGCCCGAGTAGGCCCGCTCCAGGGTGGTCGGGCGGGCGCCGGTCTCCAGCAGGGCCAGATACATGGTGGGGACGCCCATGAACACCGTGCACCGGTGCCGGGTCATCAGGTCCACGGCCCGGTCCGCGTCGAAGGACGGCATCAGCACCATCGTCGCGCCCGCCCGGAAACAGACGCCCATGCCGCAGATCTGGCCGAACGTGTGGAACAGCGGAAGCGCCCCGAGCAGCACGTCCTCGGGCCGGAAGGCGAAGGGGGAGAGCATGCAGACCGTGATGTTCATCGTCAGTGCCAGGTGGGTCAGCTGCGCGCCCTTCGGTCGGCCCGTGGTGCCCGAGGTGTAGAGCACCACGGCGATGTCGCCGGGCGCCCGCGGCAGCCAGTCTTCGACCGGGACCGCCTGCCGGGCGCGGGCCCCGAGGCGTTCCGCCTCCAGCAGCGCTACCCCCGCGCGCCGGGCACCGGCGGTGCCCTCGCCGAGCAGCGCGCCGTCGCAGACCAGCAGCCGCGCCCCGGAGTCGCGCAGCACGTACGCGATCTCCTCCGCCTTCAGCAGCGCGTGCACCGGCACCACGGTGGCCCCCACCGCGAGGGCCCCGTAGTACGCCATGGGAAAGCGCGGTGAGTTGCCGAGCAGCAGCGCGACCGTGTCACCGGCGCCGATGCCCTGCTCGGTCAGGACGGCCGCGTGCCGCCGCGCCTCCGACCAGAGTTGACGATACGTCAGGACTTCGGGCCCGAAGACGACCGCGGGATGGTCCGGACGCCGTGCCGCCGACTCGGCGAGCACGGCGGCCAGCGATATCACGGGCGCCCGGGGACGGCCGTCGGCAGCTCGAGCTCCTGCCAGATGCCGTCCAGTGCGTCGACGAACTTCTCGATGTCGGTCGTGGTGTGCGTGGCCGACGGCGCGACCCGCAGGATCTCCTCGCCCTCCCGCACGCTCGGCGCGTTGATCGGCTGCACGTAGATCCCGTGCCGCTCCATCAGCAGCGCGGACGCCCTGCGGCACCGCCGGTCGTCCCCGACGAACACGGAGACGATGTGCGAGTCCGCCGAGACGAACGGGATCGCCCGCTCGGCCAGCAGCCGGTGCAGCAGCCGGGCGTTCTCGGCGAGCCGGGCCCGCTCGTACTCCGAGGACCGCAGGTGCTGTACGGCGGCCAGCGCGCCGGCCGCGGTCGACGGCGGCAGCGAGGTGGTGAAGATGAACGAGCGGGAGAAGCTGCGCACCGCGTCGACCAGGGCCGCCGGGCCGGCGATGTACCCGCCCGCGGTGCCGAGCCCCTTGGCCATCGTGCCCATGATGACGGTGAACTCGCCGTCCAGGCCTTCCCGGGCGGCGATGCCCGCCCCCTGCGGCCCGTACATGCCGACCGCGTGCACCTCGTCGAGGTAGGTGGTGGCGTCGTACCGGGCGGCCAACCGCGCCACGTCGGCGAGCGGAGCTGTGTCGCCGGACATGGAGTACACCGACTCCAGGACGATCAGCTTGGGCCGGTCCGGGTCCGCGGCGGCGAGAAGCTCCTCCAGGTGGTCGGTGTCGTTGTGCCGGAAGATCTTCTTCTCGGCCCGGCTGTGCCGCAGGCCGTCGATGATCGAGGCGTGGTTGAGCGCGTCCGAGAAGACAAGGGTGCCGGGCGCCCGGCCGGCCAGCACCGACAGCGCGCCGTCGTTGGCGGTGTAGCCGGACGGGAAGACGATCGCGGCTTCCTTGCCGTGCAGCGCCGCGAGTTCCCTCTCCAGGAGTACGTGGTAGTGGTTGGTCCCGCCTATGTTGCGGGAGCCGCCCGAGCCGGCGCCGAAGGCGTCCACCGCGTCCTTGACCGCCTCCAGTACGACCGGGTGCTGCCCCATGCCGAGGTAGTCGTTGCTGCACCAGACGCTGATCTCCTGCTCGCGGCTGTCGCGGCCCAGCCGTGCGACGGCGCTCGGGAACAGCCCTGCCCGCCTGCCGATCTCGAGGAACTCCCGTTTCCGGTCCCCGAATCGGGCCATCTCGTCGGTGAAGTGCTCCAGGTGCTTGTTCATGCGGGATCACCTTCCAGGCGCGGTGCCGGCCGGTGCGCCGGTCTCCCGGCGCAGCCATGACTTGTCCGGCTTGCCGGAGTGCTTGAGCGGCATCGTGTCCAGCAGCAGGACTTCTTCGGGGACGTGCGGGGTGGACAGGGCCGCCCTGACCCGGTCGCGCACCTCGGCGGGCGTGACGCGGGCGCCCTCACGGAGCACGACGGCCGCGTGGACGTGCTCGATGTTGCAGGCGTCCCGGACGCCGTAGACCGCGGCCTGCGCGACGCCGGGCACGGTGAGGATCTCCCGCTCGACGATGGCCGGGTACACCTTGATGCCCTCGGTCTTGATGACGTCGGCGATGCGGTCCAGCAGATGCAGCCGGCCCTCGCCGTCGAGGTGGCCGAGGTCCCCGGTGCGGTACCAGCCGCCGCGCAGCGCCTGCGCGGTGCGCGCGGGGTCCGCCCAGTAACCGTCCATGAGATGCGGCGAGTTCACGCACACCTCGCCGGTCTCGCCCACGGCCACCCCGTCGTCGGTACCGGGCACGCAGATCTTGATCCGGACCCCCGGGAACGGCCGGCCCACGGTGCCGGCCAGCTGCGGGTCCTTGTGGTCGTGCGGGCCGAGGAAGGTGATGCGGCCGCACTCGCTGGCCCCGTACCCCTGCACCAGCACCGGCCCGAACGCCTCGGCCGCCTCGGCGATCCTGGTGGGCGCGGCCGCGCAGCCGCCGTAGATCAGCTGGCGCAGTGAGGACAGGTCGGCCCGGGTGAGGCGGTACTGGTCGACCATCTCGTACAGCTGCGGAGTGGCCAGGTACATGCGGGTGACGTGGTGTTCCTCGACCGCCCGCAACGCCTCCTCGGGGCGCATCTGTTCGTGCAGCACCACACCGCCGCCGGACAGCAGGGCCGCGTCGGCCATCGGGCCGACGGTGTGGCTCAGCGGTGTGGTGACCAGCAGCCGTACCTCTTCGCCGGCCGTGTTGGACGCCGCCGCCGCGTCGACACGGCTGGTCCAGGCGCGGGCGGACAGCAGGATCCCCTTGGGCCGGCCGGTGCTGCCGCTGGTGAGGCCGATGACGGCGGCCGCCTCCGGGCTCCAGCCGGCGGCGGGCCGGGGTACACCGCCGGCGGGTGGCGCGGCGGTACGGACGACCGCGACGCGGTCGCGGGTCCGCCGGGCCAGGATCCTCGCCCGGTCCTCGTTCTCCGGATCGCTCAGCAGGGCGGCGGCACCGGTGTCGAGCAGTATCCGCACCTGCTCGTCCGTGGACAGCACCGGCACGGTCGAGCCGGCGTTGGTGGAGCGCAGATAGCAGACGGCGGCACCGACCAGGTGGGCGGCATACCGGGCCGCGAGCATGTCGGGGCTGTTGGGGGCGACCAGGACACCCAGCACACCGCCCGGGCCGAGCCCATGGTGCCGTAGGGCCTGCGCCGTCCTGGTGACGGAGGCGGCCAGTTCGCCGGCGGCGATCGCGCGTCCGCGCCAGTGCACCGCGGTGTGCTCGGGGTCGGCGGCCAGGATCGACATGATCCGTGCGGCGTAGCCGTCGTGCTCCGACCACCAGTGGTCAGAAACGGGCATTGTCTCCTCGATTCAGCCGGAGGTGAGCCTGAGCGGCAGCTCGGCCAGACCCCGGACGGTGTTGTTGAGGTGGCGGCGCGGCGGGCGGCTCGTCTCGATCGTGGCGGCGAGCCGGGTCAGCGCCCGCAGCATGACGTCCGCTTCCAGGTAGGCGACGATCCGCCCGACGCAGGCGTGGATGCCGGCCCCGAAGCCGAGGTGACCGCCGGACTTGCGGGTGATGTCGAACGTGTCGGGCCGCTCCCAGCGGCGCGGGTCCCGGTTGGCGGCGCCGAAGAGCAGCAAAATCTTCTCCCCGGCGGGCAGGTCGACCCCGTCGAGCACGGTGTCCTTCGCGACCACCCGGAAGAACATCCGGGTCGGCGACTCCAGACGCACCGCCTCGTCGAACGCAGCCCGGATCAGCTCCGGTTGCCGGCGCAGCAGCGCGTACTGCTCCGGGTGGGTGGCCAGCAGCCACAGCACCGAGCCCAGTCCGCGTACGGTGGTGTCGATCCCGGCGGCCAGCAACGACCGTACGAGCACGGCCCCTTCGTCGCGGCTGTATCCCTCGCTCCGGGCGAGCCGGTGGATCTGCGCGCCCCAGCCCTCGGGGTCCAGCCGGTCCGGATAGCAGTGCCGCACGACCCAGGGCAGGGCCGCGTCACCGGCCGCGACCGAATTGCGGAACAGTTCGTTGGGCGGCCCGAAGGCGTTGAACGCGAAGTCCGCGAAGGGCAGCAGGTGCTCCGCGCGGCCCTCCCTGGGCAGCCCGACCGCGTCGGCGAACAGCCGCAGCGGCAGCTCCTGGGCGAGCCTGCCGATCCCGTCGAACTCGCCGGTGTCCACCAGCTGTCCGACCATCGCCTCCGCCTGGGCCGCCCAGGCCTGCGCCCTGGCCCGCACCGCGCTGGCGGAGAGCACCGAACCGACCACGCGCCGGGCGCGGGTGTGGTCGGGCGGGTCCTGCTCCAGCAGCAGACTCGGGGTACGCCAGCCCGGTCCCCGGCCGGCGCCGGCCATCCCGGCGTTCACGTCCGAGGGGCCCTGCTGCCGGCGCAGGTCGGCGAGGCCCACGCCGGCCGTGGAACTGAAGGTGTCGTGGTCGAGGACGGCGGCGCGGACGGCGCTGAACCGTCCGGTGGCCCAGACGCCGTAGCGCTCCAGCCACACCACCGGCCCGGCTTCGCGTAGTCGCTCATAGGCGGGATAGGGATCGTCGAGGACATCGAGGGCGAACGGATCGAGGTCGCTGACCGGCAGGGTCTGGTTCATCGTCGACATCGGCCGACCTTTCGTCGAGAGCGGGACATGTGTGCGGCTACTGCTGCAGCTGCCAGCCCTCCACCGCCTTGGCCAGGCCGGAGACGAGGACGATGAAGTCGTCCCGGGCCTTGCGCTCCGCCTCGGGGTCGATCAGGTCGCGTGCCTTGGCGAAGTACTCCTCGACCTCCTTGTTCTGGTCGTAGAAGAAGCGCACGAAGTCGATCACCACGTCGAGGACCGCGTGGTACTCCTTCTCGTAGCTGTGCAGCAGCTCGGCCTCGGTGTCCGGGGCGTCGAGGATCCGGTGCACGGCGTGCGCGGCCAGCGACCCGCCCTTGAGGGCGAGCATGACCCCGGTGGAGAACAGCGGGTCGATGAACGCCGCGGCGTCGCCGACCTGGAGGAAGCCCGGCCCGCTCATGCGCTCGCAGGTGTAGGACCAGTCCTTGGCCGTGCGCACCTGGGCGACCTCCACGGCACCGGACAGCAGCCGCCTGATCGTCCGGGTCTCGCCGATCTGCTGGTACAGCAGGTCCGCAGGGGCCAGGTCGGACGTGGCGAACTGCTGGCTCGGGGCGACGAACCCCACGCTGCAGGTGTCGTCGCTGAACGGGATCATCCACAGCCAGCCGGGCGGGCAGGCCTCCACCACGATGTTGCCGGCGTCGTCCCCCTCCAGCCGGCTGCCGCCCTGGTAGTACGTCCACGCGGCCAGGTTCTTCAGATCGGGATGCCAGTCGACCGAGCCGAAGCGCCGGCCCATGAACTTCGACTGGCCGGAGGCGTCGACGACCAGCGGGGCGTACACGTCGATCATGTCGTCGGAGTGGGCGGGACTGTAGCGAACCCCGGTGCAGCGGTCACCCTCGAAGATCGCCTCGCGGACCTGCGCCTCCTCGACCACGGTCGTGCCGAGCCGCCGGGAGTGGGTCAGCAGCATGTTGTCGAACTCCGCCCGCTTGACCTCGTAGGCGTAGGGCCGGGGCGCCGAGTCGTCCACCGGGGCGCTGGTGGCGATCTCGTCGAAGCGGATGGTCCACGGCTCCGGGCTCGGGCCCCAGATCAGCGTCACCCCGTTCTTGCGCTGGGCCCCCAGCTGTTCCAGCGCCGTGGCGGCGCCGAGCTCCCTGATGACCGGCATCACGCCGGGGATGAGCGACTCCCCGATGTGGTACCGGGGGAACTTCTCCTTCTCCAGCAGGAGCACGCGCCGGCCCCACATGGACAGCAACCCCGAGGTCGCGGCGCCCGCGGGTCCTCCGCCCACGACGATGACGTCGTACTGATTGCGCATCGGTAGTCCTCCTGTCGGCTTCGCCGGCTCGGTCATCACCGTGTGGTCCGGGACCACAGATCGGCGGTGAACTGGTGGTAACGCCCCGTCTGGAGCACGAACATCAGGTCCAGCAGCTTCGCCTTGTCCCCGGTCACCGCGAACCGTCCGGTGACGAAGGCCGTGGCGGCGTGCAGGTCGCCGGTCTCGAAGTCGGCCAGCTCGCGGTGGGCGGCCGTGATCTCGAGGTCCGCGCCCTCGAGCCGGCCGCGGCCGGCACCCGTCACGACCCCTTCTTCGATCAGGACGTGGTAGTCGACGGTGCCCCGCGGGGTGCCGGTCGCGTGGAACTGAACCCGGACGTTGACGTGAGGGACGCTCTGCTGCTCGCCCGGCGGCAGCTGCTCCAGCTGCGCGAGGTACTCCTCGGACAGGAAGCGCACGGCTGTCTCGGTGGTCACCGTGCCTCCCCGGTCCCGGCTCCCAGGCGGATGCGCAGCGCTTCCAGTCCCGGCAGGGTGACCCGTGGCTGCGGGCGCGGCGGTTCGGTGATCTCCAGGTGCGGGAACCGCTCCAGCAGGGTGCTGAACACGGTCTCGGCCTGCAGCTTCGCCAACCGCCACCCGGGGCAGCCGTGGATGCCCGCCCCGAAGGAGATCGACATCCCCTCGTCGCGGGTGACGTCGAAGGTGTCCGGGCGGGTGAAGCGCGCCGGGTCCCGGTTGGCGGCGGCGATCATCATCATCACCCGCGAACCCGCGGGAATGCGGACACCGCCGACGTCCAGGGGTTCGCTGATCGTCCGGGGGAGCATGTGGACCGGCGGGTCGTAGCGCAGCACCTCCTCGATCGCGGTCTTCATCAGCCCGGGGTCGGCTCGCACGAGGTCGGCCTGGTCGGGGTGTTCGATGAACAGCCGGATGCCGTTGTTGAGGAAGTGCGTGGCGGTCTCGGAACCGGCCGCGATGAGCATGTGGCAGATCCCCGCGAGCTCCAGGTCGTCCAGCGGATCGTCGTCCTCGGCGGCGATCAGGGCGGACAGCAGGTCGTCGCCCGGCTCGCGCCGCTTCTTGCGCACGAGCGCTCCGAAGTAGTCGTCGAGGAACTCCGCCCCCTCGTCGGCCACCCGCAACTCCAGTGCGGTCATGCCCAGTTCGAAGGTGCGCTGGAAGTTGCGGATCGGCTCCCGCAGCAACGGCGCCTCGTCCTGGGGGACGCCGACGAGACCGGCGACGACGCTGATGGGCAGCAGGTAGCAGAAGTCGTTGCAGATGTCCCCGCCGCCGGCCGCCACGAAGGGCCGCAGCAGTTCGTCCACCTTCCGCACGATGAAATCACGGTGCGCCATCACCCGTTTGGCGGTGAAGGCCAGGTTGATGATGCGGCGCAGCCGTGTGTGGTCGGGCGGATTGGCCCACAGCATGCTGGAGGCCAGTTTGCGCAGCGCCGCATGCTGCTCCCAGTCCCCGCTGAACCGGCCGGCCAGGAAGGTGTGCACATCCTTGCCGACCCTCTTGTCCCGCAGTGCCTCGAAGACGTCGTCGTAGCGGCTGAGCACCCAGATCCCCAGGGTGCTGCGGTGCACGGGCACGGCATCACGGAGGCGGTGGTAGCGGGAGTAGGGGTCCGTCCTGCCCTCGGGGCAGAAGAGGATCTCCGCGAGCGCCTCGTTGGCGGCGTGCTCGGCATCCGTGCCGGGCGGTGCGATCGTGTGCGTGTTCACCGTGGCCTCCTCGGTCGCCGGTTCCCTCACTCGGGGATGGATGCCTCGACCACGTGCAACAGGGGTTTGACCGCGCTGATCCCCTCCAGCCGCAGCCCGGCCCGCTCGACCAGGGCGGTGATGCCGTCCCTGGTGTGCCGCCTGCCGTTGGTGTTCAGCAGGAACAGCAGGTCGATGCCGGTCGCGTACCGGATCTCCGGGCTGTCGTCGACGAGGTTGGTGGCGATGAGGATCCGGCTGTCCGGCCGGCCGGCCGCGACGGCGTTGCGCAACGCGGTGACGGTCCGCTCGTCGTCCCACTCGAGGATGCTCTTGAAGAGGTAGACGTCCGACTCGACCGGGATCTTCTTCAGGCAGTCGCCCGTGAGGACCCGGGAACGGGACGCCAATGCGCCGTCGGGTCGCAGCCGGGGGTCCGGGTGCGCGACCGCCGCGGGCAGGTCGACCAGGGTTCCGTGCAGGTGCGGGTTCTTCTCCAGCAGGGTCGACAGGGTGTAGCCGCGGCCGCCACCGACATCGGCGAGGGTGCGCACTGCGCTGAAGTCGAGCGCTTCGGCGAGCGCCGCGGAGGTGATCCGGCTGAGCTCGGTCTGGGATTTGTTGAAGACCTCCGTGGACTGCGGCCATTCCTTGTGGAGGTACGCGAAGAATTCGGCTCCATATTTCTCCTCGAAGAGGTCCTTGCCGGTGTTCCGTACCGCTTCCTCGAGGTGCGGCCACAATTCCCAGGCCCAGGGTTCGGTGACCCAGAGGACCCAGAACTTCAGGCTCTGCGGGCTGTCCTCGCGCAGTAGCCGGGAGGCCGGGGTATGGGTGTAGCCGTCCGGAGTCCGGCCGAAGACGCCGTACTGCTCCAGCGTGAGCAGCAGCCGCCCGAGCACGCCCGCGTCCACCTTCAATGTCCTGGCCAGGTCTTCTGCCGGTGTGGGCGTATCGCCGAGCTCGTCGGCGACCCCCACCTGGATGGCGGCTCGCAACGCCGCGGGCGCGGCCGAGGCGAGTGCCAGCTCGCGCAGGCTGGTGACTGCCGCGGTGCGCTTGTCGTCGCCATTACCGGGCTGAGCATTTTTGACGATGGTCATCTGCATCCCTTTGGCCGCATTTTCGGTCGCGCCGCTTTCAGTTCTCGAACCAGATGCTCGCCGCGGGCCCTATAGACGTACTCAAATTCCGCTCTGCGGGAGGGAAAGGAGCGCCCTTCGAGCGGTTGTTGAGTCGTCCACGGTAGAGACGGACGGGGTGCGGACATGTCCCCGAACCAACCGAGGAGCCAGATGTTGAGTGAGCGGGTCCAGGAACTTCGCCGGCTGCGCGGTCAGGTCCAGGCCGGCCCGAGCGAGGAGGCGACGCAGGTCCAGCACGGCAAGGGGAAGCTGACGGCACGTGAGCGGATCGCACTGCTGCTGGACGAGGGTTCGTTCCAGGAGGTGGAGCCGCTGCGTCGGCATCGCGCGACGGGGTTCGGCCTGGAGGCCAACAGGCCCCACACCGACGGGGTGGTGACCGGCTGGGGCACGGTGGAGGGCCGCACGGTCTTCGTCTACGCGCACGACTTCCGCATCTTCGGCGGCGCGCTGGGCGAGGCCCACGCCGAGAAGATCCACAAGATCATGGATCTGGCCCTCGCGGCTGGGGCGCCTCTGGTGTCCCTGAACGACGGCGCGGGCGCCCGCATCCAGGAGGGCGTCACCGCGCTCGCCGGGTACGGGGGCATCTTCACCCGCAACACCAAGGCCTCGGGCGTCATCCCGCAGATCTCGGTGATGCTCGGCCCGTGCGCGGGCGGCGCGGCCTACAGCCCCGCCCTCACCGACTTCGTCTTCATGGTCCGCGAGACGTCCCAGATGTTCATCACGGGCCCGGATGTGGTCAAGGCCGTGACGGGGGAGGAGATCAGCCAGAACGGGCTCGGCGGTGCGGACGTCCACGCCGAGGTGTCGGGCGTCGCGCACTTCGCCTACGACGACGAGGAGACCTGCCTGGCGGAGGTGCGCTACCTGCTGTCGCTGCTCCCGCAGAACAACCGGCAGACAGCCCCGGTGGAGCCGACCGGGGACCCGGCGGACCGCCGCTGCGACGAACTCCTCGACCTGGTCCCCACCGACGGCAACCGGTCCTACGACATGCGCGCGGTGATCAGGTCGCTCGTCGACGACGGGGAGTACCTGGAGGTCCACGAGCACTGGGCCGGCAACGTCATCGTCGCCCTGGCCCGCCTGGACGGACAGGCCGTCGGGATCGTCGCCAACCAGCCGCAGTCCCTGGCCGGAGTCCTGGACATCGACGCCTCGGACAAGGCCGCCCGCTTCGTGCAGATGTGCGACGCCTTCAACATCCCGCTCGTGACGCTCCTCGACGTCCCCGGCTTCCTCCCGGGCGTCGACCAGGAACACGGCGGCATCATCCGGCACGGCGCCAAGCTGCTGTACGCGTACTGCAACGCCACCGTCCCGCGCGTCCAGCTGATCCTGCGCAAGGCGTACGGCGGCGCCTACATCGTCCTGGACTCCCGTTCCGTCGGCGCCGACCTGTCGTACGCGTGGCCCACCAACGAGATCGCGGTGATGGGCGCCGAGGGAGCCGCGAACGTCGTCTTCCGCCGGCAGATCGCCGCCGCCGACGACCCCGACGCCATGCGGGCCCGCATGGTCAAGGAGTACCGGGCAGAGCTGATGCATCCCTACTACGCGGCCGAGCGCGGCCTGGTGGACGACGTGATCGACCCCGCCGACACCCGGGTCGTCCTCGTCCGCTCCCTACACATGCTGCGCACCAAGCACGCCGATCTGCCCTCCCGCAAGCACGGCAACCAACCCCAGTAGCCCGCCGGCCCCGCAGCCGGGTGGAAGGAGACAACCGTGACCACTGTCGACGCAGGACACTCCCGGGTGCGCGTGGAGCGCGGCCGGCCCGACGACGACGAACTCGCCGCCCTCGTGGCGGTTCTCCTGAGCCGCGTCCTCGCGACCGACCCCGCCCGGAGGTCCACACCCTCCGTTCCGCTCTGGCCGCACACCGAGCGTGTCGCGCCGTACCGCTCTCCGAGGAGCTGGCGGCGGTGAGGCGGTGAATGGGTGAGGGAGGCCGACTTCCCGGGCGCATGACCTTCGCCGACGGAATGTGGCACCTGCTGCGGGAGGAGCCGGACTTCGCGCCGCATGACTTCCGGCAGCGGTTCGTCGGGCGTGTCGGCGAGGACGGCGACACCATCTCGGTCGCCTGGGAGCGGGGGCCCGAGGGCGGCTTTGACGGGTGGGAACGGGACTTCGGCCTCGTCCACTGCAGGAGGGGCTGAGGTGAGCACCCCCAACACCGCGCGCGAGATGGTCGACGCCGCCCTGTACCTGGTGCTCGCCACCGCCGACGCGGACGGGCGGCCGTGGAGTTCGCCGGCCTACTTCGCGCACGACTCCCACAACATCGCGGCCCAACTCGCCGACCGGTCACTCCCGTTGGCGCCGGACCGGGCCGCCCGGACCGCGCCCGGGTGCCGGGGGGCTTCACCGTGACGGAGTGGCGGCGCCGCTTCCCCTCGGCCGACTGCCGCCGCGCCTGCGGCACTTGACTTCGAGAGCGCTCCAGCTGATGTACTCCCCGCTGCCCACGAGATGACACAAGCACACAGGGGGAAGCCATGTCCGACTCACCGGTCGCGCTCATCACCGGCGGCGGCAGCGGTATCGGCGCCGCGGTCGCACGGCGACTGCTCGACGCGGGGCACCGGGTGGCCGTCACCGGCCGTGGCGAGCCGCGCCTGCGCGCCTTCGCCGAGGAACTGGGCGAACCGGCGGGGCTGTTGACGTTCGTCGGCAACGCCGCCGAGTACGGCGACATCCAGGCCGCCGTCGACGGCACGTTCAAGGAGTTCGGCCGACTGGACACGGTCGTCGCCAACGCGGGCTTCGCCACCCATGACACCGTGGCCGCGGGAGACCCCGCCGGCTGGAGCGAGATGGTGCTGACCAACGTGCTCGGCCCCGCCCTCCTGATCCGCGCCTCCATCGACGCCCTCAAGGAGACCCGCGGCCGGATCGTCCTGATCGGCAGCGTCGCCGGGTTCGTCCACGGGCCCGGCAACCTCTACGGGGCGACGAAGTGGGCGGTGACCGGGCTCGCCGAGAACGCCCGCCGTGAGGTGACCGAGTTCGGCGTCGGCGTCACCCTGGTGGCCCCCGGCCGCGTGGAGACACCGTTCTGGGACGGCAACGGCAGCCTGCCGCCCGGCCACCTGCTCACCGCCGACCAGATCGCCGACTCGGTCGTGTGGGCCGTACGGCAGCCGGAGGGCGTCGACATCAACACCGTGGTCGTACGGCCGATCGGCCAGCCCGTCTGACGCGCGGAGCAGATCGGCTGACGCCGGACACACGAAGGCCGGCGGTGGGCCCCCTACGACAGGAGCCCACCGCCGGCCGAACCGCTGTGCCGTCAGGCGGCGTTGAACGTCGACGGGTCCGGGCCCAGGCGCCGGTCCTCGTCGAGCGCGCTGATCGCCGCCAGGTCCTCGGCGTCCAGACTGAAGTCGAAGACCTCGATGTTCTCCTTGATCCGGGACGGCGTCACGGACTTGGGGATCACCACATTGCCGAGCTGGAGGTGCCAGCGCAGCACGATCTGGGCCGGGGTGCGGTCGTGCTTGCGGGCGATGGCCACGACGGCCGGGACCTCCAGGAGGCCCTTGCCGGAGCCGAGCGGCGACCACGCCTCGGTGGCGATGCCGTGCTCCGCGTGATACTCGCGGGCCGCGCGCTGCTGGAGGTGCGGGTGCAGCTCGATCTGGTCGACGGCCGGGACGACGGACGTCTCGGCGATCAGCCGCTCCAGGTGGTCGGGTTCGAAGTTGGAGACTCCGATGGCCCGGATCCGGCCGTCCGCGTGCAGCTTCTCGAACGCCTTGTACGTGTCGACGTACAGGTCGCGGGAGGGCGTGGGCCAGTGGATCAGGTACAGGTCCACGTAGTCCAGGCCGAGCTTGTCCAGCGACGTGTCGAAAGCGCGCAGGGTCGCGTCGTAGCCCTGGTCGCTGTTCCAGAGCTTGGTGGTGACGAAGATGTCCTCACGGGCCACTCCGGAGGCGGCGATGGCCTTTCCGGTGCCCACTTCATTGCCGTAGATCGCCGCTGTGTCGATGCTGCGGTACCCGGCCTCGAGCGCCGTGGCGACGGCGCGCTCGGCCTCGTCGTCCGGAACCTGCCAGACGCCGAAACCCAGCTGGGGCATCTCGACGCCGTTGTTGAGGGTGATCGGGGGGACCTTGCTGCTCACGAGCTCTTGATCCTTACGGTTGTCGTCAGGTGGTACCACCATCGTCAACGATCACGAGCCGTGATGCATTCCTGACCGGAGAATCCGTCCGAACTGACCCGCGAGTCAGTGGGCGATGGCTGAAATTGGCCGGAAATGCATCCGACCTCTTCGGTACAGACCATTGACCGGCGGCGGTCCTGCCGCGACTCTGGATCGCGCCAACGGGCGGAATCCTGAACTCAGTTCATACATGTGAATCCCCCTGGTTTTCATCCGATGTTTCCCGTGTCTCCTGGCTCACGGAGAGGGAGGAACATGAGACGCCGTCGTCTTCGCACGGCTCTGACGACCCTTGCACTGGCCGCCGCGACCCTGGTCACCCTGCCGGCCGCCGCACCCCCGCCCGTCGGCTCCCCGGCCGGCCCGTCACCGGACCGGGACTGGTCCGTGGCCATGGTCGAGTCGACCATGGCCCGCTACACACCGAGCACCATCGGTGGCTGGTCCTACCCGGTGGGCCTCTACCTCTACGGCCAGTACCTGGCGTACGAGCGCACCCATGACACCCGCTACCTGACCTACATCAAGGACTACGTCGACCGCTTCGTGAAGAGCGACGGCTCGATCGGCCAGTCCTTCAACAGCCTGGACAGCATGCAGGCCGGCCGGCTCCTGGTGATCCTGCACCACGAGACGGGCCAGGACCGCTACCGCAAGGCGGCGAAGAAGATCGTCGACCGCCTGGCCACTTATCCCCGCACGAGCGACGGTGGCTTCTGGCACGCCGACACCGCGAGCCGCGCCCACCAGCTCTGGGCGGACGGCGTCTACATGGTGAACCCGTTCCTCGTCGAGTACGGAGAGGAGTTCGGCGACAGCTCTTACACCGACGACGAGGCCGCGAAACAGCTCGCCGTCTACGGAAGCCACCTCCAGGTCGCGAACGGACTGCTCGAGCACGCCTACGACGAGTCGAAGAGCGCCGGCTGGGCCGACCCGCGCACCGGGCTCGCCCCCGAGCACTGGTGCCGTGCGGTCGGCTGGTACTCCATGGCGATCGTCGGCGTGCTGGACGGCATCCCGCAGCGCCACCCGCGCCGGGCCCAGCTGCTCGGCGTCTTCCGCAAGCTGGCGGCCGGCCTGGAGAAGTACCAGGACCCGGCGACCGGCCGCTGGTTCCAGGTGATCGACAAGGGTGCCCGCGGCGACAACTGGACCGAGACGTCCTGCTCCAGCATGTTCACCTACGCCCTCTCGCGCGGTGCCCAGCAGGGATACCTGGACCAGCGCTTCAGGGCCGTCGCACACCGCGGCTACCAGGGCGTGCTCGCCAAGCTCTCGGTCGGCTCCGACGGGCGCACGAACCTCGCCGACATCTCCATCGGTACCAACGTGGGCGACTACGCGTACTACATCGCTCGCGACCGGGCCACCAACGACTTCCACGGCCTGGGCGCCTTCCTGATCATGAACGAACAACTGCGAGGTGATTAGTGTCATGAGCACATCCAGAAGGTCCTTGCTGGGCGCCGCGCTCGGCGGGGCCACGGCGGCCGCGGTCGGTCTGCCGACGGCGACCACCGCCCACGCCGCCTCCTGGCAGCAGAAGTGGGCCCCCTCCGCGAGCGGCGACGGCCTCGGCGCCTTCGAGACGATCGAGGACGACCGCGCCGACTCGCACTCCGCCGGACAGCCCCACATCTACGCCACCGGGAACAACTGGCGCTTCGACATGCACACCGTCGACCGCGACACCTCGACCGACCGCCAGCGCCAGGAGGTCACCGGGCTGCGCAACGGAAGCGGAAGCAACTACCTGAAGTGGACGAAGGGCCAGACCTGGCGGGTCACCTACTCGATGTACATCCCGAGCTCCCTGAAGGCGACCACCACCTTCACCCACATCATGCAGATGAAGCAGCCCGGCACCGGCACCTCGCCGATCGTCGTGCAGTCCCTGCGCCGGGTGAACGGCAAGCAGACCATCGAGCTGAAACTCGCCATCGACGACATCCTCGTCGGCCGCACCGACCTGGACCCGCTGCACGACAAGTGGACCGACGTCGACTTCCAGATCAAGGTCGGCGACGGCTCGGCGGGTTCGGTCCGCTGGATCCTCAAGTCCGGTGGCTCGACCGTCATCGACGCGTCGAAGACCGGTGTCGACACCTTCCTGGCCGACCGGGTCCGCCCGAAGTGGGGCATCTACCGCTCCCTCGGCGACACCTCGGGCTCCCTCCAGAACACGTACCTGCTGCTCAGCAACCTCCGCGGCTACCAACTGGTCTGAGGAGCCGTCACCTTGAAACCCCCCACTGCCCCACGCTCCCGAGCGGCGGCGATCGTCCTCTTCGTCGTCGCCGTCGTCCTCGGACTCAGCCACCCGGCGGCCCCGGCCACCCCGCAGGAGTCACCCCGAGCCGCCACCGTCCTCGACGTACGCGACTACGGCGCCAAGGGAGACGGCTCCGCCAACGACAGCCCGGCCATCGACAAGGCGATCACGGCGGCCAACTCGGCCGGAGGCGGCACCGTCCGCTTCCCCGCCGGCAGCTACAAGTCCAAGAACACCCTCCACATGAAGAGCCATGTGACGCTCCGGCTCGACAAGGGCGCCACCCTCCAGGGCTCCAGCGCCGACACCTACGACAAGGCCGAGTCCAATCCCTTCGACGACTACCAGGACTACGGGCACAGCCACTTCCGCGACGCGATGATCCACGGCGACGGGCTGACCGACATCGGCTTCGTCGGCCAGGGAGTCATCGACGGCATGGGCAACCTGATCACCGGCAACCCGAAGTCCGGCGAGGCCGACAAGATCATCTCCCTGACCCGGTGCGACGGACTCACGATCGGCGACGGCCTCACCCTCCGCCGCGGCGGCCACTTCGCGGCCCTCGTCAACGGCTGCAAGAACGTGACGTCGGACCACCTGACCATCGACACCGCGAGCGACCGCGACGGCTGGAACATCATCTCCACGACGAACGTCACGGTGACGAACGCGGACATCAGGGCCAACGACGACGCCCTGGTCTTCAAGAGCGACTACGCCCTGGGGACCAAGCTCCCCAACGGCCACGTCCGCGTCAACGACAGCTTCCTGTCCGCCCGTTGCTGCAACGCCCTCATGTTCGGCTCGGAGACCTGCGGCGACTTCTCGGACTACCGGTTCGAGAACATCCGTATCGACGGCGCCGACAAGTCCGGCCTCGGCATGGTCTCGATGGACGGTTCGAAGATCTCCGACGTCCACTACCGCGACATCACGATGACGAACGTCCACTCGCCGATCATGCAGAAGATCGGCACACGAAAGCGGTGCGGCAACGGCCCCGGGGTCGGATCGATCAGCAACGTCACCTACGACGACATCACGGCGACCGGCAACAGCCCCTCCTTCAGCCCGACCCTGTGGGGCGAGTCCGGCCACCGCATCAACGGCGTGACGTTCACCAACGTCGACATCACGGTCCCCGGCGGCAACGGCACCATGTCCACGGGCGTGCCGAGCAACGACTCGACCGACTACAACCCCAGGACCATCGGCACCCGGCCCGCCTACGGCTGGTACCTGCACAACGCCGACAACGTCCAGTTCACCGACAGCTCGGTGAAGTTCGCCTCGAACGACGGCCGGCCCGCGTTCATCGCCAACGCGGCCGACGGCGTCCGGCTCACCCGGTTCACCGCCCAGAAGGGCAGCAACTCCCCGTTCGACGTGGGCTTCCAGGACGTCACCGGCGCCTGCCTGGCAGACAGTCACAGCACGTCCGGTGGTGCCCTGCGCGTCTCGGGAAGCCAGGACTGCGGTACGGCGGTCAGGCCCCTCGACCTGGACAACCCCCGCCAGGACTTCCTCCGCGCCTCGGTGGGCGGACTGTTCCTGCACTGGGGCCTGCGCACCGCGCCCGCCCACACCAGCTGCACCGCCTGGGAGGACGACGTCACGAACGGAGGCTGGAACGCCGACTACTGGGTGAAGGAGGCCCAGAAGCTGCACACCCAGTACCTCGTCCTCGCCTCCTTCCACAGCCGCCTCGGTTACGCCCGCGCCTGGCCGTCGAAGATCCCCGGCTCCTGCTCCACCAAGCGCGACTTCCTGGGTGAGCTGGTCACCGCCGCGAAGGCCAAGGGGCTGAAGGTCATCCTCTACATGACCAACGACCCCCAGTGGCACGACGAGGGCGGCCACGAATGGCTCGACTCGGCCGCCTACTCCGCCTACAAGGGCAAGAACGTCGACCTGACCACCAACGACGGCTTCGGGCAGTTCAGCTACGACAACTTCTTCGAGGTCATGGACCGCTATCCCGACCTCGGCGGCTTCTGGATCGACAACGACAACGCCTACTGGGAAAGCCACGACCTCTACCAGCAGATCTACGAGAAGCGTCCGAACTACACGCTCAGCAACAACAACGAAGACACGCCGATCATGGACATGATCAGCAATGAGCAGAAGACGGGGATGACGCCCGGGTACGACTACCCGCAGGCGGTCTACACGGCCCAACCCCGGCTCACCGAAGCCGACTTCAAGCTGCCCTCCACCGGCGCCTGGTGGTACGACGGCTCCGACCCGTCGGTCGACAAGATGCTCACCCTCGGCCGCCTCGTCACCAACACCGGCTCGTCAGTGAAGGCGCTGATGGCCGAGACCGCCCAGGTCAACGGCACGTTCCCGGCCAACCAGGCCGCCTTCAACACCTTCGCGAACTCCTACCTCGGCCCCATCTGGGAGTCCCTGCACGGCACCGAGGGCGGCGGCTACATGTACGGCGGCCTCAAACCCGGCTTCTGGAACGACGGCGCCCACGGAGTGACCACGATCAGCAAGACCGACCCCGACCGCCAGTACATCCACGTCCTGACCCCGCCCAGCACCAGCACCCTGCGCATCCGCGACAACGGCTACCGTGTCGCGTCGGTCACCAACCTCCGTACCGGAGCCGCGGTTTCGTGGTCGCAGTCGGGTGGCGTACTCACCCTCACCGGCCTCGGTGCCTGGGACCCGTACGACACGGTGTTCAAGGTCGCCACGGCCGGCCGCCAGGGCATCCTCACCGGCGTCAAGGTGAGCGCGAGCGCCTCGGGGAGCGGTCACGCCAGCTCGGCCGCCGGTGACGGTGACTACCGCACCTACTGGGACAACGACAAAACCCTCCCGGTGAACCTCACCTTCGACCTCGGCAGCTCGAAGAAGGTCCAGTACCTCGGGCTCAACCAGCGAGAGGACTCCGTCGCCTACGCCCGCTCGGACACCGAGCAGTCGGCGCGGATCAAGGACTACAAGGTCTACCTGAGCGCCGACGGCTCGACCTGGGGCAACCCGGTGAAGACCGGTCAGCTGCCGAGCCGCCGCGGCATCCAGGGCATCGACCTGACCGCGGCCAACGCCCGCTATGTCCGCCTGGAGGTCACCTCCACCTGGGCCGCCTCCACCGACACCACGCGCTACAAGCGACTGCGCATCGACGAGGCGTGGATCGGCACGTCGTACGCCACACCCACGAACGGGGGACAGTCATGATCCGGATCAGATCGCTCACGGCCGCTGTGGCGGGCCTGCTCCTCACCGCCGCCGTGCCGCTCTTGGGCACCGCCCAACCGGCCGCCGCCTCCGACAACGGCCAGTCCGTCCGGCCCTCCATGGGATGGTCCAGCTGGAGTTTCGTCCGCCGCTCGCCGACCGAGGCGAAGATCAAGGCCCAGGCCGACGCGCTCGTCTCCAGCGGCCTCAAGAACCACGGCTTCGTCCACATCAACCTGGACGACTTCTGGCAGAAGTGCGACTCCAACGGCTTCGTCGTCGACTCCTACGGCCGCTGGGCCGTGGATACCGCCAAGTTCCCGTCCGGGATCAAGGCGCTGGCCGACTACGTCCATTCCAAGGGCTTGAAGTTCGGCTTCTACGTGACGCCCGGCATCGCCAAGAACGCCGTCACCAAGAACACGCCGATCGAGGGGACCTCGTACCACGCGAAGGACATCGCGGACCCTTCGAAGACGGAGAAGAACTACAACTGCAAGAACATGTACTACATCGACTACGGGAAGCCGGGCGCGCAGGAGTTCGTGAACTCCTGGGCGCGGCAGTTCGCCTCCTGGGGAGTCGACTACCTCAAGATCGACGGAGTGGGCAGCCAGGACGTCCCCGACGTCCAGGCCTGGGACAAGGCGCTGCGCGCCACCGGACGGCCCATCAACTTCGCGCTGTCCAACAACCTTCCGATCGCGGACGCCTCCACCTGGAAGAAGCTGGCGAACAGCTGGCGCACACAGGGCGACGTGGAGTGCTACTGCGGCCCCGGCTCCAACGGCAGCGGCTATCCGCTGACCGACTGGTCGCACGTCTCCTCCCGCTTCAACACCGCGGCCTCCTGGCAGCCGCACGCCGGTCCTGGCGGCTGGAACGACCTCGACTCCCTGGAGCTCGGCAACGGCGACCGAGTGGGCCTCACGGCCGACCAGCGCCGTTCCCACTTCACTCTCTGGGCGATGGCCGCCTCACCGCTCCTACTCGGCACCGACCTGACCGATCTCGACCCGGTCGACAAGGCGATGCTGACGAACGACCGCCTCATCGGGGTCGACCAGGACGGCGTCGCCGCCAAGCGGATCGTGAACAGCGGGGTCAAGCAGGTCTGGAGCAAGAAGGAGAGCGACGGCCAGTACGTGGTGGCCCTGTTCAACACCGGTACGTCCGGCAACGCGACGGTCGCCGTGGACTGGTCCCAGGTCGGCTTCACCGGCTCCGGAGACGTCACCGACCTGTGGTCCGGCTCCCACAAGGGTGCGATCGCCGACTCCTACAGCGCGACCCTGCGGCCCGGCGAGACCCGGCTGATCCGCGTGAAGCCCGTCAACTCCTCGAAGAGCGCGGCCGCTTCACCGGGCATGGCCGTCGCCCCTTACGAGTACCTGGGCTGGGGCAACCCGCAGAACCCCACTTCGGTGATGTCGGCGACGGGAGTCAAGTGGTTCACGCTCGCGTTCATCCTCTCCGACGGCGGCTGCAACCCGAAGTGGGACGGCTCGCGCCCGCTGACCGGCGGCACCGACCAGTCGAGGATCGACGCGATCAGATCCGCCGGCGGTGACGTGATCGTCTCCGTCGGCGGCTGGAGCGGGAACAAGCTCGGCGAGAAGTGCTCCAGCGCCTCGGCGCTCGCCGGCGCCTACCAGAAGGTGATCAACGCCTACAAGCTGAAGGCCCTCGACATCGACATCGAGAACACCGAGTGGTCCAACGCGACCGTACGGCAGCGGGTCGTCGACGCGCTGAAGACGGTCAAGGCGAACAACCCGGGCCTGAAGACCGTCATCACCTTCGGCACCACGACCAGCGGCCCCGACTCCACCGGCGTCGACATGATCAAGCGGGCGGCGAACTCGGGCCTGGCGAACGACGTGTGGTGCATCATGCCGTTCGACTTCGGCGGCGGCACCACGAACATGGGAACCCTCACCACGCAGGCCATGGAGGGCCTCAAGGCACGGGTCAAGTCGGCGTACGGCTACAGCGACGCCACCGCCTACGCCCACGTCGGGCTGTCGTCGATGAACGGCACGACGGACGACTCCGGTGAGCGCGTCCGGGTCGCCGACTTCAAGACCATGCTCGCCTACGCCCAGCAGCACCACATCGGGCGCCTCACCTACTGGTCCGTCAACCGCGACCGCCCCTGCGGCTCGGGCACCGACGGCGACTCCTGCAGCGGTGTGACGCAGCAGCCGTACGACTACCTCAAGGTCTTCACCCAGTACACGGGCTGATGGGAACTACCGTGAAAATCAACAGACTTCTGTTCTACGGCCTCGCCGCCGCCCTCGCCCTGCCCCTCGCCGGCCTGAGCCAGGCCACCGCGCTCGCGGCCACCGACTACCAGGCGGAGGACGCGGCCGTCGTGCAGGGCACGGTGGCCACCAACCACACCGGCTACACGGGCACCGGCTTCGTCGACTACACCAACGTCAAGGGCTCCTACGTGGAGTTCACCGTCAGCGCCGCCTCCGCGGGCTCCACGGCCGTCACCTTCCGCTACGCCAACGGGACCGCGACCGACCGGCCCATGGACATCTCCGTGAACGGCACGGTCGTGGCGTCGGCCGTCTCCTTCCCGGCCACCGCCGACTGGAACACCTGGGCCACCAGGACCGTCGACGTCCCGCTCACCGCGGGCTCCGGCAAGATCCGCGCGACCGCCACCACCGCGGGCGGCGGTCCCAACCTCGACCGCATCGGCGTCGACGCGGCCACCGACTCCCAGGCCCCGAGCCGTCCCGGGCAGCCCAGTTGTTCCGACATCGGTGAGGACGGGCTCACCCTGGCCTGGGGCGCCGCCACCGACAACGTGGGCGTGACGGCGTACGACCTCTACGAGCACGGCAACAAGATCGGTGAGGCGCCCGGCGGTGCGACCGGCAAGGCGCTCACCGGCCTCACCCCCGGCACCACCTACAACCTCACGGTCATCGCCCGTGACGCGGCAGGCAACACGTCCCCGGCGAGCCCCGTCGTCGACTGCACCACCAAACCCAGCTCCGACACCACCCCGCCGACCAGACCCGGCACCCTGTCCGCGGCGGACGTCACGGCGAACAGCGCCGCACTGAGCTGGGGCGCCTCCACCGACAACCGGGCGGTCACCGGCTACGACGTGCGCAGCGACACCACCGTCTACACGTCCGTCACCACCGGCACCTCGACCACGCTGACCGGGCTCGCCTGCAACAGCCCGTACAGCCTGAACGTCGTCGCCCGCGACGCGGCAGGCAACATCTCCCAGTCGAGCAACACGGTCACCTTCACCACCAAAGCCTGCGCCACCGACGGCGGCGTCCCCTCCTCCGTCGCCACCCTCTCCTCCGGCTGGACCATCCCCTGGGGCATCTTCTGGCTGCCCGACGGCAAGAGTGCGCTGGTCACCGAGCGGGACGACTTCCGGGTCTGGAAGGTCGCCAAGGACGGCACGAAGACTCAGGTCGGCACCGTCCCGAACGCCGTCACCACCAACGGCGAGGGCGGACTGCTCGGCGTCGCCGTCGACCCGAAGTGGGACACCAACCACCACGTCTACTTCATGCACACCGCGTCCGAGGGCAACCGCGTGGTCCGCATGACGTACGACGGGACCACCCTGAGCGGCTACACCGTGCTCCTGCAGGGCATCAAGAAGAACCGCTACCACAACGGCGGACGCCTCGCCTTCGGCCCCGACGGCTACCTCTACGTCTCCACCGGCGAGGCCCAGACACCCGACCTTGCCCAGGACAAGGACTCCCTCAACGGCAAGATCCTGCGCATGGCGACGGACGGGAAACCGGCCCCCGGAAACCCCTTCGGGAACTACGTGTACTCCCTCGGCCACCGCAACCCGCAGGGCCTCGCCTTCGACCGCAACGGCCGCCTGTGGGAAGCGGAGTTCGGCAACAGCTCCAAGGACGAACTGAACCTGATCAAGCCCGGCGCCAACTACGGCTGGCCGATCTGCGAGGGCACGTGCTCCACCGCGGGGATGACCAACCCGAAGGCCACCTGGAACGTCTCGGAGGCCTCGCCGAGCGGCATCGCGATCGTGCGCAACGTCGTCTACATGGCCTCCCTGCGCGGCGAGCGGCTGTGGCGGATCCCGATCAACGGCGACAACGAGAGCGTCGGCACGCCGACCGCGTACTACGTGGGCACCTACGGCCGGCTGCGCACGGTCACCAAGGTGCCGGGCGCCGACCAGCTGTGGCTGTCGACCACCAACTGCGACAACAACGGAGGAGCGGCGGACGGATCGGACAAGATCTTTCGCGTGACGATCAGCTGACCGGCAGTCAGACCGTCGGGCCGTGACGCGGGCGTCAGGCCCGGTACAGGGCGTCGACCTCGCCCGCGTACGCCGTCTCGATCGCCTTGCGCTTCAGCTTCAGCGACGGGGTCAGCAGCCCGTGCTCCTCGGTGAAGGGCTGCGCCAGGATGCGGAACGTACGGATCGACTCGGCCTGCGAGACCAGGGTGTTGGCGGCGACCACCGCGCGCCGCACCTCGGTCTCCAGGTCGGCGTCGCGCACCAGCTCGGCGGGGGACATCCGGGGCTTGTCGCGCATCCCCAGCCAGTGCTCGACGGCCTCCTGGTCGAGGGTGACCAGGGCGGCGATGTAGGGGCGGTCGTTGCCCACGACGATGCACTGCGAGACCAGGGGATGGTCGCGCACCCGCTCCTCCAGCACACCGGGGGAGACGCTCTTGCCGCCGGAGGTGACGAGGATCTCCTTCTTGCGGCCGGTGATGGTGAGATAGCCGTCCTCGTCGAGGGAGCCGAGGTCCCCGGTGGCGAGCCAGCCGTCGTGCAGGGACTCGTCGGTGGCCTTCTCGTTGTTGAGGTAGCCCTGGAAGACGTTGGGGCCGTACAGCCAGATCTCGCCGTCGTCCGCGATGTGCACGGTCATGCCGGGGATGGGCTGGCCGACCGTGCCGTAGCGGGTGCGCTCGGGCGGGTTGGCGGTCGCCGCCGCGGTCGTCTCGGTGAGGCCGTACCCCTCGTAGATGTGCACGCCCGCGCCGGCGAAGAACAGCCCGAGCTTGCGGTCCATGGCCGAGCCGCCGGTCATGGCCTGCTTGATGCGGCCGCCCATGGCCGCCCGCATCTTGGAGTAGACGAGCTTGTCGAAGAGCTGGTGCTGCATCCGCAGCCCCGCCGACGGGCCGGGCCCGATCCCCCAGGCCTTGGCCTCCATGGCTTCCGCGTACTTCACCGCCACGTCGACGGCCTTCTCGAACGGACCGGCCTTGCCCTCCTTCTCGGCCTTGCGGCGGGAGGCGTTGAAGACCTTCTCGAAGATGTACGGCACCCCGAGGAAGAACGTCGGCTTGAACGCGGCGAGGTCGGGCAGCAGGGCGGCCGCGTTCATCTGCGGCTGGTGACCGAAGCGGACCCGGCCACGGATCGCGGCGACCTGCACCATCCGCCCGAAGACGTGGGCGAGCGGCAGGAACAGCAGGGTCGCCGCCTCGTCGCCCTTCTTGGAGTGGAACACCGGCTCCCAGCGCTCGATGACGGTGTCCGCCTCGTACATGAAGTTGCCGTGGGTGATCACACAGCCCTTGGGGCGGCCGGTGGTGCCCGAGGTGTAGATGATCGTCGCGACCGAGTCCGGGGTCACGGCCTGCCGGTGGCGGTGCACCACCTCGTCCTCGATGGCGGCGCCCGCGTCGTACAGCTCCCGCACCGCGCCGGAGTCCAGCTGCCACAGCCGGTGCAGCTGCGGCAGCCGGTCGATGACCGTGGCGATCGTCATCGCGTGGTCCTCGTGCTCCACGATCGCGGCCGTGCACTCGGCGTCGTACAGCGCCCAGAAACACTGCTCGGCGGAGGAGGTCGGGTAGACCGGCACCACCTGCGCGCCGATCGTCCACAGGGCGAAGTCGAACAGCGTCCACTCGTAGCGGGTACGGGACATGATCGCGACCCGGTCGCCGAAGCGGATGCCCTGGGCAAGCAGTCCCTTGGCGAGGGCCAGGACCTCGTCGCGGAACTCCGCGGACGTCACGTCCCGCCACTGTCCCTTCTCGTCCTTGCGGCCGAGGGCGATGTGCACGGGGTCGTTCTGGGCATGCTCGAAGACGACGTCGGCCAGTCCGCCCACCGGGGGTGCCAACGCCAACGGAGGGTTGGTGAACTCGCGCAAACCCCGCTCCCGCTCTCCCTGGCGCTCTGTGAAGCTCCGCACAGCGCCGTGAAAGCTACCCCACCCTGACATCCGGCGGGAGAGGGGCCGAAGCCGAGCGGTGCTCACGTATGGCCTGGTCAGTACCGGAAAATACCCTCACATGGGGAAGGGTCGGACAGAAAACTGACGGTTGAGTAAGTTTCCAGGCCGCCAATCTCCACTGAATCTGTACGTCCTGGTTACGGCTCGCGGCCCCGGTGAAACGGTTGTCCGCGGGATGCCGTCCTCCTCTTCCCTCAGCGCCGCCGCCCCGGAATGTGTCACTCCGGCCGAGGGCCTCACTGCCGGTGCAGCCGGTCCCCGCCCGCCAGGATTGCGGCGGCCAGTGCTTCGGCCGCCCCCTGCGCGGCCGTACGGCGACGGCCGTGGACCAGCGCGAAGTCCACCCGCCCCAGCTCCGGCAGCCCGGACCGGTCGGGTACCCGCACGAGCCCCGGCGGCACGAGGCCCCGGGAGTGCGCCATCACCCCCAGCCCGGCCCGCGCGGCGGCGATCAGCCCGTTGAGACTCCCGCTGGTGCACACGATCCGCCACTCCCGCCCCTGCCGCTCCAGCGCCTCCAGGGCCAGCGTCCGAGTGATCCCCGGCGGCGGATAGACGATTAGCGGCACCGGCCGGTCCGCGTCCAGGCGCAGCCGCTCCGCGCCGATCCACACCAGCCGGTCGTGCCACACCAGCTCACCCCGGGGGTCCTCCGGCCGCCGCTTGGCGAGTACGAGGTCCAGCTTCCCGGCGGCCAGCTGCTCGTGCAGGGTGCCCGACAGCTCCACCGTCAGCTCCAGGTCCACCTCGGGGTGGTCGTACCGGAAGCCCTCCAGGATCTCCGGCAGCCGGGTGAGGACGAAGTCCTCCGACGCCCCGAACCGCAGCCGCCCCCGCAGCCGCGTGCCCGTGAAGAACGCCGTCGCCTGGTCGTGCACCTCCAGGATCCGCCGTGCGAACCCCAGCATCGCCTCGCCGTCCTCCGTCAGCTCCACGGAGTGGGTGTCCCGGGTGAACAGCTGCCGCCCCGCGGCCTCCTCCAGGCGCCGTACGTGCTGGCTCACGGTCGACTGGCGCAGCCCCAGCCGCCGGGCGGCCTGCGTGAAGCTCAGGGTCTGCGCCACCGCGAGAAACGTACGCAACTGCGACGGGTCGTACATGCCGGGAGCTTATCGCGGAACGTGATGACAGTCAGAGCGGTATACGGGATTCCCGATCAAGCGGTGAAGGAGGACGATGGAGGGGGTCCTTCCGCCCCGAGGGAGGTACCCGTCATGAGGCCGTACCGTCGTCGAACACGAGTAAGTGGAGCACCGTGAAGCGCCTGAAGTGGCCGGCCTGGATGCCGGTCGACCCGTACATCCTGTTGCTGCTCGGCACGGTGGGCCTCGCGGCCCTCGTACCGGCACGCGGGACCTCCGCGGACGTGGCCTCCGGAGCCTCCACGGCGGCGATCGCCTTCCTCTTCTTCCTGTACGGCGCCCGCCTGTCCACCCGTGAGGCCCTGGACGGCCTCAAGCACTGGCGGCTGCACGTCACGGTCCTCGCGTGTACGTTCGTGATCTTCCCGCTGCTGGGCCTGGCAGCCCGCGGACTGGTCCCGGTCTTCCTGACCGACCCGCTCTACCAGGGTCTGCTCTTCCTCACCCTGGTCCCCTCCACCATCCAGTCCTCGATCGCCTTCACCTCGATGGCCCGCGGCAACGTGCCCGCCGCGATCTGCGCCGGCTCCTTCTCCTCCCTGGTCGGCATCGTCCTCACGCCGCTCCTCGCGGCCGCCCTGCTCGGCAGCAGCGGCGGCGGGTTCTCGGCCGACTCGCTCCTGGAGATCGTGCTCCAACTGCTCGTGCCGTTCCTGGCGGGCCAGGTGACACGCCGCTGGATCGGCGGCTTCATCACCCGCCACAAGAAGGTCCTCGGCCTCGTCGACCGCGGGTCGATCCTGCTGGTCGTCTACACCGCGTTCAGCGAGGGCATGGTCCAGGGCATCTGGCACCAGGTGAGCCCGCTCAGGCTCGGCGGGCTCCTGATCGTCGAGGCCGTTCTGCTCGCCCTGATGCTCGCCCTGACCTGGTACGGCGCCAAGGGGCTCCGCTTCGGCCGCGAGGACCGCATCGCCATCCAGTTCGCGGGCTCGAAGAAGTCCCTCGCCTCCGGACTCCCCATGGCCAGCGTCCTGTTCGGCGCCCACGCCTCGCTCGCCGTGCTGCCGCTGATGCTCTTCCACCAGATGCAGCTGATGGTCTGCGCGGTGATCGCCAAGCGCCGCTCGCACGACCCCGTCCCGGAGGAGACCCGGGAGGTCAGCGCGCCGGGGTCAGCCGCAGCGTCACGAACCGCGGTCGGTACAACGACACGTTCCGGTTGAGCTGGGCCGAAGCGACCGCCGTCTCCAGCCAGTTGACGTCGTAGCTCAGCACCAGCCGCCCCCCGCCGCTGAGTTCGAGGTGCGCCTGCGGGTTGTAGGCGGCGACCTGGCCCGAGGGCAGGGACGGCGTGAAGTCCTTCTCCGGACCGTGCCACGGTCCGGTGGGGGAGCAGGCCCAGTACGAGGTCACGGCCGCGAGCCCTTTGGTCCCCGCGGCCATGGTGAGCAGGACGTACGTCCCGTCCTGCCGTACGACGGAGAAGGCGCTGCCCACCCCGGTGCGCCGCCCGTCCCCGAGCACCGGGCGCGGACGGGCGCCGGTCGTCCACGCCGAGCCGTCCCAGTACTCCCAGGCGCCCGGCTCCGCGAGTCCGCCCTGAGGCACCCTGGCCACGTACGCCGACGAAGCGGAACGGGACGCTGCCCGGCCGTCGTCGCCGCCGAAGACGTACGTCCACTCGCCGTCCTCGACCAGCGTCGTCCCGAACAGCACCCGCCGGGACGGGTCCTCGACCCGCTGCTCGTCGAGGACCGTCGTGATCGACTCGACGCGCAGGTCGGGCAGCGAGAGCGTGGCGACCTCGGTGGCGGTCGGGACGCCGTAGATCCAGGGGTACTGGCCCGCCGTCCGCACCCACAGCAACACCCTGACGACCTGTTCGTACGAGCCGGGGGAGCGGGGCTCGACGCGGGCCGCGACCGGCCAGCGCCACTGGTTCGGGGCCGGGTCCGGGAACAGGGGCGCCGGGAGGGTGGACTCCAGGCGGCCGTCGCGCATCAGCACCGCCGAGTTGCGCACCAGCGGGGCGGTGGTGTCGCGCCACGCGTACGACTCGCCGAACGGGTTGGGCGGGCCGTACACCTGGCCGAGATAGGTGTCGGAGAACAGCCACAGCAGCCGTCCGTCGGGCAGCCGCACCGAGTGGGTGCCGTCGCCGCCGGTCCAGTCGTCGCCGCGGGCGCCGTCGTCGCCGTAGCGGGCGAACTCGGCGGTGAGGCGGTCGTTGGCCGACCAGGAGCCGACGGTGAGCGGTGTGCAGTCGCCGGAGTCCCGCCCGTCGCCGTCCGGGAGGGCGGAGATCAGCACGGCTCCGAGCACCAGCGCCAGCAGCAGCCCGACGCCGGTGCCGGTTCGCCGTCGTGCTTGTGCGTCCTCGGGCACGGTTCGCGACGTTAGCGGCTCTCGCTGACCCGGTCCATGGGGAGCCACAGGACGGTGTCCGCCGGGGCGGCGTTCGCGCCGGTGATCTCCGCGTCGGTCAGGGCCCGGTCCCAGACCCGGACCTCGTCGATCGCGCCGGTGAAGAAGGCCCGGCCGTCCACGCGCTGCCCGATGTGCACACCGAAGGGCGAGGTGCGGCTGACCGAGCCCGGCACGTCCGGCGCGCCGATGGCCGTACCGTCGACGAAGAGGGTGAGCCGGCCGCCGCCCCGGCGCAGGGCCAGGTGATGCCACCGCCCGTCGTTGTACGCGCCGCGCGTGCTCACCGACGCCGTCCGCACGGCCGTCGCACCCTCCCGCACGGCGATCAGCCCCCGCACCCGGCCGCTCGCCGGTTCCCCGCGCAGCCAGACCTGCGGCTGACCGGTACCGACGCCGCCCATCCACAACAGCGGCTGCTCGCCGGTCGTGGCCGTGTACCGGAACCACAGGGACGCGGTGAAGTCCCTCTTACCGAGCGGGAGTTCCTCGCGATACGGCAGCCGTACGGCGTCGTCGGCGCCGTCGAACCGCAGGGCGCCGCCGAGGACCCCGGTGGTCTCGCGGGCGCCGCCGAGCACGGTCGCGGGCGGGGCGAGGGGAGCGCGGTCGGGAGTGGTCGGGTCGGGGCCGCGGCGCGGTGTCAGCCAGCCCTCGGTGAAGCGGGCGAAGCGGATCTCGTCACGCGCGTCGACGGCCCCGCCCTCGTACAGCAGGCCCACCGTGTCCTCGTCCACCGGGGCCATGTCCGAGTAGCCGGACCAGTCCGCGGTGACGACCGTGCCGCGGTCGGGGGTGTCCCAGGTGCGGCCGCCGTCGTAGGAGGAGCGGATCGTCATCGTGCGGCGGCGGTCCGGGTCCGCCGGACAGGACAGCAGGACGCGCTCGCCGAGGTCGAGGGTGGCGCACTGCACCTGCGGCGCGTACAGGCCCGGGAGGGCACGGAAGGGGGCGGCGAAGCTGTCGCCGCCGTCGGGACTGACGGCCTGGGTGCGGTGGCCGAGGTCGGTGCCGTCCTGTTCGCGTCCGCCGACGAGGACGGAGCCGTCGGTGCGCTCGGCGACGGTGAGTTCGGAGGGCTTCTGGCGGAAGGTGCCGTCGGCGGCGACCGGCCAGGAGTCGGTGGCGCCGACCCGCCAGTGCGCGCCGCCGTCGTCGCTCACGACGAGCGCGGCGTGGTTGCCGGTGACCCTCCCCCAGCCTCCGGCCGGGGGGACCCCCATCTCGCTGCGCTCGCCGTTCCACGTCTCGGCGTTGACGCCGAAGACCAGCCGCCCGGCATGCCGTCCACGGGTGAGCTGGATGCCGTGCACGGGGCCGGTGGCGTACCAGGAGGTCCGCCGCGGGGGAAGGATCTCGTCGCTCAGGTCGCGGGGCACGGACCAGGTGCGGCCGTCGTCGTCGCTGTACTGGAGGTGCGGGGTGCGGTCGCAGGGCACCCGGCAACTCCCGCTGTCCGTACGCCCCGTGTTGTACGTCTGCGCCAGCAGGACACGGCCCGTCGCGCGGTCCACGATCGGGGTCGGGTTGCCGTGGGTGTCGCCCGCGCCCTCGCTGACCACCTGGAGCGGGCCCCAGGTGCGGCCGCCGTCCGTGGACCGCTTGAGGACGAGGTCGATGTCGGTGGCGTCCCCGCAGTTGAGGACCCGCCCCTCGGCGAACGCGAGCAGGGTCCCGCCGGCGGTCCGGACGATCGCCGGGATACGGAAGCAGGCGTAACCGGGGTCACGGTCCGCCTTGAAGAGGATCTGCTGCTCGAACTCCGTTGCGGGAGACGTCGGTTGGGCGTGCGCGGTGCCCGGCAGGGCGAGCGGGGCCAACAGGGCGACGGTGGCGGAAACGGCGGTCAGGGAGGATCTCAGACGTGCGCGACTCGACGGCACGGGCGCCCTTTCAGTTGTCCGTACATCCGGAAATGCGATCTTCCGGTCACGGACGGTAATTCCACACCCCACGCCTCACAAGAACCCCGCGCGTGTCCCGTCACGGATGGAGTACGACTTTCCCGACGTCCCGGCGCGCCCTCCGCGCCGCCCGTCCCGACGTCGCCGGGATCCGGTCAGCTCTGGGTGGCCGTTGTCTCCAGGGTGAGCCGGTGTTCTCCCGCGTACACGTTCATGGAGCGGCCGCGCAGGAAGCCGACCAGGGTCAGGCCGGTCTCGGTGGCGAGGTCGACGGCCAGCGAGGAGGGCGCGGACACGGCGGCCAGAACGGGGATGCCGGCCATGACGGCCTTCTGCGCCAGCTCGAAGGAGGCCCGGCCGGAGACCAGCAGGATCACCCGGGACAGGGGGAGGTTCGCGTTCTGCAGGGCGCGGCCGACGAGTTTGTCGACGGCGTTGTGGCGGCCGACGTCCTCGCGTACGTCGAGGAGTTCGCCGTCCTCGGTGAACAGGGCGGCGGCGTGCAGCCCGCCGGTGCGGTCGAAGACTTGCTGGGCCGCGCGGAGCCGGTCGGGCAGGCTCGCGAGGAGATCGGGATCGATGCGGAGCGGCGGCGCGTCGTCGATCGGCCAGCGAGTGGTGGTGCGCACCGCGTCGAGGCTGGCTTTGCCGCACAGGCCGCAGGAGGAGGTCGTGTAGACGTTGCGTTCGAGGGTGATGTCAGGGATGACCACGCCGGGGGCTGTCTTCACGTCGACGACGTTGTAGGTGTTGGAGCCGTCCGCGGTGGCTCCCGCGCAGTAGACGATGTTCTGCAGGTCGCTCTGCCGGGCGAGGACCCCCTCGCTGACCAGGAAGCCGGCGGCGAGGGCGAAGTCGTCGCCGGGGGTGCGCATGGTGATCGCGAGGGGTTTGCCGTTGAGGCGGATCTCCAGCGGTTCCTCGGTGACCAGGGTGTCCGGGCGGGACGAGATCGCCCCGTCACGGATTCGGATCACCTTGCGTCGTTCCGTGACTCGTCCCATATGTGTCTCAGTCCCGGTTCTGTACGTGCTGGTAGCCGAAACGGCCCTTGCCGCGTCTGCTGCATCTGCTGCCCATTGTCCTGCATCGTCGATCCCGTACGCCCGAAGATATATTGTCTACAGTATGGGTTGAAGTCGACGTGTGGCAACAGTGCGAGGGTGGCCCAACGCACCCTGCACACTGGTCCGTTCGACCGTTCGTCGCGTGCCGGATACCGCTCATCGCATACGGTCGACGCGCCGCCTTTTCAACTAGCTCGTTTGTTCCTACCGTCCGGGATCATGAGTCCCCCTGTCGCGCCCCCGGGGTGGAGCCGCTGGCTCGTCCCCCCGGCCGCTCTCTCGGTCCATCTCTCCATCGGGCAGGCGTACGCCTGGTCCGTGTTCAAGCCGCCGCTCGAGTCCGCGCTCGGTCTCAGCGGCACGCAGAGCGCACTGCCCTTCCAGCTCGGCATCGTGATGCTCGGCCTGTCCGCCGCGTTCGGCGGCACGCTCGTGGAGCGCAACGGGCCGCGCTGGGCGATGACGGTGGCGCTGATCTGCTTCTCGTCCGGCTTCCTGCTCTCCGCGCTGGGCGCGGCCACCGAGCAGTACTGGCTGATCGTCCTCGGCTACGGTTTCGTCGGCGGCATAGGCCTCGGCATCGGTTACATCTCGCCGGTCTCCACCCTGATCAAGTGGTTCCCGGACCGGCCCGGCATGGCCACCGGCATCGCCATCATGGGCTTCGGCGGCGGCGCGCTCATCGCCTCGCCCTGGTCGGCGCAGATGCTGGAGTCCTTCGGCTCCGACAGCTCCGGGATCGCGCTCGCGTTCCTCGTGCACGGGCTGTCGTACGCCGTCTTCATGCTCCTCGGAGTCCTGCTGGTGCGCGTGCCGCGCAGCGAGAAGCCGGTCGAGAGCGCCCCCAGTGCCTTCGAAGGGCCGCAGGTCTCGGCGCGCAACGCCGTGCGCACACCCCAGTTCTGGTGTCTGTGGGTCGTCCTCTGCATGAACGTGACCGCGGGCATCGGCATCCTGGAGAAGGCCGCCCCGATGATCACCGACTTCTTCAAGGGCACCTCGACGCCGGTCTCGGTGTCGGCCGCGGCCGGCTTCGTCGCGCTGCTGTCGGCGGCCAACATGGCGGGCCGTATCGGCTGGTCGTCGACGTCCGACCTGATCGGACGGAAGAACATCTACCGCGTCTACCTGGGCGTGGGTGCGGTGATGTACGGGCTCATCGCCCTGTTCGGCGACTCCTCCAAGCCGCTGTTCATCCTGTGCACGCTGGTGATCCTGTCCTTCTACGGCGGCGGTTTCGCGACGGTCCCCGCCTACCTGAAGGATCTCTTCGGGGCCTACCAGGTCGGGGCCATCCACGGCCGACTGCTGACCGCCTGGTCCACGGCCGGTGTCCTCGGGCCGCTGATCGTGAACTGGATCGCCGACCGCCAGGAGGACGCGGGCAAGAGCGGCTCCGCCCTCTACGGGATGTCCTTCGTGATCATGATCGGGCTGCTCGTCGTCGGATTCGTCGCCAACGAACTGGTCCGCCCCGTCAGTGCCCGTCACCACATTCCCGCACCGAGGGAGGCCGCCGATGTCACAGCCCGACAGCAGCCAGAGTCCGCCTGACCGGCGTCCGCTGATCGCCCTGGCCTGGGTGTGGGTCGGCGCGCCGCTCGGCTACGGGCTCTACGAGCTCGTCCAGAAGGCGACGCAGCTGTTCACCAAGTAACCGTTCGGCAGGTGTCCGGGCGTCCGAGGGGTGAGGGAAGCCGACAACTTGGGCGCCCGTTTCCTGTGGCCTTACGTGCCCGCGTACCCGTGAGTCACTGATCAGACTGGGGGATCCGGCTACCCAAGGCAACGAGGGGGACCCCCCATGAACGGCTCGCGGATCGCCGCAGTCGGCCACTACCAGCCCGCCAAGGTACTCACCAACGAGGAACTGGCGGGCCTGGTCGACACCAGCGACGAGTGGATCAGGTCCCGGGTGGGGATCCGGACCCGCCACATCGCCGGCCCAGACGAGCCGGTCGACGAGCTCGCCTCGCACGCAGCCGCCAAGGCGCTGGCCGCGGCTGGGCTCGCCCCCGCCGACATCGATCTGGTCCTGGTCGCCACCTCGACCGCCGTCGACCGGTCCCCGAACATGGCCGCCCGGGTCGCCGCCCGGCTCGGCATCCCCTCGCCCGCCGCGATGGACGTCAACGTGGTCTGCGCCGGCTTCACCCACGCGCTGGCCACCGCCGACCACACCGTCCGGGCCGGTGCGGCGACCCGGGCGCTGGTGATCGGCGCCGACAAGATGTCCGCGGTGACCGACTGGAGCGACCGCACCACCTGCGTGCTCGTCGGCGACGGGGCGGGCGCGGCGGTCGTCGAGGGGGCCGACGTGCCCGGCATCTCGCCGGTGCTGTGGGGATCGGTGCCCGAGATGGGGCACGCCGTGCGGATCGAGGGCGAGCCGGCGCGGTTCGCACAGGAGGGGCAGAGCGTCTACCGCTGGGCCACCACGAAGCTCCCGGCGCTGGCCCGGCAGGCCTGCGAACGCGCCGGGCTCACCCCCGCCGACCTCGCCGCGGTCGTGCTGCACCAGGCGAACCTGCGGATCATCGATCCGCTCGCGCAGAAGATCGGCGCGGTCAACGCCGTCGTGGCCCGTGATGTCTCGGAGTCCGGGAACACCTCGGCGGCCAGCATTCCGCTCGCGTTCTCCAAGCTGGTCGAGCGGGGCGAGATCTCCGCCGGTGACCCGGTTCTTCTGTTCGGGTTCGGCGGGAACCTGTCCTACGCCGGTCAGGTCGTCCACTGTCCATGACGGACGGGATGTAACGAGGCCGACTCACGGTTTACCTGGCCCCTGTGCGCCGTAGACTGTAGACAAAAGGCAAGCAGTCAGGGGTGTACGGGGGTTGTCCGCCGCCGAGGAGGGGGACCGCGATGTTGTCGACGGGACTGCCGCAGGGAGCCGTGCCGAAGCTGGAACGTCCCGGCCCGCTGCGTGACCGCGTGTACGAGGCGTTGCTGGAGTTGATCACGACGCGTGTTCTGCAGCCGGGTCAGCATCTGGTGGAGAGTGAGTTGGCGGGTCATCTGGGGGTGTCGCGGCAGCCGGTGCGGGAGGCGTTGCAGCGGTTGAACACCGAGGGGTGGGTGGATCTGCGGCCGGCTCAGGGTGCGTTTGTGCATGAGCCGACGGATGAGGAGGCGGATCAACTCCTGTCGGTGCGGACGTTGTTGGAGGCTGAGGCGGCTCGGCTGGCGGCGGCGAATGCGGGCAGTGGGGGTGTCGCGGCGCTGGAGGCGTTGTGTGCGGAGGGGGAGAGGGCTGTCGAGGCGGATGATGTGGATGCCGCGGTGGCATTGAATGCCCGGCTGCATGCGAAGGTCATGGAGTTGGCGGGCAATGCGGTCCTCGCGGAGTTGGCGGGGCAGGTGGATCGTCGGGTGCGCTGGTATTACACGCCGGTGGCGCGGCAGCGCGGCCGGCAGTCCTGGATCGAGCATCGTGAACTGATCGCTGCGATCGCGGCCCGTGACGAACGGCGTGCCACCGAGCTGATGCGGGAACACACCGAGCACACCCGGACGTCGTATCACGCACGCCAGCGGTCGTAATCACCTCAGGGGGACGCGTCCGCGTGGTCCCGGGCCCGGCGGGCGAAGGTGCGCGGTGCGCGCGCCCACTGACCTGCGCCATCGTGGGCGGCACCACGGACTCGTCCAGGTGGTCAGCGGGCAACAGCGCCTCGGGACCGGTGACTTCGAGAACCCGGCCCGCGACTCGCCGGACAGCAGGGCCCGGAGAGCGACCCGCGCGATGGCGTACGGGGCGATGTCGGTGGTCCGGGAGCCGGAGCGCGTTGGTCATGAAGCTCGACGGACGGACGAACGTCCATGCCGGGCCCGAGTCGCGTACGGCGACCTCCGCGGCCGGCAGATGGCCGGCGACCGCGTCGTCCCGGTCCCCGCTGCCCGCCGACAGACCGCACAGCAGGACCACGCGACGCACACCCGCGGCCCGCGCGTCCGCCGGAATCCGTCCTTGGTCGCCGTACCCGGGCATCACGAACAGCCCTCGTACGCCGCCCAGCGCGGCCCGTACGGTCTCGAGTCGGTCATATCTCCCACCACGGCCTCCCCGCCCGCCGGTAACCCCTCGCCCCGCCCGGACCCGCTGACTGCCCGTACCCGCTCGCCGGACTCCGCCAGCGCCCGCACGAGTTCGGCCCCCACATTCCCGTCGCACCCGTCACCAGAAACGTGCGCTCCCTTCCCTCGCGCCCATCCTGCTGGGGCACGCTCCGGGACGCCAGAGTGCGGACACGTCTTTGTCCTGTGAGTGGAGAAAGTCGGCATCAATCTCTGCACAGCTTCTTCCCAGGTTCGGCGGCCGCTGCTACGTTCCCCTCGAAAGCGCGGCAACTGGTGGCCGAATGAGGCGGGGAGGGGCTCGTGAGACGCATGACGGCACGACCCGCGAACGCGCATCAGGCCCGGCTGCTCAAGTTGTTGCGCGACGGAGGACCCAACTCCCGTGCGCAACTGGGCGATCAGGTCGACCTGTCACGGTCCAAGCTGGCCGTGGAGGTGGACCGGCTGCTGGAGACGGGCCTGATCGTGGCCGACGGACTCGCCGCCTCCCGCGGCGGGCGCCGCTCCCACAACATCCGGCTCGCCCCCAACCTGCGTTTCCTCGGCGTGGACATCGGCGCGACCTCGGTCGACATCGCCGTCACCAACGCCGAACTGGAGATCCTCGGACATCTCAACCAGCCCATGGACGTCCGCGAGGGCCCGGTCGCGGTCTTCGAGCAAGTCCTGTCCATGGCCGCCAAGTTGAGGGCCTCGGGGCTCGCGGAGGGTTTCGACGGCGCCGGCATCGGCGTCCCGGGACCGGTCCGCTTCCCCGAGGGCGTACCAGTGGCTCCGCCGATCATGCCGGGCTGGGACGGCTTCCCCGTACGGGAGGCGCTCAGTCAGGAACTCGGCTGTCCGGTCATGGTCGACAACGACGTGAACCTGATGGCGATGGGGGAGATGCACGCGGGCGTGGCACGCTCCGTGGGCGACTTCCTCTGCGTCAAGATCGGCACCGGCATCGGCTGCGGCATCGTCGCCGGCGGTGAGGTGCACCGCGGGGTGACCGGCAGCGCGGGCGACATCGGGCACATCCAGGCCGTGCCCGACGGCCGCCCCTGCGCCTGCGGCAACCGGGGCTGCCTCGAAGCCCACTTCAGCGGGGCGGCCCTCGCCCGGGACGCCGTGGAGGCGGTCGAGCAGGGGCGCTCCGAGGAACTCGCCGCCCGGCACACGGCGAACGGCGGTCTGACCGCGGTCGACGTCGCCGCGGCCGCTGCCGCCGGCGACCCCACCGCCCTCGACCTGATCCGTGAGGGCGGCAACCGGACCGGTCAGGTCATCGCCGGACTGGTCTCCTTCTTCAACCCGGGCCTGGTGGTGATCGGCGGCGGGGTGACCGGTCTCGGCCACACCCTGCTCGCCGCGATCCGCACCCAGGTCTACCGCCAGTCGCTGCCTCTGGCGACCGGCAATCTGCCCATCGTTCTGGGGGAGTTGGGCCCCACCGCCGGAGTCATCGGCGCGGCCCGGCTCATCAGCGACCACTTGTTCTCACCCGCGTAAGCCATCCCGGTACGGCCCGTTCGGCTGCGGCTCCTCCCACCGCGCCCGGCCCCTCCAGCACAGCGCCCTGCTTCGCCCTGCCCTGAAACCGGCCCGCACGCCCGCCAAGGGGACCTCATGGCACCAGAACCACCGCTGCTCAGCATGTCCGGCATCACCAAGACGTTCCCCGGAGTCCGGGCCCTCGACGGCGTCGACCTCGACGTCCAGGCCGGTGAAGTGCACTGTCTGCTCGGCCAGAACGGGGCCGGAAAGTCCACCCTCATCAAGGTGCTGGCCGGCGCCCACCAGCCCGACACCGGCCGGCTGCGCTGGCGCGGCGAGGAGGTCACCCTCCGCTCACCGATCGCCGCCATGCGCCTCGGCATCGCCACCATCTACCAGGAACTCGACCTGGTCGAGCACCTGTCCGTCGCCGAGAACATCCACCTCGGCCATGAACCCACGGCCGCGGGGTTCGTCGTCCGGGGCAAGGCGGCCCGTCGGTCGACAGCCGCACTGCTGCGACGACTCGGGCACCCGGAGATCGATCCGGCGCGCCTGGTCGGGGAGTTGCCGGCGGCGCAGCAGCAGATCGTGTCCATGGCGCGGGCCCTCTCCCACGACGTACGGCTCATCGTGATGGACGAGCCGTCCGCCGCCCTCGACCCGGACGAGGTCGACAACCTCTTCCGTATCGTCGGCGACCTCACCGCCGAGGGCGTCGCCGTCGTCTACATCTCCCACCGCCTGGAGGAGATCCGGCGGATCGGCGACCGGGTGACCGTCCTCAAGGACGGCCGGGCCGTCGCCGTCGGACTGCCCGCCAAATCGACGCCGACCCGCGAGGTCGTGGCGCTCATGACGGGCCGCAACGTCGAGTACGTCTTCCCCGAGCGGCCGGTGTCGGGACCTGGTGGTCCGGCGGTTCTGGAGGTCAAGGGCCTGGCCAGGCAGGGCGAGTTCGAGCCCCTCGACCTCGTGGTCCACCCCGGGGAGATCGTGGGCCTCGCCGGACTCGTCGGCTCGGGACGCTCCGAGATCCTGGAGACGATCTACGGCGCCCGCAAGCCCACCGCCGGTCAAGTCGCCGTAGGCGGCGCAGCGTTGAAGCCCGGCAGTGTCCGCGCCGCCGTCCGCGCCGGGATCGGGCTCGCCCCCGAGGAACGCAAGGCGCAGGCCCTGCTGATGCTGGAGTCGGTCACCCGCAACGTTTCCGTCTCCTCCATGTCCCGCTTCTCCCGGGCCGGTTGGATCGACCGGGGCGCCGAACTCGGCGCGGCCCAGGCGGCGACCCGCGAACTGTCGCTGCGGCCCGACAACCCCTCCGTGCCGATCCGCACCCTGTCCGGCGGCAACCAGCAAAAAGCCGTTCTGGCCCGCTGGCTGCTGCGCGGCTGCCGGGTCCTGCTGCTCGACGAACCCACCCGGGGCGTCGACGTCGGCGCCCGCGCCGAGCTGTACGCGGTTGTGAGGCGCCTCGCCGACGAAGGACTGGCCGTGTTGCTGGTCTCCAGCGAGGTCCCCGAGGTGCTCGGCCTCGCCGACCGCGTCCTGGTGCTCCGCGAAGGCCGTGTCGTCCACCGGGCGCCCGCCCATGAGCTCGACGAACACCGTGTACTCGACCTCGTCATGGAAGGAAGCCCGGCGTCATGACGCAACATGTGTCCCCGCCCCGGGGAAGCGCCGACAAAGTGCCTTCGGTGAGCGAACCGTCCGCCTGGCGAGGGGTGTTCGCCCATGCCGACGTCCGCACCCTCTCCCTCCTCGGCGTGCTCGCCGTACTGGTCCTCATCGGCGGCATCACCAAGCCCGACGAGTTCCTCGACACCCGCAACCTCCAACTCGTCCTCACCCAGGCCTCGGTGATCGGTGTCGTCACCGTCGGCATGACCTTCGTCATCACCTCGGGCGGCATCGACCTGTCCGTCGGCGCGATCGTCGCCCTCTCCTCGGTGTGGGCCACCACCGTCGCCACCCAGGAGTACGGCTTCGCGGGCATCCTCTTCACCGCCGTGATCGTCGGCGTCGGCTGCGGCCTGGTCAACGGGCTGCTCATCGCGTACGGCGCGATGGTCCCCTTCATCGCCACGCTCGCCATGCTCGCCTCGGCCCGCGGACTCGCCCTGCAGATCACCGACGGCAGCACCCAGGTCGTGACCGTGTCCTCCGTCCTCGACCTGGGGGAGCGCGACGCCTACATCCTCGGGATCCCGCCACTCGTCCTGGTCTTCGCGGTCGTGACGATCATCGGCTGGCTGGTGCTGAACCGCACCACCTTCGGCCGGCGCACCGTCGCCGTCGGCGGCAACGCCGAGGCCGCCCGGCTCGCCGGCATCGACGTCCGCCGCCAGCGCCTCTACCTCTACCTGCTGTCCGGACTGTGCTGCGGCATCGCCGCCTTCCTGCTGATCGTCCTGTCCGGCTCCGGCCAGAACACCAACGGCAACCTCTACGAGCTCGACGCCATCGCCGCCGCGATCATCGGCGGAACCCTGCTCAGCGGGGGCCGCGGCACCATCACCGGCTCCGTGCTCGGCGTCCTGATCTTCACCACGATCACCAACATCTTCGCCCTGAACAACCTGCAGAGCGACGTCCAGCAGATCGCCAAGGGAGCGATCATCGTCGCCGCCGTGCTGGTCCAGCGCCGTACCGCAAGCACGACCTGAGGAAAGGGTTCACCGCCATGCCACAGCACATGAGCCGCTTCACCAGTCGCAGAGGGCTGCTCTTCGGGACCGCCGCCGTCGGGGCCGGTGCCCTCCTCACAGGTTGCACCAGCAACGACTCCGGCGACAACGAGCCCGCCGCGAACGACCAGCCGGCCGCCTCCGACTCGCCCGGCAAGCCGGTCACCATCGGCTTCGCCGGACCCCAGGCCGACCACGGCTGGCTCAACGCCATCAACGACAACGCCAAGAACCGGGCGAAGAAGTACTCGGACGTCACCCTGGAGATCACCGAGGGCTCCAACGACACCGCCCAGCAGATCGGCCAGATAGAGACCCTGATCAACAAGAAGGTCGACGTCCTGGTGGTGCTGCCCGCCGACGGCAAGGCCCTCACCCAGGTCGGCCTCAAGGCGATGCGCGCCGGGATCCCGGTCGTGAACCTGGACCGCATCTTCAACACCCCGCAGGCGTACCGCTGTTGGATAGGCGGCGACAACTACGGCATGGGCCTCAACGCCGGCCACTACATCGGCGGGAAGCTCAAGGGGAAGTCGAACGCCAAGGTCATCGAACTGGCCGGACTCGACAACCTGGAACTCACCAAGCAGCGCACCAAGGGCTTCGACGACGCCCTGAAGAACTACCCGAACGTCAGGAAGGTGGCCCGCCAGGCCGCCGACTTCACGGTGGAGTCCGGGCAGGCCAAGATGGCCCAGCTCCTGCAGGCCCAGTCGAGCTTCGACGCGGTGTGGAACCACGACGACGACCAGGGCGTGGGTGCCCTGCGCGCCATCGACCAGGCCGGCCGCGACGACTTCCTGATGGTCGGCGGCGCGGGCGCGCTGTCCGCCTTCCAGGCCATCAAGCAGGACAACGGCGTCCTCAAGGCGACCGTCCTGTACCCGCCGACCATGGCCGCCTCCGCGATCGACCTCGCCCGCGCCCTCGGTCAGTCCAAGGGCATAGGCGGCCTCTCCGAGTTCGAGATCCCGGCCTCGCTCACCCTCTACTCGGCCGTCGTCGACAAGACCAACGTCGACCAGTACATGTCCACCGGCTTCAAGTGAGGCGTACCGATCAGGGACCTGTCTTACGGGCCGAGCCCGCTGCGAGCTCCGAGGGGCAGGTCCCAGGTGCCCGGTTCGTCGACGGACCGGGCTGCACCCCCCACCGCGCCACGACGACGAGGAGGACATCGCGCATGGCACAGCCGCAGCAGTCAGAAGAGGCCGAGGTGCCGCCGCTCCGGGTCGGCATGGTCGGCTACGCCTTCATGGGCGCCGCCCACTCCCAGGGCTGGCGGACCGTCGGACGCGTCTTCGACCTGCCCCGCCGCCCGGTGCTCGCCGCGATCTGCGGACGGGACGCGGACGCCGTGCGCCGGGCAGCCGACCAGCACGGCTGGGCGGCCGCCGAGACCGACTGGCGGGCCCTGATCGAGCGGGACGACGTCGACCTCGTCGACATCTGCACCCCCGGCGACAGCCACGCCGAGATCGCCCTCGCCGCGCTCGCCGCGGGCAAGCACGTGCTGTGCGAGAAACCTCTCGCCAACACCGTCGAGGAGGCACAGGTCATGACCAGTGCCGCCGAAGAGGCATTCGGGCGCGGCCAGTTGGCGATGGTCGGCTTCAACTACCGCAGGCTGCCCGCCACCGCGCTGGCCCGCCGGATGGTGGCCGAAGGACGGCTCGGCACACTGCGGCACGTGCGGGTGACCTACCTCCAGGACTGGCTCGTGGACCCCCAGTTCCCGCTGACCTGGCGACTGCGCAGGGAACAGGCCGGCTCGGGCTCGCTCGGCGACCTCGGCGCGCACATCGTCGACCTCGCCCAGTACCTGGCGGGAGAACCACTGTCCGGCGTCTCGGCCCTGACGGAGACCTTCGTACGGGAACGGCCGCTGGCCGGCGGCGCCGTCAAGGGCCTGGCCGCCGTCTCCGGGACCGGCACCGGCCAGGTCACCGTGGACGACGCGGCCCTGTTCACCGGCCGCTTCACCTCCGGTGCCCTCGCCTCCTTCGAGGCCACCCGCTACGCCACCGGCCGCAAGAACTCCCTGCGCATCGAACTCAACGGCGAACGCGGCTCGTTGGCCTTCGACCTGGAACGCCTCAACGAACTGTCCTACCACGACGCCACGGAACCCGCGGCGCACGCCGGCTTCCGCCGCATCCTCGTCACCGAGCCCGACCACCCCTACCTGGACGCCTGGTGGCCGCCCGGCCACGGCCTCGGCTACGAGCACACCTTCGTCCACCAGGCCCGCGACCTCGTCCACGCGATCGCCGAGGGCCGCCGCCCCGACCCCTCCTTCGCCGACGGACTCCAGGTCCAGCGCGTCCTCGCGGCCGTGGAGGAGAGCGCCGAGAAGAACTCCGTCTACACCCCGATAGCCGTCTGAGGAGGCCCCGAAAATGCCCCGCCAGTTCACGCTCTTCACCGGCCAGTGGGCCGACCTCCCCCTCGAAGAGGTCTGCCGCCTCGCCCGCGACTTCGGCTACGACGGACTCGAACTCGCCTGCTGGGGCGACCACTTCGAGGTCGACAAGGCACTCACCGATCCGTCGTACCTCGACTCCCGGCACGCGCTGCTCGACAAGTACGGCCTCAAGTGCTGGGCCATCTCCAACCACCTCGTGGGCCAGGCCGTCTGTGACGCCATCATCGACGAACGCCACCAGGCCATCCTGCCGGGCGAGGTGTGGGGCGACGGCGACCCGGAAGGCGTCCGGCAGCGGGCCGCGAACCGGATCAAGGACACCGCGCGGGCCGCACGCGCCTTCGGCATCGACACCGTCATCGGCTTCACCGGCTCCGCCATCTGGCACCTGGTCGCCATGTTCCCGCCCGCCCCCGAGCCGATGATCGACCGCGGCTACGAGGACTTCGCCGAACGCTGGAACCCGATCCTCGACGTCTTCGACACGGAGGGCGTGCGGTTCGCACACGAGGTCCACCCCAGCGAGATCGCCTACGACTACTGGACAACCCAGCGGGCGCTGGAGGCAGTTGGCGGACGTCCGGCCTTCGGCCTCAACTTCGACCCCTCCCACTTCGTGTGGCAGGACCTCGACCCGGTCGGCTTCCTGTGGGACTTCCGCGACCGGATCTACCACGTCGACTGCAAGGAAGCCCGCAAGCGCCTCGACGGCCGCAACGGCCGCCTCGGCTCCCACCTGCCCTGGGGCGACCCGCGCCGCGGCTGGGACTTCGTCTCCGCGGGCCACGGCGACGTCCCCTGGGAGGACGTCTTCCGCATGCTGCGGTCCATCGACTACCAGGGCCCCATCTCGGTCGAGTGGGAGGACGCCGGCATGGACCGGCTCCAAGGCGCCCCCGAGGCACTGAACCGTCTCAAGGCCTACGACTTCGAGCCCCCGTCGGCCTCGTTCGACGCGGCGTTCGGCAACTGAGCTCCTTCTCGCCCCCGGGATGACGGCGCATCCCGGCGCACCCGCACCCACCCGTACGACCGGCCCCATTCTGGAGGCATCCGTGCACGGGAAAGACCGCACCACACCGACCGACAGAATCGAGACCCACAGAGGACGCGCACCCTGGCACAGAGCGGCGGCCCTGCTCACCGGCCTCCTGCTGGCCGGTGCCTCGCTCACCCTGGCCGCTCCCCAGGCCGGCGCAGCCGTCGCCGACGAGAGAGCTGCCGGCGAGAAAGCCGCCACCGCGGCCGAGGACTTCCAGCAGGTCACCCTCGCCAAGGGCGAACCGGAGGTCGGCGAGCCCATGTCGCTCGCCGTCCTCCCGGACCGCTCGGTCCTGCACACCTCACGCGACGGCGAACTGCGCATCACCGACGCGGCCGGCACCACCCGCCTCGCCGGCAAGCTCGACGTCTACTCCCACGACGAGGAAGGCCTCCAAGGCGTCGGCGTCGACCCGCAGTTCACCACCAACCGCTTCATCTACCTGTACTACGCGCCCCCGTTGAACACCCCAGCGGGCGACGCCCCCGAGACCGGCACCGCGGCCGACTTCGCGCCCTTCGACGGCGTCAACCGGCTCTCCCGGTTCGTCCTGAACACCGACGGCACCCTCGACGCCGCCAGCGAGACGAAGATCATCGACATCCCCGCCACCCGCGGCATCTGCTGCCACGTCGGCGGCGACATCGACTTCGACGCGGCCGGCAACCTCTACCTGTCGACGGGCGACGACTCCAACCCCTTCCAGTCCGACGGGTTCACCCCCATCGACGAACGCGCCAACCGCAACCCGGCCTTCGACGCCCAGCGCACCGCCGGCAACACCAACGACCTGCGCGGCAAGATCCTGCGCATCAAGGTCAACGCCGACGGCTCCTACGCCATCCCCGACGGCAACCTCTTCGCACCCGGCACGGACAGGACCCGGCCCGAGATCTACGCCATGGGCTTCCGCAACCCGTTCCGCTTCAGCGTCGACAAGGAGACCGGGATCGTCTACGTCGGCGACTACGGCCCCGACGCCGGCGCCGCCGACCCGGCCCGAGGCCCCGCCGGCCAGGTCGAGTTCGCGCGTGTGACCGGCCCCGGCAACTTCGGATGGCCGTACTGCACGGGCGCCAACGACGCCTACGTGGACTACGACTTCGCCACCGGCACCTCGGGCGCCTCCTTCGACTGCGCCGCCCCGAAGAACACCTCCCCGCACAACACCGGCCTCACCGACCTTCCCCCCGCGCAGGCCGCCTGGATCCCCTACGACAACGGATCGGTACCTGAGTTCGGCACCGGCTCCGAATCCCCGATGGGCGGCCCGGTCTACCACTACGACCCCGCACTCGACTCACCCGTGAAGTTCCCCGAGGCCTACGACGGCGACTTCTTCGCCGGGGAGTTCGGCCGCCGCTGGATCAAGCGGATCACCAGCGACGACAACGGCACCGTCCAGTCGATCAACGACATCCCCTGGACCGGCACCCAAGTGATGGACATGGCCTTCGGCCCCGACGGCGCGCTGTACGTCCTCGACTACGGCGTCTCCTGGTTCGGCGGCGACGAGAACTCCGCCCTGTACCGCATCGAGAACGCCACCGACGGCCACTCCCCGGTCGCCCAGGCGGCGGCCGACCGTACGTCCGGACAGGCACCGCTGCGGGTCCGGTTCTCCTCCGCGGGCACCAGCGACCAGGACGGCGACGCCCTCACCTACAGCTGGGACTTCGGCGACGGCGGCACGTCCACGGCGGCGAACCCGACACACAAGTACAAAAAGAACGGCACCTACACCGCGACCCTGACCGCCAAGGACCCCTCCGGCCGCACCGGCAGCGCCAGCGTGCAGATCGTCGTCGGCAACACCGCCCCCAAGGTGACTCTCGAACTACCGCAGGACGGCCAGCTGTTCAGCTTCGGAGACGCGATCCCGTTCAAGGTCCGCGTGAGCGACCCCGAGGACGGCCGGCCCATCGACTGCGGCAAGGTCAAGGTCACCTTCGTCCTCGGCCACGACAGCCACGGCCACCCCGTCACCTCCGCCAACGGCTGCACCGGCACCCTCCAGACCAGCGCCGACGGCGGCCACGACGAGGACGCCAACATCTTCGGCGTGATGGACGCCGAGTACACCGACAACGGTGGCGGCGGCCAGGCCCCGCTGACCACCCACGACCAGAGCGTCCTGCAGCCCAGGCACCGCCAGGCCGAGCACTTCGGCACCGGATCCGGCGTCTCGGTCATCGCCAAGGACACGGCACACGGCGGCAACACGGTCGGCGACATCAACAACGGCGACTGGATCTCCTTCACCCCGTACGTGCTGAGCAACGCCAAGTCCGTATCGGCGAGGGTGTCCTCCGGCGGTACCGGCGGCACGCTGGAGATCCGGGCGGGGTCCGCGACCGGCACCCTGCTCGGCAAGGCGACCGTGCCGGTGACCGGCGGCTGGGAGACCTTCCAGGACGTCACTGCCAGCCTGTCCCGCGCACCCAGGGGCACCACCACGCTCTACCTGGTCTTCAGGGGCAGCGGTACCGGCGCCCTGTTCGATGTGGACGACTTCACCTTCACGACCGGCTGAGAGGAGGGGCTCGCATGCGTACAACTGGACGCTGGACGACGGCGGTTGTGGGAGCCGCCCTGCTTCTCGGCTGCGTGTCCGAACCCGCCGCGTCGCACTCCGCGGACGGCGATCGGGTGCTGGTCTTCTCCAAGACGGCCGGCTTCCGGCACGACTCGATCCCCGACGGAGTCGCGGCCGTACGGGAACTGGGCGCGAGCGCCGGCTTCTCGGTCGACGCGACGGAGGACGCGGCCGCGTTCACGCCCCGCAACCTGCGCCGCTACGACGCGGTCGTGTTCCTCTCCACCACCGGGGACGTCCTCGACCCCACCCAACAGCGGGCCTTCGAGGGCTACATCCGGCACGGCGGCGGTTACGTCGGCATCCACGCCGCCGCCGACACCGAGTACGACTGGGCGTTCTACGGCGGCCTCGCCGGCGCCTACTTCCAGTCGCACCCGGCGATCCAACCGGCCACCGTGGTGGTCGAGGACCGCGCCCACCCGGCCACGTCAGAACTCTCCCCGACGTGGAACCGCATCGACGAGTGGTACAACTACCGCACCAACCCGCGCGACCGGGTCCACGTCCTGGCTTCCCTCGACGAGTCGTCGTACACCGGCGGCACGATGAACGGCGACCATCCGATCGCCTGGTGCCAGGACTACCAGGGCGGCCGGGCCTTCTACACCGGCTTCGGCCACACCAAGGAGTCGTACGCCGATCCCGCCTTCCGCGGCCATCTGCTGGGCGGAATCCGGTATGCGATCGGCGCCGCACAGGCCGACTGCCGACCGGAGAACGGCTACCGGCCGCTCTTCGACGGCACCGCCGGATCACTGGCCGGCTGGAAACAGGCGGGCCCCGGTTCCTTCACCCTCTCCGACGACGGCACACTCACGTCGTCGGGCGGCATGGGGATGCTCTGGTACGCCGGTTCCGGGGAGGGCCTCGGGGCGTACTCCCTGAAGCTCGACTGGAAGATGGCCGGCGCCTCGGGGGACGACAACTCCGGTGTGTTCGTGGGCTTCCCGCCCTCGGACGACCCCTGGTCCGCCGTGGACAACGGCTACGAGATCCAGATCGACGCCTCCGACGTACCCGAGAAAACCACAGGGTCCGTCTACGGTTTCCGCTCCGCCGACCTGAACAAGCGCGACCGTGCGCTGAATGCGCCGGGGGAGTGGAACACCTACGAGATCCGCGTGCAGGGCGAACGCCTGCGCGTCTGGCTCAACGGCGTGAAGATCAACGATTTCACCAACACCGATCCGGCCCGCAGCCTGCGTGACGGGCACGTCGGCATCCAGAACCACGGAGCCGACGACCAGGTGTCGTTCCGCGACATCCGGATCAGGGAACTGCCCGCGAAGGCCACCTCGACGGTGGCTTCGCAGGGCGACTGAGCGACGGCGGGCGGGGGACGCCGGACTCCCGCCCGCCGTCTTCACCCCTTCGTCGCAGGGTCTGCTCACCCATGTGCTCGGCAAGGAGGCTGCCATGTCCGCGTCCGAATCCGTACCGCGCGTCGGCGTCTGGCTGATCGGGGCCCGCGGTTCCGTCGCCACCACAGTCGTCGCGGGCTGCGCCGCCATGACCGCGGGCCTGCACCCGCCGACGGGCCTGATCACCGAGACTCCGCCCTTCACCGAGAGCGGCCTGCCCGCCCTGTCCGCCCTGGTCTTCGGCGGCCACGACACGTTGGACTGCCCCCTGCCCAAACGGGCGGAGGCCCTGGCGGCCGGCGGCGTCCTGCCGCACGGCCTGCCGACCGCGGTGAGCGCCGAACTCGCCGCCGCCGAACGCGAGATCAGACCAGGCGGCCCCCTCCCCGGCGACACCAGAACCGAGGAGGACCTGATCGGCGCCTTCGCCGCGGACATACGGTCCTTCGTGCGACGGTGCCGGCTGGCGCGCGCGGTCGTGGTGAACGTGGCCTCCACCGAGCCCGCCCCGGTCGGCGACGCCCTGCCCCCGAGCTCCCTCTATGCCGCGGCGGCCCTGCGGGCAGGCTGCGCGTATGTGAACTTCACGCCCTCCACGGGTCTGCACCACCCTTCCCTTCGGCGACAGGCCGAGTCCTCGGGCCTTCCGTTCGCGGGCCGCGACGGCAAGACCGGCCAGACCCTGCTCCGATCCGTCCTGGGCCCGATGTTCACCCAGCGCGCCCTGACGGTCCGGGCCTGGTCCGGCACCAATCTCCTCGGCGGCGGCGACGGAGCCTCGCTCGCCGACCCGGCGGCCGCCGCGGCGAAGAACGCCGGCAAGGAGCGGGTCCTGGCCGACACCCTCGCCACCATCCCCGAGGGCGAGGTCCACATCGACGACGTCCCCGCGCTCCGCGACTGGAAGACCGCCTGGGACCACATAGCCTTCGACGGCTTCCTCGGCACCCGCATGATCCTCCAGACCACCTGGCAGGGCTGCGACTCCTCCCTGGCCGCACCGCTCGTACTCGACCTGGCCCGCCTGGCCTCCCGGGCTCAGGAGCGGGGCCTGTCCGGTCCGTTGGGCGAGTTGGGCTTCTACTTCAAGGACCCGGTGGGGCAGGGGCCTTCGGGACTGGGGGAGCAGTACGCGGAGTTGATGGCCTTCGCGGAACGGCTCCGGGCAGAGCGAGGGGGGCGCGGGCCGGGTTCGCTCGGCAGTCGCACGCCGAGTTCGGCTCACGGCGGCGGCAAGGGGGAGCAGCGATGAAGGCGAGCAGGGCAGCGGTGGACTGCCCGTCCGAGGGGGTGCGTGGGCCGACGACACCCCTCCGCACGACCTCGCTCGAGGATGCCTCCCCACCCACCCCCTCACCGGGGCGTCCGCACACCAGCCGCTCCCGCGCCCGCGCCTGGGCTGAACTCCTGCGCCTCCCGGCCCTGTTCACCGTCCCCGGCGACGCCCTCGCCGGAGCGGCGGCAGCCTCCGCACGGCCCACTTCCCGCACCCTCCTCGCCATCGCGTCGTCCGTCTGCCTCTACGAGGCCGGCATGGCCCTCAACGACTGGGCCGACCGCGACGTGGACGCCGTGGAACGCCCCCACCGCCCCCTGCCTTCCGGCCGTATCCACCCCACGGCAGCCCTCGGCGCGGCCTGCGCCCTCACCGGCGCGGGCCTCACCCTGGCGGCCCGCGCGGGCCGCCCCGCCCTCACGGTCGCGGTGCCCCTCGCGGCCACGGTCTGGGCGTACGACCTGGCCCTGAAGAACACCCCGGCAGGACCGTTCGCCATGGCAGCGGCACGGGGGTTGGACCTGCTGCTCGGCGCGGCGGCGACGGCCGGGGCCGACGCCGGGGGCCGGAGGAGCGCGGTGGATGACGGGGTCCGCGGGGGCGGTGCGGTCCGGGTGGAGGCCACAGGCGTCTCTACTCCGAAGGCTGGGGCGGACGGTGTGGGCCGGAAGGGGGTTGCGTGCCGCACGTGGGTCACGACCTTCGCCGACGAGCGTCGGTCGGCCCGGGGTGCGGCAGCCGTTCCCGGCGCCGTACACAGCATCCGCCGGGCCCTGCCCTCCGCCGCACTGCTCAGCGCCCACACCCTCGCCGTCACCACCGTGTCCCGCCGTGAAGCCCAGGGCGGCTCACCCCTGGCCCCCTTCGCAGCGCTCGCCGCGACGGCCGCGCTGACGCGGACGCTGACCCGGCGGCGTACGTTCCCGTCGGTCCGGACCGACGGAATCCGACGAGGTACCGGGGCGGGCGACCCGGCGAGCCCGGCGCCCCTCGCGGACCCGGCCGCCGCGGCGGTGTCTTCGCTGCCACGCCGACCGCGGCAGCCCGGCGCCGGCTCCGAACCCCTCGACACGAGCACCGCCCTGCGTCTCGCCCTGGCCGCCACCTACGCGACCACCACCGCCCGCTCCTACCTCCACGCCACCCTCAACCCCTCACCCCCGCTCACCCAACGAGCCGTCACCGCAGGCATCCGAGCCACGATCCCCCTCCAGGCCGCCCTGACCGCCCGCTCGGGCACCAAGGGCGCGACCGTCACGGCTCTGCTCACCACCGCCCTCGCCCCCCTGGCAGGACGCCTCGCGAGAAAGGTGAGCGTCACATGACCGCACCCGCACCCGCACCCCGTGTCACCCCCCTCCGCTTCGGCTACGGCACCAACGGTCTCGCAGACCTCCGCCTGGACGACGCCCTGACCCTGCTCGCCGATCTCGGGTACGACGGTGTCGGTCTGACGCTCGACCACATGCACCTGGACCCCCTCGCCACTGACCTGGCCACCCGCACCCGCCGCCTCGCGCGCCGACTGGACGCGCTCGGTCTGACGGTCACGGTCGAGACGGGCGCCCGCTACGTGCTGGACCCGCGCCGCAAACACGGTCCCTCGCTGCTCGACCCCGACCCGGGCGACCGCGCCCGCCGCGTCGACCTGCTGGTCCGGGCCGTCCAGGTCGCCGCCGACCTCGGCGCGCACGCCGTGCACTGCTTCAGCGGCATCACCCCGACGGGCACCGACACCGACACGGCGTGGAAACGCCTGGCCGAGACCCTCGCCCCCGTCCTGGACACCGCCTCCACCGCCGGCATCCCCCTCGCCGTCGAACCCGAACCCGGCCACCTCCTCGCCACCCTCGCCGACTTCCACCACCTCCGCACCACCCTCGGCGACCCCGCAGCCCTCGGTCTGACCCTCGACATCGGCCACTGCCAGTGCCTCGAACCCCTGCCACCCGCCGACTGCGTACGCGCCGCGGGCCCCTGGCTGCGCCACGTCCAGATCGAGGACATGCGCCGAGGCGTCCACGAACACCTCCCCTTCGGCGACGGCGAGATCGACTTCCCTCCGGTCCTCGCCGCCCTGGCCGACACCGGCTACCGGGGCCTGACGGTCGTCGAACTGCCCCGCCACTCCCACGCGGGCCCCCACTTCGCCGAACTCTCCCTCCCCTTCCTCCGTCAGGCAGAGGCGCTCTCACAAGGAAGCACCCCATGACCCACGCCCACGCTCATGCCCACCAGGCAACCCCCGTCGCGGACACCCAGGGCACCACCCTCGCCCGAACCCCGCTGCACGTCCTGCACAGCCACCTCGCCGAACGCCTCGGCGAAACCGCCCGCGCCTGGCTCGACCAGGCCCTCGACGAGGCCGCCGCCCACCCCGGCGCCCACGGCCCCATCTCCGTATGGGAGCTGCGCCTCGCCGAGGCCGGACGCCGCTGCGGCCCTGAACACGCCGACGCCGCCCGCATCCTGATCCTGCACGCGGCCCACGCCGACACCGCCGCCCTGACCCGGGTCTACACCCAGGGCACCGCCGCCGAACGCCGTGCCGTCCTGCACGCCCTGCCCCACCTCGTGCCCGGCCCCGAGGCCCTCCCGCTCGTCGAGGACGCCCTGCGCACCAACGACACCCGGCTCCTGGCCGCCGCCGTCGGCCCCTACGCCGCCCGCCACCTCGACGCCCATCAGTGGCGCCACGCCGTCCTGAAATGCCTGTTCACCGGCGTGCCCGTGGCCGAGGTGGCCGACCTCGACCGGCGGGCCCACGCGGACGCCGAACTCGCCCGCATGCTCGGCGACTACGCCGCCGAACGCACCGCCGCCGGCCGTCCCGTGCCCGAGGACCTGCACCGCGCCCTGACCCTGACCGACCCCACCGCCACCCCACCCGCGCCGGCCGCCGACCACGGCCACAGCGGCGCGGACGGCACCCACGGCAAGGAGTCCTGATGCGCATCTTCGACCCCCACATCCACATGACGTCCCGGACCACCGACGACTACCAGGCCATGCACGACGCAGGCGTCCGCGCCGTCGTCGAGCCGTCCTTCTGGCTCGGCCAGCCCCGCACCTCTCCCGCCACCTTCCTCGACTACTTCGATGCCCTGCTGGGCTGGGAGCCCTTCCGCGCCGCCCAGTACGGCATCGCCCACCACTGCACCCTCGCCCTGAACCCCAAGGAGGCCAACGACCCGCGCTGCCTCCCCGTCCTCGACGAACTGCCCCGCTATCTCGTCAAGGACCAGGTCGTCGCCGTCGGCGAGATCGGCTACGACTCGATGACCCCGGCCGAGGACACCGCCCTCGCCGCCCAGCTCCAGCTCGCCGCCGACCACCAGCTGCCCGCGCTGGTCCACACCCCGCACCGCGACAAGCTCGCCGGTCTGCGTCGCACCCTCGACGTCGTCCGCGAATCCGCCCTGCCGGCGGACCGGGTCCTGATCGACCACCTCAACGAGACCACCGTCAAGGAGGCCAAGGACAGCGGCTGCTGGCTCGGCTTCTCCGTCTATCCCGACACCAAGATGGACGAGGAGCGGATGGTCGCGATCCTGCGCTCCTACGGCCCCGAACAGGTCCTGGTGAACTCCGCCGCCGACTGGGGCCGCAGCGACCCCCTCAAGACCCGCAAAGTCGGCGACCTCATGCTCGCCGAGGGCTTCACCGAGGACGACGTCGACCGCGTCCTGTGGCGCAACCCGGTCGCCTTCTACAGCCTCAGCGGCCGACTCGACCTCGACATCGCGACCACCGAAGCCACCCACGAGGGCAACTCCATCCTCCGCGGCGGGGCGTGAGCCATGCGCTTCCGCCACCCCGACGGCACGACCGTCCACCTCGCCTACTGCACCAACGTCCACCCCGCCGAATCCCTCGACGGCGTCCTCGCCCAGCTCCGTGACCACTGCGAACCCGTCCGCCGCCGCCTCGGCCGCGACCGCCTCGGCATCGGCCTGTGGCTCGCCCGCGACGCCGCCCACGCCCTGGTCAGCGACCCCTCCGCACTGCGCGGACTGCGCTGCGAACTCGACCGCCGCGGCCTCGAAGTCGTCACTCTCAACGGCTTCCCCTACGAGGGCTTCGGCGCCGAGGAGGTCAAGTACCGCGTCTACAAGCCGGACTGGACCGACCCCGAACGCCTCGACCACACCACCGCCCTGGCCCGCGTCCTCACCGGACTCCTGCCCGACGACGTCACCGAGGGCAGCATCTCCACCCTGCCGCTCGCCTGGCGCACCGGCTACGACGACGGAAGCGCCGACAAGGCCCGCACCGCCCTGCTCACCCTCGCCGAACGCCTCGACGCCCTCCGGGAGCTGACCGGCCGCTCCATCCGCGTCGGCCTCGAACCCGAACCCGGCTGCGTCGTCGAGACCACCGGTGACGCCATCGCACCGCTGACCGCGATTGCCCACGACCGCATCGGCATCTGCGTCGACACCTGCCACCTCGCCACCTCCTTCGAAGACCCGCACACCGCCCTGGACGCGCTCACCGCGGCCCGCGTCCCCGTCGTCAAGTCCCAGCTCTCCGCCGCCCTGCACGCTGAACACCCATACCTGCCGGAGGTCCGCAAGGCACTCGCCGCCTTCGACGAGCCCCGCTTCCTGCACCAGACCCGCACCTCCACCGCCGCGGGCCTGCGCGGCACCGACGACCTCGGGGAGGCCCTCGCCGGCGACGCCCTGCCCGACGGCGCACCCTGGCGCGCCCACTTCCACGTCCCTCTGCACGCGGCCCCCGCCGCACCCCTCACCTCCACGCTCCCTGTCCTCACATCCGCCCTGACCCGCCTCGTCGGCGGCCCGCACCCCCTCACCCGCCATCTGGAGGTCGAGACCTACACCTGGCAGGCCCTCCCACCCGAACTGCGCCCCCGCAGCCGCACCCAGCTCGCCGACGGCATCGCCGCCGAACTCACCCTCGCGCGCGACCTGCTGACGGACCTCGGCCTGAAGGAGCTGCCATGAACCACCACCCCCCACAGGCGGGACCGACCCCTCTCCTCGTCCTCGACGTCGTCGGTCTCACCCCCCGTCTCCTTCACCACATGCCCCACCTCAAGTCCCTCGCCGGATCCGGCTCCCACGCCCCGCTCGAGACCGTCCTGCCCGCCGTCACCTGCGCCGCCCAGTCCACCTTCCTCACCGGCGCCCACCCCTCGGAGCACGGCATCGTCGGCAACGGGTGGTACTTCCGCGAGCTCGGCGACGTACTCCTGTGGCGTCAGCACAACGGTCTGGTCGCCGGCGACAAGCTCTGGGACGCCGCCCGCCGCGCCCACCCCGGCTACACCGTCGCCAACATCTGCTGGTGGTACGCCATGGGCGCCGACACCGACTTCACCGTCACCCCCCGCCCGGTCTACTACGCCGACGGCCGAAAGGAACCCGACTGCTACACCCGCCCCCCGGCCCTGCACGACGAACTCACCGAAAAGCTCGGCACCTTTCCCCTCTTCCACTTCTGGGGCCCCGGCGCCGACCTGGTCTCCAGCCAGTGGATCATCGACGCGACCCGCCACCTCATGGACACCCGCCACCCCGACCTGACGCTCTGCTACCTCCCTCACCTCGACTACGACCTGCAGCGCTTCGGCCCCGACGACCCACGCTCCCTGAAAGCCGCCGCCGACCTGGACAGGGCGCTCGCACCGCTCCTGGACGACGCCCGCGCGGAAGGCCGTACCGTCGTCGCGCTGTCCGAGTACGGCATCACCCGCGCGGACCGGCCCGTCGACATCAACCGCGCCCTGCGCCGCGCCGGACTCCTCGAGGTGCACACACAGGACGGCATGGAGTACCTCGACCCGATGGCCTCCCGTGCCTTCGCGGTCGCCGACCACCAGATCGCCCACGTCTATGTGCGCCGCCCCGAGGACCTGGACGCCACCCGGGCCGCCCTCGACGGCGTGCCCGGCATCGAGCAACTCCTCGACGACGAGGGCAAGAAGGCCCACCACCTCGACCATCCGCGCTCCGGCGAACTCGTCGCCGTGGCGGAGCCGGACGCCTGGTTCACGTACTACTACTGGCTCGACGACGACCGCGCGCCCGACTTCGCGCAGCTGGTCGAGATCCACCGCAAACCCGGCTACGACCCGGTCGAACTCTTCATGGACCCGCTCGACCCCTACGTCAAGGTCAAGGCGGCCACCGCGCTGGCCCGCAAGAAACTCGGCCTGCGCTATCGCATGGCGGTCGTGCCTCTCGACCCGTCACCTATTCGCGGCAGCCACGGCCGCCTTCCCGAGAGCGACGACGACGGTCCGCTCCTCATCTGCTCCACCCCCCGCGCCGTCGGCGACCGCATCACGGCCACCGACGTGAAGTCACTCCTGCTCCGACTGGCCGGTCTTTCCGGACTGCTCACCAGTGAAGCACCCACCACTGACAACGCCCTCTGACCCGAGGAGAACCAGACATGAGCCGCATGTTCCAGCCCGACCCCGAACTCACCCACCGCCTCACCAGACGAGGCATGCTCGGCGTGGCGGCGGGCGCCACCGCGGCCGCCCTGCTCGGCGCCGCGACGACCCCGGCGACCGCCGCCACCGCGGCCGCGACCGGCCCCACCGGGCACGGCCACGGCCGCGGCCGCCCCGTCCTGCCCCCCGGCCGCCTCGGCATCCAGCTCTACAGCCTTCGCGACAAGGTCTCCACCCTCGGCTTCGCCCCCGTCTTCGCCGAACTGGAGAAGTACGGCTACGACGAGGTCGAGTTCGCCGGCTACACCCAGGGCTCGGCCGGACCGATCACCCTCGCCCAGCTCAAGCGCCTGGCCCGCGACCACGGCCTGACCCCGATCGGCAGCCACGTCGGCTACTACTCCGACGACCCGAACGCCTACACCTTCGCCCAGAACCTCACCAAGGTCCTCGACGACGCCCAGGCCCTCGGCCTCAAGCACATCGGCACCGCCTCAGGACCGTTCCGCTACGGCTCGACCGTCGACGCGTGGAAGCGCGCCGCCGAGGAGTTCAACACCTACGGAGCCGCGGCGAGGGCACGCGGCATGAAGTTCTACCAGCACAACCACTCCGAGGAGTTCTCCTTCGCCACCGACAACCCGAAGGTCCGCCTCTACGACGTCCTGCTCAAGGAGACCGACCCCGACCTGGTGTTCCTGGAGATGGACATCTTCTGGGCCTACTCCGGCCAGTTCCGCTTCTCCAAGCGGCCCGACGGCACACCCGCCCCCTTCGAACCCCTCGACTACGTCCTCAGGCAGCCCCACCGCTACCCGCTCTTCCACGTCAAGGACGGAGTGAGCGACCCGGCCAACACCTACGGCTATCGCATGACCGACGTCGGCGACGGGGACATCGACTACCAGAAGTTCATCTCCGCCGTGACCCGGCTGCGCGGCGAGCGCCTCGCCCACCACTGGCAGGCCGAGCACGACCAGCCCGCCGAATCCCTCACGTTCGCCCGCCGTTCCAGCGCCTACCTGCACTCGCTGCGGGAGAAGTGCTGACGGCACACGACTGAGGCGGGACCCCGAGGGCGCAGGGGGCGCTCTCCGCCGGTCGGGGTCCCGCCGTCGTGCAGCGGGAGTCGGCCGGCACTCAGGACTTCCGCTCGGTCGCCGAGGCCGACGTTGGGCCAAGCGGATCCTCACGAACAGGACGCCTTCAAGGCCGAGGTTGCCGCCGTACAGTCCGGCATCACCGGAACTCTCCGCCTGGGCACCGACCCGACCGCGTCCACGACCCTCGCCCTCCCCGTGGCCGCGTTCTTCGCGGCGCATCCCCTGGCCAAGGTCCAAGTCCGCTCGCGGCTGTCCACGAAGGAACTCCATCGCCAGCTGCGCGACTACGAACTCGACGTGGCCATCGCCCACTTCTGTATCTCTCCTGGTAGAGGGGGACGATCTGGAGGCCCTCCTGGTCTTCCGGGTCTGCTGGTCTCCGACGACCAGCTGGTGGCCCAGTCCGCCACCGTCTCCTGGGCGGAAGCGGCCCAGTTGCCGCTCGCGCTGCTGACGCCGGACATGCGGATCCGCCAGATCGTCGACACGGTGTTCGCGGAGAAGGGGTACGTGGTCACCCCGCAGGTCGAGACGGACTCGGTCGCCTCCCTTTACGCGCACGTCGGCGGCGGTGGTTGGGCGAGCATCGTGCCGCACACCTGGCTGCGCGCGATGCCGGTGGTCGGCCGGACGAGAGCCCTGCCGCTGGGCGACCCGGAGGCCGGCGCCCAGGTCTTGGTGGCCATCCACGCGGCCACCCCCGGCTCGGTCGCCGCCCGGGCCTTCGTCAACGCGGCGACTGGCCTGTCCCTGGACGACTTCTTCGCCCGGCCACTGCCACCGGAACACCGAGTGCGCTGAGCCTGCCGGCAGTTGTGGTGAGGGGGAGGCGCGGGCGCGTGCCGTCTCGGGTCGGGTTTGTTGGCGGTGAGGTCCGGCGGGGCGGCGAGGGTTTGGGCATGGGGTGGTTGTTGGCCGGTCCTGTAGGGCGCGCTCCTGATGGGTGGGTCCAGTGGTTGCCGTGAGCGCGAGAGCCCGGGCGCGTGCCGTCACCGAGTCGGTTGGGTTCCAGGTGAGGTACAGCAGAGCGGCGGCTTGGCGTCGGGCTGGGCCCCTGCCGCTCGCGCCCCGAGCGCGCTGACAGCCGCCGAGGTCCCGGCACCGCGCGTGCCGACCCCGTTGCAGCTACCGGCCCAACCGCTCCGCCGGTCACCCCAACGCGGCGACCGGCCTTCGCCGGCCACCTTCCTGCCTCCCCGGCCGACACGCCGGGCACCTTCCTGCCTCCCCGGCCGGGACGCCGGGCACCTTCCTGCCTCCCCGGCCGACACCCCTCACTGCGCACAACGCCCCCTGCGCCCCTCAGGACCCGTACCGCGCCTGCACCGCCTTCCGGTCCAGTCCCCCCTTCGCGGTGTACGGCAGCGCGGCCACCGGCTCCAGCCGGTCCGGTACCTCGAACGCGGCCAGCCGGTCACGGCAGTACCGCAGGATCTCCTCGCGCCCGATGCCGTCCACCTCGCGCACCACCACGGCGGCACCGACCCGCTGCCCGTGGTCCCGGCGGTGAACAGCACGAGGGCGTCACGTTCCGTCAACTCGCCTGCTGCGCGCAGCGTTTGTGGCGTCTCGCAGACGCCAGGTTCGAGTACCACCGCAGCCGTCCCCGCCCCGGACACGTCCACGTGCAGCGGCCACGCGGGCACCGGAAGCGTGTCGGCACCGGACAGCGACGAATCGACGAGGACCGCCCGCGCCCCCAACGCCCGGAGTCGCGCCGCGAGTTGCGACTCCGGAAGCGCCGGATCCAGCGGAGCCGTGACCAGTCCGGCCCGCGCCGCGCCGAGCAACCCGACCACGAACTCCGCCGTGGCGGCGCAGATCAGACCGACCGCGTCACCACGGCCCAGCCCCGCGCCACCGAGCCGCGCCGCCACGTCGTCGGCCAGGGCCGCAAGGGTCCGGTACGACAGCTGCACCCGCTCACCGGTCACCACCAGGGCCCGGGTGTACGGGCGTTCACGCACCTGCCGGTCGTGGAGATCGACGAGGCCCGTGACCTCCTCAGGCCGATACCGGTCGGCGTCACGCACGGATGCCGCGGCCGGAACGGCCATGACCCCACCCCCTCGCACAGGTCCGATGAAACATCCTCTGCGAGCCTGCGGCGGCACCCGGTGGGCGTCCAATACCCGCTGGCGAACGGCCGATAGCAGCTGTCTGTCAAGGGCCGTGCCAGGCCCCTGACCAGCCCTCGATAGACGCCGTTTATCGGCTGGTCGCCGATGGGTCTTGGACGCGGACGAGCGCGCTGCCGATGGTGAGAGAAGTAGCCGCTCCGGCAGGACCTGCCCAAGGAGGACCTCGGACCATGACCGCTCCCTCGACCCAGGAGACCGCGGCAGCAGCCGACGTTCCGACCGAGCTCACCGACGGGTACCACCTGGTCGTCGACGCGCTCAGGATGAACGACGTCGACACCATCTACGGCGTGGTCGGCATCCCGATCACCGACCTGGCCCGGCTCGCCCAGGCGCAGGGCATCCGCTACACGGTTTCCGCCACGAGAGCAACGCCGGTCACGCGGCCGTGCTGGACCCCCGCTCCATGGCCGCGTCGAAGCCTTCCCGGTGCCGCTTGCGGTGCCTCTCGGGAATGATGACGTCCAGGCTGCGCCCCGCCACGTCGGCCGCCGGGAACCCGAAGATGCGCTCCGTACCCCGGTTCCAGTAGCGGATCACCCCTTCGCTGTCGATGATCACTATGCCGTCGGGTGCCTGGTCTGCCATGCCCAGCACCACCGCGGAATCCAGATCTTCCATGTCGCCTCCGAGCAGGGGCCATTTGGTGGCCAACGGTATACAAAATACTGTCGGCACATGGTCTCGTCGGACGGATATGCAGGTGAAAGGCACCTCGAAAGCTTGGTATTGTTGTGCGTGTCGCCGCGGGGAACACCTTCGCCAAGGCGGCAGACACCTGGTCCGGGTGGCGGAATGGCAGACGCGCTAGCTTGAGGTGCTAGTGCCCTTTATCGGGCGTGGGGGTTCAAGTCCCCCCTCGGACACCAGCGAGACCCCCACTGTATGCGGGGGTCTTTTGCGTTACGGTCCACCGGGCGCCCTTTAATTCGGTTGACCCGGCCCGCCCGCCAGGCGCTCAATACCCGGCATGGCCGACATCCAGGGCACGTACGACGATCTGTTCTCCGCCGTCCCCAACAAGCTGGCGGCGCTGCTGGACGAGGGGGACGTCGGCGGCTCCGTGGCCGTGTTCGTGGACGGTGAACCGGTGGTGGACGTCTGGGGCGGATTCGCCGACGCCGACCGGACGTCTCCGTGGAAGCGGGACACGATCACCAACGTCTTCTCCACGACCAAGACGATGACGGCCCTGTGCGCGCTGATCCTCGCCGACCGCGGAGAGCTCGACCTGGACGCATCCGTCGCCCGGTACTGGCCGGAGTTCGCCGCCGCCGGAAAGGAGAAGGTGCTGGTACGGCACCTGCTGTCGCACACCGCGGGACTGCCCCACTGGGAAGGCCCGGTCGAGGAGCTCTACGACTGGTCGGCCGCCACCGCCCGGCTCGCCGCCCAGCCGCTGCTCTGGGAGCCCGGCACCGCGGCCGGCTACCACTCGCTCACCCAGGGCTTCCTGGTCGGCGAGGTCGTACGCCGGATCACCGGCCGTACCGTGGGTGAGTTCCTCGCCGAGGAGGTGGCCGGCCCCCTCGACGCGGACTTCCACATCGGGCTCCCGACCGAGCACGACCACCGGGTCGCGCTCATCGTCCCGCCGCCCGGCCGGGACGAGGACTACACCGCGGGCGCCGCCACGCCCGGTCCCGACGCGACACCCTCCACCGCGACCGCCCTGCGCGTCCGGGACGGCAACAGCGTGGCGTGGCGGCGCGCCCAGATCCCCGCCGCCGGCGGGTTCGGCAACGCCCGCTCCATCGCGCTCATCCAGTCCGCGCTCGCCTGCGAAGGCACCGTCCGGGGCGTACGGCTGCTGTCGGCCCAGGGCGCCGGGCGGGCCCGGGAGGAGCAGTTCAGCGGCGAGGACCGCGTGATCGGCATGACACAGCGCTACGGCCTGGGCTATGGCCTCTTCGGCAACACCTTCGGCTGGGGCGGCTGGGGCGGATCCCTCGTCATGATCGACCCCGACGCCCGCATGGCGGTGGCGTACGCGACCAACCAGATGCGCGAACCCGCCGAGGACACGCGGGGGTTGGACCTCGTCATGTCCACCTACGACGGACTCCAGGGCCTGCGCCGCTGACCGCGGAAAATTCCGTGCGCCGCCCCGGCCGGCTCCCTACACTCTCCATGACCAGGCAAGACGAGTGACGAGTGAGGGGAGTACGGCCATGTGCATGCGCACCGCTGTCGCCGTCCCCCGCGCGTCGTACGACGTGATCCTCGTGTCCTCGCCCCTCCGGTGCCCGCTGCGCGGCCGGCACCGGATGCCCGCGACGACTGCCTGAACGGTCGAGTACCGCCGTAGCAGGCGTATTCCATGTGCGTACCCGACGTGCCGTCATGCCGTCGTACGGGCCCATCGCGCCGCCCTGTGATCACACCACCCGAAAGGCCTTGGGCCGTGCGCACCACCAACAACCCCAACCCGCTCGCCGTCGTCCGCAACCTCGGCATCCTCGCCCACGTCGACGCCGGCAAGACCACCGTCACCGAGCGGATCCTCTTCACCACCGGAACCACGCACAAGCGCGGCGAGGTCCATGACGGCACCACCGTCACCGACTTCGACCCGCAGGAGCGGGACCGCGGGATCACCATCTTCGCGGCGGCCGTGAGCTGCGCGTGGGACGGTCACCGTCTCAACCTGATCGACACCCCGGGGCACGTCGACTTCGCCGACGAGGTGGAGCGCTCGCTGAGGGTGCTCGACGGGGCGGTCGCGGTGTTCGACGCGGTCGCGGGCGTGGAGCCGCAGAGCGAATCGGTGTGGCGGCAGGCGGACCGGCACGGTGTGCCTCGAATCGCGTTCGTCAACAAGCTGGACCGCGCGGGCGCCGACCTGGACACCGCCGTGGAGTCGATCCGGCGGCGGCTGCATCCGGCCCCGCTGGTCGTGCAGTTGCCCATCGGCAGCGAGGACGGCTTCACCGGAGTCGTCGACCTGGTTCGCATGAGGGCGCTGACCTGGGCGGACGGCACCACCGTCGGCGACGAGGGGCCGGTGCCGGACGACCTGCGTGAGGAGGCCCTACGACGACGCCGGCTCCTGGAGGAAGCAGTAGCCGAACGCCACCCGGCCGCCCTGGAGGAGTTCTGCGACCGGGAGACCCTCTCCGCCGGTACCCTCACCGCCGCCCTGCGGGACCTCACCCACAGCGGCGACGGCGTGGTCGTCCTGTGCGGCTCGGCGTACCGCAACCGCGGTATCGAGCCGCTGCTGGACGCGGTCGTGGCGTATCTGCCGTCGCCGCTCGACGTGTCCGCCGTACGCGGTGAGAACGGCGAGGAGCGGCCCTGCGATCCGGCGGCGCCCTTCGCGGCCCTGGCATTCAAGGTGAACGCCACCGCCACGGGACGGCTGACGTACGTACGCGTGTACTCGGGAACGATCGAGAAGGGAGCCACCGTGTGGGACGCGGGCGCGCGGCGCACCGAGCGCATCGGACGGATCCTGCGCGTACAGGCGGACCGGCACGCCCCGTTGGAACGGGCGGTCGCCGGTGACATCGTCGCCGTGGTCGGGCTGAAGTCGGCCCGCGCCGGCTCGACCCTGTGCGCGCCGGACGCCCCGCTCGTGCTCGAACCGCCCAGTGCGGCCGAGCCGGTCGTGTCGGTGGCGGTCGAGCCACAACGGGCCGTCGACACCGACCGGTTGGCCACGGCACTCGCCCGGTTGGCCGAGGAGGACCCGTCGCTCGTCGTCCGCACGGACGCCGAGACCGGCCAGACCCTGCTGTCCGGCATGGGTGAACTGCATCTGGAGGTCGCGGTGGAGAAGGTGCGGCGCGAGCACGGCCTGACACTCAATGTCGGCCGTCCGAGGGTGAGTTACCGCGAGACGGTCGGACGCGGGGTGTCCGGGCTGGTCTTCCGGCACGTCAAACAGGACGGCGGGGCGGGGCAGTTCGCTCATGTCGTGCTCGACGTGGAGCCGTCGGCGGCAGGGTTCGAGTTCCGCTCGGCCGTTGTCGGCGGGCGCGTTCCGCAGGAGTACGTGCGCGCGGTCGAGGCCGGCTGCCGGGACGCCCTGACCGAGGGTCCGCTCGGCGGGCACCCGGTGACCGGGCTGCGGGTCACCCTCACCGACGGTTCGACCCACGTGAAGGACTCCTCGGACACGGCCTTCCGCACGGCAGGCCGGCTCGGTCTCCGGGAGGCCCTGCGTGACTGCGCGATGGTCCTCCTGGAACCGGTCGTCGAGGTCACGGTCACCGTGCCCGAGGACGCCGTCGGCGCGGTGCTCGGCGACCTCGCCGCACGCCGCGGCCGGGTCTCGGGCTCGGTCACGCGTGGAGGTTCCGCGATCGTGACGGCGACCGTGCCCCTGGCCGAACTCTTCGGCTACGCCACGAGGTTGCGCAGCCGAACCCAGGGCCGCGGCACCTTCACGGCCCGGCCGACGGGGTATGCGCCGGCTCCGGCCGAGGCGGCGGTCCGGCGGTAGCGAGCGGGTGGCCCTCCCGTCCCAGGGAGGGCCACATCTCACAGAGGGTCTCAGCAGTCCCTGAACTCCGGCGACTGGTTCAGCACCTGTGACCGTACCGACGTGAAGCGGGCGTACGTCTCACCCGTCACCGACTCGGGGCGGAACGCCGCCACCCGGTGGCAGTTCTGGAAGGCCAGGGCCACGCCGAAGTGGCGTTCCAGGCTGCCGCGGATGGCGTCGCTGGCGAGGGCGCGCAGGAGCTGGCCGCGTTCTTTCTCCGACGGGGGAGGGGTCTGGTTGTCGGTGAACTCCACCGTGCCGTCGTGCAGTTCGGTGGCGAGGGAGGCGATCAGGTCGTAGGCGTAGGGGAGTGACGTGCGGACCGTGTCCACGAAGTCCTCCTCGCGGATGTTGCCCTGCTCGGCTTCGGCGAGGAGCTTCGGGGAGACGTCGAGAGACATGTGAGGGGGGTTCCTGTCCTGTTGTCGTGACTGAAGGGAGGGGGAGGGAGGTCAGGCGAGGGAGGCCGGGCCCGGTACGAATTCCGGGTCCACCTGGGCCGCCAGGTCGAGGCCGGTCGCCTCGTTCGCCCACGAGCGGGCGTTGCGGAGATGGAACTCGACCGCGTGGCGGTGGAGGGCCGGCCAGTCGCGGGGATGGGAGTCGACGGCCTCGCGCAGGATCGTCAGGGCGTGCCGGTTGTGCGGCTCCAGGCCACCCAGGCCGCCCCGGCCTCCCAAGTCGCCTTCACTCCGGCCCTGTTCGGCCGCGCGTACCCAGGGCGAGTGGACCAGGTGGGTCAATAGGTCGTCGCCCACGTGTTCCTTGAGGAAGAGCAGGTCGTCCTCACCGGTCACCTTGTTGCCGATCACGGCGATCCGGATCCCGAACTCCCGTGCGTGGTCGCGGTACTGCCGGTAGACCGAGACACCCTTGCGGGTGGGTTCGGCCACCAGGAAGGTCATGTCGAAGCGGGTGAACAGGCCCGAGGCGAACGCGTCCGCGCCGGCCGTCATGTCGACGACCACGTACTCGCCGGGGCCGTCGACCAGGTGGTTGAGGTAGAGCTCCACCCCGCCGAGCTTGGAGTGGTAGCAGGCCACGCCGAGGTCGCTCTCGTCGAACTCGCCCGTCACCATCAGAGGGACCTCACCCGCGCGCCGGACGTGTCTGGCGTGCAGTTCGTCGTCACCCAGCAGCCGGAGCAGGCGTGAGCCGCGGCCCGGCGGGGTCGTCTTGATCATCGCCTCCCGCGAGGCGATCCGCGCATTGGTGCCGCGCAGGAAGTCCTTGATGTCGGCCACGTGCGCGCCCAGCGGAGGGGCGCCCAGGTCGTCGCCCTCGTGGCCCAGCGGCTCGGCGAGGTGCTGGTTGATGTCACCGTCCACGGCCAGCACCGGTGCGCCGGAACGGGCCAGATGGCGCGAGAAGAGCGCCGACAGGGTGGTCTTGCCGCTGCCGCCCTTGCCGACGAACGCGATGCGCACTACCGCACCGACTTTTTGAAAATGGATGTCATGTTGGTAGGTTCTAGGGCGCGAACTCGATCACTGTCAAATCGCCCCTCGATCGCCCCTCGATCGCCCCCCGATCGGCCCTCGATCGGCCCCGCGATCAAGCTGGAAGGCTTAATGCATATGATGTGCAAGTGCGTGACTACAGCATCAGAGTGGCGGGCCCGGACGACCTCGAAGGTGCGCGAGCCGTGATGCTCGACACCGTCTACCGCGACTTCGGAACCGGGTACGTGCCCCGCTGGCACGGCGACATCATCGACCCGGCCGCCGCCTACCTCGTCCCGGCCCGCCACACCCTCCTCGTCGCCCTCGACCCGGACGACCGGGCCGTCGTGGCGACCGCCGCCCTCGACTCCCGCGGACCCGCCCACCCGCCGAACCCGCGCCGGTTGGCCGAGCGCTACCCGTCGGGAGAGACCGCGCAACTGCGCCGGATCTACGTCCGCCCCGAGCACCGCAGACGCGGCCTCGCCCGCCGCCTGGTTGACGAGTTGCTCGCCTTCGCGGCCGCGGACGGCGGCTACCGCTCCGTCTATCTGCACACCGACCCGGCGGTCCCGGGTGCCGAACCCTTCTGGCGCTCGATCGGCAAGGTCGTGCACGACGAGCGCGAGACCACGGACGGCGCGAGCAGCGTCGTCCACTTCGAGATACCGATGGGGCGATAGGACAACCATGCGACGCCGTCACCTGCTTGGCTCCCTGCTGCTCACTCCCGTCCTCACCGCCTGCTTCGCCTCCGGAGGCTCCGAAGGCGGCGACCCCGGACGCGACGCCGACGCTTCCCGCCTCCGCGTCGCCCTCGCCTTCCCGCCCGCCGAGAACCTCTCGCCGTACGGCGCCGACGCCACCCTCCTCAGCCGCCTCGGCGTCACCGAGGGACTGACCGCCCTCGACGCCAACGGCGCAGCGGCCCCCGCGCTCGCCGAGTCCTGGCGCCGCGAGGACGACCGCACCTGGTTGTTCACCCTGCGCGAGGCCACCTTCCAGGACGGTTCCGCGCTCACCCCGGCCGCGGTCGCCGCCGCCCTCACCCACGCCACCGAGGCCAAGCCCGCCCCGGCCGCGCTGTCCGGCGTCACGCTGACGGCCAAGGCGACGGGGGGTGCCTTACGCATCACCACGAAGACCGCCGACCCCGTCCTGCCGCTCAGGCTGTCCAGCCCCAGCCTCGCCGTGTTCGCCCCGAAGGCCTACGGCAAGGACGGCGGCGTCGATCCGGTCGGCACCGCCTCCGGCCCCTTCGAACTGACCAAGGTCAACGGCTCCACCTCCGCCACCCTCGACCGCTTCGACGACTACTGGGGCGGCCGCGCCCAGGCCTCCGGCGTCGACGCCCGCTTCATCGCCGACGGCACCGCCCGCGCCAACGCCGTACGCACCGGCCAGGTCGACATCGCCGAGGCGATCCCGGTCGCCCAGGCCGCCTCCCTCGACGAGGCCACCCTCAAGGAGGCCGCCACCACCCGCACCACCAGCCTTCAACTCAACACGAAGGCGGGCCCGTTCAAGGATCCGAAGCTGCGCGCCGCCGCCCGCGAGGCCGTCGACAGCTCCGCCGTCGTCAAGAGCGTCTTCGAGGGGTACGCCGACCCCGGCGCCGGCGTCTACGGACCGGCCGTGACCTGGGCCGAGGGCAAGCGGGTGCCGCCCACCGGACGTGCGAGCGCGGCCGAGCCGAACGGCACCGCCATCACCCTGGCCACCTATGACAACCGGCCCGAACTCCCGGAGGCGGCGCAGGTCCTCCAACAGCAGCTCCAGAAGGCCGGGTTCAAGGTCACTCTGGTGGTGCGCGAGTACTCGCGGCTCGAAAGCGACGCGCTGGCGGGGAAGTTCGACGCGTTCGTGGGGGCCCGCAACAGCCTCGTCGACACCGGCGACCCGGTCGGCGTCCTCGCGAGCGACTACACCTGCGACGGCGGCTACAACCTCGCCCGGCTGTGCGACAGGAAGGTCGACCGGGCGGTCGCCGAGGCGGACGCCGAGGCCGACACCGGCGAGCGGCAGGACGCGGCCATGCGCGCCGAAGCGGCGATCCTCGGTACCGACGCCGTGGTCCCGCTGGCCCACCAGGGCATCATCGTCGGCGTCGCCACCGACGTCCGGGGCGTGCTCCTCGACCCGTACGAGCGGACCCTGGTCGGCCCCGGAACGCGACGCTGATCCATGGGGCACCGCGTGGCCACCCTACTGTGGCGTGTCCTGCTGGCGGCGGCCCTGGTGTGCGGGATCGGCCTGCTGCCGTGGCTGTCCCGCACCGACCCGGCGCTCACCGTCCTCAAGGCGCGTTCCGCGGACCGCGACCCGACACCGCGGGTCCTGGCCGACATCCGGGCCCAACTCGGCCTGGACAAAGGCCCCTTGCACCTGCTCGGCCAATGGCTCGGCGGACTGCCCCGCGGGGACGCCGGCCGGTCCTGGCTGAACGGCACACAGGTCACCCCGACCGTCGCCCAGGCACTCGGGGTGACCCTGCTGCTGGTGACGGTGGCGCTCGTGATCGCCGCCGTCACCGCCGCCCTGGTGTGCGCCCGCACGCTCCGGCTCGGCGCGCACCGACGCCTCGACGGGCGCCGGGCCGGGGGCGGCGCCTCGGCGATGCTCGCCGCGCTGCCCGAGTTCCTCACCGCTTCGGTCCTGGCCACCGTCGTCGGCGTACAGCTCGGCTGGCTGCCCGCCCTCGGCTGGTACGGCCCCCGATGGACGGTCCTGCCCGCCCTCGCCCTCGGCCTGCCCGCCGGGGCCGTGCTCGGCCGCCTCCTCGACGACCTCCTGCCCGGCGCCTTCGTCGAACCCTGGGCGCTGGCCGCGGACGCCCGCGGACTGCCGGGCCGTACGGTCGCCGCCAAGGCGGTCCGCCGCTGCGTCCCCGCCCTGCTGCCCAACCTGGGCCTGTTCGTCGTGGGCCTCACGGCCGGCTCCGTCGCCGTGGAGCAGATCTACGACATCCCGGGCCTCGGCCGCACCACCCTCCAGGCCGCCCTCGCGCAGGACCTGCCGGTACTCCAGGCCGGCACCCTCGCCCTGCTGCTCCTCGCGGTAACCGCCACCGGCCTCGCGGCACTCGGCGTCCGCCTCCTGGCCGGCCCGGCCCTGCGCGACGGCGCCCTCGACTCCCTGCACCGCCCGCGACGGCCCACCCGCAGCACCCTGCCCCTCGTGTACGGCGGCCTCCTGACCGCCGTCATCGCGGTCGGTCTGGTCCGCGACCCGCTCGCCCTGGACACCGGGGCCCGGCTCCAACCCCCCTCCTGGGCCCACCCGTTCGGCACCGACGCACTCGGCCGGGACCTGCTCGCCCGGGTCGGACACGGGGCCCTCGACACCCTGCTGACCGCCCTCGCCATCAGCGTCACCGCACTGGTCGTCGGCGTCCTGCTCGGACTGCTGCCCCGGCTGTCCGGGCCGCTCGTCGACACCGTCAACGCCGTACCGCCGGTGCTCGCCGCGCTGCTCGTGACCGCGGTCGCCGGGAGCGGCGCCACCACGCCCGCGATCGCCGTGGCCACCGTCTCCTGGGCGGCGCTCGCCGCACACACCTCCGCACTGCTCCGGCAGGAACACGCCACCCCGCATCTGACGGCCACCCAAGCCCTCGGGGCGAACCGCTGGTACCTCCTGCGGCACGAACTGCTGCCCGCGATCCTCCCGCCCGTCACCCGGCACGCCCTGCTGCGCCTGCCCGGCGTCGCGCTGGCCCTCGCCTCACTCGGCTTCCTCGGCCTCGGCACCCAGCCGCCGTCCCCGGAGTGGGGACTGCTCCTGGCCGAGAACCAGCCCTACGCGGAACGTGCCCCCTGGGCCGTCCTCGCGCCCGCCGCCGCACTCGCTCTGCTGGGCGCGCTCGCGGTGAGTGCGGCGGGCGGGGTGCGGTGGCCGCGACGGCGCGCAAGTCGTCGTACGGCCAAGGAGCGGGCTGAACTGGCCTTGCCTTCGCGGGAGTTGGTGAAGGCCGGATGACGACGTCCACGCCGGTCCATCCGCCGAGGACCACCGCCCGGCTCTCTCCGCTGCTGCGGCTGCTGATCCTCACCCAACTCGCCTTCAACATCGGCTTCTTCGCCGTGCTGCCCTTCCTGTCCGAGCACCTGGGACAGACCGTCGGCATGGCGGGCTGGCTGGTCGGATTCGTGCTGGGGCTCCGGACCTTCAGCCAGCAGGGGCTGTTCGTGGTGGGCGGGGCGCTCGCCGACCGGTACGGGATCCGGCCGGTCGTCCTCGCCGGATGCGCGCTGCGGATCGCCGGGTTCGCCTGGCTCGGGTACGCCGAGGGGACGGGGGCGGTCATCGGGGCCGTCCTGCTCATCGGGTTCGCCGCCGCGCTGTTCTCGCCGGCGGTGGAGTCCGAGGTTGCCCGGCAGGCCGTCGTCCATGAGGAGGCGGGTGGTCAACGCACCCGTGTGCTGGCGCTGTTCACGGTCGCCGGGCAGGCCGGTGCCTTCGTCGGGCCGTTGCTGGGTGCGCTGTTGCTGTCGGTGGACTTCCGCACGGTGTGTCTGGCGGGTGCCGGGGTCTTCGTGCTCGTCCTCGCCGGGCACGCGTGGATGTTGCCGCAGCACATCCCGGGGCGGCGGCGGATGCGGCTGGGGGGCGGTTTGGGGGTGCTGCTCCGCAACCGGCGCTTTCTCGCGCTGTGCTGCGCGTACGGCGCCTACCTGCTCGCCTACAACCAGCTCTACCTCGCCCTTCCCGATGAGGTGGAGCGCGCGACCGGTTCGCAGTCGGCGCTCGCCTGGCTGTTCGCGCTGTCCTCACTGCTGGTGGTGACCGCCCAGCTTTCCGTCACCCGCTGGGCCGGCTCCCGGCTGTCGCTGCGCCGCTCGATGGTGGCCGGACTGCTGCTGATCGGGGCCGGGTTCGCGGTCGTCGCGATGTCCCGTCCCGCCGACTGGACCGGTACGGCGGGCTTGTTGCCCTCGGCCGGATTCATCGTCCTGCTCACCCTCGGGCAGATGCTCGTCGCACCCGCGGCCCGGGCCTGGGTACCCGACCTCGCGGAGGAAGGCCGGCTCGGCCTCTACACCGGGGCGCTCTCCTCGGTCTCGGGGCTGATCGTCCTGGCCGGCAGCTCCGTCACCGGCTCCCTCCTGGACGCCGGACTGCCGGCCGTGGTGCCGTGGCTGGTACTGGCCGCGGTACCGGTGGCGGCGGTCGGGTTGTTGCCGCGGCGGTAGAACGAACGGGCCGGGAGGGCGAAGGAAGTCCGGTTCCGGCCGGCAGTGCGGCTCTGCGGACGCCGGTTACGGGCACAGACCGAGGACCGGCGCCTTGGAGGGGCGGTCGTTCTTCGAGACTCTGCCGTACGTCTCCACAGCTGATCCCGTATGCCCGGGACGCGGCGCACGGGGGCCAGGTGCTGCCGCCCCGGGCAGGGACTTCGCGGAGGGCACAGCCGCTGGGCGGGTCAGATGGCGTTGAAGGGCTCGGTGTCGGCAACGAACTCGCCAGGTGGTTCAGGCGGCCCGGCCGGGAGCGTGCCGGGCCGTTCTGTGGCCGGGCCGGGAAGCCGCTGGGCCGCTCAGTGGCTGGGCCGGCCCGGGAGCGTGCTGGGCCGTTCTGGGGGTGGGGCCGGAATACGAGCGAAACGTGCCACGGCCTTGTTTCACCGCTGGTAGAGGCCAGCGCGGGTCGCCTTGATAGGGATCGTCAGGATTCCGTCATCCTGGCCCCTGTGATCTTCGAGGTGTGTGTTGGCATCGATCGACCGCACCGCCTACCCGAGGTTCCCCGGGACCGTCACGGCGCGGGAGCTGGTCGAGTCGTTCACACCCACAGCGGACGAGGTCGGCTGGGCGCGAGGGAAGACGACCGCTGACCAGACCTTCCTCGTGCTGCCGGTGTACATCTTGGGTTCAAGGAGTCGTCGCAACACGGACAAATGCGATCAGGCGCTGGAAGCCGCGCATCAGGTCGGCTTCCCTCTGGTCTGCAAACCGGCCTCACTGCCTGGACCTGGTCCGTACCGGACAGCGCCGCCCTCGACTCGCCCGTCGCGGGTGGCTTCGTCCTACTGGGGCAACGGTGCGACGGCCGCGGCCCTGCGCCGGGCGGTCAGGAAGAGGCCTGCCGCCACAACGGCCGAGGCCAGGCCGAGCAGGCCGACGGCGGCGGCCAGGGTGCCGAGGGCGGACTTGGCCGCGATCAGCACCAGGGGGCAGATGAACTGGCCGATGAAGAAGGACGCGGTCCACAGGCCGGTGCCACGGCCGCGGTCGGCGAAGTCCAGCTTGGACATGGCGATGGTGAGCAGGGAGGGCAGCAGGAGACCGGTGCCGAGGCAGTTGAGCACGGCGCCGACGATCAGCAGCGGCGCGCTGTCCGCGAGCCACATCACCGCGAACCCGGCCGCGCACAGGGCGAAGACGAGTGGCAGCCGGGGCCCCGGGGCCCCGCGCAGCTTGGCGAAGGTGATCGCGCCGACCATGGTGGCGGCGCTGGCGGTGGCTGTGGCCAGCCCGATCACGCTGGTCGCCGTCACGCCGAGGTCGTCCAGCAGGTAAGACATCTCCACCGGGGCGGTGTAGAAGACGAGGGCCCCGAACACGGTGAGTCCGCAGATCCCGCCCAGCTGCCGGAGGGGGAACGAGCGCTTCGGGGCGACCGCGGTGTCCGTGCTCTCCCCGTCCTCGGCGGCCGCACCGGTGGCCGCGGTCGGCTTCGGCAGCCCGATGGCCATGAGCGGGGCGATGAGCAGGCTGACGGCGTAGATCCAGAACGGAGCCCGCCAGCCGGCCGACCCCGCGGCACCGCCGATGACGAAGAAGGCGGTCGCGGAGGCGGAGGCGCACATGGTCTGAAGGGCGAGGTAGCGGTCCCGTACCCGACCGCTGTAGTAGTCGCCGATCAGCGTGGTGCAGCAGGTCATGATGGCGGCCTCGGCGATACCGACCAGGGCGCGGCTGGCCACGATGGCGCCCAGCGACTCCAGCCACAGCGGGGCGGTGCCGAAGATCGCGTACAGCACGGTCGCGGCGATCAGCAGGCGCTTGCGGCCGAGCCGGTCGACGATGACGCCCGCGAAGGGTGCCAACAGGCCCAGCGCCAGGGCCGGGACGGTGAGGGCCATCGGGACCAGGGCGCCCGCGCCGGGCACGTCGGCGAAGTGGTCCTGCATCTTGGGCAGCACGGGGGCGATCAGGACGGCCCCGAGGATCGGTAGACAGCTGCCGGCCATGAGGAGGGAGACGCGCAGCCGGTGCGCGGCACCGGACGTCGGAAGGATCACACCGGGCGGCGGCACGGGTTCCGCGTAAGCGGGCGGGGACGATGGCGATGGCACGGAAGGGGGCATGCGGGAACTCCATGTGGCGAGGGGAGGGGCGGCACGCCATCGGGACACGGAGACACCGAGGAGAGGAGCGTGCGGAGGATCTGGGGTCGACTATGAGTGAGCGGCCCAGCCCTGCCTAGCCTCTGTCCGATCGATCTCCCGGATCGCGATCATCCTTGCCGTGGATGGTCTCGGCGACCCGGACAGCTGTCTTCCGCAGCCAGATGTGCGCCGCGTCGTGCGTGTGCACCGGGTGCCACCACAGGGCTTCCCGGAGCGGCACGGCGTCGTAGGGCGGATCCACGACCCGTACGGGGACGAGTCCGTCCAGCCGGTCGGCGAGATGCCCCTGGATCAGGGCGATCCGGCGGGTGCCCGCGACCAGGAGGGGCATCAGCTGGAAGCTGTCGACGGAGACCTCCACGCGCGGCTCGATACCGAGCATGCCGATCTGACGGGCGGCGGGTGCGTCGTACGTGCGCTGGTACGTCACCCACGGCAGCCGGGCCAGGTCGTCGAGGGTCAGCTGCTCGCCGACCTCGGGGTTGTCGTCGGCGACGAGGTAGACCCAGCGGTCCCGGTAGAGCTCCACGGCGGGAAAGTCGCTGATGATGCCGTGCGGCAGCAGCAGACCGTCGGCGGTGCTGAGCAGCGCAGTGGTGTTCTCGGTGATGTCCGTCGGGGGCTGCTTGAAGCGCAGCCTGATCCCCGGCGCCTCGGTGTGGACGATGCGGGCGAGTTCGGCGCCGAAGACTGCCACCGCGTAGTCGGAGGCGAGCAGGGTGAACTCGTGCTCCTCATGGGCGGGGTCGAACACTGCCTGGCTGGTGAAGACGCGTTCGAGCAGGTCGCAGGCGGTGGCGGTGCGGTCGAGGAGGGCCAGGCCGAGGGCGGTCAGTTCGTAGCGTCCGCCGACCCGGGAGAGCAGGTCGTCGTCGAAGTGGCGGCGCAGCCGGGCCAGGGCGGCGCTCATGGCGGGCTGACTGAGGCCGATGCGTCGGCCGGCTCTGGTGACGTTGCGCTCTTCGAGGAGGGCACGCAGGGCGACGACGAGGTTGAGGTCCAGGCTGGCCAGGTTCACGCGGAATCCCTGTACGGAATAGGAGACATGGGGCCTCGGTATTTGCTTCCTGGATACCGGGCATCCAGAGAATCGATTTCCCTGATCGCAATGTACGGGCCAGATTGGTGGCACCGCAATCAGGAGGACATCTCCGTGAAATCCGCAGCCACGACGGCACCCCTCTTCGCCGGCCCCTTCGCCCTCGGCACCTTCTCCGCCCCGGGCCGGACCCCGTCCGCAGGACTGGTGCTCCCGGAGGGCAGGGTGCTGGACCTGGGTACGACCGCCCTCGCTCTCCTGGAGCGCTGGGACGAGGAACTGCCGCGCCTGCACGGCCTCGCGGGCGATCCGGCCGGTGACTGGCTGTCGCTCGACGACCTGGACGTGCACGCGCCCGTCGAGCCCCGGCAGATCTTCCAGTCCGGCGCCAACTACCGGCAGCACGTGATCGACCTGGAGGTCGCGCACCGCGCCCCCGACGACCCGCGCACCGTCGAGGAGGCCCGCGCGGAGATCGCGGCGATCATGGACCAACGGGCCGCCGAGGACCTCCCGTACGTCTTCATCGGACTGCCGACCACGATCACCGGCCCGTACGACGACGTCGTACTGCCCTCCTGGGCCAGGAAGCCTGACTGGGAGCTGGAGCTGGCCGCGGTGATCTCCCGCCCCACCCACCGGGTCACGGTGGAGGAGGCGCTGGAACACGTCGCGGGCTACACCATCGCCAACGACCTCACCGACCGGTCCACCGTCTTCCGCCGGGACATGCCAGCCATCGGCACCGACTGGCTGCGCTGCAAGAACGCGCCCGGCTTCACCCCGCTCGGCCCCTGGATCGTCCCGGCCGGGTCCATCGCCGACCCGTCCGACCTGCGGGTCACCCTGAAGCTCAACGGCGAGACCATGCAGGACGAGTCCACCAAGGACATGATCTTCGGCGTGGCGCGGTTGGTCTCGTACATTTCCCAGACCGCCCAACTCCTTCCCGGCGACCTGGTGTTGACCGGCAGCCCGGCCGGGAACGGCATGCACTGGGGTCGGCTGCTGCGCGACGGCGACGTGATGGACGGCTCTGTCACGGGGCTCGGTGCCCAGCGCACCCACTGTGTCGCGGAGGAGGCGTCGTGATCGACCGCACGACTGTGCCTGATGCAAAAGACGCCGAGGGCGCGATCGCCGGGGCCGCCAAGGCGTACTCCAACTGGGGCCGTTGGGGTGAGGACGATGTCCTCGGCACGCTCAACTTCCTGGACGCCGAAAAGCGCCGCGAGGGCGCGGCCCTCGTCCGCGACGGCGTCAGCTTCTCGCTCTCCCAGCGCTTCGACATGCACGGCCCGCAGAAGGGCTGGCGGCGGCGTACGAATCCGGTGCACACCATGCTCGACACCGGCACCGACGCCGCCCTGGGCAACCAGGGCTTCCCGCACGGCATCGGCGGTGCCGACGACGTGATCGCGATGCCACTGCAGTGCTCCACCCAGTGGGACGGACTCGGCCACATCTTCGACCATGGCAAGGCATGGAACGGGCGGGCCGCCGAGAAGGTCGTCACCTCCGACGGCGACCTCGTCACCGGCATCGAGCACATGGCGCCGTACGTGGCCGGGCGGGGCGTCCTCCTCGATGTGGGCCTGGTCGTCGGCCAGAACGGCGAACTGCCTGACGGCTTCGCCATCACCGAGGAGCACCTGGTCGCCACCGCCGAGGCGCACTGCGTCACCGTCGGCCGCGGCGACCTCGTCCTCGTCCGCACCGGACGGCTGGCCCGCGCCAGGCGCGAGGGCTGGGGCGAGTACGCGGGCGGCGCTTCGCCCGGGCTGAGCTTCACCACCGCCGGCTGGCTGCACCGCAGCGAGATCGCCGGGATCGCCACCGACACCTGGGGCTTCGAGGTCCGGCCCAACGAGTTCGACCACGCCTTCCAGCCGTTGCACCAGGTCGCCATCCCCAACATGGGCCTGCTCATCGGCGAGATGTGGGACCTCGACGCCCTCGCCGACCACTGCGCGGCCGACGGGCGCTACGAGTTCTGGCTCACCGCCGCTCCACTGCCCATCACCGGAGCCGTCGGCTCCCCCGTGAACCCGATCGCCGTCAAGTAACGCTCCGTACCGGCGGGGGTGGGCCGCGCCCGGACAGCCCGGACAGCCCAGCCCATCCGGCCCGCACCACCACCCCTGCCGCTCCAAGTCGCGCGGCCTCACCGCAGGGAGACCCATGACCGACCCCCGCCCCCGCACCGTCCTCGTCATCGGCGGCGGCGCCTCCGGCAACGCCGTGACCGTGCTGCTGCGGCGAGCGGGCATCACCGTGGACCTGATCGAGGCCAAGCCCGACTGGAACGTCCTCGGCTCCGGCATCACCCTCCAGGGCAACGCGCTGCGCGTGCTGCGCGAGCTCGGCGTGTGGGACAAGGTCCAGGAGAGCGGCTACGCCTTCGACTCCGTGGGCCTGGCCACGCCCGACGGCCACGTGTTCCACGTCCAGCAGGACATCCGTACCGGCGGCGAGGACCTGCCCGCGACCATCGGAATGCAGCGGCCCCGGCTCCAGGAGATCCTGTGCGAGGCGGTCCGGGCCAGTGGTGCGACGGTCCGCCTCGGCACCACCGCCGACGAGCTGGTTCAGGACGGGGCCGGCGTCACCGCCCGCTTCAGCGACGGCACCGAGGGCCGCTACGAGCTCGTCATCGGCGCCGACGGTCTCAACTCCCTGACCCGCGCGATGATCGGCATCAGTGAGAAGCCCGAGCCGACCGGCATGGCCATCTGGCGCGTCGCCGCACTCCGCCCGGCGGGCCTGGAGCGCACGGACCTGACCTTCGGCGGGCCCTGCTACATCGCCGGCTACTGCCCCACCAGCGAGAACACCATCTACGCCTATCTCGTCGAAGCCAACCGCGACCGCGCCTCCATCGACCCGGCCTCGTACGCGGACGAGATGCGGCGCCTGGCAGCCCCGTACGGAGGCGCCTGGCCCGAGATCGCCGCGAGCATCACCGACCCGGCCAAGGTCAACTACACCTGGTTCGACCGGCTGCTCGTCGAGGGTTCCTGGCACCGCGGCCGGGTCGTGCTGGTCGGCGACGCCGCCCACGCCTGCCCGCCCACCCTCGCGCAGGGCGCGGCCATGTCGCTGGAGGACGCCTCCGTGCTGGCCGAGCTGCTGAGCGCGGAGGAGTCGTGGGATTCCCTCGACTCCCTCGACGACCTGCTGACCCGCTACCACGAGCGCCGCATCGACCGTGTCCGCATGGTCGTCGAGGCCTCGGTGCAGCTCGGCCAGTGGCAGCTGGACGGCGTCCGTGACGCCGACGTGCCCGGTCTGATCGGCCGCACGATGTCCGCCCTGAAGGAGACCCCGTGACGACCCCGGACACCCTGGACGCCCTGGCCACCCCGGCAACCCCCACCATCGACGTCCACGCGCACGTCCTGCTTCCGCAGGTCGAGGAGGCCGTCGCCGGACACCCCGGGCTGGCCGCCGCCCGCAGTCTCGACGCCCGCCGCAACGGCCCCGAGGCCCTCGCCGTCAGCGGGCCGATGGTCCGCGACCGCATCCCTCGGCTGACCGACGTCAAGGCCCGGCTCACCACGATGGACGCCTCCGGCGTCGACGTCCAACTGGTCTCGCCGTCCCCGTCGCACTACCACTACTGGGCCGACGCGGACCTCGCCCGCACGGTGTGGGAACTGGCCAACGCCGGCACCGCCGCCCACGTTGCGCAGGCCCCGGACCGGCTTCTGGGACTGGGCCTCGTCCCGCTCCAGTACCCGGACCTCGCCGTCAAGGCCCTCGACCACGCCCTCGGCCTGGGCCTGCGCGGAGTGGAGATCTCCAGCCACGCGCCCGGGCGCGAACTTTCGGACCCGGCGTACGACACGTTCTGGGCACTCGCCGAGACGACCGGGGCGGTGCTCTTCCTGCACCCCTTCGGCTGCACGCTCGACGAGCGCCTGGACCGCTGGTACCTGTCCAACACCGTCGGCCAGCCCACCGAGAACGCCATCGCGCTCTCCCACCTCATCTTCTCCGGCGTGCTGGACCGCCACCCCGGCCTGAAGGTGATCGCCGCGCACGGCGGCGGCTACCTGCCCACCCACATCGGCCGCTCCGACCACGCCTGGCGGACCAGACCGGACACGCGGGGCTGCGCGTCCGAGCCGAGCAGCTACCTCAAGCGGCTGTACTTCGACTCGCTCGTCCACGACCCGCACGTCCTGCGCGAACTGATCCGGGTGGCTGGCCCCGACCGCGTCCTGCTCGGCTCGGACTTCCCCTTCGACATGGGCACCGAGGACCCGGTCGGCGCGCTGCGCGCCGCCACGGACCTGCCCGACCCCCACTTCCACGCCGTACGCGGCGGCAACGCGGCAGCGCTGCTGCGCCTCGCCTGAGGAGCCCCGACATGACCAACGCCCTGCCCCACCGCCTGCTCACCCACCTGCGGCACGTCGACCTCGCCGTGCCCGACTACGACAAGCAGCTCGACTTCTACGCCGGAGTCTGGGGCCTGACAAAGATCGCCGAAGACTCCGGGATCTCCTTCCTGGCGGCAGAGGGTTCACCAGAGCAGTACGTCGTACGGCTCCGCAAGGCAGACGAGAAGCGGCTCGACCTCGTGTCCTACGGTGCCGCGTCGGCCGCCGACGTGGACACGCTCGCCGATCAACTCCTCGCAGCTGACGTGCAGTTGATCTCGCAGCCGGGCAAGGTCGACACCCCCGGCGGGGGCTACGGCTTCCGCTTCTTCGACGGCGACGGCCGCACCATCGAGGTCTCGGCGGAAGTCGAGGCCCGGCGGCACCGGCGTATCGAGGAGAAGGAGGCCATCCCGGTCCGCCTCTCGCACGTCGTCCTCAACTCGCCCGACCTGGACGGCACCCGCGCCTGGTACGAGCGCCACCTCGGCTTCCGGCTGTCCGACACGCTCAGCTCCCCGCACATGGGCGAGGTCATGCACTTCATGCGGATCAGCAACCAGCACCACTCGATGGCCCTCGCCAAGGGTCCGCACACCTCCCTGCACCACGTCTCGTTCGAGATGCGCGGCCTGGACGAGTACATGCGGGGCTCGGGGCGCGTGATGCGTTCCGGCGCCCGCAAGGTCTGGGGGCCGGGCCGCCACATGGCGGGCGACAACACCTTCACGTACTTTCTCGACCCGCATGGCAACACTGTTGAATACACAACGGAGTTGGAGGAGCTCGACGAGGACACCTGGCATCCGCACGTCTACGACTTCTCCCGGCCCGAGGTCACCGACCAGTGGGGCACGGCGAACCCGATGAACGAGCTGGTCGCCAAGGAGTCCTTCAACGACGTCGACCGCGGTGTCTTCGTCGCCCCGCCGGTCTGAGCCCCCTCGGCTCGGGCGCGGATGTCCATGCCCTGGCTCCGCCCGCGCCCCCGGTCCACTCCTACGCAATACCCCAGGATTGCCATGCGCTTCGCCACGTACGAACACCACGGCCGCCGCAGCGTCGCCACCGTGAATGACGACGGCACCCTCCACCCCTTCCCCGGCCGCGCCTCGCTGCTCGACCTGCTCCGGGCGGGCCCCGCGGCCCTGCGTGAGGCGGGCAACGCCACGCTGGACGTGCCGGGCGGCCCGCATGTCTCGCAGGTGCGACTGCTGCCGCCTCTCCCGCCGCCGTCCGTACGGGACTTCGTCACCTTCGAGGAGCACGTCGAGGGCGTACGGCGCAGCATCGACAACGCGGCCGGGGTCCCTGACGCCTGGTACGACGCGCCGACCTTCTACTTCACCAATCCGTACGCCGTCATCGGCGCCCACGACGACGTGCCCGTGCCGCCCGGCTCCTCGGTCCTGGACTTCGAACTCGAAGTCGCCGCCGTCATCGGCCGCGAGGGCCGCGACCTCACACCCGAGCGGGCCCGCGACCACATCATCGGCTACACGATCTTCAACGACTGGTCCGCCCGCGACCTCCAGTCCGCCGAGATGAGGGTGGGGTTGGGCCCCTGCAAGGGCAAGGACACCGCCGCCACCCTCGGCCCGTACCTGGTCACCGCCGACGAGCTGGAGCCGTACCGGGACACCGACGGTTTCCTGGGGCTGGCGCTGACCGCCTCGGTGAACGGCGAGGTGGTCGGCGAGGACCTGCTGTCCAACATGAGCTGGACCTTCGAGGAGATGGTCGCCTACGCCTCGCGCGGCACATACGTCCGTCCCGGCGATGTGCTCGGCTCCGGCACCTGCGGCAACGGCGGCTGCCTGGCCGAACTGTGGGGCGTACGCGACCGCCAGGACCCGCCACCGCTGAAGCCCGGCGACACCGTCACCCTCACCGTCGAGGGCATCGGCACCGTCTCCAACACCGTCGTGCCCGGCGCCGGACCCGTACCGATCCCCCGGGCCCGCAAGCGCCCGCGGCTGCGCCCGTGAACCGCGGGGCCGTGAACAGGCTGGACGGCAAGGTCGTCGTCGTCACCGGAGCCGCGCGCGGACAGGGCGCGGCCGAGGCCGAGGCGCTGACCCGCGCGGGAGCGGTGGTCGTCGCCGCCGATGTGACTCAGGCGCCGGGCTGTCTGCGCCTGGACGTCACCGACGCGAAGGAGTGGGCGGCGCTCGCCGAAGAGCTGCGCTGCCAGTACGGACAGGTCCACGGCCTGGTCAACAACGCCGGCATCACCTGGCGCGCGCGGCTCCACGAGGTCACGCCCGAGGACTTCGCCCGCGTCCAGGCGGTCAACGTCACCGGCCCGCTCCTCGCCATCCAGCACCTGGCGCCGTTGATGCCGCCGGGCTCGTCGATCGTCAACGTCGGCTCCTCCGCCGGGCTCACCGGGCACTACCCGGTCGCGTACACGGCCAGCAAGTGGGCGCTGCGCGGCCTGTCGAAGGCGGCCTGTGTCGAGCTGGGCCCGCGGGGCATCCGCGTGAACACCGTCCATCCCGGTTTCATCGAGACCGAGATGACCGCTTCCGCCGCGCCCGCCTTCCGCGAGGCGAACATCCGCGAGACGCCGCTGGCCCGCACCGGCACCGTCGACGAGATCACCCCGCTGGTGGTCTTCCTCCTCTCCGACGACGCCTCCTTCATCACCGGCGCCGAGATACCCGTCGACGGCGGCTTCACCGCACACGGCGGCGCCAAGTCCATCTCCGACGCCCTGCGGTCGGCCTCCGACTGACTTCCGGCTGAAAGGACCCATACGTGAACAAGGTCAGCGCGAGCGCCGCCGCGGCGGTCGCCGACATCCACGACGGGGCCTCACTGGCAGTCGGCGGCTTCGGCCTGTCCGGCATACCGGCCACCCTCATCGGCGCCCTGCACGCCCAGGGCGCCACCGGCCTGAAGGTCGTCTCCAACAACTGCGGCGTCGACGGCCAGGGGCTGGGCGTTCTCCTCGCCGAGGGCCGCATCAGCCGTGTGACGGGCAGCTACGTCGGGGAGAACAAGGAGTTCGCCCGCCAGTACCTCAGCGGTGAACTGGAGGTCGAACTCGTCCCGCAGGGCACCCTCGCCGAGCGGCTGCGAGCCGGCGGCGCCGGCATCGCGGCCTTCTACACCCCGGCGGGCGTGGGCACACAGGTCGCCGACGGCGGCCTGCCCTGGCGCTACGCGCCCGAGGGCAGCATCGCCGTCGCCTCCCCGGCGAAGGAGTCCCGCACCTTCGGCGGTCGCGACCACGTCCTCGAACACGGCATCACCACCGACTACGCCCTCGTCCGCGCCTGGCGCGGAGACACGCACGGCAACCTGGTTTTCAACAAGGCCGCCGCCAACTTCAACCCGCTGGCCGCCATGGCCGGTCGCATCACCGTGGCTGAGGTCGAGGAGCTCGTCGAGCCCGGAGCCCTCGGCCCCGACGCGATTCACGTCCCCGGCATCTTCGTACAGCGGGTCGTGGCCCTCACCCCCGCCCAGGCCGCCGACAAGCGCATAGAGCACCTTCGAATTTCCGCGCCTTCGACACGAGGGACCGTACGCGCATGAGCTGGACCCGCGACCAGATGGCCGCCCGCGCCGCCGCCGAGCTGACCGACGGCAGTTACGTCAACCTCGGCATCGGCCTGCCCACCCTCGTCCCGGGCCACCTTCCGCAGGGAGTTCACGTCGTCCTGCACTCCGAGAACGGCATCCTCGGCACCGGCCCGTACCCCCACGAGCATGAGGTCGACCCCGACCTCATCAACGCGGGCAAGGAGACCGTCACCGTCCTCCCCGGCGCCTCCTTCTTCGACTCCGCGCTCTCCTTCGGCATGATCCGCGGAGGCCACATCGACACCGCCGTCCTCGGCGCCATGCAGGTCTCCGCCACCGGCGACATCGCCAACTGGGTGATCCCCGGCAAGATGGTCAAGGGTATGGGCGGCGCCATGGACCTCGTCCACGGCGCCCGCCGCGTCATCGTCCTCATGGAACACACCGCCAAGGACGGCAGCCCCAAGATCCTCGACGAGTGCACCCTGCCCCTCACCGGCAAGGCCTGCGTCCACCGCGTCATCACCGATCTCGGCGTCATCGACGTCACCGACAACGGTCTGCTTCTCGTCGAGACCGCCCCCGGCGTCACGGCCGAGGCCATCACGGCGGTCACTGCCGCGAAGCTGCACACCGCCACCTGAGGCACGCCGACCTGGCCGCGGCGTACAGCCGGGCCAGTAACAGGCCTTCGTTGAGGAGGTGTAAGCCCACCTGGTCCAGTCGCTACCGCATGTGCGCACGTACGCGGCCTGGTCCGGGGGGCTGACGTGAGGATTACCCCCGCCGTGTCACGGTCTCGGAGAGGTAGGAGCGGCGGCCGTCCAAGGGGATGGTGTCGCCGGTGACCTCGAAGCGGGACATCGGGCAGGCGTGCGATTCCACGCGCTTGAAGTCGTCGGCCACGAGGCCTGACTTCCTGCGGGTGCTTCAGCCGTCCAGGCGTTTGCAACCACTCATGCAACGTGAAACCCGCAGTATGATCGGCGACCGTCGCCGTGTTTCACGAGCGAACACCCATGAAACATCAGTGTCCGCGTTGTCGTCTCTTCGAGTCGGCGGACTTCCTCGCCACCCACCTACGACACCGATTCGTGCCTGTGACCTACCTGGCCGCTGGTGTGTGGCACGTTTCGCTCGTATTCCGGTCCCACGTCTTCTGTGGTCGGGCGGGGAACATGCCGGGTCGTTCTGTGGCCGGGCCGGGAACCCGCTGGGCCGCTCAGTGGCCGGGCCGGGAAGCCGCTGGGCCGCTCAGTGGCTGGGCCGGCCCGGGAGCGCGCCGGGTCGCTCTGTGGCCGAGCCTGGATCGCATCGGGCGGCTCAGGCCTGCCCGGAGCGCGAACCCGCCGGACGCCACCGGCCTTTGCGCCACGATCCGCCGAACGGCTCAGGCCCCGGCGGATCGGATCTGCCGTAGCGCTCAGGGGCGCGGCGGATCGGATCTGCCGTAGCGCTCGGGGGCGCGGCGATAGGGTCCACCCCATGGAGACTCAGGACATCCGGGTGGAGATCGCCCGGGAGGCGGACCAGGAGCTTGTCGACGCCTTCGCGCGGATGCTGCCGCAACTGTCCTCCGCGGCCGAGGCCCTCGACCTCGCCGCGCTCGGCCGCATCCTGGCCTGTGACGCCAACACCATGCTGATCGCCAGGTCGGCGGCCGGGGCGATCGTGGGCACGCTCACCCTCGTGATGTTTCCCGCGCCCGCGGGACTGCGGGCCCGTATCGAGGACGTGATCGTCGACCACGCGGCCCGCGGCCAGGGCATCGCGGGACTGCTGATCAGGGAGGCCATCCGGATCGCCCGGGAGGCCGGGGCCCGTACCGTCGACCTCACCTCCCGCCCGGACCGGGCGGCGGCCAACCGGCTGTACGAGCGGCAGGGCTTCCGGCAGCGGGAGTCGATGGTGTACCGGGTGCCGCTCACAAGCTGACCTTCGAGCCGGCAGGGCCTCAGGAGGCCACCGCCTCCGGCTCCCGCTCCCGCTCCGCCGCCACGAACTCCAGCTCCAGCAGTTCGCCCACCGCCGCCTGGTCCGCGCGGTGCGTGCGCCACAGCCACAGGACGTCTCGGCCGAACGACCAGACCAGCGTCCCCAGAGCGACAGCCACCACCCCGAAGGTCGCGGTGTACGGGAGGTATCCGGACGCCGCCACCAGCAGCAGGATCCCCTGCAGCGCGGCCACCGTCTTGCGGCCCATGCTCGGCGGCAGCGGGGCGTTGAGCCAGTTCCAGACGCGGGCCGCGGCGACGAAGCCGTAGCGCATGGCGCCGATCAGCAGCACCCACGGTCCCTGCGACATCGACACGTACACGCTGAGCACCAGGATCAGAAACGCGTCGACCTCCATGTCGAACCGCGCACCCAGCGGCGTCGAGGTGCCCGTCGCGCGGGCCACCTTGCCGTCGACGCCGTCGAGGATCAGGGCCACCGCCGTCAGCCCGACGAACAGGGTGACCGGCGGGGAGTCCTGGAAGGAGTCCGCGACCAGCGCCGTGACTCCGCCGACCAGCGTCGCCCGGCCGAGGGTCACCCGGTTGGCCGGCCCGAAGGACCGCGGCCGGGTGCGGTGCAGCGCCCTGGAGAGCACGGCCCAGGTGGCGACGGCGAAGGCGAGGCCGGTCAGCCAGCCCGCCGGCCCCATGCCTATCGCCGTGCCGAGCAGGGCCAGCAACAGGATCTGCAGACCCGCTCCCACAGCGGTCTCCTGCTGGACCAGCCTTGCTTCGTAAGTGTTGTTCAGGGCCACCGCACATTCCTCCGGCCAGATGACAGAGTCGATCAAGGCCGCGTACTGTGCGCGGCCTGTGCACATCTCGGGTACGTGACGAGGTACGTGCACGGGTTGCCGATCGTTCAGGAGGTTCTCGATGAAGGCCGCCGCACGCGCGTTCTGGCTCCGCTCCCCGGGTGAGGGCGAGATACGGGAGACCACCCTCGCGGCCCCCGGTACGGACGAGGTGCTGGTCCGCTCGCTGTACTCGGGAGTCAGCCGGGGCACGGAGACACTCGTGTTCCGCGGCGGAGTGCCCGAGAGTCAGCACGCGGCCATGCGGGCACCGTTCCAGGAGGGCGACTTCCCCGCCCCCGTGAAGTACGGCTACCTCAGCGTGGGCCTGGTGGAGGAGGGGCCCGCCGCGCTGAAGGGCAGGACCGTCTTCTGCCTGTACCCGCATCAGACGCGGTACGTGGTTCCCGCGAGCGCCGTGACGGTCGTACCGGACGACGTGCCCGCCCGACGGGCCGTCCTCGCCGGCACGGTCGAGACCGCCGTGAACGCTCTCTGGGACGCCGCCCCCCTCATCGGGGACCGGATCGCCGTGGTCGGCGGTGGCATGGTCGGCAGCTCGGTCGCCGCGCTGCTCGCCCGCTTTCCGGGCGTCCGCGTCCAGTTGGTGGACGCCGACCCCGCCCGCGCCAAGACCGCCGAGGCCCTCGGCGTCGGCTTCGCGTCCCCCGCGGACGCCCTCGGCGACTGCGACCTCGTCGTCCACGCCAGCGCCACCGAACAGGGCCTCGCCCGCTCGCTGGAACTCCTCAGCGCCGAAGGCACGGTCGTCGAGCTGAGCTGGTACGGCGACCGCCGTGTCAGCCTGCCGCTCGGCGAGGCCTTCCACTCCCGGCGTCTCGTCATCCGCAGCAGCCAGGTGGGCACCGTCTCCCCGGCCCGCGGCAACCGCAGTTACGGCGACCGGCTCGCCCTCGCGCTGAAGCTGCTCGCCGATCCGACGCTCGACGCCCTCATCACGGGGGAAAGCGCGTTCGAAGAACTGCCGGAGGTGATGCCGAAGCTCGCCCGTGGGGAAATTCCGGCCCTCTGTCATCTCGTGAGCTACGGCAAGAGCGCCTGACCTGAGAAAAGAGTGAGATACGGCTGAACACGGGGAAGCGGAGAGCCGTACTACACGGCATCCCCCGGCAGGGATCAGCCGGAGGACCAGACGCGCCGCACCTGGAGGGTCGTCCGTTGTTCAGCATCACCGTCCGCGATCACATCATGATCGCCCACAGCTTCCGCGGCGAGGTCTTCGGCCCCGCGCAGCGTCTGCACGGAGCGACGTTCCTGGTGGACGCCACATTCCGGCGCGAACAGCTGGACGACGACAACATCGTCGTCGACATCGGACTCGCCACACAGGAACTGGGAGCCGTAGTCAGCGAGCTGAACTACAGAAACCTCGACAACGAACCCGACTTCGCCGGAGTCAACACCTCCACGGAGTTCCTGGCGAAGGTCATCGCGGACCGGCTCGCCGAGCGCATCGAGAAGGGCGCTCTCGGCGAGGGCGCCCGGGGTCTCGCGGGCCTGACCGTCACCCTGCACGAGTCCCATGTCGCCTGGGCGAGTTACGAGCGTGCCCTGTGACCGACATGACCACCGGGCGGGCGGCCACGCTCGACTACGTGCCCGTACAGCACGCCGCCCTCAAGAAGGCCGAGATCATCCCGATGTCCCTGCGGTCCGTGCACTTCGTGATGCCGGGCGGTGTCGACGACCCGACCGCGCCGAGTGGCGGCAACGCCTACGACCGCAGGGTCTGCCTGGACCTGCCCGGCTTCGGCTGGCAGGTCGAGCGGCACGCGGTGGCCGGCAGCTGGCCCCGGCCGGGAGCGGCGGCCCGTACCGAACTGGCCGGCACCCTGCGGGACCTGCCCGACGGCACCGTCGTCCTCCTCGACGGCCTGGTGGCCTGCGGCGTCCCGGAGATCGTCGTCCCCGAGGCGGAGCGGCTGCAGCTCGCCGTCCTCGTCCACCTGCCGCTCGGCGACGAGACCGGCCTCGAACCCGGGCTCGCCCTCGAACTCGACGCCAAGGAGCGCGAGGTGCTGCGGGCCGTGCCCGCCGTCATCGCCACCAGCGACTGGGCCGTGCGACGGCTCGTCTCGCACCACGGCCTCGCCCCCGAGCGGGTCCACGTCGCCACCCCGGGCGCCGACATCGCCCCCCTCGCCTCCGGCACCGACGGTCTCTCCCGGCTGCTGTGCGTGGCCGCGGTGACGCCCCGCAAGGGACAGCACCGGCTGATCGAGGCCCTGGCCGGCGCGCAGGACCTGCCGTGGAGCTGCGTCTGCGTCGGCGGGATCACCCAGGACCCCGAGTACGTCGCACACCTGCGGATGCTCATCAAGAAGTACGGCCTCCAGGACCGCCTGCACCTCGCGGGACCGCAGGCCGGCGCCGAACTCGACGCCAGCTACGCCGCCGCCGACCTCATGGTCCTCACCTCCTACGCCGAGACCTACGGCATGGCGGTCACCGAGGCCCTCGCGCGCGGCATCCCGGTGCTGGCGACCGACGTCGGCGGACTGCCGGAGGCCCTCGGACGCGCCCCCGACGGCGGGGTGCCCGGCATCCTCGTCCCGCCGGAGGACCCCGCCGCCCTCGCCGCCGAACTGCGCGGCTGGTTCGGCGAGGCGGACGTACGACGCAGGCTCAAGGCGGCTGCCCGGGGCCGGCGGGCCGCCCTGGACGGCTGGGCGACCACGGCCCGCAGCCTGGCCGGAGTACTCGGCCGACTCCCGAGCGAGCCCAGGAGGGCGGCATGAGGAAGACGGCGATCCAGCAGAGCGGGAAGATCCCGGCCCAGCCGGGACCTCGGGAGGTGGCGTCCGTGCAGCCTGGTGTGTCCTCCGACGCGGACTCGGTCATCCCCGGTGCCGGGCCCAGCACCCGCCCCGGCGAGCGTCCGACCGTGCGCCTCAGGGACGCCGGGCCCGACGACGGTCCCCGCTACGCCCCCGAGTGGCTGGAGCTGCGGGAGGGGCCCGACGCGGCCGCGCGGGCCGGTGACCTGCTCGACCCGCTGCGGATCAGGCTGGCCAACCTGCCGGGCAAGGCCGGCCTGGTCATCCACGACCTGGGCTGCGGCACCGGCTCGATGGGCCGCTGGCTGGCGCCCCGCCTGGACGGCCCCCAGCACTGGATCCTGCACGACCGGGACCCCTACCTCCTGCACTTCGCGGCTGTCGCCTCCCCGCGCTCCGCCGCCGACGGCAGCCGGGTCACCGTCGAGACCCGCCGCGGTGACGTCGGCCTCCTCACCCCGGACGCCCTCGCCGGCGCCTCCCTGGTGACGGCCTCCGCGCTCCTGGACGTCCTCACCCGCGAGGAGATCGGCACCCTCGCCGCCGCCTGCACGGGTGCCGGCATCCCGGCCCTGCTCACGCTCTCCGTCGCCGGACGGGTCGAACTGAGCCCGTCCGACCCGCTGGACGAGGAGATCGCCGACGCGTTCAACGCCCACCAGCGGCGCGGCGGACTGCTCGGCCCGGACGCCGTCACCTTCGCCTGCGAGGCGTTCTCCGAACGGGGCGCGACGGTACGGCTGCACCCCAGCGCCTGGCGTCTGGGCCCCGACGAGTCCGCGCTCACCGCGCAGTGGCTGCGCGGCTGGGTCGGCGCGGCCGTCGAGGAACGCCCCGAACTGAAGGAACGCGCCGAGCGCTACCTCCGGGACCGCCTGGAGGCCTGCAACGCCGACGAGTTGAAGGTCGTCGTCCACCACAGCGACCTGCTGGCGCTGTCCCGGCCGACGGGCGGAGCGTCATGAGCGTGGAGACGGTGCAGCCGGACACCGGGCGGCCGAGCCTGCCCGTGCGGCGGTCCCCGGCAGCCGTCGAGCCGCCGTCCTTGTCCGCCCGGGCCCGCACGCTGCGGGCAGAGATCGTCCAGACCCGGGACGAGGTGCTCACGGCGCGGGCCGACGCCCTCGTGGCCCGGGCCCGGATCCTCGAGGCGGCCGGAGAGTCCGTCACGGACCTGACCGCCGCCGCCGTCTCCCCGGACCGCATCGGTGTGATCGTGACCGAGGTGCGGCCCCGGTCCGCCCAGGCCCCCCGGTGGCGTACCGCACTGCGCGCGGTCCTCAACTCCCGTGCCCTGCGCACCCACTTCGGCACCGTCGCCGGCGTCACCATCCTCGCCCTCCTGCTGTGGCGCCTCGGCACCGGCGTGTTCCTGGACGGGCTGCGCCGGATCGACGGACCCGCCGTGCTGGCGGCGCTCGCGATCGGCGTGCTGACCACCGTGTTCAGCGCCTGGCGCTGGCAGTTGGTGGCCCGCGGGCTGCGCATCCGGCTGCCGCTCCGCGAGGCCGTGGCCGACTACTACCGGGCCCTGTTCCTGAACGCGGCCCTGCCCGGCGGTGTCCTCGGCGACGTGCACCGCGCGGTGCGGCACGGGCAGAGCGCCGGCGACATGGGCCGCGGGGTGCGGGCGGTCGTCCTCGAACGGGTCGCCGGCCAGATCGCGTTGGCGGTCGTCGGCGGTGCCGTGCTGCTCACCATGGAGTCCCCGGTGCTGGCCGAGGCCCGCCACCTCGCCCCCGTCGTCGGCCTCGCCGCCCTCGGTGCGCTCGCCGTCGTCGTGGCCCTGCGGATGAACCGGGCCCCCTCCACCCGCCGGGGCCGGGCCCTGCGCAAGACCCTCGGCGAGGCCCGCGAGGCACTGCTGTCCCGCCGCAACTGGCCCGGTGTCGCGCTCTCCTCGGCCGTCGTCCTCACCGGCCACCTCGGGATGTTCGTGCTCGCCGCCCGCATCGCGGGCTCCGGTGCCTCCGTCGCCGTACTGCTGCCGCTGGCCGTGCTCGCCCTGCTCGCCATGGGACTGCCCCTGAACATCGGCGGGTTCGGCCCCCGGGAGGGCGTCACCGCCTGGGCGTTCGCCGCCATGGGCCTCGGCGCGGGCGCCGGCCTCGCGACCGCGATCGTGTACGGCGTCCTCAGTTTCGTGGCGAGCCTGCCGGGCGCGGCCGTCCTGGTCGTCCGCTGGTACCAGGGACTGCGACGCCCGGCCAAGCCCTACTCGGCGTCGGCCGCGGTCAGCAGCGAGAAATACGTTCCGAAGGAGGCCGCGAGGCTCTCCAGCAAGGCTTTCCCTTTTTCCGCCGAGCCCAGCGAAGGGCGCCCGATGACACCGGAATCGGTGTAACCGGACATGCCGAGGGTGAGGAGATGACGACGGTCGTCCGCGACGAAATCGGAGGTCTCGTAACCGGGGCGGAGACATTCCGGGTGCGCGTGCAGAAGAATGGAGGTCTCGATTTCTCCCGCATGCATGTCGGTGAGCAACGAGGTGACCACACCCGCCTCTTCACGGGCCGCCTCCCAGTCCTCCGCGGCCGGGAACAGCGCCATCCGCTCCCCGCGGGCGGAAGCCTCCTGGACGACATTGCCCAGCACGTAGTTCCCCCCGTGCCCGTTGACCACGACCAGGGCCTCGACGCCCGAGCGGCGCAGCGAGGCCGCGATGTCCCGAACCACCGAGTGAAGGGTGACGGCGGAGATGCTGACGGTCCCCGGCCAGGCCGCGTGCTCGTGCGAGCAGGAGATCGTCACCGGGGGGAGGAGGTGCACCGGGTACGCCGCGGCGATCTCCCGCGCGACGGCACAGGCGACGAGGGTGTCGGTCGCCAGCGGAAGGTACGCACCGTGCTGCTCGAAGCTCCCGACCGGAAGAACGGCGACCTGTGTTGAGACGCCCGCCCCTCGCGTCCGTACGTCTTCCGCAGTGTCCGTCGGCACCAGACCGTGCGCCGCCGACCCTATTCCCGAACCGCTCATCTTTTCACGGCCTTTCGTCTCTGCTTAGGAAACAGATCATGACAGATAAAGTTGGCGTCCTCGGCAAGAAGGCACCACAGCGCACCGGCGTGGAACGCGTGGTGAATGCCCCGCTGCCCACCGTGTACGGGAAATTCCAGGCGGTCGGTTACCTCGATCACGACCGCGGTGACGAACAAGTCGCCCTGGTCCACGGAGACATCGGATCGGAAGACGTCCTCGTGCGGCTGCATTCCGAGTGCCTGACCGGTGACGCGTTCGGCTCCCAGCACTGCGAGTGCGGCGACCAGCTGGATGCCGCGCTGCGCGCCGTGGTCAAGGCGGGCAGCGGCATAGTCGTCTATCTGCGGGGCCACGAGGGCCGGGGCATCGGACTGCTCGCCAAGCTGCGCGCGATGGCGCTGCAGGCGGAGGGCCTGGACACCGTCGAGGCGAACCTCGCGCTCGGCCTGCCGGTGGACTCCCGCGACTACGGCGTCGCCGCCGGGATCTTCCACGACCTGGGCGTGAACTCGGTCCGCCTGATGTCCAACAACCCGCGCAAGCGCGAGGCGCTGCAGCGGCACGGCATCAAGGTCTCCGAGACGGTGCCGCTGCTCATCACGCCGTGCGAGAGCAACATCACCTATCTGCGCACCAAGCGGGAGCGGATGGACCACCACCTGCCCCACCTGGACGCGGTGGCCCACCTGTCCTGACCGTCGGGCGGGGTTCCGGGAGGGCGGATCCGGACAGGAAGAGGGAATGACCGACGACGTCCTCTTCCTCTCCGGGGAGCGGGCCACACGCCTGCTCGACGCGGACACGTCCAACGCGGCGGCCGGGCCGCCCACGGCCTGCGCGGCGGTCTCGGTGCTCGCCCCGGTGACCGGTCGCCCGGCCGCCGCCATGGACGGCGCCGCGGTGGCGACCCTGCGCACGGCCGCAGCGCGCACCGTCGCCGTCGGCCCGCTCGCGGCGCCCGACAGTCCCGACCCCGCCGTTCCGCGCGTGGGGTCCTCCGGGCCCACCCGCCAGGAGGCCGGCACGGAGGTCCCACGGCGATCCGTCGGCGTCGTCATGGCCGACCCCGCAGTGACGGGGGAACGCCGGTGAGTACGCGTACGGCCGCGGTCGTCGTCATCGGTGGCGGTGTCATGGGCACGAGCATCGCCCGCCATCTGGCGCGCGCGGGCGTGACGGACGTGGTGCTCGTCGAGCGGGACGAGCTCGCCTCCGGCTCCACCTCGAAGGCGGCGGGCGGGGTGCGGGCGCAGTTCTCCGACGAGCTCAACATCCGGCTGGGGGCGCGCAGCCTGGAGGCGTTCGGGCGGTTTGCCACCGAGACCGGGCAGGACATCGGGCTGCACCGGGTCGGCTATCTCTTCGTGCTGTCGACGCCGCAGGAGGTGGCCTCCTTCGAGGAGAGCGTGCGGCTGCAGAACTCCCTCGGCGTCCCGAGCCGCATGATCGACCTGGCCGAGGCGCGCGGGCTCTCCCCGCTCATCGCCACCGACGGACTGCTCGCCGCCGCCTTCTCGCCCGACGACGGGCACTGCACCCCCAGGTCCGTCGTCCAGGGCTACGCGGCCGACGCCCGCCGGCACGGCGTGACCATCCTGCGGCACACCGAGGTCACCGGCATCGAACTGCGCGGCGACGACATCACGGCCGTCGTGACGACCAGGGGCCGGATCGCCACCGGCACGGTCGTCTGCGCGGCCGGCGCCTGGTCGCGGGCCATCGGCGCGATGGCCGGCGTGGACCTGCCGGTCGAGCCGCTGCGCCGCCAGATCGCGGTCACCGAACCGGTCCCGGGGCTGCCGCCCGACCTCCCCATGACCATCGACTTCACCACCAGCCTCTACTTCCACGGCGAGGGCCCCGGCCTCCTCCTCGGCATGTCCGACCCCGACGAGACACCGGGCTTCGACACCACCACCCACGACCGCTGGATCCCCCGCCTGGCCGAGGCAATCCAGCACCGCGCCCCCGCCCTCCTCGACCTGCGCCGCACCGGCGGCTGGGCCGGCCTGTACGAGGTCACCCCGGACCACAACGCCCTCATCGGAGAGGCCACTTCGGTCTCCCGCTTCCTGTACGCGACCGGCTTCTCCGGCCACGGCTTCCTCCAGGGACCGGCCGTCGGCGAGGTCGTCCGCGACCTGTACCTCGGCCGCGTACCCTTCGTGGACATCAGCCCGCTCAGCGCCGGCCGGTTCGCGGCCGACGCCCCGCGCCCGGAGGCCAACCGCGTATGACCGAGCTCCATCTGTGGCTGCGCCACGAGGTCCGTTCCACCGAGCGACGCACGCCCGTCGTGCCGTCCGACGCCCGACACCTCGTCGACAGCGGGGTGACGCTGACCGTCGAGGAGTCCCCGCAGCGGATCTTTCCGATCGAGCAGTACGAGGCGGCCGGCTGCGGAGTCGCGCCCGCGGGTTCGTGGGCCACCCGGGCGCCGCGGGACGCCGTGATCCTCGGTCTGAAGGAACTCCCCGACGAGCCCGCCGCCCTGCCGCACCGGCACGTCTTCTTCGGGCACGCCTACAAGGGGCAGCCGGGCGCCCCGGAACTGCTGCGCCGGTTCGCCGCCGGGGGAGGGGCCCTCCTCGACCTGGAGTACCTGGTCGACGACCACGGCCGCAGGCTCGCCGCCTTCGGGTTCTGGGCCGGCTACCTGGGCGCGGCCCTGGCCGTGCTCCAGCACCGGGGCAGGCTGTCCGTGCCGCTCACGCCCACCTCCCGGGAGGAACTGGAGGAGGTGCTGCGGCCCGTCGCCGGGGACGAGGAGTTCACGGCGCTGGTGATCGGGGCGCTGGGCCGCAGCGGGCAGGGCGCCCGCGTCGCGCTCCGGGCCGCCGGCGTCGAGCCCACCTGCTGGGACCTCGCAGAGACCCGCGACCTGGACCGCGCGGCCCTGCTCGCCCACGACGTGCTGGTCAACTGCGTCCTCGCCACCACCCCCGTCCCGCCCTTCGTCCGCGAGGCGGACCTCGACGACCCGGGCCGCCGGCTGCGCACCCTCTCCGACGTCACCTGCGACGTCGGCTCGCCCCTGAACGTCCTGCCGGTCTACGACCGCGTCACCGAGTGGGCCGAGCCGGTCCGCCGGCTGCACAAGGAGCCCCCGCTCGACCTGATCGCCATCGACAACCTGCCGTCCCTGCTCCCGGAGGAGTCGAGCGTCGGCTTCTCGGAGTCCCTGCTGCCCCTGCTGCCGGCGTTCGGGACCGGCGGCCCCTGGAGGCGCTGTCTGGACCGGTTCCACCAGGCGTGCCGTGAACTCGGCATCGAGGAAGGGGAGTTCCGCCGTGGCTGACCTGGTTCCCGCGACCGGCACCGTCCACTGGATCGGCGCCGGGCTCTCCACCGGCAGCGGTCTGGCCGCCCTGTGCGACACGGCCGACCGCGTGCTGCTGTGGCACCGCACCGAGGAGCGGGCGGAAGAGGCTCTCGAAGAACGGGGACTCAACGGACGGGCCGCGCCGCGCGCCTACACGCTGCCCGCGCTCGCGGCCGAACTGACGCCCGGGGACGTCGTCGTGTCGATGCTGCCCGCCCCCGAGCACGCCGGGATCCTCGCCGCCTGTGTCCGGGAGAACGCCCACTTCGCCTGCTCCAGCTATGTGTCCGACGCCGTCCTCGAACAGGTCCCGCAGGCGCACGAGGCCGGGATCGTCGTCCTCACCGAGGCAGGCCTCGACCCGGGCATCGACCACCTCTTCGCGCACAGCCTCGTCGCGCGGGCCCGCGAGGCCATCGGCGACGGGACACCGGCGTCGTACGGCCTCACCTCCTACTGCGGTGGTGTGCCCGCCGTCCCGAACGACTTCAGGTACCGCTTCAGCTGGGCCCCCGCCGGAGTCCTGAACGCCCTGCGCTCGCCCGCCCGTTACCTCGACCACGGCACCCCGGTCACCGCCGAACGGCCCTGGGAGGCGACCCGGCGCCATGTCGTGGACGGCGAGACCTTCGAGGTCTACCCCAACCGCGACAGCATCCCTTTCGTCGAGCAGTACGGCCTGCCCGCCGCCTGGACACCGCGGACCTTCGTGCGCGGGACCCTGCGTCTGGACGGCTGGCTGCGGGCCTGGGAGCCGGTCTTCGAGGAGCTGAAGGCCGGGGACGACACCCGGATCGCCGTCCTGGCCCAGGAACTGGCGGCCAAGTACCCGACCACGGACGCCGACCGCGACCGGGTCGTCCTCGCCGTCTCCCTCGACGTGCGCGCGGAGGACGGCCGTACCTGGTCCGGCGGCTATCTGCTCGACCTGGTGGGTGACGACGAGGACAGCGCCATGGCGCGCTGCGTCTCCCGCACCCTCGCCCTGGGTGTCGGCCACATCCTGGACGGCTCCCTCCCGGCAGGCCTGAACCGGGCCGCCGAGACCGCGGCACGCTCGGAGAGGTGGCTGGGCGAACTCGCCCGCAGCGGCGTGCACTTCGCCCTGCGGGTCGATCAATAGACGCCTAGGACACGACCGCCTCGTGGACCAGCCGCTTGAGATCGGGGAAGAGCTTGAGCGATTTCGGTCGCACCTGGGTGAAGAACTGCACGGTCAGATCGCGGCCCGGGTCGACCCAGAAGGTCGTGGACGCCGCCCCGCTCCAGCCGAAGGAACCGAGGCCGCAGGGGGCCACGGTGCGGGCGGGGTCGATCACCACGGAGACGCCGAGACCGAAGCCGACGCCGTCGTTGCCGGGCTCGTCGTGGGCCGGCTTGGTGCCGAACGCGCGCAGGTCGGCGCCGCCCGGGAGGTGGTTGGAGGTCATCAGGTCCACCGTGTCGGCGGACAGCAGGCGGGTGCCGTCCAGTTCGCCGCGGCGCCGCAGCAGCTCCGCGAAGCGGTGGACGTCGTACGCCGACGCCACCATGCCGCCGCTGCCGGACAGCAGACGGGGGCGGCCCCGCAGCGGCAGTCCGAGGACCGGCTCGATGGTGCCGTCGTCCTTCTCGCCGTACAACTCCGAGAGCCTGGGGGCCTGTTCGTCCGTCACCCAGAAGCCTGCGTCGGGCATCCCGAGGGGACCGAAGACCCGCTCGGCGAGGAAGGCGTCCAGGGTCTGGCCGGACGCGATCTCGATGACCCGGCCCAGGACGTTGGAGGCGACCGAGTAGTTCCACTGGGTGCCCGGCTCGAACTGGAGCGGCAGGCTCGCGTACACGGCGACCGTCTCGGCGAGGTCCGAGCCCGGCAGTACGGACGACTCCAGTCCGGCCTCGCGGTACAGGGCGTCGACCGGGTGGGAGTGGTAGAAGGCGAAGGTCAGACCCGCGGTGTGGGTCATCAGATGCCGCACCAGGATCGGGCCGTCCGCCGGACGGGTCGTGAGGCTGTCGCCGGAGCCGTCGACGTAGACCCGGGGCCGCGCGAACGCCGGCAGATACTCGGCGACCGGGTCGTCCAGCGACAGCCGGCCCTCCTCCACCAGGATCAGGGCGGCCACCGCGGTGACCGGCTTCGTCATCGAGTAGATCCGCCACAGGGTGTCGGCCTCGACGGGCAGGTCGGCCGCGAGGTCGCGCCGGCCGTGCGTGCCGAGGTGGGCGACGCGTCCGCCGCGGGCGACGGACACCAGGAAGCCGGGGATCCGGCCCTCGTCGACGTAGTGGGCGAAGTGCTGGTCGAGGCGGTCCAGCGCCTTCGCGTCCAGCCCCACCTCACCGGGATCCACCTCTTGCCGAAGCTGTGCCATCGCTCTCCTCCGTCGCGTCCTTCGAGGTGCGGACCGACATACCCCGCCCGGACCACCTCAGACATCATCGTCGCTCAGAAAACCGCGACGAGCGGCGGGTCGGCCGGGATCCGCGGTCGCGGGAATGCCGGGCACGGGTGGGCCGGTTGATCGAGTCATGACCGATGACGCGACGCAGGACGCACTGCTCAGGCTGCTCTCCGAGAGCCACGGCGGGGTGCTGATCACCCTCAAACGCGACGGAAGGCCCCAGCTGTCGAACGTCACCCACGCCTACTACCCCGACGAGCGGATCATCCGGGTCTCCCTCACCGACGACCGCGCCAAGACCCGCAATCTGCGCCGGGATCCCCGTGTCTCGTACCACGTGACGACGCCGGACCGGTGGGCGTACACGGTCGCCGAGGGCACGGCCGACCTCACCCCGGTGGCGACGGACCCGCACGACGACACGGTCGAGGAGCTCGTCCGCCTGTACCGGGACGTCCAGGGAGAGCATCCCGACTGGGACGACTACCGGGCGGCGATGGTCCGGGACCGGCGGCTGGTGCTGCGGTTGCGGGTGGAGCGGGCGTACGGGATTCCCGTAGGAACGTTGGGCGGCTGACCGACGGCCGGGCACTCAGGCCGACCGACCGAGGGCGAAGCCGACACGCGACGACAGGGCACGGCGTGCCGCCCGGAAGGCGTGAGCCGTCGCCACCATCACCGGCACGAGCAGCGGCCCGCCGGTCCTACGACCCCGGACGCAGGCCGGATGGCCGATGCGCCGGGGGTCGGCGGCCGCCTAGGCTGACCGGGACACCGAGGGAAGAGGTCAGCATGCCCGTCGACGGCCGCAGCCACGTCCGGATCGCCCGTCCCTCCCGGGACCTGGCCGCCGCCGAGCGGTTCTGGGTCGAGGGGCTCGGGCTGGGGGTCGTGTGGCGTGCCGAGGGTGGCCCCGAACCCGGTGAGCACGACCTCCTGATGCTCGGCTGGCCGGACGCCGGCTGGCATCTGGAGCTCGTCCACGAGCAGGGCCATCCCGTAGAACCCCGCCCCACCGAGGAGGACCTGCTGGTGATCTACGTCGACGGTCCGGTGCCGGAGGACCTCGTCGCCCGCCTGGAGAGCCACGGCGGCAAGCAGGTGCGGTCGCCCAACCCGTACTGGAACGAGTGGGGGGTCACGGTGGAGGACCCGGACGGGTACCGGCTCGTGCTGTGCACGCGGGGCTGGTCGAACGGGTAGGCCCGGTCAGGCCGTCACCGTCTCAGGGCGGGGCGCCTCCCGCGGTGCGCGTGTGCCGAGCGCCTCCGTGGGGACCTTGTGGGTCTCGCGGGCCGTCAGGACGGCGATCACCGGCGGGACGCACAGGACCGCGGTGAACACGGCCACCGAGAACCAGTCGGTGCCGTCGGGGCCCGCGATCCGCGCCGCGAAGGTGACCGCGAAGCCGGCCACCGCGAAACCGATCTGCGTGCCGATCGCCATGCCCGACAGCCGGACCCGGGTGGAGAACATCTCGCCGTAGAAGGACGGCCAGACACCGTTCGCGGCGCTGTAGACGACACCGAAGGCCACGATGCCGAGCAGCAGCGTCAGCGGGTAGTTGCCCGTGGAGATCGCCCACAGGTAGAGGAACATCGTCACCGCGCTGCCCGCCGCGCCGATCAGGAAGACCGGCCGCCGCCCGATGCGGTCCGACAGCGTGGCCCACGCCGGGATCGCGGCGAGCGCGACGAGGTTGGCGAGCGCGCCCACCCACAGCATCGAGGAACGGCTCATCCCGACCGCGTCGCTCGTCGCGTACGCCAGCGCCCACACCGTGAAGATCGTGGAGACCGAGGCGATCAGCGCGCCCCCGATCACCCGCAGCACATCCGCCCAGTGCTCCCGCAGCAGCACCACGAGCGGCAGCTTCGGGACGCCCTCGGAGGCGGCCTGCTGCTCGAACGCCGGGGTCTCGGCCAGCCGGCGGCGGATCACGAAGCCGACCACGGCGACCGCCACGCTCAGCCAGAACGGCACCCGCCAGCCCCAGGACAGCAACTGGTCCTCGGGCAGCGCGGCGACGGGCAGGAAGACCAGGGTGGCGAGCAACTGCCCGCCCTGGGTGCCGCTGAGCGTGAAGCTCGTGAAGAAACCCCGCCGGTGCGCCGGCGCGTGTTCCAGGCTCATGGAGTTGGCGCTGGCCTGCTCACCGGCCGCCGAGATGCCCTGCAGGACCCGGCACAGCACCAGCAGGACCGGGGCGAGGGTGCCGACCTGGTGGCGGGTGGGCAGACAGCCGATGAGGAACGTCGACAGGCCCATCAGGATCAGCGTGAAGACCATGATCTTCTTACGGCCTACCCGGTCGCCGAAATGGCCGAGGAAGAGCGCGCCGACCGGCCGGGCCGCGTAGGCGACGCCGAACGTGGCCAGCGACAGCAGGGTCGCGGTGGCCGGGTCGGACTCGTCGAAGAACACCTTGGGGAAGATCAGGGCTGCGGCGCTGCCGTAGATGAAGAAGTCGTAGTACTCCAGGGCGCTGCCGATCCAGGCGGCGGTGGCGGCCTTTTTCGGTTGCCCGACGGCTTCGGCGGGGACGGACACGGCGGTGCTCCATTCGGGGGGACTCCGGGGAGCTACCCAGTTAATTAACCCACTGGGTAGTTAGTAGCGGTTGCCCACGGATGTTGCGCTCACGGGTCCCGGGTGTCAAGGGGTCCGGCCGTGCCGCCTCAGTGCCGCCTCAGCGGCCGGACCGTTCCGCCGTCAGGTAGGCGATCACCATGTCGCCGAGCATGGCCCGGTAGTGCTCGCGCTGCTCCGGCGCGACCAGGTCCCGGCCGAACAGGGCGCCGAAGGTGTACCGGTTGGCTACCCGGAAGAAGCAGAACGAACTGATCATCGCGTGCAGGTCGACCGCGTCCACGTCGGCCGTGAACAGGCCCGACTCCTGCCCCGAGGCCAGGATGCGGCGGATCACATCGAGCGCGGGCGAGCCGATCTTCCCCAGCTTCTCGGAGGCGGCAATGTGCTCGGCCCCGTGGATGTTCTCGATGCTGACCAGGCGGATGAAGTCGGGGTGCTGCTCGTGGTGGTCGAAGGTCACCTCCGCGAGGCGCCGGATCGCCGCGACCGGGTCCAGGTGCTCGACGTCCAGCTCCTGCTCGGCCTCGCGGATCACGCCGTACGCCCGCTCCAGGACGGCCGTGAACAACTGCTCCTTGCCGCCGAAGTAGTAGTAGATCATCCGCTTGGTGGTGCGGGTGCGGGCGGCGATCTCGTCCACGCGGGCGCCGTCGTAGCCGGCCCGCGCGAACTCCTGGGTCGCCACGTCGAGGATCTCGGCCTGGGTGCGGGCGGCGTCGCGGATCCGCCCGTTCGGTCGTGCCGGTTCGTCGACGCTGGTCATCGGGTTCCTTCGGGAGAGCGGCCGGTGCCGCAGATTCTAGAAGGCGCCGCCCGGCTCTTCCCCGGTGGCGGCCCGGCTGATATAGCTAACGTACTGGTTCGTACATTAGTGCTCGGCTCGGGAGGTCCGTGTGGCCAAGGACTCGTTTCTCGTCGGACTGATCGGCGCCGGTGTCGGCCCCTCGCTGAGCCCGGCGCTGCACGAGCGGGAGGCGGACCGGCAGGGCCTGCGTTATCTGTACCGGCTCATCGACATCGACGTGCTCGGGGTCCGTCCCGAGGCGGTCGGCGAACTGCTGTGCGCCGCCCGCGACCTGGGCTTCGACGGGCTGAACATCACCCACCCCTGCAAGCAGCTGGTCATCGGACACCTGGACGCGCTCGCCCCGCAGGCCGAGGCGCTCGGCGCGGTCAACACCGTCGTCTTCGAGAACGGCCGGGCGACCGGCCACAACACCGACGTCACCGGCTTCGCCGCGTCCTTCGCGCGCGGGCTGCCCGACGCACCCCTGGAACGGGTCGTCCAGCTGGGCGCCGGCGGCGCGGGGGCGGCCGTCGCGCACGCCATGCTCACCCTGGGCGCCGGGCGGGTCACCGTCGTCGACGCGCTCGCCGACCGGGCCGCCGACCTCGCCGCCTCCTTGAACCGTCACTTCGGCGAGGGCCGGGCGACCGCGGCCGTCCCCGACCGACTGCCCCAGCTGCTCGCCGACGCCGACGGCCTCGTGCACGCCACCCCCACCGGCATGGCGGCCCACCCCGGTCTGCCCCTCCCCGCCCGCCTGCTCCGCCCCGAGCTGTGGGTGGCCGAGGTCGTCTACCGCCCGTTGGAGACGGAACTGCTGCGCACCGCCCGCGCAGTCGGCTGCGCCACGCTCGACGGAGGCGGGATGGCCGTCTTCCAGGCCGCGGACGCGTTCCGGCTGTTCACCGGGCGCGAGCCGGACGCGGCCCGGATGCTCGCGGACATCGCGGAGCTGGCGGGCGTGGTCGGCTCCCCCAAGTAAGCAGGAATCACTGGCGGTTGACGGTCCGGGTCACACCGGCGAAGACCGTCGTGGCCAGGATCCAGCCCGCGATGACCAGCGTGTACGACAGCGACTGGTACCAGCCGCGCGGCGCGAAGGCGCCCTCCTGGCCGAAGGAGATCACCGGCAGCAGCAGGTCGAGGGTGTAGAACAGCGCGTTGAAGTGCGGGGCCTCGTCCGCCTTGAGCGGTGGCGGGTGGTGGAGGCCGTAGGCGACCGTGCCGACGGCGAGCAGGGAGAGCAGCCAGACGCAGGCCCGCAGGGGGTGGAAGCCGTAGCCGACGGTGGCGTCCTGCACGTGGCCCCACAGGCGCCCGTACCAGGCGAGGGTGGCGCGGTGGCGGCGCTGCTTGGCGAGCTGGACCAGTCGTGCGGCGCGGTCGTCGCCGATGCGGCGGTAGGCGGCGGTCAACTGCTCGTAGGCGTGCGGGACATAGCCCTCCCGGTCCCGTTCCAGCATCGGCAGGCGGCGCTCGGCGGGCTCCTGGGGGGTGAGCGAGGTGTAGACGAGCTTGTTGAACTGCACCTCGTCCGGAACCACCTCGGGTTCCAGGAACAGGTCGTCGATCTGGGCCCGCCGCAGGCTCAGGGTGCCCTGAATGCGTGGCCCCTTGCGCAGCCACAGCTCCCCGATGGTGGAACTGTTCGCCCTGAGTGCCGCGTCGCCCGGGTTCGACAGATGCGCGTACGAGAAGTCGAGCCGGCCCGCGATCCGCGCGCCCCGGAGACCGATCCAGCCGAAGGTGTGCACCCGGCGCAGATGGACGTCGCCCTCCACGACGAGGGTCTGCGCGTCGAGGACGATGTCGCCGGGGTGGCTGAGCCGGGCGTCGATGAGGTTGACGGAACCGGCGACGGTGGCACCGTTGAGGCGGACCTCGCCGTGGGCGCGCAGGCCCGGCGCCCACAGGTCGTCGCCGATGCTCATGTGGTTGAGCTGGAGCGCGGGTTCACCCGCGTCGACCGCGGTGATCTCGGCGCGGTCCATGAACAGCGCTCCGGCGATCTGCGCCCCGCCGAGCCGCACCGGGCCGTTCACCTTGCAGTCCGTCAGCCGCAGTACGGCATCCACGCGCATGGTGGCGGCGGTCAGTCCGGGCAGCACGGAGTTGCTGAGGTTCAACTGGCGCAGCCGGCAGCCGTACAGCAGCGGGGTGTCCTCGAAGAAGCACCGGCTGAGGCGTACCGCGTGGTCGACCGTCCCGTACTGGAGGCCGAGCACCCCGGTGATGCGGGCACCCGCGAGCTTGAGGGCGGGTATCTCCCCGTCCTCGACCGGCCCGTTGAGCATCAGCGCCCGCAACACGACGGCCCGGACCGTGCGTTCGGGGCCCCACGCGCCGCCGGCCACCACGTCCTCGTCCTCGTCCTCGGCCGTACCGAAGTCCACGGCCTCGCCCTTCGGGAAGGCACGCCACACCCGCAGTTCGGCCGGGGTCAGGTTGTCGATCTCCATCAGCCGTGACTCTCCAACGCACACGTCACGGTGTCAACACGCCCCGCGGACGACGACGGCCCGGGAGCCTGTGCTCCCGGGCCGTGCGCAACTGCCGTTCTAGACCCTGGTGTTCCACTCCGCGATCACCGGACGGTCGTGTTCCATGGACAGCCGGCTCACCGTGCCGGTCGCCAGCTGGAACAGCCGGCCCTCCTCCGGGGCGAGCCCCAGCCGGCGGGCCGTGAGGACCCGCAGGAAGTGGGCGTGGGCCACGAGGACCACGTCACCGTCGGGAAGGGCGGCCTCGACGCGGGCGAGGACCCGGTCGGCGCGGCGGCCGACCTCCACGGGTGATTCGCCGGGGTGTCCGTCCGGGCCGGGCGGAACCCCGTCGGTCCACAGGTCCCAGTCGGGCCGGGTGCGGTGGATGTCGACGGTGGTGACGCCCTCGTAGGCGCCGTAGTCCCACTCGTGGAGGTCGGGGTCGGTCAGGGCCCCGGTGAGACCCGCCAGCTCGGCGGTGCGTATCGCACGGCCCAGCTCACTGGTCAGGGCGAGCGAGAAGGACCGGCCCGTCAGGAGCGGAGCGAGTGACTTGGCCTGTTCCTCGCCGTGTCGGGTGAGGGGCAGGTCGGTCCAGCTGGTGTGCTGTCCCGACGCGCTCCATTCCGTCTCGCCGTGGCGGACCAGGAGGAGATCCCCCATGACGCGCCTACTTCTTCGCTTCGACGGCGTGCCCGCCGAACTGGTTGCGCAGTGCCGCGACCATCTTCATCTGCGGGGAGTCGTCCTGGCGGGACGCGAACCGCGCGAACAGCGAGGCGGTGATCGTGGGCAGCGGCACCGCGTTGTTGATGGCCGCCTCCACGGTCCAGCGGCCCTCGCCGGAGTCCTCCGCGTAGCCCTTGAGCTTGTCCAGGTGCTCGTCGTCGTCGAGGGCGTTGACCGCGAGGTCGAGCAGCCAGGAGCGGATGACGGTCCCCTCCTGCCAGGAGCGGAACACCTCTCGCACGCTGTCCACCGACTCGACCTTCTCCAGGAGCTCCCAGCCCTCGGCATAGGCCTGCATCATGGCGTACTCGATGCCGTTGTGGACCATCTTGGAGAAGTGCCCGGCCCCGACCTTGCCCGCGTGGACATAGCCGTACGGCCCCTCGGGCTTGAGCGCGTGGAAGATCGGCTGGAGCCGGTCCACGTGCTCCTTGTCGCCGCCGACCATCAGCGCGTAGCCGTTCTGGAGGCCCCACACGCCGCCGGAGACACCGGCGTCCACGAAGCCGATGCCCTTGGCGCCCAGCTCCTCGGCGTGCTTCTCGTCGTCGCTCCAGCGGGAGTTGCCGCCGTCGACCACGGTGTCACCGGGGGAGAGGAGGTCGCCGAGCTCGTCCACGACGGACTGGGTGGCGGCGCCGGCCGGGACCATCACCCACACCGTGCGCGGCGCCTCGAGCTTGTCGACCAGCTCGGACAGACTCGCCACGTCGGACACTTCGGGGTTGCGGTCGTAGCCGACCACGGTGTGGCCGGCGCGGCGGACGCGCTCGCGCATGTTGCCGCCCATCTTGCCGAGGCCGATCAGTCCCAACTGCATGTCAGAGCACTTCCTTCAGTTCACGGTAGGCGGCCACCAGGGCGGTGGTGGAGGGGTCGAGACCGGGGACGTCCGCACCCTCGGTCAGGGCGGGCTCGACGCGCTTGGCGAGGACCTTGCCGAGCTCGACGCCCCACTGGTCGAAGGAGTCGATGTTCCAGACCGCGCCTTGCACGAACACCTTGTGCTCGTAGAGGGCGATGAGCTGGCCGAGCACGGAGGGGGTGAGCTCCTTGGCCAGGATCGTGGTCGTGGGGTGGTTGCCCTGGAAGGTGCGGTGGGCCACCTGCTCCTCGGCCACGCCCTCCGTGCGCACCTCCTCGGCGGTCTTGCCGAAGGCGAGCGCCTGTCCCTGCGCGAACAGGTTGGCCATCAACAGGTCGTGCTGCGCCTTGAGTTCGTCGCTCAGCTCGTCGATCGGGCGGGCGAAGCCGATGAGGTCGGCCGGGATGACCTTGGTGCCCTGGTGGATCAACTGGTAGTAGGCGTGCTGCCCGTTGGTGCCGGGCGTGCCCCACACCACCGGTCCGGTCTGCCACTGAACCGGGTTGCCGTCCCGGTCCACCGACTTGCCGTTGGACTCCATGTCCAGCTGCTGCAGATAGGCGGTGAACTTCGACAGGTAGTGCGAGTAGGGCAGAACGGCGTGCGACTGGGCGTCGTGGAAGTTGCCGTACCAGATGCCCAACAGGCCCAGGATCAGCGGTGCGTTGGCCTCGGCGGGCGCGTTCTGGAAGTGCTCGTCGACGATCCGGAACCCGTCGAGCATCTCCCGGAAGCGGTCCGGGCCGATGGCGATCATCAGGGAGAGACCGATCGCCGAGTCGAAGGAGTAGCGGCCGCCGACCCAGTCCCAGAACTCGAACATGTTGTCCGGGTCGATGCCGAAGTCCGTGACCTTCTCGGCGTTCGTCGACAGCGCGACGAAGTGCTTGGCGACGGCCTTGTCGTCGCGCAGACCCGCCGGGCCGTCGAGCAGCCAGGTGCGGGCCGACGTGGCGTTCGTGATCGTCTCGATCGTGGTGAAGGTCTTGGACGCGACGATGAACAGGGTCTCCGCCGGATCCAGGTCCCGCACGGCCTCGTGCAGGTCGGCGCCGTCCACGTTGGAGACAAAACGGAAGGTCAACTCCCGTGCCGTGTAGGGGCGCAGGGCCTCGTAGGCCATGGCGGGGCCGAGGTCGGAGCCGCCGATGCCGATGTTGACGACGTTCTTGATCCGCTTGCCGGTGTGACCGGTCCACTCGCCGGAGCGGACCCGGTTCGCGAAGTCGCTCATCCTGTCGAGGACGGCGTGCACACGGGGCACGACGTTCTCGCCGTCGACCTCGACGACCGCGCCCGCGGGGGCGCGCAGCGCGGTGTGCAGTACCGCCCGGTCCTCGGTGAGGTTGATCCGCTCGCCGCGGAACATGGCGTCGCGGAGCCCGAACACATCGGTGGCGGCGGCCAGTTCCTGGAGCAGGGTCAGCGTCTCGTCGGTGATCAGGTGCTTGGAGTAGTCGATGCGCAGATCGCCCACGCGCACCACGTACCGCTCCGCGCGGCCCGGGTCCTCGGCGAACAGCTCACGCAGATGCGCGTGCTGTTCGGTCCGGTGATCCTCCAGGGCCGTCCACTCGGGGCGACGCGTCAAAAGAGGGGAGTCAGACATGAGCAGGGGTCTCCTCGGTGGCCTCGCCCTGCAGGGCGACGGCGTACATCTCGTCGGCGTCGAGGCGGCGGAGCTCCTCGGCGATGAGTTCGGAGGTGGTGCGGACCTTCAGCGCGAGGGTCCGGGGGGGCTGACCCGGCAGGGACAGCGTGGCCAGCGGGCCCTCGGGACGGTCGATGACGATCTCGCCGTTGGCGGTGGCCAGACGGACGGCCGTGACGACCGGACCGTCGGTGACCACGCGGTCGATCCGCACCTTCAGCCGCGCCTCCAGCCAGCGCGCGAGCAGTTCGGCGGCCGGGTTGTCGGCCTCGGCCTCCACGGCCCCGGAGATGATCTCGGCGCGGGCCTGGTCGAGGGCCGCCGCGAGCATCGAGCGCCACGGGGTCAGCCGGGTCCAGGCGAGGTCGGTGTCGCCCGGCGCGTAGGAGCGGACCCGGGTCTCCAGCACCTGCATCGGGTGCTCCACCGCGTACAGGTCGGTGATCCGGCGCTGGGCCAGCGCGCCCAGCGGGTCCTTCGCGGGGTTCTGCGGCGCCTCCACCGGCCACCACACGACGACCGGGGCGTCCGGCAGCAGCAGCGGCAGCACGACGGAGTCGGCGTGGTCGGAGACCTCGCCGTAGGTCCGCAGGACGACCGTCTCGCCGGTGCCGGCGTCGGCGCCCACCCGGACCTCGGCGTCGAGGTGCGAGTTGGTGCGGTCGCGGGGGGTGCGGGCGTGCCGCTTGATGACGACCAGGGTGCGCGAGGGGTGCTCGTGCGAGGCCTCCTCGGCCGCCTTGATCGCGTCGTAGGCGTTCTCCTCGTCCGTGACGATCACCATCGTCAGGACCATGCCCACCGCGGGGGTTCCGATGGCGCGGCGACCCTGCACCAGCGCCTTGTTGATCTTGCTTGCCGTGGTGTCGGTCAGGTCGATCTTCATGGCCTGCGCCAGCTCCGTCCGTCTCGTGCGAGCATCTCGTCGGCTTCCTCGGGTCCCCAGGTACCCGACGCGTACTGCGCCGGACGGCCGTGGTTCGCCCAGTGCTCCTCGATCGGGTCGAGGATCTTCCAGGACTCTTCCACTTCCTGGTGACGCGGGAACAGGTTGGCGTCCCCGAGAAGGACGTCCAGGATGAGCCGCTCGTAGGCCTCCGGGCTGGACTCGGTGAACGACTCGCCGTAGGCGAAGTCCATCGTCACGTCCCGGATCTCCATCGAGGTGCCCGGCACCTTCGACCCGAACCGGACGGTCATGCCCTCGTCCGGCTGCACCCGGATGACGATGGCGTTGGAGCCGAGCTCCTCGGTGGCGGTGGAGTCGAAGGGCGAGTGCGGGGCCGTCTGGAAGACGACCGCGATCTCGGTGACCCGGCGGCCCAGCCGCTTGCCGGTGCGCAGGTAGAAGGGCACGCCCGCCCAGCGGCGGTTGTCGACGTTCAGCCTGACGGCCGCGTACGTGTCCGTCGTGGAGGCCGGGTCGATGCCCTCCTCCTCCAGATAGCCGAGCACCTTCTCGCCGCCCTGCCAGCCACCCGCGTACTGCCCGCGCACGGCGTGCGCGCCGATGTCCTCCGGCAGCTTCACGGCCCTGAGGACCTTCAGCTTCTCGGTGAGCAGCGACTCGGCGTCGAAGGCGGCCGGCTCCTCCATGGCGGTCAGCGCCATCAGCTGGAGCAGGTGGTTCTGGATGACGTCACGGGCGGCGCCGATGCCGTCGTAGTACCCGGCCCGGCCGCCGATGCCGATGTCCTCGGCCATCGTGATCTGGATGTGGTCGACGAACGACCGGTTCCAGATCGGCTCGTACATCTGGTTGGCGAAGCGCAGTGCCAGGATGTTCTGGACGGTCTCCTTGCCCAGGTAGTGGTCGATGCGGAAGACCTGGTCCGGCTCGAACACGTCGTGCACGAGGGCGTTGAGCTCGCGGGCGCTCTTCAGGTCGCGGCCGAACGGCTTCTCGATCACCGCCCGCCGCCAGGACCCCTCGGGCGCGTTCGCAAGACCGTGCTTCTTGAGCTGCTGGACGACCTTGGGGAAGAACTTCGGCGGTACGGACAGGTAGAAGGCGTAGTTGCCGCTCGTGCCGCGCACCTTGTCGAGGTCCTCGACGGTCTGGCGCAGCTGCTCGAACGCCGTGTCGTCGTCGAAGTCGCCCGGGATGAACCGCATTCCCTCGGCGAGCTGCTGCCAGACCTCCTCACGGAACTCGGTCCGCGCGTGCTCGCGCACGGAGTCGTGCACGATCTGCGCGAAGTCCTCGTCCTCCCAGTCCCGGCGGGCGAACCCGACGAGCGAGAAGCCCGGCGGGAGCATGCCGCGGTTGGCGAGGTCGTAGACGGCCGGCATCAGCTTCTTGCGGGACAGGTCGCCGGTGACCCCGAAGATGACGAGCCCGGAGGGCCCGGCGATCCGCGGCAGGCGCCGGTCGCGCTCGTCGCGCAGGGGGTTGTCCCAGTCGGCGGTGATGGTCATTCCGCGTCCACTCCCTTGCTGTTCAGCGACTTGGTGACGGCGTCCAGCAGCTCCTGCCAGGCGGCCTCGAACTTGGCGACACCCTCGTCCTCCAGCTGCCGCACGACCTCGTCGTAGGAGATCCCCAGCGCCTCCACGGCGGCCAGGTCGGCGCGGGCCTGAGCGTAACGGCCGCTCACCGTGTCGCCGGTGATCGCGCCGTGGTCGGCGGTGGCGTTCAGCGTGGCCTCCGGCATGGTGTTGACCGTGCCGGGCGCGACCAGGTCGTCGACGTAGAGGGTGTCCTTGTAGGACGGGTCCTTCACGCCGGTCGAGGCCCACAGCGGGCGCTGCTTGGTGGCGCGGGCGCCGCCGAGCGAGGTCCAGCGCGGACCCGCGAAGACCTCTTCGTACGCCTGGTAGGCGAGCCGCGCGTTGGCGAGCGCGGCCTTCCCCTTGAGCGCGAGGGCCGCGTCCGTGCCGAGAACCGTCAGCCGCTTGTCGATCTCGGAGTCGACGCGGGAGACGAAGAAGGAGGCGACGGAGTGGATGGCCGAGAGGTCGAGCCCCTTCTTCGCGGCCTTCTCCAGACCGGCCAGGTAGGCGTCCATCACCTCGCGGTAGCGCTCCAGGGAGAAGATCAGCGTGACGTTGACGCTGATCCCGAGGCCGATGACCTCGGTGATGGCGGGGAGACCCGCCTTCGTCGCGGGAATCTTGATCATGACGTTCGGGCGGTCCACGAGCCAGGCGAGCTGCTTGGCCTCGGCGATCGTCGCCGCCGTGTTGTGGGCGAGGCGCGGGTCGACCTCGATGGAGACCCGGCCGTCCCGGCCGCCGGTGGCGTCGTACACCGGACGCAGCACGTCGGCGGCGGCGCGGACGTCGGCCGTGGTCATCATCCGTACGGCCTCGTCGACCGTCACGCCCCGGGTGGCGAGGTCGCTCAGCTGCTCCTCGTACCCCGCTCCGGAGCCGATGGCGGCCTGGAAGATGGACGGGTTGGTGGTGACGCCGACGACGTGCTTCGTGGCGACGAGTTCGGCGAGGTTGCCCGACTCGATCCGCTTGCGTGACAGGTCGTCCAGCCAGATGGAGACGCCTTCGTCGGACAGGCGCTTGAGTGCTCCCGCGGTCGCGGTCGCTTCGGTCACAGTGATCATCTTCTTTCTGGCGGTCGGATCAACCACGCGCGGCGGCGAGGGATTCCCTGGCGGCCGCGACGACGTTCTCGGCGGTGAAGCCGAACTCGGCGAACAGGACCTTCGCATCGGCGGAGGCGCCGAAGTGTTCGAGGGAGACGATGCGTCCTGCGTCACCTGTGAAGCGGTACCACGTGAGACCGATACCGGCCTCGATTGCGACGCGGGCTCGCACGGACGGCGGAAGGACGCTCTCCCGGTACTCCTGCGGCTGCTCCTCGAACCACTCCACGGACGGCATCGACACCACCCGGGTACCCACCCCGTCCGCCTCCAGCTGCTCCCGCGCGGCGACGGCGAGCTGGACCTCGGAGCCGGTGGCGATGAGGACGACGTCGGGAACCTCCGTGGAGGAGTCCCGGAGCACGTACCCGCCCTTGGCCGCGTCCGGGTTCGGGGCGTACGTCGGCACACCCTGGCGGGTGAGTGCGAGACCGTGCGGGGCCGGGTCGGTGGCGTGCCGCTTGAGGATCTCGGCCCAGGCGGTCGCGGTCTCGTTGGCGTCGGCCGGGCGGACCACGTTCAGGCCCGGGATGGCGCGCAGCGAGGCGAGGTGCTCGACCGGCTGGTGGGTCGGGCCGTCCTCGCCGAGGCCGATGGAGTCGTGCGTCCAGACGTAGGTCACGGGCAGCTGCATCAGGGCGGACAGGCGCACCGCGTTGCGCATGTAGTCGGAGAACACCAGGAAGGTGCCGCCGTAGATCCGCGTGTTGCCGTGCAGCGCGATGCCGTTCATCTCGGCTGCCATCGAGTGCTCGCGAATACCGAAGTGGACGGTACGGCCGTACGGGTCGGCCTCCGGGAGCGCGTTGCCCTTCGGCAGGAAGGAGCTGGTCTTGTCGATGGTGGTGTTGTTCGAGCCGGCGAGGTCGGCGGAACCGCCCCACAGCTCGGGGAGCACCGGGCCCAGCGCCTGCAGGACCTTGCCGGAGGCGGCACGGGTGGCGACGGAGGAGCCCTCCTCGAAGACCGGGATCGCGGACTCCCAGCCCTCGGGGAGCTGGCCGGCGACGATCCGGTCGAAGAGTTCGGCCCGCTCGGGCTGCTCACCGCGCCACACGGAGATCTGCTTGTCCCAGGCCGCGTGCGCCTCGGCGCCCCGGTCCAGGGCCAGACGGGTGTGACGGATGACCTCGTCCGGGACCTCGAAGCTCTTCTCCGGGTCGAAACCGAGGACCCGCTTGGTCGCGGCGACCTCGTCGGCGCCGAGCGCGGAGCCGTGGGCGGCCTCGGTGTTCTGGGCGTTCGGGGCGGGCCAGGCGATGATCGTGCGCATCGCGATGATCGAGGGACGCCCGGTCTCTGCCTGCGCCGCCTTCAGAGCCGCGTACAGGGCCTGGACGTCGATGTCGCCGTCGGCGCCGGGCTCGATGCGCTGGGTGTGCCAGCCGTAGGCCTCGTACCGCTTCAGCACGTCCTCGGAGAACGCGGTGGCGGTGTCGCCCTCGATGGAGATGTGGTTGTCGTCGTAGACGAAGACCAGGTTGCCGAGCTTCTGGTGGCCGGCGAGGGAGGAGGCCTCGGCGGAGATGCCCTCCTCCAGGTCGCCGTCGGAGACGATCCCCCAGATGGTGTGGTCGAAGGGGGACTCGCCCTCGGGGGCCTCGGGGTCGAAGAGGCCGCGCTCGTAGCGGGCGGCCATCGCCATGCCGACGGCGTTGGCGACACCCTGGCCGAGCGGCCCGGTCGTGGTCTCGACGCCGGCGGTGTGCCCGTACTCGGGGTGACCGGGCGTCTTGGAGCCGTGGGTGCGGAAGGCCTTCAGGTCGTCCAGCTCCAGCTCGTACCCGGAGAGGTAGAGCTGGGTGTAGAGCGTCAGCGAGGTGTGCCCGGGGGAGAGGACGAAGCGGTCACGGCCGGTCCACTCGGGATCGGCCGGGTCGTGACGCATCACCTTCTGAAAGATCGTGTACGCCGCGGGGGCCAGGGCCATCGCGGTGCCCGGGTGGCCGTTCCCGACCTGCTGCACGGCATCCGCCGCCAAGAGGCGGGCGGTGTCGACGGCACGCCGGTCGAGTTCGGTCCATTCGAAGCTGTCCGGTGTCTGCGTGCTCATCTTCAAGAAGTCCTCGATCGGAGCGGGATGGCTGGTCTGACGTGTTCAAACTTAAAAGTCAGACTTTTACGGTGGAAGGTCGCGGTGTGTCAGCCTGTGGTGAAAGTGGGACACGGAACGCTCCAGGCAGGCGGCACGAGCACGACATGGCGGACAGAACCCCCCAAGCCTCCGTCCAAGGCGGAGACGGTGACGGCACAGTGGACGGGATCAGAACGTTCCCCTTCCCCAGCGAACTGAGTGTGTGCGGAGTCGGCATGCAGGTCGGCCCGATGGGAGCAGGGCGCACCTGGCACGCGGATGCCCCGTTGGAGCGCGTCCACCGCATCGACTTCCATGTCGTGATGCTCTTCGACGGCGGTCCCGTGCGCCACATGATCGACTTCGCCGAGTACGAGGCGACGGCGGGCGACCTGTTGTGGATCCGCCCGGGCCAGGTCCACCGCTTCTCACCGACGAGCGAGTACCGCGGAACCGTCCTGACCATGCAACCGGGCTTTCTGCCGCGTGCGACGGTCGAGGCGACGGGGCTCTACCGCTACGACCTGCCGCCGCAGTTGCGGCCCTCCGGCGCCCAGTTGGCGGGTCTGAAGGCCTCGCTGACCCAGCTTCAGCGGGAGTACGAGGACTCCTCGACGCTCCCGCTGAGCCTGCACACCTCGGTCCTGCGGCACTCGTTGACGGCGTTCCTGCTGCGGCTGGCCCACCTCGCGGCGAGCTCGGCGGAGGCCGGGCGGCGGGCCGAGTCGACGTTCACCCTGTTCCGGGACGCGGTGGAGAAGGGCTTCGCCACCAACCACAGTGTCAGCGCGTACGCCGACGCGCTGGGCTACTCCCGCCGGACCCTCGTGCGCGCGGTGCGCGCCGCGACGGGGGAGACCCCCAAGGGGTTCATCGACAAGCGGGTCGTACTGGAGGCGAAGCGGCTGCTCGCCCACACGGACCTGCCGATCGGGCGGGTGGGGGCGGCGGTGGGCTTTCCCGACGCCGCGAACTTCTCCAAGTTCTTCCATCAGCACACCGACATGACGCCGGCCGCGTTCCGGACCGAACTCCGATAGGCCGACCGGACGGAACTCTGACAGGAGGGTACCCATGGCCCGACTGCGGGACATCGTCTTCGACTGTGTTCACCCCGCCGCCACGGCCCGGTTCTGGGCCGCCGCGATGGACGGCTACTCGATCGCGCCCTACGACGACGAGGAGTTGGCCCGGCTGAGGGCCCTCGGGGTCACGGACGTCGAGGACGATCCGAGCGTGCTGGTGGAGTCCTCGCGGGGCGGGCCCCGGCTCTGGTTCCAGGTGGTGCCGGAGGGCAAGGGGTGCAAGAATCGGGTTCACCTGGACCTTTCCGCCACGAACAGGGAAGCGGAGGCCGAGCGGCTCGTCGGCTGGGGTGCGAGGGTCAGGGACCGGTACGCGGACCATCTCGTGCTCGCCGACCCCGAGGCGAACGAGTTCTGCATCGTGGACGGCGACGGATGAAGTCCCGCAGGACCGCCGCTCCATGACACGTGCTTGACTTGCGCTTTGCCATGCGTGACCTGTGCATGGGGTGATCTTTGCCCGGAGGAACCCACGGTTCGCCCGGCCTTCACGCGGACCCGGCCCAAGGCTTCTAGGGTGGCGGCGCCGCTTCCCCGAACGTCCGTCACCTCTGTCCGGAGGACAGTCATGGCCGCCGTCAAGGCACCGCAGCGCAACCGACGTTCCCTCTCCGCACTCGCCGGAGCCCTCGCCCTCACCGCCACCTCGATCGGCGTGTGGGCCGCAACCGCCTCCACCGCCGAGGCAGCCGCTCTCCCCACCCCCGACCACGTCGTGGTCGTGGTGCTGGAGAACCACGCCTACTCGCAGGTCATCGGCAGCTCCAGCGCCCCCTACCTCAACAACACCCTCAAGGCGGGTGGCGCCGACCTCACCCAGTCCTACGGCCTCACCCACCCCAGTGAGCCGAACTACTACATGCTGTTCTCCGGCTCCAACCAGGGCCGCACCGACGACAGTTGCGTCGGGGTCGGTTCCCTCAACAAGCCCAACCTCGCCTCCGAGCTGATCGCCGCGGGCCAGACCTGGGCGAGCTACAACGAGTCGCTGCCCAGCCAGGGTTCGACGACCTGCAGCAGCGGGAACTACGCGCAGAAGCACAACCCGTGGTTCGGCTTCTCCAACGTGCCGACCAGCACCGCGAAGACCTTCGCGCAGTTCCCGACCGACTACACGACCCTGCCCAAGGTGTCCTTCGTCGTCCCGAACCTGTGCAACGACATGCACGACTGCTCGGTGTCCACGGGCGACACCTGGATCAAGAACAACCTGGGCGCCTACGCCACCTGGGCCACGACCCACAACAGCATCCTCGCCGTCACCTTCGACGAGGACAACAGGCTCTCCGGCAACCGCATCCCCACCCTGTTCTACGGGCAGCACGTCGCCCCCGGCAGCACCAGCTCCACCACCTACAACCACTACAACGTGCTGCGCACGGTGGAGGACCTGGCCGGTCTGAGCGTCCACGCGGGCAACGCCGCCTCCGCCTCCGACATCACCGGCATCTGGAACTGACGCCCGTGTACCTCGCGGACTCCCGGAGCACGGGCTCCCGCGGCACCGAGGCCGCCGTCGTCCCGGGCACCCGTCCGGGGCGGCGGCCGGCCGCCGTGCCCTCCACCGTGCTGGCCCTGGGCGCGGTCAGCCTGATCACGGACGTCTCCTCGGAGATGGTCACGGCCGTCCTGCCGCTGTACGTGGTCGCGGGCCTCGGCCTGTCGCCGCTCGGCTTCGGCCTCCTCGACGGCATCAACAACGGCGTCGGCGCCCTCGTCCGGCTGGTCGGCGGCCACCTCGCCGACCGGGGAGGCCGCCGACACAAGGTCGTGGCGGGCCTCGGCTACGGGCTGTCGGCGCTGTGCAAACCGCTGCTGCTCCTCGCCCACACCCTCCCGGTGCTCGGCGCCGTGCTCGCGGCCGACCGGACCGGCAAAGGCCTGCGCACCGCCCCACGGGACGCGATGATCTCGCTGGCGAGCGAACCCGCCCACCGAGGAAGGGCGTTCGGCGTCCACCGTGCCATGGACACCACCGGCGCGCTCCTCGGCCCGATCGTCGCCTTCGCCGTCCTGCGGGCCACCGTCGACGGTTACGACGCGGTCTTCGCGGTCAGCGGCTGCGTCGCCGCACTCGGCGTTCTGGTGCTGGTGCTCTTCGTACCCGGCCGCATCACCCCGGCAGTCCCACAACCGCCGGAGCAGGAGCGGCCGTTGCTCCGGGAAGCCCTCGGGCTGCTGCGCCGTCCCGAGCTGCGCCGACTCACCGTCTGCGCGAGCCTGCTCGGCCTCACCACCGTGAGCGACTCCTTCCTGTATCTGCTGCTCCAGCGTGAAGGGGACCTGCCCGCCCACCTGTTCCCGCTGCTGCCGCTGGGCACCGCCGCCTTCTTCCTGCTGCTCGCCGTGCCGCTCGGCGCGCTGGCCGACCGCGTCAGCCGCCGTCGGCTCTTCCTGGCCGGCCACGGTGTCCTGCTGCTCGGCTACGGCCTGGTGCTCTCCCCGTGGCACGGCGTCCCGGCGGTGATCGCCGTCCTCGTGCTGCACGGCACCTTCTACGCGGCCACCGACGGAGTGCTCGCCGCCGCCACGGCCGGCGTCGTCCCCGCCCGCCACCAGGGCGCCGGACAGGCACTGGTGGGCACCGGGCAGGCGCTGGCCCGGTTCACCTGCTCGCTCGCCTTCGGCGCGGCCTGGAGCCTGTGGGGCGGGCGGACCGCGCTCGCCGTCACCGCGGCCGCACTGGCCGCCGGCGCCGTCGTGTCCGCGTTCGTCCTGCGCGGTACGGACGAGGTCCCCGCAACCACCGACGAGGTGTCCGCATGACCCGAACGACCCGTCTGCTGACCCTCCTTGTCGCCGTCGTGCTGCTCGGCGCGGTCGGCACCGGGTCGGTGCTGTACGCCGCCCACCGCTCGGGTGTGAGGGACCAGCAGCAGGCGAACGGCCCGACCGTGCGGGCCGGCACCGTCTCGCTCCGGCCGACGGCAGGGCGCCGCCTGCTGGTCCGCAATCTGGCCTGGGGCCCGCACCGCGACGAGATCGCCACCGTTCCCGCCGACGATCCCGAGGGCCCGCGCACCGCTTCGGGGGTGAAGTGCCTGCGCTTCCACGCGGCCGCCGGTACCGGCATCTGCCTCCAGGCCGTGCACGGCGCGCTGCAGGACACCTACCGCGCGGTGGTGCTCGACGCGCACCTGCGCGAACGCCACCGCTTCCCGGCGGCCGGCATCCCCACCCGGGCCCGGGTCTCGCCCTCCGGACGCATGGTCGCCTGGACGGTGTTCGTCAGCGGGGACTCGTACGCCGGAACGAACTTCTCCACGCGTACGGCCGTCGTCGACACCCGCACCTGGGCGATCGACGACAACCTGGAGACCTTCCACATCGTCAAGGACGGCCGGACCTACCATGCCGCCGACACCAACGTCTGGGGCGTCACCTTCGCCGACGACGACCACTTCTACGCCACGCTGGCGACCGGCGGCCGGACGTATCTCGTGCGGGGCGACGTCACCGCGCGCACTCTCACCACCCTGCACCGCAACGTCGAATGCCCTTCCCTCTCGCCGGACGGCACCCGCGTCGCCTACAAGAAGCGCGTCGAGGGAGCTTCTCCCGACGCCCCTTGGCGCCTGTACGTCCTGAACCTGCGCACCATGACGGAGACCGCGGCCGCCGAGTCGCGCGACATCGACGACCAGGCACTGTGGTCCGACGACGACACCCTCGTCTACGCCCTCCCCGGCGACTACGGCTCCGACCTGTGGACCGTCCCCGCCGACGGCACCGGCACGGCCCGCCGCCTGATGACCTCTGCGGTCGCCCCCGCCTACCTGGGGTGACAGACCACCGCCCCGCGAGACGGCACAGGTCTCGCGGGGCGGCGTCGGTGGGGTGCCGACAGCCCGGTCAGTGACCGAAGTTGAACCAGTTCACGTTCACGAAGTCCGCCGGCTGACCGCTGGTGAAGGTCAGATACACGTCGTGGGTGCCCGTGACGCCGCTGATGTTCGCCGGCACCGTTCTCCAGGACTGCCAGCCACCGGTGTTGGCGAGAGAGAAGCTGCCGACGGGAGCGGCGGTACGGCTGTCCAGGCGCACCTCGACCAGACCGCTGACGCCGCCCGCCGCGCCGCTCGCCACGCGCGCGACGAACTGGTTCGCCGCCGTGGAACCGAAGTTGACGTTCTGGTACAGCGCCCAGTCACCGTTGGCGAGCGAACCGATGTCCTGGCCGCCACCGGTGTCCGTGGTGGTCTCGGCGCTCACACCGCTCTGGCTGTTGTACGACTCGGCCTGGATGGTGCTGTAGGCGTCACGGCCGCCGCTCGGCGGAGGCGTGGTACCGCTCCCACTCGCCGACAGCACCTGGACGTAGTCCACGACCATGGGCACGCCGGACCGGGTGTCGGAGTCGAGTCCGCCGCCCAACGCGTCCGGGAAGGCACCGCCCATCGCCACGTTGAGGATGACGAAGAAACCGTGCTGGGTGGCGTTGGCCCAGGTTGTCGCGTCCACCTGGCTCGCGTTGACCGAGTGGTACTGGGTGCCGTCGACGAGGAAGCGGATCGTCTCGGGGCTCACCGAACGGTCCCACTCCATCGTGTAGGTGTGGAAGCCGGACTGGCAGGTCGAGCCGGGACACGCCACGTTGTTGCCGATGCCCGTCGTCTCGTTGCACGGGCCGCCCGGGTTGGTGCCGCAGTGCATCGTGGCCCACACGCGGTTCATGCCCTGGACGTTCTCCATGATGTCCAGCTCACCGACGCCCGGCCAGTTCTGGTAGTTGCCGCGGTAGGGCGCGCCCAGGGCCCAGAAGGCCGGCCAGTAGCCCTCGGCCGCGGTGCCGGTGACGTTGGGCATCTGGATGCGCGACTCGACGCGCAGCTTGCCGCCGGCCGGGGGCTGGAAGTCGGTGCGGTTGGTCTCGATACGGCCCGAGGTCCAGTTGCCGGACGCATCCCGGATCGGCGTGATGCGCAGGTTGCCGTTGCCGTCCAGCGCCACGTTACTGGTGCTGTTGGTCATCCTCTCGACCTCGCCGGTGCCCCAGTTGGCCGGGCCGCCGGGGTAGGAAGTCCCGGTGGCGTACTGCCAGTTGGAGGTGTTGACGCCGGTTCCTGCGGAGCCGTTGAAGTCGTCCAGGAAGACCTGCGACCAGCCGGTGGGAGGTGTGGGGGCGGAGGCGTCGGCGGGGAGGGTCGCGGCCGTCGCGAGGGCGGCGGCCAGACCGAGGGTGCTCAGCACGGCGACGAGGGCTCGCCGCCGTCCGGGTATGCCGGAGGTTTCACGCATGGGGGTGCCTCTCGGGTACGGGGAGGAGTGCGGGTGCCCTTCGAGCACGCTCTGAGAGCGCTCTCAAAGTGCGCCCAATGTGCTCTCGGCCACTCCGGCCGTCAAGAGGTGAAACAGTGAAAGTCGCTGCGACGCAGGTGAGTTCACCCCATGAATCCGGGTGGGGGCAGATCCTCGGCACGGGTTTGCTCTGACGGCCGGATCAGTGACGTCGGCCCAGTGTGCCTTCACGCCGGATGCCGCCCTCGGATACCCCGGCGAGCCGTGCCGTACGTGCGGCCCGCCTCCTCGCCGGAGCACCACCCGGGGACCGCGTCGCCGATGTGGTGGCCAGGTCCCCGGTGAGGCCGGTGAGCCCGGCGCCGCATGCCGCGCCGCCGCAGCCGTCCCGGGGCCCGCCTCGACCACGTTGTGGTCAGGCTTTGGTGGCGAGGGGGCGCCATGCGCTCCATGTGTCGAGTCGCTGACGGTAGGCGCTCTCGACGACGGGATAGGGGTAGGTGCCGAGGAAGAGCCGCAGGGGCGGTTCGTCGGTGTCGACGAGTTCGAGGATGACCTCGGCGGTGGTTCGGGGGTCCTGGGGCGCTCGGGCGGCGGCTCCCGCCCGGCGGGCCTCGCGGATCGGGTCGTAGGCGGCGAGGGGGTCGGTGTGCACCGCGGAGGAGCCGGACCAGTCGGTGCCGTAGGGGCCGGGTTCGACGATCGTGACGCGGACGCCGAGCGGGCCGACCTCCTGGGCCAGCGCCTCGCTCATCCCCTCCAGCGCCCACTTGGAGGCGTTGTAGAGGCCCAGGGAGGGGAAGGCGGCCAGGCCGCCGATGCTGGACACCTGAAGGATGTGCCCGGCGCCCTGGGCGCGGAGGACCGGCAGAGCCGCCTGGGTCACCCACAGCGGGCCGAGCACGTTGGTGTCCAGCTGGGCGCGGGCCTGTTCCTCGCTGGTCTCCTCGACCATGCCGAACAGGCCGTAGCCCGCGTTGTTGACCACCACGTCGAGGCGGCCGAAGGTGTCGGCGGCCCGCCGCACGGCGGTGAGGGCGGCCGCCCGGTCGGTGACGTCGAGGGCGAGGGGCAGAACGCTGTCCCCGTAGGTGTCGGCGAGGGGCTTCAGGGTCTCGGGGCGGCGGGCCGTGGCGGCCACGCGGTCGCCCCGGGACAAGGCGGCCTCGGCCCAGATCCGGCCGAAGCCGCGGGACGCGCCGGTGATGAACCAGGTCTTCTTCATGCCCTCGACCCTGCGCCCCGCACCGGACGGCAGCCAGCACCCCCGCAGGGTTACCCTTCCGGCATGGCGGCCGGCAACGCGTTCGGAGAGTTCCTGAAGGCCCGGCGGGGACGGGTCCCGCCCTCGCACGCGGACGTGCCCGCCCACGGCAGGCGCCGGGTCGCGGGACTGCGCCGGGGCGAGCTGGCCCGGCTGGCCGGCATCAGCGAGCCCTATCTGACCCGCCTGGAACAGGGCGTCGACCAGCATCCGTCGCCGCAGGTGCTGCAGGCGCTCGCCCGGGCGCTGGAGCTTAACGCCGATGCCTCCGCGCACCTGTTCGCGCTCGCCGCACCCGGTCCCGTACGCCCCACGGAGACCGAAGTCGCCCCGGACGTGCACCAGTTGCTCGACGCGTGGGCGGGCACCCCGGCGTATGTGCGTGACCGGCGGTTCGACGTGCTGGCCGCCAACAAGCAGGCCCGCGCGCTCGCCCCGATGTACGAGCCCGGGCACAACCTGGTTCGGGACATGTTCCTCGGCCCAGGAGCCCGTCGGCTGTTCCCGGACTGGCCCGACATCGCCGCGCAGACCGCCGCGGCCCTCCGCGCCGAGGCCGACCCGCGTGATCCCCGGATCGCGCGGCTCGTCGCCGAGCTGGAGGCGGACGAGGACTTCCGCGAGCTGTGGGCGCGGCACGACGCGCGGCCCTCCCGCGACGAGCTCAAACGGTTCGCGCATCCGGTCGTCGGGGAGCTCGCCCTGCGGCGGCAGGCGCTCACCGTCGGGGGCGCCGAGCAGCAGGTGATCATCGTCTACCAGGCGGTGCCGGGAAGCCCCTCCGAGGCCGCCCTCGCCAGGCTCCTGTGACGTCTAGAGCGCGCTGCCGGCCTTCCAGTCCGACCACGACAGGTTCCAGCCGTTGAGTCCGTTCGACGGTTCGACGGTCTTCTCGCCGGAGTTCTTCACGATGACGACGTCGCCGAGCATGGAGCTCTCGTAGAACTTGTAGCCGTCCACGGACGTGTCGTTCGCGCCCTTGGCGTCGTGCAGGCCCACGCAGCCGTGGCTGGTGTTCTGGTGGCCGAACACCGCGGTGGACGCCCAGTAGTTGCCGTGCACGAAGGTCCCGGAGGTGGTCAGGCGCTGGGCGTGCGGCACGTCGGAGATGTCGTACTCGTCGCCGAGCCCGACCGTCGAGGACTCCATGCGGGTCTGCTTGAACCGCTCACTGATCACCATGATCCCGGACCAGGTGGTGTGGTCGGAGCCGCCGCCGGAGACGGGGTACGTGGCGACGGTCCCGCCGTCCCGCCTGACGACCATCTGCTTGATGTCGAGGTCGACCGTGCTGATCTGCTCGCGGCCGATGTGGAAGGTGACGTCCTTCGACTGCACGCCGTAGACGCCGTCCGTGCCCTGGACGTCCTTGAGCCGCAGACCGAGCGTGATCTTCGTGCCGGGCGCCCAGTAGGTCTCGGGCCGGAAGTCGAGCCGGGTGTCGCTGAACCAGTGGCCCACGATCTCGACCGCGGGTTCCGCGGTCACGGTGATCGCCTTCTGGACGGCCGCCCTGTCGGACACGGCGTGGGTGAAGTTGATCGACACGGGCATGCCGACGCCGGAGGTGGAGCTCGCCTCGGGCGTGAAGTAGCCCACGAACGTCTCGCCGGGGGCTGTGGTGGTGAAGGTCGAGGTCCGCACGCTGCCGCTCTCCGCAGTCGCCTTGACCGTGTACGTGGTGCCCGAGTGCGGGTTCTTCGACGAGGTCCAGGTCGTCCTGGCGTCGTTGTAGGAGCCGTCGAGCGTGGAGCCGTCGTTGCCCGTCACCTTCACCGAGGCGAGGGTGCCGTCCGTCACCGTGACGACGACAGGGGTGGTGAAGCCGGCCTTCGTGGTGCCGTCGGCCGGGGTGACGGAGACGACCGCCTTCTTGGTCGCCGCCTGCACGGACGCGGTCGCCCCCGACCCCGGCGAGGCGTCCGCCGAACCTCCGCCGCATCCCGTCAGCAGGGTCACGGCCGGTACGGCGCCGAGCGCGGCGAGGATCCCGCGCCGGGACCACTTCTCCGACTGCCCGGACCGGTTCGATATGTGCGAGTCGCCCACTGCAGGCCTTCCTGAGACATCCGTCTTTGCGCCTGCATCGTGCGCCTCGCACCTTGGGTGATCCTTTGAATCGCCGGGCCACTGGCTGAGATTCCGATGAGGACCCTCTGCGGGGCGCCCGCAGCCGTCAGGCGTTCGCCGACACGGACCGCTCGGACGTGGCCGCCTCCCGCGGCCCGAACCGGTCGTGCACCCTGCGCAGCGGCTTCGGCGCCCACCAGGCCCGCCGACCCAGCAGCGCCATGGTCGCCGGGACCAGCAGCATCCGTACGACCGTCGCGTCGATCAGCACCGCCAGGGTCAGGCCGAGGCCGATCTGGAGGATGGGGGAGAACCCGCCGGTCATGAAGGCGCCGAACACGACCGCGAGGAGCAGCGCGGCACAGGTGACGACCCGCCCGGACCGGCGCAGCCCGGTCACGACGGCCTCCTCGTGGTCCTCGCCGCGCTGCCGGGCCTCCCGCATCCGTGCCAGGATGAACAGCTCGTAGTCCATGGCCAGCCCGAAGGCGATCGACACGATCAGCGGTGGTGCGGTCAGGCTCAGCGCGCCCAGGCCCTCACCGCCGAGCAGCCCGGCGCCGTGGCCGTCCTGGAAGACCCACACCACCGTGCCGAGCGCCGCGCCCAGGCTGAGCAGGGTGGTCGCGATCGTGCGCAGCGGGATCAGCACCGAGCCGGTGAAGGCGAACAGCAGGACGAAGATGCCGGCCAGGACGGTCAGCGCCGCCCAGGGTGCCCGCTCGGCGAGCATCGCGCGGAAGTCGACCAGCCGGGCCGCGACCCCGGTCACCTCGACGGGCTCGTCGCCGCGCAGCTCCCGTACCCGCTCGACCAGGCCGGTGGCCGCCCCGCCGTCCACGCCGCCGGGCGGCTGGAGCTCCACGACGGTGTTGCCGCCCGGCAGTCGGCGGGGCTCGGCGTTCGGGACCAGGGCGCGGATCCGGTCGGCGGTCGCGGTGCCGGTGCCGGGCTTGAGGACGACGACCACGGGGGAGACCCCGGTGCCCTTCGGGAAGTGCGCGTCCACGGTGTCGTACAACTGGCGTGCCTCGGTGTTCGAAGGCAGCTGCCGGGCGTCGCCGATGGCGATGCGCAGGCCGGTCAGCGGCAGCGCGAGGACCAGCAGGACCGGGACGACGGTGACCAGGACGGCGACCCGGCGGCGCTGCGCGAAGCGGGCCAGGCGGGCGAAGACACGGCCCTCCTCGTCCTCGGTACGCGCCTTCGAGGGCCGGATCCGCCCGCCGAACTTCGTGAGCAGCGCGGGCAGCAGGGTGACCGCGGCCAGCATGTCGACCACCACGACGGCGGCGACGGCCAGGCCCATGCTGCGCAGGAACACGCTCGGGAAGACCAGCAGCCCGGTCAGGCTGACGGCCACGGTGAGCCCGGAGAACAGGACGGTCCGGCCGGCCGCGTCGACTGTGCGGTGCACGGCCTCGACCACGTCGTCGGTGTGCCGGCGTTCCTCGCGGAAGCGGACCAGCGTCAACAGGGCGTAGTCGACGGCGAGTCCGAGGCCGAGCATGGTGGTGACCTGGATCGCGTACACCGAGATGTCGGTGACCTGGCTGAAGGCGAACAGTCCGAGGAAGGCGCCCGCGATTCCGCTCACCGCGATCACCAGCGGCAGCGCGGCGGCGCGCAGTCCGCCGAACACGACGAGCAGCAGGGCGAGGACGACCGGCAGGGAGATCGACTCGGCGTTCTTCACGTCCTCCTGGGCGCGCTCGCCGAGCTGTCGCCCGAGCAGTTCGCCACCGCTGACGTGGACGTCGGGCGCGTCGATGCGCTTGACGGTCTCGACGGCCGTGTCCGTCGCCTGCTCCTCGGCCTCGTCGCTGAGGCCGCCCTCGAAGGTGACGGGGATGATGAGCGCTTGTCCGTCGCGGGCGGTAAGACCGGGGGTGGTGTACGGGTCCGGTACGTCGGCCACCCCGGCAATCTTCCGGACCTCGGCGACGGTCCGCTCGACCTGGGCGCGCAGGGCCGCGTCGGAGACGGCCCGGCCCGCCACGACCGCGGTGACGGACTCGCCGGACGGGTCCACGCCGGAAAGGTAGTCGTCGGCCGTGTCGGACTCGGTGCCGGGCACATCGGGCACGTCGTCGGAGAGGTCGGCGAAGACACCCGTCCCGAGGCCGAAGCCCAGGAGCAGGAAGGCGGCCCAGAGGCCGATGACGGTCAGCGGGCGGCGGGTCGCCGCCCGGGCGAGGGTGGAGAGCACGGTCGCCTCCCGGCGAGTTGAGGAGTGGTACGGCCCTCAGACTCGCGGCGCGGGCGTGATCACCGGATCGCCGGGGCGGGCGGTTTCCGGGCCTCCGCCGTACGGGTGAGACAGGGTGCTCCCTCATTCTCCGGAGGGAGGAATCTTCGCCACCGGTCCGGGAGTTGACCATGCAGACACCATCGAGGAGGCCGTATGTCCGAGGTACCACCCGCTGTCCGTGAACTCCGGCTCGTCGTCACGGCGGACGACTACGACGAGGCGTTGCGCTTCTACCGGGACGTCCTGGGACTGCCCGAACGGGCCGCGTTCTCCTCACCCGGCGGGCGGGTCACCATCCTGGAGGCCGGGCGGGCGACGCTGGAGCTCACCGATCCGAACCATGCCGCGTTCATCGACGACGTGGAGGTCGGCAGACGGGTCGCCGGGCACATCAGGGTCGCCTTCGAGGTCGACGACTCGGCCGGCACCACCGCCCGGCTGGCCGAGGCCGGTGCGGAGGTGGTCGGCGAGCCGACCCGTACGCCCTGGAACTCGCTCAACTCCCGTCTGGAGGCGCCCGGTTCGCTTCAGCTGACGCTGTTCACCGAACTCGGGGACCAGTCGGGGACTTAGGCCGTACCCGGCGCCACCAGACCCGTCTCGTACGCGCAGATCACCGCCTGGACCCGGTCCCGCAGCCCCAGCTTGCTCAGCACGTTGCTGACGTGGGTCTTCACCGTGTGCTCGCTGACGAAGAGCGTCGTGGCGATCTCCGCGTTGGACAGGCCACGGGCCAGCATCCGCAGGGTCTCCACCTCGCGTGCGGTCAGCACGTCCAGGCGGTCGGGGGCGGCCCCGGTGGCGGCCTCCTCGTGGCGGCGGCGCACGATGTCCGCGACCAGGCGGCGGGTGACGGTCGGCGCGAGCAGCGAGTCGCCGCCCGCCACCACCCGGACCGCGTGCACGAGGTCGTCCCGGCGCACGTCCTTGAGGAGGAAGCCGCTGGCGCCCGCGTACAGGGCGTCGTACACGTACTCGTCGAGGTCGAACGTGGTCAGCATGACCACCTTGCAGCTGGACTGCGCGCACACCCGCCGGGCCGCCTCCAGGCCGTCCATGACGGGCATGCGGATGTCGAGGAGCAGTACGTCGGGCGTGTGGCGCTGCACCGCGGCCACCGCCTCGGCGCCGTCCCCGGCCTCGGCGACCACCTCGATGTCCTGCTGCGCCTCGAGGATCATGGTGAAGCCGCTGCGGACCAGTTCCTGGTCGTCGGCGACGACCACCCGGATGCTCACCCGAGGGCCGCTTCCCGGTCCGCGGTGACGGGCAGCCGTACGACGACCCGGAAGCCCCCCGCCGGACCCGGCCCGGCCTCCGCGCTGCCCCCGCAGGCGGCCGCCCGCTCCCTGAGGCCGATCAGTCCGTGCCCGCCGCCCGTGCGTGCGGGGCCCCTGCCGTCGTCGGTCACCGTGAGGGTCAACTCGTCCTCCGCCCAGTCGAGTTCCACCTGTGCGCAGGAAGCGTACGCGTGCTTCACCGTGTTGGTCAGGGCTTCCTGCACCGCGCGGTAGGCGGTGACCTCGGTGTCCGGGGGGAGCGGGCGCGGTCGGCCCCGCACGCTCAACTCGACCCGAAGTTGCGCCGATTGGGCGACCTGCTGGACCAGGGCGGGCAGTCCGGTGAGATCTGGCTGCGGCAGCCGGGTGGCGCCGCCCCGGCGTTCCTCCTCCTTCAGCACGCCCAGGATTCGGCGCAGTTGCGCCATCGCGTCCCGGCCGCTGGCCGCGATCGCGTCGAACGCCGCCTCGGCACGGGCCGGATCGCTGCGCACCACGACCGGTCCGGCCTCCGCCTGGACGACCATCAGGCTCACCGCGTGCGCCAGGATGTCGTGCATGTCCCGGGCGATGCGGCTGCGTTCCTGGGCGATGGCCCGCGCGGTCTCCGCCGCCCGCTCCCGTTCCAGGCGGCGGGTCCGGTCCTCGACGGCGGCGGTGTAGGCGCGCTGGACGCGGGCCAGGACGCCCAGGCCGTAGGCGCAGATCATGCCGGTGATGTGGAAGGCGTACTCGAAGGGCTCGGAGTGCTCCTTGTGCTGCATGGTCAGCACGGCCCCGAGCAGCCAGCACGCCAGCATCGAGCGGCGCTGCCAGGGCAGGCCCTGGACGGCCATGGTGTAGAGGACGACCAGTCCGCCGTAGAGCACGTCGGGGGGCGGTGCGTGGTAGTAGGCCATCGCCGTGGTGGCCGCCGAGACCGCCAGAGCGGTCGCGTAGGGGTAGCGGCGGCGCCAGACCAGCGGGACGGCGGTGGCGGCTCCCAGCAGCCAGCCCACCAGGCTCAGCGGGTCGTCGCCCTCGTCCGGGAACATCCACTGCAGGGACGCGGCGAACAGCACCAGCACGGCGAGCGCGCTGTCGACGACGTAGGGATTCGTCGTCCTCAGACGGGTCACTACGGGGGCGTACCAGGACCGGGCGGCGGCGGACATGAGCGGCTCCTCGGGGCCGGGGCCGTTCCAGTATCACGACGCCGGTGCGGCCGTGACCTCACCGGTGCGAGGGAGATCCGGCGCCCGAACGGGGTGCGACCGTCGGCTGCCAGCCCAGCGCCCGGGATATCCCGAGCGACGCGAGCCGTACCGCCGGGATCAGCGCCGGCACCTGGGCGTCGGCGTGGGGCACGACGACCGACACCGCCGCGACCACCGACCCGTCGGGCCCGCACACGGGGGCGGCCACCGACAGGGCGTCGTCGGTGACCTGACGGCTGCTCACCGCGACGCCGGTGCGCCGGACTTCGGCCAGGACCCGGCGCAGCCGTACCGGTTCGGCGAGCGTGTACGGAGTGAACACGGCGAGTGGGCCCGCGCAGTACTCCTCCTGCTCCCGTGGCGCACAGTGCGCCAGCAGCACCAGGCCGACGCCGGTGGCGTGCAGCGGCCAGCGCGCCCCCACCCGGATGTGCACGCCGACCGACGAACGCCCCGCGATCCACTCGATGTAGACGACGTCCGAGCCGTCCCGCACCGCCAACTGCACGTTCTCGTGGGTGGCTTCGTACAGGTCCTCCAGATACGGCAGCGCCAGCTGCCGGAGCGCGACCCCGCGCGGCGCGAGCGCGGCGACCTCCCACAGGCGCAGTCCGACGTGGTAGACACCGGCGTCGTCGCGCTCCAGGGCGCCCCAGTCGGTCAGCGCGCCCACCAGCCGGTGCGTGGTCGTCAGCGTCAGCCCGGCCCGCCGGCTGATGTCCGTGAGGGACAGCGCCGGGTGGTCGTGGTCGAACGCGGCGAGCACGGACAGCAGCCGGTCCGGCGCGGTGGGGGTCCCCCCGCGCGAGCGAAGCCGGGAGTGGGGGTGCCCGGTCATGGCCGGTCGGCGACTCTCAGCAGGAGGTTCTGGAGCGTCTCGCGTTCGGCGGCGTCGAGCGGGGCGAGCAGGTCGTTGGTGACCCGTCGGCCCGCCTCGTCGGTGCCGCGCAGGAAGGCACGGCCGTTCTCGGTGAGCACGACGATCTTGCTGCGGCGGTCGCCGGGGGAGGGGCGGCGCTCGGTCAGGCCCAGCTTCTCCAGGTCGTCGACCAGGCCGACGATCGCGCTGGGGTCGTAGCCGAGCCGGGTGCTCAGCTCCCGCTGGAGGGCGCCCTCGGTTCCGGCGAGATAGCGCAGCACGGCGTAGTGCCGCAGCCTGAGGCCCGACTCCTGGAGGAACGTGTTGAACAGCTGACCCGAGCGCAGGCCGAGGCGGTACAGGAGATATCCGGTGTCCGCGTGCAGCCCGCGCATCCACGGCTCCTCCGAGTCGATGGGTTTCGGGGTGACGTGCTGGCGTGTGATGGCGGGCTCCCTGGGTCGGTGCGGCATGCGCATTCCAGCATGACTTACGGACAGGTCTCCAACAACTATTGACGTCAACAATTATTGCTCTTAGCTTCGATCTCGAAGCCGCACCCCCATGCATCCGTTCGTGAAGGGACCTCCTCGTGCCCAGCATCGATCTCACCGGCAAGGTCGCCGTCGTCACCGGCAGTGGCCGTGGCCTCGGCCTCGCCTACGCACACGCCCTGGCCGCCCACGGCGCCCGCGTGGTCGTCAACGACGTCGACGAGGCGGTCGCCGAGCAGGCCGTGAAGTCCATCACCGAGGCGGGCGGCATCGCCGTCGCCGAGGTCGTCCCGGTCGGCACCACCGAGGCCGCCGAGCGGCTGGTGGGCCGGGCGGTGGAGGAGTTCGGACGGCTCGACATCCTGGTCACCAACGCGGGCATCCTGCGCGACAAGGTGCTGTGGAAGATGACCGACGACGACTTCGACGCGGTGATCACCACCCACCTCAAGGGCACCTTCACCTGCGCCCGCGCCGCCGCCGTCCGGATGCGCGAGCAGGGCGAGGGCGGCACCCTGATCCTGGTCGGCTCCCCGGCCGGGCAGCGCGGCAACTTCGGTCAGACGAACTACGCCGCCGCCAAGGCCGGCATCGCCGCCTTCGCCCGCACCTGGTCCATGGAACTGGGCCGCGCGAACATCACCGTCAACGCGATCGTGCCCGTCGCGGCCACCGCGATGACCGAGACCATCCCGGCCTTCGCCCCGTACATCGAGGCCATGAGGAACGGCGAGCCCCTCCCGGACTTCCTCCGCAAGGGCGAGGGCTTCGGCACCCCCGAGGACTGCGCGGCCCTCGTCCCCTTCCTCGCCTCCGAGGCCGCCCGCGGCATCACCGGCCAGGCCATCGGCATCGGCGGCGACAAGGTGGCACTCTGGTCGCATCCGCAGGAGATCAAGGCGGCGTACGCGGACGGCGGCTGGACCCCCGACACCCTGGCCGACGCCTTCCCGACGTCGGTGGGCGCCGAGCTCCAGACGGTCGGTATCCCGGCCCCGAAGCTTCCGGAGGCGTGATGGACCTCTCCATGAACGTCGAGGACCTGGTCGCGATCGATGTCCACACCCACGCGGAGGTGTCCTCCAAGGGCCACTCCTCCCTGGACGACGACCTGCACGACGCCTCCTCGGCCTACTTCAAGGTCGAGGGCAAGCGGAAGCCGACCTTGGAGGAGACCGCCGCCTACTACCGCGAGCGGAAGATGGCCGCCGTGATCTTCACGGTGGACGCCGAGTCCGCGACCGGTACCGCGCCGGTCCCGAACGAGGAGGTCGCCGAGGCGGCGGCCGCCAACGCGGACGTCCTCATCCCCTTCGCGTCCATCGATCCGTTCCGGGGCAAGGCGGGCGTGAAGCAGGCCCGGCGCCTGGTCGAGGAGTACGGGGTGAGGGGCTTCAAGTTCCACCCCAGCATCCAGGGCTTCTTCCCCAACGACCGCTCGGTGGCCTACGACCTCTACGAGGTGATCGAGGAGACCGGCACGATCGCCCTCTTCCACACCGGCCAGACCGGCATCGGCGCCGGGGTGCCGGGCGGCGGCGGCATCCGCCTCAAGTACTCGAACCCACTGCACGTGGACGACGTGGCCGCCGACTTCCCGCACCTGAAGATCATCCTGGCGCACCCGTCCTTCCCCTGGCAGGACGAGGCCCTCGCCGTCGCCACCCACAAGCCGGGCGTGCACATCGACCTCTCCGGCTGGTCGCCGAAGTACTTCCCGCCGCAGCTCGTGCAGTACGCCAACACGCTGCTCAAGGACAAGGTCCTCTTCGGCTCCGACTTCCCCGTCCTCACCCCCGACCGCTGGCTCGCCGACTTCGAGAAGCTGTCGATCAAGGACGAGGTGAAGCCGAAGATCCTCAAGGAGAACGCCGCCCGGCTGCTCGGGCTCACCAAGCCATAAGGGGCCTCAGATGCGCAACGAGGGACTGGGCTCGTGGCCCGCACGCCGGGCCCGCAAGACCCCGCACCGCACCGCCCTGATCCACGGCGACACGACGGTCACCTACGCCGAACTGCACACCCGCGTCACCCGCCTCGCGCACGCCCTGCGCGCCCGGGGCATCCGGCGCGGCGACCGCGTCGCCTACCTCGGCCCCAACCACCCCTCCTACCTGGAGACCCTGTTCGCGGCCGGCTCCCTCGGCGCGGTCTTCGTCCCCCTCAACACTCGCCTCGCCGGACCGGAGATCGGCTACCAGCTCTCCGACTCCGGAGCCAGGGCGCTGGTCTACGGCCCCTCGCACGCGGGGCCCGTCGCCGGACTGCCGGGCAGCACCGACGTGCGTACGTACGTCGAAGTCGGCGCCGAGTACGAGCAGTTGCTCGCCGAGTCGGCGGCGGAACCGATCGACGAGCCGGTCACCGCCGACGACACCTGCATCATCATGTACACCTCGGGCACGACCGGCCGGCCCAAGGGCGCCATGCTCACCCACGGCAACGTGACGTGGAACGCGATCAACGTCCTCGTCGACACCGACCTGATCGCCGACGAACGCGCCCTGGTCTCCGCGCCGTTGTTCCACACGGCGGGCCTGAACATGCTGACCCTGCCGGTGCTGCTCAAGGGCGGCACCTGCGTCCTGGTCGAGGCCTTCGACCCGAGCGCCACCTTCGACCTGATCGAACAGCACCGCATCACCTTCATGTTCGGGGTGCCGACGATGTTCGAGCAGGTGGCGAGGCACCCGCGCTGGGCGGACGCGGACCTGTCCTCCCTGCGCATCCTGACCTGCGGCGGCTCCCCGGTGTCGACCCCGCTGATCGCCGCGTACCAGGAGCGCGGGCTCACCTTCCTCCAGGGCTACGGCATGACCGAGGCCTCACCCGGGACCCTGTTCCTGGACGCCGAGCACGCCATCAGCAAGGCGGGTTCGGCGGGCGTGCCGCACTTCTTCAGCGATGTCCGGGTCGTACGGCCGGACCTGGCGCCCGTCGACGTCGACGAGACCGGCGAGGTCGTGCTCCGGGGTCCGCACGTCATGCCCGGCTACTGGGGACTGCCCGAGGAGACCGCCGCCTCCTTCGCGGACGGCTGGTTCCGCAGCGGGGACGCGGCCCGCGTCGACGAGGACGGATACGTCTTCATCGTCGACCGCATCAAGGACATGATCATCTCCGGTGGCGAGAACATCTACCCCGCCGAGATCGAGGACCTGCTCCTCGGCCATCCGGACATCGCCGAGTGCGCGGTCATCGGCGTCCCGGACGACAAGTGGGGCGAGGTGCCGCGGGCGGTCGTCGTGCCGCGCGAGGGCGCCGCGCCCGATCCCGACGAGGTCCTGGCCTCCCTGGCCGGACGGCTCGCCAAGTACAAGATCCCCAAGTCGGTGGTGATCGCGGACGAACTCCCGCGCACCGCCTCCGGCAAGCTCCTCAAATCCCGGGTGCGCAAGCGCTTCGGCTCCAACTCTTGAGTAAGGACAGCTACATGAGCGTCACCGTGAACGGCATCGACGAACTGAAGAAGCTCGCCGGCAGCGACCTCGGCACCAGCGAGTGGATCGAGGTCACCCAGGAGCGCGTCAACACCTTCGCCGACGCCACGGGCGACCACCAGTGGATCCACGTGGACCCCGAGAAGGCGGCGGCGGGCCCCTTCGGCGCCCCCATCGCGCACGGCTACCTCACCCTCTCGCTGTTCATCCCGCTCTTCACCGAGCTGCTGGACGTCCAGGGCGTCACCACCAAGGTCAACTACGGTCTGAACAAGGTCCGTTTCCCCTCCCCGGTGAAGGTGGGCTCCCGCATCCGCCTCGTCGCCAAGCTCACGGACGTCGAGGAGGTGCCCGGCGGTGTGCAGGTCACCGTCGACGGGGCGATAGAGATCGAGGGCGGGGCCAAGCCGGCGGCGGTGCTGCAGAGCCTGTCGCGGTTCTACGCCTGACGACGGCCGCCCCGCCGGTGGGCGGAGCCGAGGTTCGTCAGGCCCCTGCCACGTCCACGAAGACGGGGTTGGAATAGAACCACGTATCCGCCCACGGGTCACCGTTGCCGGGCTCGTGCGGAATCGGGCCGTGCGGGTCCACCGAGGCGCCGAGGTAACCCGTACCGTGCCGGTTGCCGTCGCTGCCGCGCAGCCGGACGTAGAAGGACTCCTCCCCGGCGGTCAGCGGGATACGCAGGGTGTACGTGCCCTTCCGCCCGGAGACGTCCTTCGTCCGGACGACCTTGGTGTCGGGCGCCTTCCAGCCGTCCCGGTCGCTCACCGGACCGCGCACCGCGCCCCGGATCACGTCCACGTGCGCCAACTCGGGCAGGATTCCCTGGGGGTTGGGCCGGGAGGCGGTGGTGACCGTCACGTACAGCGTGATCCGCTCTCCCTTGCGGACCCGCAGCCGTCCGCCCAGCGTGACACCGCGCCCGGAGTCGCAGTCCCGCTTCACGCGCACGTCGAGTCCGTCGAGCAGATGCCCGTGGTCCGCCCAGACACGGCCCGCGCGCAGGCCCGCCATGACCGCGCGGTAGCCGTAGCGGGTCACGCCGACGTGGGTGCGGCTGAACTCGCCCGGCCAGAAGTCGCTGCCGGGCTGCGGGGTGTCGGTGTTCACCGGGTCGGGCAGCCTGCCGGTGTTGTCGAAGTTCTGCCCGGCCGGCCAGTCGCCGTTCTTCCAGGTGTCGAAGACGGTGCGGTGGTTGTCGGAGTTCGTGGTGATCGAGAACAGCCTGCCTTCGGCCAGCATCGAGTCCCACAGCCCGCCGACGGTCGCTGTCGCCCAGTCGAAGCCGCCGTACGTCACATACGCGTCCGCCGGATAGCCCGACCACGACTGCGCCGAGGGCTTGTTCTCGTACTCGCCGCGGATCGAGGTGGCACCGCGCCAGCCGGGCAGCGCCGCGCCCTGGGCGCCCGGTGCGCCCTCCATGCCGATCATGATCTCGGGAGCCGCGTCCCGCCAGCCCCGCAGCTCGTGCGGGGAGTCGATGCCGAGCCGCAGCGGGTGGTTGGCGATGACGAGGACGTCGTCGACATAGCCCGAACGGCGCTGCTCCGCCAGCCACTTGATCGCCTTGACGGCGTGTGCCTCGTTGCGGGCGGTGTCGGCGGCGCCCGCGGATCCCTCGGTGTAGTTGAGGAGCTTGCCGTCGTAGGCGAGCTCGAACTGCGTGAGCAGGTCGGTCTCATGCGGGCCGGGGGCCGCGAACACCGTGCAGTGCTCGGCGGCCGGGATGTACCACTCCAGGCCCTGGAAGATCAGCTGGCGCGGGTTCTCCGCGCGGGCCCTGACGATCTCCGCGTGCTCCAACTTGGCGCCGTAGTAGGCGTGTCCGAAGTTGGAGTGCTCGTTGAACACCATCCAGTCGAGGCCGTACTTCGCGGCGGCCTGAGCCAGCTGGGAGAACGTGTACTTGGCGTCGTGGCTGTACACGGAGTGCACGTGGTGGTCACCCACCAGGTAGGCGAGGTGCGGGTCCTCGCCGCCGAAGCCCCGCTTCCCGGAAACGGCGAAGGCCGGCGTCGTCGCCGACCCGAGGGCGAACGCGGCCCCGAACAGGCCCGCGCGACGCAGGAGTCCGCGTCTCGACACGCCCTGCGCGTCGAGGTCGGAGGGGTTGACGGAGGGGTCGGCCCAGGAGGGCAGCTGCTGCTCGGTCATGGTGATCCTCGAAAAGGGTGTCAGTGCGTCATGAAGGAGGAGACGGGCAGCGCCCGAGCGACGATCCGGACGTCACCGAGACGGCCGTGGAAGATCTGGTCGATCTTGTCGGCGTACGTGTAGCCGCCCACCAGCCACGGCAGGCCGACCGAGGCGATCCCGACGGCGGACGCCTTCGGATTGCGGACCACCGGGCAGCCCTGGACGTACAGCGTGGTGTGCCTGCCGTCGTTGACGACGGCGAGGTGCCACCAGGTCTCCAGCGGTGTCTCCTGGCCCCAGTTGGTCGCGATGCCCTCCTGGTTGAGCGGGCGCATGGCCCACTGGGGCTCGCGGTCGTTGGAGAGCGAAAGAGTGGCGAGCGGCTCGTCGGGATCGTCACCGGTCTTGCCCGCGCCGCCGCCGGTTCCCCGCCGACTGACCAGCCCTGACCAGGCGTTGTGGTCCGGGTCCCAGTCGGCGGGCATACGGTAGAACACCTCGATGGTGTAACCGTCCTTGAACACCGCCGAGTTGAGTGGCGCCTTGTCGACCGTCTGGAGATAGGCGCCCTTCAGCGGCGACTTGTAGCCCTGGAACTCCAGGCTGCCGTGGCCGGGCTGGTCGGGGTGGTGGTCCGCGGACCAGCCCAGCGAACCGCCGCCCACCGATACGACGGTGAGATCGTTGCCGCGGCCGGAGAGGTCGCGGACCGTGCCGGAGACCGCCGACTCGAAGCGCCAGTACGCGGCCGTCCCGGGGATCAGCATCTTCGACGCCGGGCGGGCCGCACGCGCGGGCACCGGGTCGAAGCCGGCGAAGCGCGAGGCGAAGTCGATGTCGACCGAGAACCGGTCGGCGTCACCGCTGAGTTCGATCTCCTGCCGCTCCAGCTCGTTGAGCCCCTTGGCGGCCCGGCCGAGGATCCACGGGGAGACCGTCTCCACGTCGATCACACCGCGGTCGAGGTCGAAGCGGTACAGGCGGATCATGGCCGCGCCACCGAAGTACCGGTTCTGGTAGTTCGTCAGGTGCAGCTGGACGTCGTTGCCCGCCGTGTTCCTGCGGGTCGCCCGGCCGGCGGGCCAGTAGTGGCCGTTGAGGGTGAGGAAGATCTGGTCGTGGTCCTTGACGAGCCGGTCCCACAACTGCTGACCGTAGTCCGAGAGGGTGTCGTCCTCGACGACCAGCTCATGCGTGGTCAGGATCACCGGTGTCTTCGGACGGGCGGCCAGGACGCCCTTCGCCCACGCGTACCCCTGGTCCGACAGCCGCCAGTCCAGGGCGAGGACCATCCACTCCCGGCCCGCCGCCTCGAACAGGTGGTACGTGTTGTAGCCGTCCGGGGAGGCGCCCCCGAACGTCCTGTGGCCCTCGAACCGGTCGGGACCGAACACGTCCAGGTACGGGGTCGCGCCGCGCTGGTCGGTGGTGGACGACTTCACGTCGTGGTTGCCCGCGAGGACGCTGTAGCCGACCCCGCGCCGGTCGAGCAGCTCGAACGCCTCACCGATCGCGGCGCACTCGGATGCCGCGCCGTTCTGCGTGAGGTCGCCGAGGTGGGACAGGAAGACGATGTTCTCGTCCTTCCCGTGTTCCAGCAGATACCGCAGCGAGGCCTCGATCGGAGCCTTGTCGATGCTCGGCCCGTCGAAGAGGTACTGCGTGTCGGGCATGACGGCGAGCGTGAAGCGCCGGCTCCGGGTGTCGGGACGATACCCGGACACCGCGGCCTCGGCCACGGTCGGCAGGGCGACCCCCGCTGTGGCGGCCGCGCCCAGCAGTGCCGTCGCCCGCAGGAAACTGCGCCGTCCGGCACCGGCCTGGGCGGCCTCGCCCTGATCGTGCTCATGTGAAGTACACACGTGTGCTCCGTTGCGAGGGAAGTGAAGAAGAAGGGGGATTCAGAGCGCGCGCAGCGTCCAGCTCCAGCGGTGGACGCCCGGCGTGACGAGGTAGGAGGCGAAGGTGTCGGGTCCGCACGAGGCGGTGCCGAGGCCGCGGTGGGCCGCGTCGATGTGCACGACACAGCCCGCCCGCGGGACGAGTTCGTCGTGGTGCGTGACAGAGGTGAGGTCCGCGGCGCGGTACCGGCTCACGCCGACCTGGCGGGGTTCGTCCAGGACGACCGTCAGTCCGGTGGCGTCCGGCGCGGAGAGCGTGAAGTGCCGTACACCGTGCCGGCCGCCGCTCTCCTGCGGGCGCAGATAGGGGGTGAACAACTCGTCCACGGGCACCGCGTGATGGCCGACCGGCGCCCCGAAGGCGCGGTCCGGATACGACTCCCAGGGGCCCTGTCCGTACCACTCCATCAGGTCGAGCCCGGCGATGGTCTCGAACACGGAGCCGACCCGTGCCACGTCGTCGAGCCGCTCCGGCAGCTCGGCCGACTCCGCTATGCGGATTCCGCCCTCGACGGCGGTGAGGACCTGCACATGCCGGACGACACCGGCCTCGGAGACGTACTCGGCATGCACGGTGACCTGTCCGGGGGTCTGCCGGATGTGCGCGACCTTGCGCACGAGCGCGTCGAGGCCCCAGTCGCGCCAGCGCGCCGCCATGCCGCCGAGCTCGTCGTTGTCGGTGGGGGCGCGCCACAGGGAGAGCGTGGGGGCACGGGTGAGCAGGGGGTGGACCAGGAGACCGTCGTCGTCGACCTTGACGGAACGGTTCCGCACGGCCGCGGGAGCATGCGGCACGGCCTCCCGCAGCCGCACCTGGGGCGCGCACACCACCGTTCCGCGCGGCGCCCACGGCTCGTCGTCCGTGGTCGTCACCCGCAGCGTCAGCCACGCCTCGCCGCCGTCCTCGGGCAGCTCGAACGGCAGCGGCACCGCCGCCGTCTCACCGGGCCGCAGCTCGGGCAGCTCGGCGGGCGCGGTCAGCGTGGGGCCGTCGGCGAGCGAGAGCTCCCACTCGGCGGCCAGCCAGTCCAGGCCCCGGAAGTGCTGGTGGTTGCCGAGCACGATGCCCTCGTGCCGGAAGCACTCGATGCGCACCGGCGCCGCGATCTCCCGGTGCTCGTACATCACCGGCTTGGGTGTGCGGTCGGGCAGGACCACGCCGTCCGCGATGAAGGCACCGTCGTGGAGGACCTCGCCGAAGTCGCCGCCGTACGCCCAGCGATGCCCGGGCGCGGCGACACCGTTGTCATACAGTCCGGCGCCCCCACGCCCGACCGGTCTGCCGTCGTTCACACGCTGGAGAATGCCGTGGTCCCACAACTCCCAGATGAACCCGCCCTGAAGACCCGGGGTTGACTCGATGGCCGCCCAATGGTCCGCGAGCGTGCCATTGCTGTTGCCCATGGCGTGGGAGTACTCGCACCAGATCAGGGGTCTGGTCTGCCGTCCGGAGAGCGCGTGCTCCACACACTCCTCCAACGAGGCGTACATGGGGCAGGCGATGTCGGACGCGTCGTCGGTGGCCGCCCAGTCGAGCTTGGCCGCGCCCTCGTACTGGACCGGCCGCGTCGGATCGTGGCGGCGCACCCACCCGGCGGCCGCGTCGTGGTTCGCCCCGTAGTCGGACTCGTTGCCCAGCGACCAGACGACGACCGACGGGTGGTTCTTGTCCCGCAGCACCATCCGCGAGACCCGGTCCACGAAGGCGTTCAGATAGCGCGGGTCGTCGGCGATCTCGTGGGCGTGGTCGTGCGACTCGATGTCCGCCTCGTCGACCACGTAGAACCCGAGCTCGTCGGCGAGGTCGTACAGCGCAGGGTCGTTCGGGTAGTGCGAGGTGCGGATCGCGTTGAACCCGAAGCGCTTCAGGGTGATCAGATCCGCGCGCATGTCGTCGTACGACACCGTCCGCCCGGTCAGCGGGTGGAAGTCGTGCCGGTTGATGCCCCGGATGAACACCCGCTCGCCGTTTACCAGCAGATCCCGGCCGGCGATCTCGACGTCCCGGAATCCGATCCGGTGCCGTGCGGTGTCGGCGACCGTACCGTCCGCGCGGTGCAGCCGGACGGCGAGGTCGTACAGCTCGGGCTGCTCGGCGTTCCAGGTGCGGACGTCCGGGACGGTGGCGGCCAGACGTGCCTCGCCGAGGAAGTCGGAGACCCGGTCGTCCTCCCGGTTGAACCGGTCGAACTCCGCGTCCTGCGCCAGCGGCAGACCGTCCAGCTCCCCGCTCACGTACCACCCCTCGGGCAGCGCGCCACCGGTGTCCCGGACCCGGCAGTCCACCCGCAGCTCGCCGGCGTGGGAGGCCCGCACGGTCACGTCCGCCAGATGCAGCGGGTCCGTCGCGTACAGCAGCACCGAGCGGGTGATCCCGCCGTGCCACCACTGGTCCTGGTCCTCGACGTGCGAGGAGTCCGACCACTTGACGACGGTGAGGCGCAGCGTGCTGGGTGAGCCGGGGGCGACCAGGCCCGTCAGGTCGAACTCGGCGGCCAGATGGGAGTCCTTGGACACGCCCACGGGCCGCCCGTCCACATGCACCAGCAGCACGCTCTCGGCGGCCCCGACCTGGAGCACGATCCGGCGTCCGGCCCACTCGGCGGGGACGTCCAGCTCACGCTCGTACACGCCCGTGGGATTCGCCGCGGGGGAGTGGGGCGGGAACTCGGGGAACGGCATCCGTACGTTGAGGTACTGCGGCAGGTCGTCGGTGCCCTGCATCGTCCAGACGCCGGGGACGTGTGCCGAGGACCAGGCACCGCCGACCGGCGCGTCCGGAGTGGGCAGCAACCGAAAACGCCAGTCGCCGTCCAGGGGGAGTGCGCCGGAGCGCCGGTCGACGGCGTTCATGGGCAGCCGTCCCCAGGAGGTCACCTCGGGTGCCTCCCAGGGGCGCAGGGCGATCAGGGCATCGTCCGTCATCCGCGCACGGCTCCCTTCGCGAGGTCGCCGATGATCTGCTTGGCGCCGATCGCGAACACCATGAGCAGCGGGACGAGGGCGAGCAGGGCGCCGGTCATCACGATGCCGTAGTCGGTGGTGCCGTGGGTGCCGTTGAGCTGGGACAGCGCGACCTGGAGGGTCACGTTGCCGGGGTTGGTCAGGGCGATCAGGGGCCAGGCGAAGTCGTTCCACTGGCCCATGAAGGTGAAGATGCCGAGGAAGGCGAGGCCGGGGCGGACCACCGGCAGCGCCACGTGCCAGTACTGGCGCAGGAAGTTCGCGCCGTCCAGCTTGGAGGCGTCGAGCAGCTCGTCGTGGATGGCCGTCTTCATGTACTGGCGCATCCAGAAGATGCCGAAGGCGTTGGCCGCGGCCGGCACGATCAGCGCGGTCATCGAGCCGATCCAGCCGATCTTCGCCATGATGACGAACTGCGGGATCACCGAGAGCTGCGCGGGCACCATGAAGATGACCATGAGCAGCCCGAACAGCACGTTCTTGCCGGGGAACTCGAACTTGGCGAAGACGAACGCGGCGAGGGAGTCGAAGAGCAGGACCAGGAAGGTCACCGACACCGCGACCAGCAGCGAGTTCCACATCGACCCGAAGAAGTCGACGGCGTCGAAGAGATGGCGGACGTTCTCCAGGAAGTGCGTGCCCGGCAGCAGCTTCGGCGGGTACGAGAAGATCTCCGTCGAGCTGTGCGTCGACATGATCACGGCCCAGTAGAACGGGAACGCCGAGATCAGGGTGCCGATGATCAGCGGGAGGTGCAGCGCGATCCCTCTGCGGCGGGACCCCTTGATGGAAGCCATGGTGGGCCCTTCCTAGTCGCCCCGGCGCTGCACGAGGCGCCAGTTGATGATCGAGAAGAGGACGACGACGAGGAAGATGCCCCAGGCCACCGCGGCGCCGTACCCGAAGTCGTTGTTGTCGAAGGTCTGCTGGAAGAAGTAGAGGACCATCGTCTGGCCCGAGTGGCCCGGACCGCCCGCGAACGTCGAGTCGTTGGAGGAGGTCTGGAGCAGGACCTGTGGCTCGGAGAAGCTCTGCAGACCGGTGACGGTCGAGACGACGAGCACGAACAGCAGGGTGGGCCGCAGCAGCGGCAATGTGATCCGGAAGAAGGTCTGGACGGGCCCGGCGCCGTCCACACGCGACGCCTCGTACAGTTCGCCCGGGACGGTCTGCAGTCCGGCGAGGAAGATGATGGCGTTGTAGCCGGTCCACTGCCAGGTCATCAACGCGGCGATGGTGACCTTGATGCCCCACGGGGTGTTCAGCCAGGCCACCTGGTCGATCCCGACCGCGTGCAGGACGGCGTTCACCATGCCGGCGTTGGTGGAGAAGATCGAGCCGAAGACGATCGCGATCGCGACGACCGAGGTGACGTTCGGCAGGAAGTACGCGACGCGGTACAGGCCCTTGAAGCGGACCGCGGAGTTGAGCATCACGGCCGTGACCATCGCCAGGAGGATCATGGGGAAGGTGGCCAGCGCCCAGATGATGATCGTGTTGCCGATCGAGTTCCAGAAGTCGCTGTCGCTCAGCAGGTACTGGTACTGCGAGAGTCCGGCCCACTCCATCGAGCCGAGGCCGTCCCAGCGGTGGAAGGACAGGTAGAGCGAGAAGCCGACCGGGAAGAGCCCGAAGCCCAGGAAGATCAGGTAGAAGGGGGAGATCGCGGCGTAGAGGTGCCAGTACGCGCGCCAGCCCTTCTTGGGCTGCGTGGGCGACGGCTGTGCCACCGCGGGCGCGGTCTGCTCCAGGACGGCCATCAGTAGCTCACCCCCAGGTGCTTCGCGATGCGCCGGCACTTGCTCATGGCGTCACTCCAGGCCTTCTCCGGGTCCTTGCCGAGGACGCCGACGTTCTTGATCTCGTCCTTGATGGGCTGTCCGAGCGCGATGTCGAAGGGGCTGTTGTAGGCGACCACGATCTTCTGCGCGGCCGGCCCGAAGACGTCCGTGGTGACCTGGCCGCCGAAGAACGGGTCGGGCTCCCGCATCTGCTTCAGCCGGTAGGAGGCGGGCGTGGAGGGGAAGAGGCCCGCGTCGACGTAACCCTGCGCCTGGTTCGACGCGTTGAGGATCCAGGTGATGATCTCGAAGGCCCGCTCGGGCTCCCGGCACTCCTTGGTGACCGACAGGAAGGAGCCGCCGTTGTTGGCGGGCCGCACCGGCATCTGCGCCACCCGCCATCTGCCCTTGGTCTTCGGCACGCCGTTCTTGATGTCGAAGGAGGCCCAGGAGGCGTTGAGCTGGCTCGGCAGCTTGCCGTCCTGGATCGCCGACAGCTGGTCCGGGGTACCGCTGACCAGGTCCGAGACGATCTTCCGCCGCTTGGCCTCCACGGCCAGCGCCCAGGCCCGGCGCACGTGTTCCTGGTCGCCGATGAAGTGGCGGTCCTTGTCGACGTACCGCTCGGCACCCTGCTGCACGACGTTCTCGAAGACCGAGTTGACGTCGGTGAGCAGCTTCGCGCCCGGCACGCGCCGGCCCAGCCGTACGCCCGCGTCGAAGAACTTCTCCCAGGTGTCGAGCTGCGCGCTCACGTCGTCGGGCTCGTACGGCAGCCCCGCCCTGCGGAAGACGTCGTACTGGTAGAAGTGCGCGACCGGTCCGCAGTCGATCGGGAAGCCGACCATCGTGCCGTCGTCGGCGATGCCCTGGTCCCACTTCCAGGACAGGTACTGGTCCTTGTACTTCTCCGCGCCCAGCGTCCGCAGATCGATGAACTGGTTCGCGTTCGGCAGATAGGCGGCCATGTCCTCGCCCTTGAGCCCCGCGATGTCGGGGATGTGGGCCCGGCCGGTGATGGTGGTGATGAGCTTCGAGCGGTACTGGCCGCCTATCTGGACGGCCTGGAGGTCCACCGAACCGCCGTAACGGGCCTTGGCGTTCTTGACGACGGTGTCGCTCAGACCGCCGCTCCAGTACCAGAGGACCATGTTCCGGCCGGTGGAACCGGCCGGAACGGCACAACCGGTGGCCAGGCCGCCGAGTGCCGCGGCGGCTGTACCGCCCAGGCCCGCGCGGAGCAGGCCTCTTCGTGAGAGCCGCACAGCTCCCACCGCCTTTCGGGTCTTTTCGGGACGTGCATGTGAGGGGGCTCGCGGGAGCTTGCGGATCAGTGCTGCCGTGCGGTGCCGGGTGGGAGCACGGGGGAGTGCTCGGGTGAGAGGCGGGCCGGCGGGGTGACCGGCGCGTGGTGGACCGGTGGGCCCACGTCCGCGGGGATGCGGTCGGTCAGGAAGCCGTACGCGCGCTTCAGAGTGGGGTCCGTCAGCGAGCGCCACCACTGGTCCACTCCGTACCAGCCCGGGGCCGCCAGGGCCCCGCCGTGATGCCGTACGGACAGACCGGCGGCGAGGACGGCGAACCGCAGCCGTTCCTCCAGCGGCCAGCCGCCGAGCGAGGCCGCGACGAAGCTCGCCCCGAACACGTCACCGGCGCCCGTGGCGTCGAGGACGTCGACGGGCAGGGCCGGGACGTCCGCGTACTCGCCGGTGACCTGGTCGACCGCCACCGCGCCGTCGCCGCCCCGGGTGACCACGGCCACCGGCACCAGCTCGGAGAGCGTGCCGAGCGCCGCCACCGCGCTGTCGGTGCGGGTGTAGGCCATCGCCTCGCCCTCGTTGGGCAGGAAGGCATGGCACAGGGCCAGCTGGTCGAGGAGGTCGGTGGACCACACCTGGGTGGGGTCCCAGCCGACGTCCGCGTAGATGTGCGTGCCGTTCGCGGCGGCCTTGGAGAGCCAGGCGCGCGGCTCGGCCTCCAGGTGGACGAGGGCCGTGCGCGCCTCGGGCGGGTCGCCCATCAGCGTGTCCTGGGAGTACGGCGGTTCCTGGCCGTGGGTGACCAGCGCCCGGTCGTGGATGGGGGTCCCCCCGCTCGAGCGAAGCCGAGAGTGGGGGAGGGCGAGAGCGACGGTGACGGGAGTGTGCCAGTCGTCCGCGACCCGCGAGAGCGAGAGGTCGACACCCTCCTGACCTGCGAGGATCTCCTGGCAGTGGGCGCCGTAGAAGTCGTCGCCGAAGACCGTGGCCAGGGAGGTGCGCAGGCCGAAGCGGGACGCTGCGACCGCCAGGTTGGCGATGCCGCCGGGGCCGCAGCCCATGCCGGCCGTCCAGATCTCCTCACCCGGAGTCGGCGGCTTTCCCAGACCCGTCAGGACGAGGTCGTAGAAGAGCAGCCCGGTCAGCAGCACCTCGGGCCGGTCGTCGTCCACGTGAGTGCCTCTCGTCAAAACTCGTCAATTTCGATGACGGGAATCGTGCGCCGCTCGACGAGATTGGTCAATACCCAAGCAGAACTGAGCATAGAAATGATTGAAGATGACGAGTAGTGTTCACGGCGTGCTGGCTGAACGACGACACCAACTCATCCTGCGGGCCCTGCGCTCCGGCGGCCCCGCGGCTGTGACCGACCTCTCCGAGCAGCTCGGTGTGAGCCCCGCCACCATCCGGCGTGACCTCGTCAAGCTGGAGGAGGACGGGCTGCTCACCCGGGTGCACGGCGGCGCGCGCGCCGAGGAGGGCGATCAGCCCTTCGCCGAGGTCGCCGAGGTCCGGGTGGCCGAGAAGGACGCCATAGCCGCTTGCGCCGCGGCGCTGGTCCAGGACGGCCAGTCCGTGCTGCTCGACATCGGCACCACCGCCTACCGGCTGGCGCGGCAGCTGCACGGCCGCCGGCTCACCGTGATCACCAGCAACCTGGTGGTCTACGAGGAGCTCGCCGACGACGAGGGCATCGAGCTGGTGCTGCTCGGCGGGATGGTCCGCCGCGAGTACCGCTCCCTGGTCGGCTTCCTCACCGAGGACAACCTGCGCCAGCTGCACTCCGACTGGCTCTTCCTCGGCACCAGTGGAGTGCGCCCGGGCGGGCAGGTGATGGACACGACGGTCGTGGAGGTGCCGGTGAAACGGGCGATGATCAAAGCGAGCGAAAAGGTCGTCCTGCTCGCCGACACCGCCAAGTTCCCGGGCACGGGCATGGCGAAGGTCTGCGGTCCCGAGGCCCTGGACGTGGTGGTGACGAACGCGCCGGTCGACGCGGTGACCCGTTCCTCCCTGGAGGAGGCGGGCGTCGAGGTGGTCCTGGCAGGAAAGGCTCAACGGTGAAACTGACGATTCTTGGCGGCGGCGGCTTCCGGGTCCCGCTCGTGTACGGCGCGCTGCTGACGGACCGCGCGGAGGGCCGGGTGACCGAGGTCGTCCTGCACGACCTGGACGACCGAAGGCTCTCCGCGGTGACCCGAGTGCTCGCCGAGCAGGCGGCACAGGTCCCGAGCGCCCCCACGGTGACCGCCACCACCGACCTCGACGAGGCCCTGCGCGGCGCCGACTTCATCTTCTCGGCGATCCGCGTCGGCGGCCTGGAAGGGCGTGCCGACGACGAGCGGGTGGCCCTCGCGGAGGGCGTCCTCGGCCAGGAGACGGTCGGCGCGGGCGGCATCGCCTACGGCCTGCGCACGGTCCCGGTGGCCGTGGACATCGCCCGGCGCGTGGCCCGCCTCGCCCCCGACGCCTGGGTCATCAACTTCACCAACCCGGCGGGCCTGGTCACCGAGGCCATGTCCCGCCACCTCGGCGACCGCGTCATCGGCATCTGCGACTCCCCGGTCGGCCTCGGCCGCCGTATCGCGCGCGTGCTCGGCGCCGACCCCAACGAGGCGTGGATCGACTACGTCGGCCTCAACCACCTCGGATGGGTCCGCGGCCTGAAGATCGCCGGCCGGGACGAGCTCCCGCGCCTGCTCGCCGACCCCGACCTGCTGGGCTCCTTCGAGGAGGGCAAGCTCTTCGGCGTCGACTGGCTCCAGTCGCTCGGCGCGATCCCCAACGAGTACCTGCACTACTACTACTTCAACCGTGAGGCCGTCCGCTCCTACCAGCAGGCCGAGAAGACCCGCGGCGCCTTCCTCGCCGACCAGCAGGCACGGTTCTACGACGAGGTCGGTGCCCCCGGCGCCAAGGCACTGGACGTCTGGGACCGCACGCGTGCCGAGCGCGAGGCCACCTACATGTCCGAGAACCGGGAGACGGCCGGCGCCGGCGAACGCGACGCCGACGACCTCTCCGGCGGCTACGAGAAGGTCGCCCTCGCCCTGATGCGGGCCATCGCCCGCGACGAGCGCGCCACCCTGATCCTCAACGTCCGCAACCAGGGCACGCTCTCCGTGCTCGACCACGACGCCGTCATCGAGGTGCCCTGCCTCGTCGACGCCAACGGCGCCCACCCCGTCTCCGTCGCCCCGCTGCCCGACCACGCCACCGGCCTGGTCTGCTCGGTCAAGGCGGTTGAGCGGGAGGTGCTGGCCGCCGCCGAGTCCGCCTCGCGCACCACCGCGGTGAAGGCCTTCGCGCTGCACCCGCTGGTCGACTCCGTCAATGTCGCCCGCAAGCTGGTCGAGGGCTACACCTCGGTGCATCCGGGGCTCGCGTACCTTAAGTAGCGTCTGTTTTTGGAAAGCGCTTTCCCCGCGCTCCCCGGCCCCACCGGCTCGCCCTCTCCCTCCCTGGAGACCCTTCATGCACGACGAACGCCGCCGCATCGAGGAGCGCGTCCAGCGCGCCCACGACCAGCGCATCAAGCCCGCGATCTACGCGGCCACCGTCCCGTTCGAGGTCGAGGCCTGGCAGGCGCCGGGCGAGCCGGTCTCCTTCGAGGAGGCCGCGGCCGCCCGCTACACGCCCTTCGCGATGGACACTCCGTGGGGCCCGCCCTGGGGCACCACCTGGTTCCGGATGCGCGGCCGGGTGCCCGCCGAGTGGGCCGGGAAGCGCGTCGAGGCCGTCATCGACCTCGGCTTCGTGGGCGACTGGCCCGGCAACCAGGCCGAGGCCCTGGTCCACCTCGCCGACGGCCGCCCTTTGAAGGCCGTCAACCCGCTCAACCAGTACGTCCCCGTCGCCAATCCGGCGAACGGCGGCGAGGAGATCGACTACCTGGTCGAGGCCGCCTCCAACCCGGACATCCTCAAGGACAACTTCTCCAAGGTCACGCCGATGGGCGACAAGCTCACGGCCGGCTCCGCGCCCCTCTACACCTTCCAGCGCGCCGACCTCGCGGTCCTCGACGAGGAGGTCTTCCACCTCGATCTGGACCTTCAGGTGCTGCGCGAGCTCATGGTCCACCTCGCCGAGCACGAGCCCCGCCGCCACGAGATCCTGCACGCCCTGGACCGGGCCATGGACGCCCTCGACCTGGACGACGTCTCCGGCAGCGCGGCGGCGGTCCGGGAGGTCCTCGCGCCGGTGCTGGCCAAGCCCGCCCACGCCAGCGCCCACACCATCTCCGGTGTCGGCCACGCCCACATCGACTCCGCGTGGCTGTGGCCCATCCGCGAGACCAAGCGCAAGACGTCCCGCACCTTCTCCAACGTCACCGCGCTCGCCGACGAGTACGACGACTTCATCTTCGCCTGCTCCCAGGCCCAGCAGTACGAGTGGGTGCGCGACAACTACCCGCACGTGTGGGCCCGCATCCAGGACTCCGTGAAGAAGGGCCAGTGGGCCCCCGTCGGCGGCATGTGGGTCGAGGCCGACGGCAACCTGCCCGGCGGCGAGGCCATCGCCCGCCAGCTCGTCCACGGCAAGCGCTTCTTCATCGAACACTTCGGCGTCGAGACCAAGGGCGTCTGGCTGCCGGACTCCTTCGGCTACACCGCCGCCTACCCGCAGCTCGCCAAGCTCGCCGGCAACGACTGGTTCCTCACCCAGAAGATCTCCTGGAACCAGACCAACAAGTTCCCCCACCACACCTTCTGGTGGGAGGGCATCGACGGAACCCGCATCTTCACCCACTTCCCGCCCGTCGACACCTACAACGCCCGCTTCAGCGGCGAGGAGATGGACCGCGCGGTCCGCAACTACTCGGAGAAGGGCGGCGGTTCACGCTCGCTGGCCCCCTTCGGCTGGGGCGACGGCGGTGGCGGCCCCACCCGCGAGATCATGGAACGGGCCCGGCGCCTCGCCGACCTGGAGGGCTCGCCCAAGGTCGTCGTCGAGCACCCCGACGAGTTCTTCGCCCAGGCCCGCGCCGAGTACCCGGACGCCCCGGTCTGGGTCGGCGAGCTCTACCTGGAGCTGCACCGCGCCACCTACACCTCCCAGGCCCGCACCAAGCAGGGCAACCGCCGCTCCGAGCACAAGCTGCGCGAGGCCGAGCTGTGGGCGACGACGGCCGCGCTGCACGCGCCGGGCTACTCGTACCCGTACGAGAAGCTCGACCGCCTGTGGAAGACGGTCCTGCTCCACCAGTTCCACGACATCCTGCCGGGCTCCTCGATCGCCTGGGTGCACCGCGAGGCGGAGGCCGAATACGCGCGCGTGGCCGAGGAGTTGGAGGCGCTGACGGCCGAGGCGGTGGCCGCGCTGGGGGCCGGTGGCGCGCGGGTCTTCAACACCAGCCCGTTCGACCGGGCCGAGGTGGTCCGCACCTCCGAGGGCGCTCTGGCGTACGTCGAGGTACCCGCGAGCGGCAGCGCGTCGCTGACGAACGCGGAGCCCGCCCAGCCCGTGAAGGCCGAGGGGCGGGTCCTCGACAACGGCCTGGTGCGCGTGGAGGTGGCGCAGGACGGCACGCTGTCGTCCGTCCTCGATCTGCGGGCCGGCCGGGAGGTGCTGGGCGACAAGGGCAACCTGCTCCGCCTGCACACCGACCTCCCGAACTACTGGGACGCCTGGGACATCGACAAGCACTACAACAACCGGTACACGGATCTCCTGGAGCCCACGTCGGTGGAGGTCGTCTCCGAGGACCCGCTGCTGGGCGCGATCCGCGTGACCCGGGCCTTCGGCAAGGGCTCGACGATCACCCAGACCATCACCCTGCGCGCCGGCAGCCCCCGGATCGACTTCGAGACCGACATCGACTGGCACGAGGCCGAGAAGATCCTCAAGGCGGCCTTCCCCGTCGACGTGCGGGCCGCGCACTCCTCGGCGGAGATCCAGTTCGGCCACGTCCAGCGGCCCACGCACACCAACACCAGCTGGGAGGCGGCCCGTTTCGAGGTCTCAGGGCACCGCTGGGTGCACATCGGCGAACCGGGCTACGGCGTCGCCGTGCTCAACGACTCCACCTACGGCCACGACGTCTCCCGTACGGTCCGGGAGGACGGCGGTACGACGACCACGGTCCGGCTCAGCCTGGTCCGCGCCCCGCGCATCCCGGACCCGGAGGCCGACCAGGGCAGGCACCGCTTCACCTACGCGCTGCTGCCCGGCGCGAGCATCGAGGACACCGTCGCCGAGGGCTACTCCCTCAACCTCCCGCTCCGGGTGGCGGACGCGGCCGGCGCCCCCGAGCCGGTCGTCTCGGTCGACGGCCAGGGCGTGACCGTCGAGGCGGTCAAGCTCGCCGACGACGGCTCCGGGGACGTCGTGGTCCGTCTCTACGAGTCGGGCGGCGGCCGCGCCCAGGGTGTGCTGCGCACCGGGTTCCCGCTGGTCGGCGCCCGGGTCACCGACCTGCTGGAGCGCCCGCTGGAGGACGAGACGGCCGAGGTCACCGACGGCGGGGTGCGGATCTCGCTGCGCCCCTTCCAGGTGCTGACGCTCCGGCTGAGCAGGGGCTGACCCATGCCGATGCAACCGTGGTTCACCGACGCCAAGCTGGGGATCTTCGTCCACTGGGGTATCTACGCCGTGGACGGCGTCCAGGAGTCCTGGTCGTTCTACGACGACATCGTCCCGCACGAGCGGTACATGTCCCAGCTGGAGCGCTTCACGGGGGCGAGGTACGACGCCCGCGCGTGGGCCGACCTGTTCGCCCGCGCGGGCGCGAAGTACGCGGTGCTGACGAGCCGTCACCATGACGGAGTGGCCCTGTGGGAGACGGAGTTCGGCGACCTGAACCTCGGCATGGACTACCTCGGTCCCTACGCCGAGGCGCTGCGGGACAAGGGCCTGAAGGTGGGCCTGTACTACTCGCACTCCGACTGGAACCACCCCGACTACGCCTCCACGCGCAAGCCGGGCCGCCCGCCGGAGCAGGAGGACAACCGCTACTCCGAGGTCGCCGCCGAGGACGAGGACCTGGCGGCCTGGGAGCGGTTCATCGCCTACCGGGACGGCCAGGTCCGGGAGCTCGCCTCCCGCTACCGGCCCGACCTGATGTGGTTCGACGGCGAGTGGGAGCGCAGCGAGGAGCAGTGGCGCATCCCCGAACTCGCCGCGCTCATACGGTCGTACGTGCCGGACGTCGTCTTCAACGCGCGCATGCTCGGCGAGGGCGACTACGCCACCCCCGAACAGGGCGCTCCCATCGAACCCCCGGATAGCCCCTGGGAGTTGTGCCTGACGATCAACGACTCCTGGGGGTACCGGCACGAGGACCACCACCACAAGTCGCTCGCCCAGCTGATCCGCTACTTCACCGAGACCATCGGCGGGGGCGGCAATCTGCTGCTGGACGTCGGCCCGATGGAGGACGGCACCATCCCGGAGCCTCAGGTGGAGCGCCTGGAGGGTCTGGGGGAGTGGATCCGCAAGCACTCCGAGGCGGTGTACGGGACCGTGCGCGGGCTGCCCGCCGGGCACCACTACGGGCCCAGCACGCTCTCCGCGGACGGCCGCACGCTCTACCTGGTGCTCTTCGACGCACCTCGCGCCGAAGTGGGCCTGAAGGGCCTGGTCACCCCGGTCCGCAGGGTCACGGTCCTGGGCACCGGCAGGGAACTGGGCCACCAGGTGGTCGGCGGACTCCACGAGGCCGTGGGCATCGTGTGGATCGACCCGCCCGCCGAGGCCCACCTCGATCCGTACGCCACGGTGCTCAAGGTGGAACTGGACGGGGAACTGGAGCTGTACCGGGGGGCGGGCCGGTTCTGAGGCTCCTTGCCCGAAGTCCCGGGTCGCGGCCCCCGTTCCGGGCGGCCGTGACCCGGGAATTGACCCATGATTCCGGCCCGGAAATGCCCCCCGCAGTCGGTCGGTTGGCTGCGTAGTGTCGTAGGCATGACGACGACGAAGAACGACGAGACCGCGCAGACCACGGACTTCGCCCCGGTCCTCACCCGCGCCGCCGACGCCGAGACGACCCGCGACCCGAGCAGCGTGATGACGCTCCTCGCGGACTCCGACGACACCGGCGGGCGGCTCACCGGCTACCGGTCGACCTTCGCCGAGGGCGCGGTCGGTGCGCCCGCGCATCTGCACACCAGGGCCTCGGAGATGTTCTTCGTGATCGAGGGGGCGCTCCAGGTGCTGGTGGGCGAGGAGATCACCGTCCTGGAGGCGGGTGACTTCCTCGTGGTGCCGCCGCACACCCCGCACGCCTTCGCCGCCGCGCCCGGCAGGACGGCCGACGTGCTGTTCGTCTTCACGCCGGGCGCGGGCCGCTTCGACTACCTTCGACTGCTCGGCCGGGTGATGCGCGGCGAGGCCGATCCGCAGGAGATCAAGGACTCCTCGGAGCGGTTCGACAACCACTACGTCGACAGCCCGGTGTGGCGCGAGGCGCTCGCGGCCCGGGGCTGAGAGAAGACCGGAGGCCCCCGGCAGCCGCACGGCGCCGGGGACCTCGCGCGTCCTCAGCCGGTGAAGCCGGCCGTGATGGAGGTGAACTGCCAGGTGCTCTGGCTGATGCCGGAGCAGTTGCTGACGACTCCGCCGCCCGGGCACGGCCGGTCGCGGTTGACGGACCAGAAGGCGAGCCGGGCGAGGTGGTGGGAGTTCGCCCAGTCGCGGATCTGGGTCCAGATCCCCGGGGTCGTGTTCTCCTGCTGGTCGGAGAGGCCGTTCATGCCGGAGATGCCGATGTGGGCGTACGCGGTGGCGTCGTCCCAGCCGAAGGTGGACTTCAGCTTGGCCTTCAGTCCCTCCGTGGCGTTCACGGTGCTGCCGTACATGTCGGAGCCGCCGCCGAAGTCGAACGGCATGATGGTGAAGACGTCGATGTTGGCGCCCAGCGACTGCGCCTGCTCGATGAGCCGGTTGCCGTAGTAGGTCGGGCCGGTGGTCGAGGTGCCGAAGGTGACGATGGTCTTCAAGCCGGGGTTGTTGGCCTTGACCGTCTTCAGCGCGGTCAGGATCCTCGCCTGCACGGCCTCGTTCTCGAACTCGTCGCTGTTCTCGATGTCCATGTCGATCGCCTTGAGCGAGTAGGCGTCGATCACCTTCTGGAGGGCGGCCGCCAGCGCGCTCGCGGAGGAGCAGTTGGCACCGAGCTTGCTGCCCTGCCAGCCGCCGAACGACGGCACGATGTCACCGCCGGCGGCACGGATCTGGTTGATGGCACTCTGGTCGACACCACCGGTCAGCGGCCGGCTGCCGTCCCAGGCGGGGTTGCAGCCACCGGAGTCCAGCACGAACGCCATCGTGAACCACTTGACGCCGGTCGTACTCATCACCGTGGCCGGGTTCGGCGGATCGCCCCAGCCCTCGTACAGATATGGCGCCGCCTGCTTGAAGCCGGTGCCGCCCCCGCCGCCCGCGTCGGTCGTCACGCTCACCGAGTTGGAGGCCCCGGAGGTGTTCCCGGCCGCGTCGCGCGCCCTGACGGTGAAGGTGTACGCCGTGCTGGGCGAGAGACCGCTGACGGTGGCGGACGTACCGGAGACGGCGAGGACGTTGTTGGAGCCGCTGTAGATGTCGTAGGCCGTGACGCCCACGTTGTCCGTCGAGGCGTTCCACTTCAGAGACACGCTGGACGACGTCTTGCCCGTGGAGGCGAGCCCCGTCGGCGCGCTCGGCGCCTGGGTGTCCGAACCGCCCCCGCCGCCGGGCCCGTCGAGGCTGATGTCGTCGGCGTAGTAGGTGCCCTGGGCGTACCAGCCGTGGACGTAGATCGTGGCGCTGGTCTGCGCGGTGCCGGTGGTGAAACTCGTGGTGAGCTGGCTGTACGCCGACGGGGAGCTCGTCCACGTGGAGGCGCCGCCGTTCACGCCGAGGTAGACGTAGGAGCCGCGGACCCAGCCGCTGAGCGAGTAGGTCGTGTTCGGCTGGACGGCGACGGTCTGGCTGCACTGGGCGTTGTCGCTCGAACTCACCGCGCCCTGAAGGGCCTTGGAGCCCCCGTGGACGGGAGAGGAGACGACCGAACCGAGGTTTCCGGTGCAGGTCCAGGGGGAGAGACTGCCCGATTCGAAGCCGGGGTTGGTCAGGATGTTGGCCGCCTGAGCCGTGCCGGGCAGCGCGAGGGCACCGACGAATGCCAGTGCGGCGGAACCGAGGAGGGCGACAAGTCTGGAACGTCTGAGTGGGTTGCGCACGCGATCTCCCTGAAGAAATGGGGGTGTTCGGGAGTGCAGAGAGCTGCAGGGGAGTGCAGCGGGGTGCGCAACCAAGTTGGTATGGACCAATCGGCCTGTCAAGATGAGCGGCAGGATTGGTCCATACCGGTGGGGGTGAGGGCAACCTAGAGCGGCAGCACCTGACCCGCTGTCTGGACGACAACGGGCTCAGCGGTCGCAGCCGCAGGAGCGGGCACCGCGGGCAACGGCTCGGAAACCTCGCGCTGGCCCGGAATCGACACCGGCCGCAGCTGCCGCACCCCCGACACCACCGTGTAGTCCTGTCCCAGGAACGGCGGCTCGATCACTCCGGTGTCCTCCCCGAGCGCCAACTGCACCGCGGCCCACGGCACGTTGACCCCGCACAGGGACAGCTGGTGCAACCCGCCCGCCGGGCGCGTGTTCACATCCATCAGCACCGGCCGGTCGTCCAGCATCCGGAACTGGATGTTGGAGAGATAGTGCAGCCCGAACCCCTCGGCGACCAGCCGCGCAGGCTCCAGCCACTGCTCGTCCTGCGTGAACCCGCGACGCCGCCCGTTCTTCGTGCGGCCGATCGCCAGCCGCACCCGGTTGTCCGGTCCGGTGAGCGTGTCCACGGACACCTCCGGCTGCTCGAGACGCGGCATGACCAGCCAGTCCACCTGCTCCCCGGACTGCTCCAGCGCCTCGACGACCATGTCGAGGGACACGTACGGGCCCGGGAACCCGTTGAGCTGCGCGAGCGAGAAGGGGGCGCGCGTGATGATCCGGAAGCCCACCCCGCCCGCGCCGGACGCGGGCTTGAAGCAGGCCTTGTGACCGTCGGCCTCGAGCTTCTCGACGGCCGTGACCAGCTCGTCCGCGGTCCGCACCCGCCACCACGGCGGCACCGGAACACCGACCGCCTGGACCGCCTCGTAGGCGATCACCTTGTCGTGGAAGACGGCGACGGCCTCCGGCGGCGGCGCGAGCAGCGCCGTACCGAGCGCGGCGAAGTCGGCGCGGTGGGCGACGATCGCCGCCTGGTGCAGCCGGGGCACGAACACGTCGATGCCCCGCTTGTGGCACTGGTCGAGGGCGTACTCGACGTAGGCGGCGGGGGACAGCCCCTCCGGCTCCAGCTCGGCGGTGTCTGCCGCCGCCAGCACGGGTGAGTCCGCGTCCGCGTGCGTCGCATGGATCTCGACGGCTCTGTCGCTGGGATTTCGCCGCAGCTGATCCATGAAGAACACGTTCTCCGCGTACGTGCGGTTGAGCCAGACGCGTACGCGAGAGTGCATTCAGGCCGCCTTTCGGGGTTTTCGGGCAGGGCGAAGCGGGCCCGTGCCCGGGCAGGGTGATTGGAGGGACACCAAACCGCCCCTTGCGAAGGGAGGTACGTGCGGTGGTGTTGGGGCGATCATACGGCTTTCAAGGGGGCACGCGTGCAACGCCCGTGTTACGGAATTCCCGATCATGAAGCGCCACCGCCCCGGCCCCCTCTTGTACCGGGAAAACAAATGTGTTCTCGTGGTCCCACTCGGGTGCTCGGAGGGGGCGAGAGGTGACGTCTACGGCCGGTGACGCGGCACAGCTTCTGGCCGTCAGCGACCTGCACATCGGCTATCCCGAGAACCGCCGACTCGTCGAGGAGATGCGCCCCGGCACCGACGACGACTGGCTCCTGGTGGCCGGTGACGTCGCTGAGACCGTCGCCGACGTCCGCTGGGCCCTCGAGACCCTCGCCGGCCGCTTCCGCCAGGTCGTCTGGGCCCCCGGCAACCACGAACTGTGGACCCACCCGAAGGACACCGTCACGCTGCGCGGGGTCGCCCGCTACGAGCACCTCGTCGAGATGTGCCGGGAGCTCGGCGTCCTCACCCCCGAGGACCCCTACCCGGTCTGGGACGGTCCCGGCGGCCCCGTCGCCGTCGCCCCGCTGTTCCTGCTGTACGACTACTCCTTCCTGCCCGCCGGCTGCACCACCAAGGAGCAGGGCCTGGAGTACGCGCACGGCACCGGCGTCGTCTGCAACGACGAGTTCCTGCTGCACCCCGACCCCTACCCCTCCCGCGAGGCCTGGTGCCGGGCCCGGGTCGCCGAGACCGAGCGCAGGCTCGCCGCGCTCCCCGACGACCTGCCCACGGTCCTGGTCAACCACTACCCGCTGGACCGGCACCCGACGGACGTCCTGTGGTACCCCGAGTTCGCGATGTGGTGCGGCACCACGCTGACCGCCGACTGGCACCGCAGGTTCCGCGTCGAGACCATGGTCTACGGCCATCTGCACATCCCGCGGACCACCTGGCACGAGGGCGTCCGCTTCGAGGAGGTGTCGGTGGGCTATCCGCGGGAGTGGCGCAAGCGGGCCGAGCCGCCGGGACGGCTGCGCCGGATCGTGCCTGGGGAGGTCGGCGCGCTGTGATCGAGGAACTCCTGCCGGACTCGGTGGTGGCCGTCGAGGCCCACGGCCACGACGAGCCGGAGAACGCCGTGCTGTACCCCGAGGAAGCCGCGCTCATCGCGCGCGCCGTCCCCAAGCGCCGCCGTGAGTTCGCCGTGGTGCGGGCCTGCGCCCGCAGTGCCATGGAGAAGCTCGGGGTGCCGCCGCAGCCGGTGCTGCCCGGGGAACGCGGCGCCCCGCGGTGGCCGGCCGGACTCACCGGCAGCATGACCCACTGCGACGGTTACTGCGCCGCCGCCCTGGTCCGCGCCGCCGACCTCGCCTCCCTCGGCATCGACGCCGAACCCCACGGGCCGCTCCCGGACGGCGTGCTGGAGAGCGTCTCTCTGCCGGGGGAGCGGGTCCGGCTGCGGGAACTCGCCCGGGCGCACCCCCTGGTCCACTGGGACCGGCTGCTGTTCAGCGCCAAGGAGTCCGTCTACAAGGCGTGGTTCCCGCTCACCGGCAAGTGGCTGGACTTCTCCGAGGCCGACATAGAGATCCTGGTCGACCCCGCACAGCCCGCCGGTGGCGCTCTGCGAGCCGAACTCCTCGTCCCCGGCCCCCTGGTGGGCGGCGAGCGGCGCGGCGTCTTCGAGGGCCGCTGGACGGTCCGGACCGGCCTGGTGGCGACCTCGATAACGGTGCCGCACAACTGACCACTCGGCCCGGCCTCGGCCGTCGGCCTCCGGTGGGGGTGGCGGCACGGTGGGGTTCACACCGGGTGGGCCTGCGGTGGGGGTGGCAGCACAGTGGGGATCATCTCGGGTGGGTCTCCGGCGACTTGGCGTGGGCGTGCGGATCAGGCCCGTTGAGCTCCGGCGGGCGTGGTGGGGCGTGCGCAACAAGCTTGTTGGGCCGCCGATGACACCGCAGGCGCGTGCCGATCAGGCTCGTTGAGCCGCCGGCGGCGTAGTGGGAGCGTGCGGACGACGCTTGTTGGCTGCCGACGGGCATGACGGCATGTTGCGGCTCACTCCCGCAGGCCCGCCGGCGACTGGGCAGGAGGGCGCAGCTCCTGCCCGTTGGTCCGCCGGCGGCCCGGGGGACCCTGGGGAGCATGCTGGTGCCGCTGGCGGGCATGGCGGGCATGGCGGGCATGGCGGGCATGGCGGGCATGGCGGGATGGTGTGGTCCATGCCCGCAGGCTCTCCGGCGACACGGCGACACGGCGACACGGCGACACGGCGACACGGCGACACGGCGACCGTGCGGCTGATGCCCGTTGGGCTGCCGGCAGCATGGCCGGTGCGTGCGGATCACGGCCGTTGAGCCACCGGCGGCGCGGCGGCCGTGTGGATCACGCCCATTGGGCCGCCGCGGCGCGTGAGGATCACACTCGTTGAGCCACCGGCGGGCATGGCCGCAGCCCGCGGGTCATGTCTGCCGGGGCTCCGGTGGGCACCAGGTCTGGAGCAGCCTGAAGAAAGCCTCCTCGTTGCCCGCGAGGCCCGCATCCGCCAAGGCCTGTTCGGCCTCGGCGAGGACCGCCGGCGGGACGACCGGTGGCCGCGCGGTGTCGGGTGGGCCGGCCGCGGTGTCGAAGGCGGCTCGGACCGTGTGCAGCAGCCGCAGATACGCCTGGACGGCGGTGCGCTCACGGTCGGTCAGTACGGCGGTGGGCATCGGCGGCTCTCCCCAAGTCGGCGTCGGTCGCACCCCCGGACGGGGCACGTCGGTCGCACCCCGCACGGGCGTGCATCTCCAGCTTGCCGTCCCCCACTGACAATCCGGCCTCCGTGCCCGTTCGTTCGCTCGCTTAGCGGAGGCGAAACCTCACCGAAATCACCGTGCGGAAAGCGGCCCTACGCTGGGAGGAAGGGCTTTCGGCCGTCTTGATCCGCGGCCAGGTGAACGGGAGGCGAGCGCACATGGTCGACGACCCGCGGCGACGCCCGGTACGCGCCGTCCGGCTGCGCTCGGTCGGCGACGGAGAACTGGAGTTGCGACACCGCACGGTGCACGGATACCGCCGTGCCTTCCGCATGGCGGGTGAGGGGCCGCCGCTCGTCCTCATCCACGGCATCGGCGACTCCTCGGCGACCTGGGCCGAACTCATTCCCGACCTCGCCCGCACCCACACCGTGATCGCCCCCGACCTGCTCGGCCACGGTGACTCCGAAAAACCGCGCGCCGACTACTCGGTGGCCGCGTACGCCAACGGCGTGCGCGATCTGCTCACCACCCTCGGCATCGAGTCGGCCACCCTGGTCGGGCACTCCCTGGGCGGGGGAGTGGCCATGCAGTTCGCCTACCAGTTCCCCGAGCGCACCGAGCGGCTCATCCTGGTCAGCGCGGGCGGTGTGGGCCGTGAGGTCAACCCCGTGCTGCGGCTGGTGTCCCTGCCCGGCGCCCACCTCATGCTGTCCTCGCTGCGGCTGCCCGGCATGCGACTCCAACTGGGCCTCGCGATCCGTCTGATGAGGCTCCTGGACACCGACCTCGGCCAGGACGCCCCGGACCTGCTGAACCTCGTCGACGCGCTCCCCGACGAGACCTCCCGCAACGCCTTCATCCGCACCCTGCGCGCGGTCGTCGACTGGCGAGGACAGGTCGTCACCATGCTCGACCGCTGCTATCTCACCGAGGGCATGCCGACCCTGCTGCTGTGGGGCGACCGGGACAGCGTGGTGCCCGTGCGGCACGCCTTCGGGGCACACGAGGCGATGCCCGGCAGCCGTCTGGAGATCTTCGAGGGCGCGGGACACTTCCCCTTCCACACCGACCCCGCCCGTTTCGTCTCCCTGGTCGAGGAGTTCACCGCCACCACGGCCCCGGCGGACTGGAGCAGGGACCACTGGAGGGAGCTGTTGCGTGAGGGCGGTCCGGGGAGTGTGCTGAGGGAGGCCGGCGAGCGCAGCGCGACGTGACCTTCGCCGAACTCTCAGCCCTGCGGCCCCAGATACCCCAGCGACACCTCGATCCGCCCCGCCAGATGGTCCCGCTGCGCCGGCCCGCGCAGCGGCGAACCCGCCAGCCAGGTCCGGCACTTGCTGGCCAGCAGCAGGCCGAAGCTCTCCGCCTCCCGCTCGTCGTCGAGGTCGAAGCGGCTGCGGGCGGCGACCTTGCGGACCGTGGCCTGGAGGTCGGCGTCGTCATGGAGGAGGCGGGCGGCGACCGCGGCGCCCTCGACGTGATGGGAGCAGTGGCCGGCGTTCATGTGCCACAGCTCGTGGCCGAGGATGACCAACTGGTGGTCGGGCGCGGTGCGTTCCTCGATCACGACCAGGTCCTGGTCGGCCATGTCGAGCCACAGTCCGCTGGCCGTGCCGGGCGGGAAGGGCGCCGTACGGAAGTGGACCGGGCGGCCCCGGCGTCTGCTCATCGCGTCGCACAGGGCGCCGTAGAGGTCCTCGGGCCGTGCCGGGGCGTCGAGTTCCAGCTCCGCCACCAACTCGCCGCTCAGGCGGCGCATGTGCTTACCGATGCCCACAGTTGTCTCCCGGATCAGGACTCGGGCCGCTTGACGCTCTCCAGGAGCATGTCCAGCCACTCGGCGACCTTGTCACGGTGCTGGTCCGTGGGCAGCTGCGCGGCCCGCCAGGCGATCCCGCGGACGCCGTGGTCCTGCAGCAGCCGCTCCAGCGGGTCGCGGGCGGCCGCCGCGGCCTCCCGCTCACGGTCGGCGAGTTTGTGCAGGAGCTCCTGTTCGGTGTGCTGGAGGGCACCCGCGAGCGCCTCGGGGTCCTCCGCGGTGAGGAATCCGGCATGCACGCGGAAGAACCGCTGGATGGCGTCGCAGTGCTCCATGGTGGGCCGCCGGTCGCCGTTGATGAGGGCGCCCGCCTGCTGCCGGGACATGCCCGCGCCGTCGGCGATCTCCTGCTGGGTGTACTTGCGCCCGTTGGGCTTCAGCCGGGTGCGGCGCAGCAGGTCGAGCCGCTGCAGGAACCGCGCCTGGACGTCGGGTTCACCCGCCGGGCGCCCGCTCAGCAGGGCCTTGACCACGGGTTCGGGGACGCCGGAGGCGACGGACAGTCGGCCGGTGTCGAAGACCTGCGCGTGCGGCACGCCGAGCCGGCCGGCGAGTGCGCCGACGCGGGCGACGACGGCCGTCAGCACGACCGTTGCCGCGTCGTCCGGGCTCTCGAAGCCATCCGACACCGACAGATCTCCTACGTCTCTCACCCGACTTCTCACAGGCGGTCGCCGTGAACTTCCCGGAGAGTAGCCCGTTGTTCGAACTCACATCCAGGTGTCGCCACAACTGTGGCCAATTTCAGCCGTCAACCGCCACGGAATGCCACGATAGTTGACACGACTTGTTCCGGAGAAGCAGGATCAAGGCGCCGCGTGAAGGCCGCATAGGCAAGAGGGGTGACCTCCCGATGGCATATCAGGCAGGTGGGCAGCGGTCGGAACTGCGGCCCGTCCCCGAGGGGCTCGAAGCCCAGGCATACCTTCAGGACTACGCCACGCTCCTGGAAGCCGTCGCTTTCCCGTCCGTCGTCCTCGACCACCGCTGGGACGTCGTTCTCGCCAACACCGCTTTCGCGTCACTTTTCCGTGCCGTGGGTCCGCATCCGACGGCCATGCCGGGTGACAACTTCCTCCGGTTCGTCCTCTTCCATCCCGACGCCGGCAGCGTCCTCGGCGAGCACGAGTCGCGGTGGTGCCTGCCGATGCTCGCGCACTTCGCCGCCGCGGTGGAGCGGCACGGCCACGACCACGGCCTCCAGGCGATCCGCCGGGACATCGCCCAGGACCCGATCATGGACGCCGCCTACCGGCACGGGCTGCCGCACTGGATCCGCGCGGTCGGCGAACAGGCCGTGGAGCACGACGGCTCCGTACGCCCCCTGGTGCACCCCGATCCCCGTTGGGGCGCCACCGACTGCCGGGTCGTCGACGAGACCCCGCGCACCCTGCGCGACCTCGGCTACACGCGTCTGACGCTGGTGCTGCGCCCGGCTCCCACCAGGCGCCGCCCGCGGCGCACCGCGGCCCACCTCACGGTGGTGCCCACCCCCGAGGCCTGACGGGCACCGTCGGCGTTCAGGTCGCCGACGGCGCTTCGTCAGTAGTCACCAACGCTTTGAGTAGTCACTGACGCTGCGTTGGTCACTCACGCACTTACGCATTACGCAAGCCGCTTGCATTTCTTGCGCTATTCTTGCGCGTATGACGCGACGACTTGCCGAGGTTGCCAAGAAGGTCGGGGTCAGTGAGGCCACGGTCAGCCGGGTGCTCAACGGCAAACCGGGGGTCTCCGAGGGCACCCGGCAGGCCGTGCTGTCCGCGCTGGACGTGCTTGGGTACGAGCGGCCCACCCAGTTGCGCGGTGAGCGGGCCCGGCTCGTGGGGCTGGTGCTGCCGGAGCTCCAGAACCCGATCTTCCCGGCCTTCGCCGAGGTCATCGGCGGTGCCCTGGCCCAGCTCGGGCTGACGCCGGTGCTGTGCACGCAGACCAAGGGCGGGGTGTCCGAGGCCGATTACGTGGATCTTCTGCTGCAGCAGCAGGTCTCCGGTGTCGTCTTCGCCGGCGGGCTCTACGCCCAGGCGGACGCGCCCCACGACCACTACCGGCGGCTCGCCGACCGGAACATCCCGGTGGTGCTGGTCAACGCGTCCATCGACGACCTCGGTTTCCCGGGCGTGTCCTGCGACGACGCGGTGGCCGTCGAACAGGCCTGGCGGCATCTCGCCTCCCTGGGCCACGAGCGGATCGGCCTGGTGCTGGGCCCCGCGGACCACATCCCGTCGGCACGCAAGCTCGCCGCCGCACAGGGGCTCGGTGAGCTGCCCGACGAGCGGGTCGCGCGGGCCATGTTCTCCATCGAGGGCGGGCACGCGGCGGCCGCCCGGCTCATCGACCGCGGGGTCACCGGCTTCATCTGCGCCAGCGACCCCCTCGCGCTCGGCGTCATCCGGGCCGCCCGCCGCAAGGGCCTCGACGTGCCCGGTCAGGTGTCGGTCGTCGGCTATGACGACTCCGCCCTGATGAACTGCACCGAACCCCCGCTGACCACCGTCCGCCAGCCCATCGAGGCCATGGGCCGAGCCGCCGTCGAGCTGCTGAACGCGCAGGTCGGCGGAAGTGCCGTACCGCCCGAGGAACTGCTCTTCGAGCCCGAACTGGTGGTCCGGGGATCCACCGCGCAAGCGCCTCGCGACTGAACGGCCATGTCCACCAGGACCTCGCAGCCGTCGCCCGCCGCGGCTGCCGGCGCGGCCTCGTCCGCCCGGTCGACCGCGCCCACGGCCGCCCGCTCGGTGATCGACTCCCTCCTCCTCGCTCATCGCTCTGTCGAATAATTTCAAATTCTGCGTGACATCTTGCGGACAGTTGTCGGCGGTGCTTGAGTGTGCGGCGCCCACCGCTCCTGCCCACGAGGGGTCCACCGATGAGAAGCACCGGGTACCGCCGTACCGTCGCCGCGCTCAGTGTCTGTTCGCTTGCCCTGGTCGTCTCCGCCTGCGGATCGGGCGACGACACGGCGAGCGGCAAGACCCGCATCACGGTCAACTGCATGCCGCCCAAGAGCGCCAAGGTCGACCGGCGGTTCTTCGAGCAGGACATCGCGTCCTTCGAGAAGCAGCACCCGGACATCGACGTCGTCGCGCACGACGCCTTCCCCTGCCAGGACCCCAAGACCTTCGACGCCAAACTCGCCGGCGGGCAGATGGAGGACGTCTTCTACACGTACTTCACCGACGCCAAGCACGTCGTGGACATCAGCCAGGCCGCCGATCTCACCCCGTACGTCAAGGAGTTGAAGAGCTACGGCACCCTCCAGCAGCAACTCCGCGACATCTACACCGTCGACGGGAAGATCTACGGCATCCCGCGCACCGGCTACTCGATGGGCCTGATCTACAACAAGAAGCTCTTCGAGAAGGCCGGCCTCGACCCCGAGCAACCCCCGGCCACCTGGGAGGAGTTGCGCGCCGCCGCCAAGAAGATCGCCGCACTCGGTGACGGCGCCGTCGGATACGCCGACTACAGCGCCCAGAACCAGGGCGGCTGGCACTTCACGGCCGAGCTGTACTCCCAGGGCGGCGACGTCGTCAGCGCCGACGGCAAGAAGGCCACCATCGACACCCCCGAGGGCCACGCGGTCCTGCAGAACCTCCACGACATGCGCTGGACCGACGCTTCCATGGGCAGCAAGCAGCTGCTCGTCATCAACGACGTCCAGCAGATGATGGGTTCGGGCAAGCTCGGCATGTACCTCTCCGCCCCGGACAACATCCCGATCCTGGTCAAGGAGAAGGGCGGCAACTACAAGGACCTCGCCCTCGCGCCCATGCCCGGCGGCAAGGGCACGCTCATCGGTGGCGACGGCTACATGGTCAACAAGAAGGCGAGCCCCGATCAGATCCGGGCAGCCCTGCAGTGGCTCGACCACATGTTCCTCACCCCCGGCGCCGGCTTCCTCGGTGACTACGCCCGCGCCAAGAAGGCCGACGCCCCGGTCGGCCTGCCGGAGCCGCGCCTGTTCACCGGCGCCGCCGACGCCAAGGACCAGCAGGTCAAGAAGGCCAACGCCAATGTGCCCGTGGAGAACTACCAGGCCTTCCTCGACGGCAACCAGAGCCTGCGGATGAAGATCGAGCCGCCGAACGCCCAGCAGATCTACTCCGTCCTCGACAGTGCCGTCTCCGCCGTCCTCACCAAGAAGGACGCCGACATCGACCAGCTCCTCAAGGACGCCTCGACCAAGATCGACGGCATCCTGGCCCGGAGCTGACCCCCATGAAGACGGTGGACAGCCCACCCCACGCGGTCATCGCCGCACCCCCGATCCAGGCGCCGCCTCCCGCAGGGGACCGGAGGCGGCGCCGCCTCGCCGACCAGGTGCGCGCCTACGGCTTCCTCCTCGGCGGACTGCTCTGCTTCGCGCTCTTCTCCTGGTACCCGGCGATCCGCGCCGTCGTGATCGCCTTCCAGAAGTACACGCCGGGTTCCGAGCCGGAATGGGTCGGCACCGCCAACTTCACCCGCGTCTGGCACGACCCGGAGTTCACCGCCGCCTGGCGCAACACCCTCACCTTCACCCTGCTGGCCCTGCTCATCGGCTTCGCGATCCCCTTCGTCATGGCGCTGGTGCTCAATGAGCTCAGACACGCGAAGGCGTTCTTCCGGGTGGTCGTCTACCTGCCCGTCATGATCCCGCCGGTGGTCAGCGCCCTGCTCTGGAAGTGGTTCTACGACCCCGGAGCCGGCCTCGCCAACGAGGCGCTGCGCCTTGTGCACCTGCCCACCTCGAACTGGTCCAACGGCGCCGACACCGCGCTCGTCTCCCTGGTGATCGTGGCGACCTGGGCCAACCTGGGCGGCACGGTGCTGATCTACCTGGCCGCCCTCCAGTCCATCCCCGGCGAGCTGTACGAGGCAGCCGAACTGGACGGCGCCAACCTCCTCCAGCGCATCCGGCATGTGACGATCCCTCAGACCCGATTCGTCATCCTCATGCTGATGCTCCTTCAGATCATTGCGACCATGCAGGTGTTCACCGAACCGTTCGTGATCACCGGCGGCGGTCCGGAGAACGCCACGGTCACCGTCCTCTACCTGATCTACAAGTACGCCTTCCTCTACAACGACTTCGGTGGCGCCTGCGCCCTGAGCGTCATGCTCCTGGTGCTGCTGGGCGCCTTCTCCGCCGTGTACCTGCGGCTGACCCGGTCCGGAGAGGGGGAGCTCGCATGAGCAGCCGCACCCTGGTCTCCCCGGCGACGCTCGCCCGCCCGCGCGGCAGGGCCCTGTACTGGACCGTCTTCACCACCGTCGTCGTGCTCTTCGCGCTCGCGTTCCTCTTCCCGGTCTACTGGATGGTCACCGGGGCGATGAAGTCGCCGGACGAGGTGACGCGCACCCCGCCCACCCTCGTCCCCGAACAGTGGCACCTCGACGGCTACAGCGACGCCTGGGACCTCATGCAGCTCCCGCAGCACCTGTGGAACACAGTGGTCCAGGCCGCCGGCGCCTGGGCGTTCCAGCTCGTCCTGTGCACGGCCGCCGCCTACGCCCTGTCCCGGCTCAGGCCCGTCTTCGGCAAGGTGGTCCTCGGCGGCATCCTCGCCACACTGATGGTCCCGGCCCAGGCCCTGGTCGTACCGAAATACCTGACCGTGGCGGACCTGGGCCTGCTGAACGACCCCCTGGCCATCTGGCTGCCGGCCGTCGCCAACGCCTTCAACCTGTACCTGCTCAAGCGGTTCTTCGACCAGCTCCCGCGCGATGTGCTGGAGGCCGCCGAGATCGACGGCGCCGGAAAGCTGCGCACCCTGTGGTCGATCGTGCTGCCCATGTCACGGCCGGTCCTCGGGGTGGTGTCGATCTTCGCCCTGGTCGCCGTCTGGCAGGACTTCCTGTGGCCGCTGATGGTCTTCTCCGACACCGACAAGCAGCCCATCAGCGTGGCACTCGTCCAGCTGTCGCAGAACATCCAACTGACCGTGCTCATCGCCGCGATGGTGATCGCCAGCATCCCGATGGTCGCCCTGTTCCTCGTCTTCCAGCGGCACATCGTCGCCGGGATCGGCGCGGGCAGCACGAAGGGCTGACACCGTCCGTCCGCCAACAGAAGGGAACCCCCAGTGGGACAGCCCACCGAGTGGTGGCGCTCCGCCGTCATCTACCAGGTCTACGTCCGCAGCTTCGCCGACGGCGACGGGGACGGCACCGGCGACCTCGCCGGAGTACGCGCCAGGCTGCCGTATCTCGCCGAACTCGGCGTGGACGCCCTGTGGTTCAGCCCCTGGTACCTCTCCCCGATGAAGGACGGCGGCTACGACGTCGCCGACTACCGCGCGATCGACCCGGCCTTCGGCACCCTCGCCGAGGCGGAGAAGCTCATCGCGGAGGCACGGGAGCTGGGCATCCGCACGATCGTCGACATCGTGCCCAACCATGTCTCCGACCAGCACCCCTGGTTCCGGGCCGCGCTGCGGGCTGGGCCCGGCAGCGCCGAACGCGAGCTGTTCCACTTCCGGCCCGGACGCGGTGAGCACGGTGAACTCCCGCCCAACGACTGGCCTTCGCAGTTCGTCGGCTCGGCCGAGCCCGTGTGGACGCGGCTGCCCGACGGCGACTGGTATCTGCATCTGTTCACCCCGCAGCAGCCCGACCTCAACTGGGCCCACCCCGCCGTCCGCCAGGAGCACGAGGACATCCTGCGCTTCTGGTTCGAACGGGGAGTGGCGGGCGTCCGCATCGACTCGGCCGCCCTGCTCGCCAAGGACCCCGACCTGCCCGACCTCGCTCTCCACCCCGACCCGCACCCCTTCGTCGACCGCGACGAACTCCACGACATCTACCGCTCCTGGCGGGCCGTCGCCGACGAGTACGACGCGGTCTTCGTCGGCGAGGTCTGGCTCCCGGACACCGAACGCTTCGCCCGCTACCTGCGCCCCGACGAGCTGCACACCGCCTTCAACTTCTCTTTCCTGTCGTGCCCTTGGGACGCCGGGCGCCTTCGCACCTCGATCGACACGACCCTCGCCGAGCACGGCCCGGTCGGCGCCCCCGCCACCTGGGTGCTGTGCAACCACGACATCACCCGCACGGTCACCCGCTACGGCCGTACGGACACCGGCTTCGACTTCGCGGCCAAGGCCTTCGGGACCCCGACCGACCTGGCCCTCGGCACCCGGCGGGCCCGGGCGGCGGCCCTGCTCACGCTCGCCCTGCCCGGAGCCGTCTACGTCTATCAGGGCGAGGAACTCGGCCTGCCCGAGGCGGACATCCCGCGCGACCGCATCGAGGACCCGATGCACTTCCGTTCCGGCGGCACGGACCCCGGGCGGGACGGATGCCGGGTGCCGTTGCCGTGGGCGGCCGGGGCGCCGCACGCCGGGTTCGGGGGCGAGCCCTGGCTGCCGCAGCCCGCCGACTGGGCCTCGTACGCGGCCGACCGGCAGGCCCTGGACCCCGAGTCGATGCTCAGCCTGTACCGGGAAGCCGTCCGGATCCGGCCGGTCTTCGGCGACGGCCCGCTCACCTGGCTGCCCGCACCCGAGGGCGTCCTCGCCTTCACCCGTGCGCAGGGCTCCCTGTGCGTGGTGAATCTCGCCGACAGCCCGGCCGACCTCCCCGTACACACCCAACTGCTGCTCGCCAGTGGCCCCTTGGACCCGCGGGGCCGACTGCCGAAGGACACGGCGGTCTGGCTGCACGGCTGAGACCGCCACACCCCCACACGAAGGGATCAGCACATGCACAGATCTGTCAGGAGCATGTCAGCGACCATTACTGTGGCCCTCACCACCGGCCTCCTCACCGCCACCGCGCCCACCGCCCACGCGGCCGCGGGCGCCACCCTGCCCTTCACCTCGGTCGAGGCCGAGTCCGCCACCACGACCGGCACGCGAATCGGCCCGGACTACACGCAGGGCACGCTCGCCTCGGAGGCGTCCGGGCGGCAGGCGGTACGGATCGGCTCGGGTCAACGCGTCGAGTTCACCGTGCCGCGCGCGGCCAACGCGGTGAACGTCGCCTACAGCGTCCCCGACGGCCAGTCGGGCACGTTGAACGTCTACGTCAACGGCACCAGGCTCGCGAAGACGCTTCCCGTGACGTCCAAGTACTCCTACATCGACACCAGTTGGATACCCGGCGCCAGGACGCACCACTTCTTCGACAACGCCCGCCTCCTGCTCGGCCGGGACGTCCAGGCCGGTGACAAGGTCGCCTTCGAGTCGACCGGCACCCAGGTCACCGTCGACGTTTCCGACTTCGAGCAGGTCGCGGCGGCCGCGGGTCAGCCCGCCGGGTCCGTGTCCGTCACCTCCAAGGGCGCCGACCCCACCGGGAACGGCGACTCCACCCAGGCCTTCCGGGACGCGATCTCCGCCGCCCAAGGGGGAGCGGTCTGGATCCCGCCGGGCGACTACCGGCTGACCTCCGCCCTCGGCGGCGTCCAGAACGTCACTCTCCAGGGCGCCGGAAGCTGGCACTCGGTCGTGCACTCCTCCCGCTTCATCGACCAGTCCAGTTCCTCGGGGAACGTCCACATCAAGGACTTCGCGGTGGTCGGTGAGGTCACCGAGCGCGTCGACTCCAACCCGGACAACTTCGTCAACGGCTCCCTCGGACCCGGGAGTTCGGTGTCCGGGATGTGGCTCCAGCATCTGAAGGTCGGCCTCTGGCTGACGGGCAACAACGACAACCTCGTCGTGGAGAACAACCGCTTCCTCGACATGACGGCCGACGGCCTCAACCTCAACGGCAACGCCCGCGGAGTGCGCGTCCGCAACAACTTCCTGCGCAACCAGGGAGACGACGCGCTCGCCATGTGGTCGCTGTACGCGCCGGACACGAACAGCAGTTTCGAGAACAACACCATCACCCAGCCGAACCTCGCCAACGGCATCGCGATCTACGGCGGAACCGACCTCGCGGTGCGGAACAACCTGGTCTCCGACACCAACGCCCTCGGCAGCGGCATCGCGATCTCCAACCAGAAGTTCCTCGACCCCTTCTTCCCGCTGGCCGGCACCATCACGGTCGACGGCAACACCCTCGTCCGCACCGGCGCGATGAACCCCAACTGGAACCACCCGATGGGGGCGCTGCGGGTCGACTCGTACGACAGCGCCGTCAACGCCACCGTGAACATCACCGACACGACCATCACCGACAGCCCGTACAGCGCCTTCGAGTTCGTCTCCGGCGGGGGACAGGGCTACCCGGTCCGGAACGTCACCGTGTCCGGCGCGACCGTCCGCAACACCGGCACGGTCGTCGTGCAGGCGGAGGCCCAGGGTGCCGCGACCTTCCGCGATGTCACGGCGACTTCGGTGGGTGCGGCGGGTGTCTACAACTGTCCCTACCCGGCGAGTTCCGGCACCTTCGCCCTCACCGACGGCGGCGGCAACTCCGGCTGGAGCAGCACCTGGTCGGACTGCTCGACCTGGCCGCAGCCGGGCCAGGGCAACCCCGATCCGGACCCGAACCGCAACCTCGCCAAGGGCCGCCCGGCCACCGCGAGCGGCTCCCAGGACGTCTACACGCCCGGCAAGGCGGTCGACGGCGACGCGAACAGCTACTGGGAGTCCGCCAACAACGCGTTCCCGCAGTCCTGGACGGTGGACCTGGGGTCGGCCGAACCGGTGCGCAGGCTGGTGCTGAAACTGCCTCCGCAGAGCGCCTGGCAGGCCCGCACCCAGACCGTCACCGTGCTGGGCAGCGCCGACGGCAGCACCTACACCACCGTCGTCGGCGCACAGGGCTACCGCCTCGACCCGGCGACCGGCAACACGGCCACCGTCACGCTGCCCGGCACCACTGTGCGGTATCTGCGCCTGTCGGTGAGCGCCAACACCGGCTGGCCGGCCGGGCAGTTCAGTGAAGTGGAGGCGTATCGGACTTCGTGACCGGAGCCTCCCGCACGACCCCGCGCTTGGCCGCCTGGATCTGCTCGTACACATGGGTGCGCAGTTCGGCGAAGCGCGGGGCCACCCGCGTGTGTATCTGGTCCCGCTCGTCCGGCAGATCGACCTTCAGCTGCTCCTGTACGACCGTGGGGGAGGCGGACAGCACGATCACGCGTTCGCCCAGGTACACGGCCTCGTCGATGTCGTGGGTGACGAACAGGATCGTGATGCCGCGCTCCCGCCACAGCCGCCGTACGAGGTCCTCCAGGTCGGCGCGGGTCTGGGCGTCCACGGCCGCGAACGGCTCGTCCATCAGGAGGACTTCGGGCTCGTAGGCGAGTGCGCGGGCGATCGCGACGCGCTGCTGCATCCCGCCGGACAGCTGCCAGGGATACGCCGAGGCGGCGTCCGACAGGTCCACCGACTCCAGTGCGTCGGCGACCAGCTCGCGGCGTCGCGATGTGGGCAGGTTCTTCTGCTTCAGGGGGAGTTCGACGTTGTCGGCGACGCGCATCCAGGGGAAGAGGCTGCGGCCGTACTCCTGGAAGACGAAGGCCATCCCGGGCGGCGGACCGGTCACCTTCCGTCCTGACAGGCGGACTTCCCCGGCCGTCGGCGTGAGCAGGCCGCCCATGCACTTCAGCAGGGTCGTCTTGCCGCAGCCCGAGGGGCCGACGAGACAGACGAGTTCGCCCGCATCGACGGTGAAGGTGAGATCGCGGACCGCCTCCACGCGGCGGCCGGACCCCTCGTAGACCTTGTTCAGGCCGGACACGCCGAGAAGCGGGTGCATGGACCGCCCTTTCACGTTCGGGTGATTCACGGGGACCGCCGGGCCGAGGCGCGCAGGCCGTGGTACCAGGCGAGGACCCGCCGCTCGACCAGCTGGAAGACGACGGAGAGGACGAACCCCAGCAGACCGAGGACGAGGATGCCGGTCCACATGTCGGGGACCGCGAAACTGCGCTGGAACTGGACGATGGTGAAGCCGATGCCGTTGCTGGCCGCGAACATCTCGCTGATGACCATCAGGATGATGCCGATGGACAGCGCCTGGCGCAGGCCCGCGAAGATCTGCGGGCCGGCCGAGGGCAGCACCAGGTTGCGCAGCCGCGAGGGGCCGGTGATGCCGTAGGAGCGGGCCGTCTCCAGCATCACCGGGTCGACCGCGCGCACACCCTCGACGGTGTTGAGCAGGATCGGCCAGACACAGCCGCTCGCGATCACGGTGACCTTCATGGTGTCGCCGATGCCCGCGAACAGCATGATGACCGGGATCAGGACCGGCGGGGGGACCGCCCGCAGGAACTCCAGGACCGGTTCGCACACCGCCCGCACCCGCCGGTAGGAGCCGATGACCGTGCCGGCGGCGACACCGACGACGGCCGCCAGCGCGTAACCGGCCACCAGGCGCCAGATGCTGGGCAGGACGTCGTCGCGCAGGCGGTCGGCGGTCCACACGTCCGGGAAGGTCTGCAGGATCGTGCGCAGCGGCGGCCAGAAGACGTTGTCGCTGCCGTCCGACGCCAGCCACCAGACCATGACCAGCAGCGCGGGCAGCGCGAGCACGAAGAAGAGCCGCAGAGCGAGCCGCTTCACACCGCCACCTCCCCGCGCACCGACTGGTGCCAGGCCAGCGCCCGTCGTTCCACGGTACGCGCGCCGACGTTGATGAGCAGCCCCAGAAGGCCGGTCACGACGATCAGCGCGTACATCTCCGGCACCGCCTGCGAGTTCTGCGCCACCGCGATACGGGCGCCCAACCCCGGTGCCCCGATGACCAGTTCACCGGTGATGGCGAGGATCAGCGCGACGGCCGCGGCCAGCCGCACCCCGGTCATCACATACGGCAGCGCGGTCGGCCACAGGACGTGCCGGATCCGTGCCCAGGTGCCGAGACCGTACGAGCGGGCCGTCTCCTCGGCGACAGGGTCGACGTCCTGGACGCCGTAGAGCGTCTGGATGAGGACCTGCCAGAAGCTGGCGTACGCGACGAGCAGCAGCACCGACCGCAGTTCGCTGCCGTACAGCAGCACCGCCAGCGGGATGAGGGCGACCGAGGGGATCGGACGCAGGAACTCGATCGTCGAGGCCGTCGCCTCGCGCAGATACGGCACGACCGAGACGATCACGCCGATGACGATGCCCGCCGAGGCTGCGATGGCCAGGCCCAGGGCCCAGCCGGTGAGGGTGTCGCCGAGCGCCGTCCAGAAGGCGCCGTCGGAGAGTTCGTCGACGAAGGCGCGCGCGATCCGGCTGGTCGGCGGGAAGTAGGCCTCCTTGACCAGACCGAGCCGGGGCACCGCCTCGCCCAGGACGAGGAAGGCCGCGAGCCCGGCGGCGCCCAGCGCCGCGTTCTGGAACCTCACGGAAGCAGCGCGTCGACGTCGGGGGTCTTCTTGAAGAACCCGTCACCCTCGCCCAGCTTCGCCAGCGCCTCGATGGACTCCTTGTTCGGCTCGGCCGGCCACTTCGGCAGGGTCACCTGCGCCAGCACCGACGCCGGGATCTTGGTGTAGGTGGTGATGATCTGGCGTGCCTCGTCCGGGTGGGCGTCCGCGTAGGCGAGGGACTCGGCGGTGGCCTCCTGGAACTTCTTCACCACGTCGGCGTTCTGCTGCTGGTACCTCGTCGAGGTGAAGTACATGGCGACCGTGGTGTCCTTGGCCACGTCCACCAGCGGGGAGGCGATCACCTGGCCGCCCTGGCTCTTGATGGTGGCGAGCGCGGGCTCGACCGCGCAGGCCGCGTCGACCTGGCCGCCGTCGAGAGCGGCCGGCATCTGGTCGAAGGCCAGCTCCACGAACTTCACCTTGTCCGGATCGCCGCCGGCCTTGCGGACCGACTCGCGCACCGCGGACTCGTTGATGTTCTTCAGCGTGTTGATGGCGACCTTCTTGCCCTCCAGGTCCCTCGCGGACGTGATCGAACTGCCCTTCTTCACCGCGACGGCAGCAAAGTCCTTGCCCTGCACGCCCGTTGAGGCGATGCCGTTGGAGACCGCCTTGATCGGCACCCCGGACGACCGGGCGATCAACAGGGTGGTGACGTTGGAGAAGCCGAACTGGAACTGCCCGCTGGCGACCCCGGGCACGATCGCCGCGCCGCCGGACGCGTTCGATATCTCCAGCTTCAGGCCGTGCTTGCTGTAGAAGCCCTTCTTCTGGCCCAGATGGATCGGCGCGACATCGACGATCGGAATGAGGCCGAGCTTGACGGTGGTGGTGCCGCCGGACGACGATCCCGAGTCCGATCCCCCCGAGTCGCCGGACGAACCACAGGCCGACGCGGTGACCAGTAGTGCTCCGGCCGCGAGGGCGACGAGCAGACGACGCATGGCTCCTCCTGTGCAGACTTGTTGTTCCGACAGGCTGTGCGCAGACCGCACAGTGGTGCTCAGCGCGAAAGGTATGGGGCTCGCGGGGGTCGGGTCAACACCTTTTGCTGACAATATTGTTGACATTCGCTCATCGGAGGCGACGATGCCCGAAGCAGACCGCGCCCCTCACTTCGTGCGCTCCCTGGAGCGAGGCCTCGCCGTGATCCGCTCCTTCGACGCCGACCACCGGGAACTGACCCTCAGTGAGGTCGCCCGCGCCTGCGGACTGACCCGGGCGGCGGCCCGCCGTTTCCTGCTGACCCTGGCGGATCTCGGATACGTCCGCGCCGACGGCCGCACCTACCGGCTCGCCCCGCGCGTCCTGGAACTCGGCTACTCCTACCTGTCGAGCTTCTCGCTGGCCCAGATCGCCGAACCGCATCTGGAGCAACTCGTCGAGAGGACAAGGGAGTCGTCGTCCCTGTGCGTGCTCGACGGCGACGACATCGTGTACGTGGCCCGGGTGCCCGCGCGTCGCATCATGAGCGCGGCGATCACCGTGGGCACCCGCTTCCCGGCCCATGTCACCTCGGTCGGGCGGGTGATGCTCGCGCACCTGCCGGAGGAGGAGATCGAAGTACGCCTCGCACGCGTCGAGTTGACTCCGCTCACCGCTCGCACGATCGACTCCGCCGCGCTGCTGCGGACCGAGCTGGAGCGGGTGCGCAGACAGGGATACGCGCTCGTCGACCAGGAGCTGGAGGAGGGGCTGCGCTCGATCGCCGCCCCGGTGCGGGACCGGGGCGGCGAGGTGGTGGCGGCGGTCAACATCCCCGTGCAGGCGGGGCGTACGACACTCGCCGCGGTACGGCGGGATCTGCTGCCGCCGCTGCTGGAGACCGTGGCCGGCATCGAGGCCGACCTCCGGATGGCTACAGGTCCAGTACCAGCTTCTTCCCCCGGCACCGGGACACACAGATCATCATCGTCTCCCCGGCCTCCCGCTCCTCGTCCGTGAGCACGGAGTCCCGGTGGTCCGGGGTGCCGTCGAGAACATCGGTCTCACAGGTGCCGCACGTGCCCTCCGTGCAGGAGAACAGCACCTCGACGCCGGAAGCACGCACCGCGTCCAGCACCGAGACGTCCGCAGCGACGGTGACCGTCGTACCGGTCTGCGCCAGCTCGACCTCGAACTCCGTGTTCTCGCCCTCCAGTTGCTCCTTCGGCGCGAACCGCTCCACGTGCAGCAGTCCGGCCGGGCAGCGCGCCTCCACCGCGTCGAGCAGCGGACCGGGCCCGCAGCAGTAGACGAGGGTGCCCTCGGGAACCCCGTCCAGCACCGAGGCGAGGTCCAGGAGGCCGGTCTCGTCCTGGGGAGCGACGGTGACGCGATCGCCGTAGCGGCTCAACTCCTCGGTGAACGCCATGGATTCGCGCGTCCGCCCGCCGTACAGCAGGGTCCACTCGGCGCCCTCGGCCTCCGCCGCCGCGAGCATGGGCAGGATCGGGGTGATGCCGATGCCGCCCGCGATGAACCGGTAACGGGGCGCGGGCCGCAGGGCGAAGTGGTTGCGTGGCCCACGCACCCGGACCTTGTCGCCCTGCCTCAACTGCCCGTGCACATGGGCGGATCCGCCGCGCCCCGCGGGCTCGCGAAGGACGGCGATCCGCCAGGCGGTACGGTCGGCCGGGTCGCCGCACAGGGAGTACTGCCGCTCCAGGCCGGGGCCGAGGACCACGTCGATGTGGGCGCCCGGCTCCCACTCCGGAAGCTGCTCGTCCAGCGGGTGGCGCAGGGTGAGGGCGAGCACGCCGTCGGCCGCCGGGTCCCTGCGGTCGACGACGAGTTCGGCTTCGTACGCGTCACTCATGAGCTGTTTCCTTGCGGCTCGTGCGGGGGCGGCTCGTGTCCTTGCGGGGCATGCCCGTTCGGGTGCGCGAGCATCCACTCCCACATCTCGATCGGGTCCTGCGAGGTGTGCTCGCGGCCGCAGTGACAGGTGCCGTGCAGGACGTCGGTGCCCGGCAGCCAGTCGATGCGGTAGATCTCCCCGGTGGCTCCGGCACTCACAGGACCTTCTCCACGGGCTTGTCGCCCTCCTCGACCAACCGGGCGAGGATACGGCGGGCGGCGAGACCACCGGTGTCGATGTTGATGCTCAGCTCCTGGTAGCCGGTGCGCTCGGTGCCGAGCGTCTTCTGCAGCAGGTTGAGCGCGTCGACGTCCTGCATGACGACGGTGTGGTTGTTGCCCCGCAGGAACTCGGTGACCTCGGTGTCCTCGGTCGCCCAGTCGCGCGAGACCATCCAGAAGTCGTACACGTGACCGTCGCTCGACGGCGTGATGGCGTAGGTGATCTCGGTGTGGAAGCCGTTCGGGTCGCTGCCGTCGGCCTCGGGGAGCACGCCGACCGGGGCGATACGGCTGTGCAGCAGATAGAGGCAGGGGGCGTGGTACTCGATGTCCTGCCAGCGGGTGATCCGGCCCTCGATGCCGGTGGACTTCGCGTAGAACGGCGGGCATGCGGCGTCGTCCATGTGCCGGCTCACCCGGACGATGCCGGCGCCCTCGTCGACCTCCGTGGTGATCGGCGTCTCGGCGACCTCGGGGGTGCCGATGTAACCGCCGTGCAGATAGGTCTCGTGAGACAGGTCGAGGAGGTTGTCGACCAGCAGGCCGTAGTCGGCGTCGATCGGCTCCATGCCGCGGACGGTGACCCAGCCGGGCGAGTCGAGGTGCCTGGCGCGCGGGATGGTGTCGGCGTCGGCGAGCGCGGGGTCGCCGATCCACACCCAGATCAGGGAGTCCCGCTCGGCGACGGGGTAGGCGGCGACGCGCGCGGTGCGCGGTACGCGCTTCTGGCCCGGCACGTACACACAGGTGCCCGTGGTGTCGTACGTGAACCCGTGGTAGCCGCACACGATCTTGTCGCCGTCGAGTCGGCTCGGCTTCTCGTGCAGCGGGAACCGGCGGTGCACACAGCGGTCGGCGAGTGCGACGGGCGTGCCGTCCTCCTCGGTCCGGTAGAAGACGAGCGGTTCACCGAGGATCGTCCGGCCGAGCAACTCCTCGCGGCCCACCTCGTGGCTGTAGGCGGCGACGTACCACTGGTTCCTGGCGAAGGCGGTGGTGTGCGGCATGGTGGCGGGTTCCCGTCTCTGTGGCGTGGTGACATCGTCCGCAGAGGCTTCGCGAGGCCGCAAGACTGCTTCCGTCTCACGGAAGCGGATTTCGAAGTCGCCTGCTCATAGGGGCTGTTGGCGTGCAGGAGCAGGTTGCGAGCCACCGTGAAGGCATCGGCCCCGGTCAATGGCGTCGATCGCGCCATGTGCCGCTCCGCGCATGGACTGTGTACCGATATGTTCGAGTATGGAATTTTTCCACCAATTTTTCTGCTTGTATTTGGCTGGTACAGCGGCACTTTTTGCATCGTTGCAGTTCATAGGTGTTCGGTCTCGGGATGCATGGGCCTCGGGTCGAATCGGCCCGTTTTCCGTCCCAAGGAGGTGTTGATGCAGATCAGCGCTGTAGTGAGACCTGTCGGCGGTCGCCCTGCAATGGCTTGGTGGCGTTGGCCGATAACTCACTCACCGCTTTCGGACACTGCTTGCATCTCGGGTGGTGTTTCCGTTCTCCTGCCGGGACATGGCCAGGCAGGAGAACGGGACGCCTGGGCCGACGAAAGTCATCGTGAAGCGGCGCAGCGGACTCATAATCCGTCGGCCGTGGGTTCGAGTCCCACCCGCCCCACCTGTGCAGGCTTCTGACCTGCGGAAACGTTCATTTTGTCCTGTCGGATCGTCAACTTTGCCTGAACGGACTGAATCCGCTGCTCGTGAGTTCGGAGTCCGGCGGTGTTCTGAGGGGTTCGAAACCCTCTGACCTGCGATGGAGTAGGTGATCGAGGTTGTCGCTCGCCGTCTGGGCGACTGCCCTGAGGGTCGATGTCAGGACCCAGGGGCCGTACAGGGGCCGGGGCGGCTCGGCCGTGTCCAGACGACGGTGTCTCCGGGCCGAATAGTGCACCTGGTGTTCGCACTGGCAGCAGGCACCCGCTGCGTCTGACGATGGCCGAGGGGTCGCGGAAACGGCCCGAAGAGGAAACGGCCCTACAGGGTTGGCCGACCTTCTCGTGCAGTGGCCAACGGTCCGGCTGGCGTGGCCGTCGGGGTGTGTCCGGGCGATCATGAGACGAGCCAGATGCTGACGGCATTCACCGGCTGGATGGCACAGGGAGTGACCACATGCGCGAGAGCGTGAGTGATCGCTGTTGGATCCGGCCTCGGACGAAGCGGTTCAGAAGATGTAGGCCGTCGCATCGCCATGCGTTAGAGGCAGTGGCAGATCCGGATGCGGGCCCCTCAGTTCGGCTTCCGCATCATTACAACTGTCCGCTACGGAGCGCCGGACGGCCAGCGATTGGTACAGCTGCCTCGTGAATGTCCGGGCCTGCCCGTCGTCCATGGAGTGGGGCCAGCTGATCACCGTCGTCACGGTCAGCGCCATCTCGTTGGCCAGCGCGGTGGAGCCACAGAAGTTCAGTACGGCGAGGAGGGGCGGGTGGCGGACACGGGCGATCTCCGCGCACAGGTTCTCGTACGCGATGCAGAGGTCGCCGCTGTCCTGGGTGAGGTGGATTCCGCCGAAGGAGCTGTGCGCCGCGATGTGCAGGTTCGTCGGTCTGTGTGTGTCCAGGGCGGGGCAGATTTCGGCGAGTCTGACCGATGCCATTTCGGTCAGTTGCATGTAACTCGCGGCGACGGCCTGCCGGATGCATGCCGCCTCAGCGCCGAAGTCGTTGCGTCCAGGGCGTGGATCGCCGGAGACGAACAGCACTCTCGGAGCGGCGCCTGCTGGGGAGAGGAGTCCCGCATGGTGGTCCTGTGGGGGGATGTCGGCGGAGAAGGTCGAGTTCTGCGGCGAGTGGGCGGAGATCGAGGCGGACCATGCCTGGTTCATCAGTTCCGACGGGGGCAGTCGCAGGCGACCGGTCGGAGGGCGCAGTGGGTGCTGGGGGAGGTGGTCGCCCATCCTGGTCGTTGCAGTGAGCGGGGGAGGTGCTGGGCGCGGTTTCTCGGTGGTCTCCTGCATGCGGTGCCGGAGTTCTTCCTGCGGGATGCCGAGGGCACGGGTGATGTCCGGCCAGCTCACGCCGTCGGCGCGGTGTCGCTGTACGGCTTTGAGGGCCGCGTCGAGAGCATCTTGCATGGCCCGGTAGCCGGGTGCCGAGTGGAAGAGCTGACCCATGTTGCTGAGGTACGTGATCTCTTCCACCGTGAGTTTGCACGGTGACCCGGAGGGTGGGCGTTGTTCCTCATCCGGCATCGGAGGCGGTTTCGCTTTGCGGGGCCGGCGCGGCTGCGGTGAGGGCGGCGGCCAGCTGGAGCAGCGTGGGCGCGTGGTCCGGGTGGTGCTGGGCGAGTCGGCGGAGGCGGGCTGCGCCGGCTCCTCGCTGTACTTCGGAGCCCTGTGTTGCGGCTTGCTCGATGAGGTCGGTGGGGGACGGGTCGTTGGTGTCGGGGGTTGCCTCGGGTTGTGGTGTCTCGGCTGCTGGTGGGGTGGAGAACGCCGTGTGTACGGCGATCAGGTACGGAGTGACGAACGGCATCTGCGTGAGGGCTGGTGATGCGAGGAGGAGCGGGAGGAGCGCGTCCGGTTGGCCCTGCTCGACGAACTCCATGGCTGTGTCGATCGCTGTTGCGGGATCGGTGATCGCGTCGTAGACGTCTGGTGCGGGAAGGCGGTCGGTGAGCTGGAGGATGCCCAGGTGCTGGCGTGACGCCGGGTCGTCCCACTGTGAGGTGAGCAGCTCCCGTACGAGGGGGTCTTCGGTCAGTCGGGGATGGCGGTTGAGGAATTCCAGGTCTGCCGGCCAGGTGGGGGTGGCGAGCCATTCGTTGACCAGATCGGACCTGGCGTTGGTCTCCCGGAGTTCTTCGAGTACCAGGTCCAGGCCTCGATCGTGTGCGGCGTCGAGCACGACCGCTAGGTCGCTGAGACCTATGAATTCCGGGTAAAGCGCGCGGGTGAGGGCGAGAGCGGCGCGGCCTTCCGGCGCCGCGAGAAGTGGATAGGTCTGCCGGACGAACGTCTCCTGATCGGGCCAACTCCGTGCGGAAAGCCAGCTGTTGAAGCGGTCGATGGCCTCGGATGGGAGTTCGTCCTTCGACCAGGCGGGCAGGTTGGGGAGGGTTGGCCCCAGAGATTGCTGTGCCAGGACGTGTCGGGCCAGTTCTTCAGCGAGTTCGCGGACGGCACGGCGGGAACGACCGGCCCAGGCGGATTCCGTCGTGTCATCGGCGCGTTGCGCTGCTGAGAGGAGATCCGCTGCCGCACCAATGTGATCGTCGTGGACGTGGCGCCACCGGGCACGCGAGACGAGAAGCTCGGCTTGGGGACCGGAGGGGAGTTCCGAGATCGCTTGGTCGTAGGTGCGCAATGCATCGTCAAGGAGCTGACGCTCGCTCTGCTGGTTGGAGAGGTTGTTGAGGGCTCCGGCGAGGTTGGGGAGGAAGGCGGCGGGGTTGGCGGCAGCGAGGGTGCGGTAGAGCTCGGTGGCTTCGGTGATGGAGGTGAGTGCCCCGTCGCGG